>NZ_JBFTSP010000019.1:0-101475 GCF_056400065.1 Cupriavidus sp. 01L415 | reverse complement strand
CTGATACTGTGCTTCCGACTCAGCGACATGACCCCTCCAAAGCCGGACAAATACTCCTGGACCACTTGACGTTTGAACGCCTCATCGTACTTCGTCATGAAAAACACCCCAAAGGTTGGATGTATGTCCAACTTTTGGGGTGCAGTTCACAGTGCCCCCTTGTTTCATCGTTGTTCGCTCCGACTCCGCTGCGTGGACGCCGCCGCTCCAGCCCTCGCCAGAGCGACCGTGCCTCTGATCACCAGCGCCTCAGATCACCAGCCGGGCTTCCTGACGCGCGTTGGCCGCGCGCAGCTTCTGCACCCAGTCTTTCGCCGGCAGCGTCGTCGCGGCTTCCACGACCGCGGCCCTTGCCTCCACCGTTTCCCAGGACACATCGATCGCCGGCCCATTGAAGGCCATCGCGATGATATTGCCGTCGTGCACCTCCGGGAACACCAGCACGCGATTGTCGAATGCGTCGCAGATCCGCACGATGTTCTTCGGAAAACTCTCGTGGTCGCCGAACAGGTTGATCGTCATCACACCGGGCGACTTCAGCACGCGGCGGCAGGCGCGATAGAACGCCGTGGTGTCGAGCACCGGACCCCGCGCCGTGGCGTCGTACAGGTCCACCTGCAGCGCGTCCACGGATGCCGTGGTCGCGCCATCCATCACGTAGTCCCAGGCGTCCTGCTCCCGCACCGTCAGGCGGGCGTCGTCATTGCGCAGGCCGAACATGCTGCGGCCCGCCACGATCACCGCCGGATTCAACTCCACAGCAGTCACCTTCGCGCGCGCGAAATGACGATGGCAGAACTTGGTCAGCGCGGCGGCACCCAGCCCCAGCTGCACCACATGGAAGTCACCATCGGAGGGCGACTGGAACAGCAGCCACGCCATCATCTGCTGCGCGTACTCCAGTTCGATGGCATCGGGCTTGCGCAGCCGCATCGCACCCTGGACCCATTCGGTTCCGAAGTGCAGGTAGCGCACGCCGTCCATCTCGGAAAACGTCACCGGCGCGAAGCGCGGCTTCATGCGCACTTCCTTGCCGGCGTCCTTTTGAGTCGCCTTGCCGGCGCCCTTGCCGCCATCTTTGCCAGTTTCCTTGCCGCTGTGTTTGCCGGCATCCTCCCCCTCATCCCAGAGGTTGTTGCGAGAGGATTCGCGATGACCCCGTGCCGGGCGGCGCGAGGCGACTGCCTCGATCGATTTGCGTTTCAGAAGCGTCATAGAACAGAAAAAAGCGCCCAGGGCGCGGATCATTGGGCCAGCGCCGTCTGCGCGCGCTGCAGCCATTCGCGATTGTGTTCGCGGGCATGGCGCGGCCAGTGGCGGGCGTCATGAACAATTTCGGTGTAGAGCGCCCTCGCGCGTTCGCGGTCCGCGGCGTCGGGCTGAGCGGCCAGCCAGTCGGCAAACAGGCAGCGCGGCGCGGCATCGCTGGCACACGCCAGCGCCTGCTCGAACGCCGCACGCGTATCCGGGGACCCGACGGCAGCCAGCGCGCGAGCATACAGCAATGCCGGATCCGCCTGTTCCCGCGCCTGCGGCGTGGCCGCGAACAGACGCTCGAGCGTGGCCTGCGCGGCCGCATGCTGGCCTGTGGCGACCTGCGCCCGGGCCAGGCCCTGCAGCAACGCCGGATCGGAGGCAAATGGCCCGTTGGCAGCAGCCTGATAGTGTTCCAGCGCCTCAACGGCGTTGCCGGCATCGAGCAATGCCGCGCCCAGGCGCATGCGGTGATCGACCGTTGGCGCGCGATCAAACGCGTCGCGCGCCTCACGCACGGCGCGGTTCGGATCGACGATCTGCTTGATGGCGCGTGTGGCCGCCCGCGCGCCGCGCGTCTGGCGCAGGCTGGGCAGGTAGACCGCGAAGAAATACACCACGCTGCCCAGGCCGGGGAAGATAAACAGCAGCAGGAGCCAGTACATGTTCTGGTGGCTGCGCACCGCATGGATCGCGAAGAAGATCGCGACGATCACGTGCAGGCCGATGCCGCCGATGCCGAAAGAGGACATATGCAATGAACCCGGAAAAATGCCGCCGGCTCCACCGGAGCCGGTCATGGCCGCGATTGTGACAGAAGCCGGTAAGACCGCCCCCGTCGCCCTAAAGTTTTCCGGGACGGTGCCGATGACGGGGTACGCTCTCCCGTCGATCGGATTTACGCATGACAATCCTCAGCAGCGTTACCCCCCAGATCATCACGCCCAGTGACGTCACCGTAACCAGGGCCAACCGCTTCACCCAACCCGCTGATGCCGAAACCCAGGCAACCGACAGCAAGGCAGGCGACAGCCAGGGGAGCGTCACGGGCCCGGCTTCGGGCTCGGCCCGCGCCAGCGGCTCGATCACCGGCCCGTCCGGCCTCGGCCGTGCAGGCAAGGCCGGCGGCGCAGGCGCCACCGACAGCAGCAGCGAAGACAGCGAATCGGCCGTCATCAAGGCCCTGAAGCAGCAGATCGAGGCGTTGCAGAAGCAGCTCGCCGCCCAGATGCAGCAACTGCAGGCGGCGCAGAACAGCAACACTGACGACAGCGCCAAGGCCAGCACCGTGGCGGCCCTGCAAGCCGGCGTGACGGCGACGTCCGCCGCCCTGCAGGAGGCCGTCTCCAAGCTGGCCGAAGCGATTCAGGAAGCCGGCGGCAGCACCTCGGGCAATATCGTCGACACAACGGCCTGACTTGCCTCACGGCTGCGGCCATTGTATTGAGACATACCGCGGATACATACCGCGATACTCTGCCTGCCCGGCCTGCCCAGGCCAGCCGGGCGCGCCGCACCACCTGCCCCGCCCGCCTGAACAGACGGGCCGGAACCCGATGCGGCCAGTGCCTAGCGCCGCGTCTTCTGCGACCCGGGCATCTGACCCGAGTCCGCCAGGGTCGACTCGATACGGCGAATTTCCTGCCGGAGCTTTTCCAGCTGAGTGCGCGCGGCGCGGTTATCGACTTCGGCGGCCTGCACTTCCATGCGGGATGCCTGCCGGGTCTCCGTCAGGCGCTGGCGCTGCGCCTGGATCACGCTCAAGTCATTGGTGAGGGCACTGGCCCGCGCTTCCGCGTCTTGAATCGCACGATCATATTGGCGCTGCTGCGTGGCCAGCAATTGCCGCCGGATCTCATCGTCAGCCATGGCTGCGCTTTGCTTGCTGGCCGTACGGTAAGCCGACTCGGCCGCCGCCAACGAATGAAAGCGCGATACATTCCAGAGCTTGTTCTGGTAAGAGAGCCCGACGTAGCAAAGCACCTGATCATCGGCAAGCATCAGGGTCGCGCCGTAGTCGCCATTGACGCTTGCGCGCAATTCACGGACGGACTTGTCTCGCATACGCTGCTGCAGTTCAGCGACGAGGCTCGTCGAAGATGGCTCGGCCGGCGTACCGGACTCGACCGAAGTGTCGACGGCGGGCGCCGGATTGGCTTGCGCGAAAACAGCGGACGCGCCCATCGACAACTGCATCGCAATGACGCAGGCGAACAACCGGGGATGGCAAAATTTGTCAAACATGCTTTTTAGTATGTAGTGGCAGTTTGTTTGGCAAGGCAGCCAGACTGCAACAACACGGCTGCAGGAGGACGGACATCAACAACATGGCTGAAAGCAGCTGGTTCTTGATCCCGGCTCTCCACCATGGAGCGTCGGTGATCTGGGATTACGGCTACTTCCGGAAAAACTTGACCCCTGATCTTGATGCAGCCGCACAGGATAATCCATGCCGCAGGTCTTGCCGAGAATATCGCCCATCAGCGGCCAGAACCGGTTGTTATTTTGTCTAATTTGACACCACCAGGCAGTTGGCCGCGCGGATGCAGCCGTTGCAGGCGGCGCAGAACAGCGGCGCGGATGACAGCGCCAAGGCTGGCACCGTGGCCGGCCTGCAAGCCCAGGTCACCGCCACGTTGGCGGCCCTGACACGACGACCTGAGCGGCACTTCCCTCCCCTGCCCTTTGAGCCGGCTGGACCTCCACTGGCCGGCGCGTATCCCCCCTCCCGGATCGCCTGCGCCCCGAACCATCGGATGTAACAGAGCTTGATCTTCATTTAACCAATGAGTTAAATGACCTCATGCCAAATACCGGCGACCCCCTCTCCACCATCTTTGCTGCCCTGGCCGACCCGACGCGCCGCGCGATTCTTGCGCGGTTGTCCGAGGGCGACGCCCCGGTCAGCGAACTGGCGCGCCCGTTCGATATATCCGCCCCGGCCATCTCCCGGCATCTGCGTGTGCTGGCCGACGCAGGACTAATCGAGCGGGAAGTCAACGCACGCTGGCGTATCTGCCATTTGCGCCCTGGCGCATTGCGCGATGCGCATGGCTGGCTGGAGACCTATCGCCGGCTTTGGGATGGCAATCTCGACAGGCTGGTGGCCTTTGTCGAGCAGACACAAAGCGAGCCCGCTGTCACCCACCGGAAAAAGGGGATCAAGTCATGACCGAAGCTGCAACGTTTCATCTGGAGATGACCCGCCAGATCCGCGCGCCGCGCGAGCGGGTGTTTGATGCATTTACCGACCAGGCCGCCCTGGCCGTCTGGCATTGCCCGCGTGGCATGCAGGTATTGGAAGCCAGCGCCGATGCGCGCGTGGGCGGCCGCTATCGACTTGTGATGGGCGCAAAGGACGGCGAGCAACACGTTGTCGGTGGCGAGTATCAGAAGATCGATCGCGCTGACTTTCTGGCCTACACGTGGCAGTGGGAAGGGAGCGAGCCACCCGCCGGCGTGCGCACGCTCATCGAGATCACACTGACCGACAAGGATGGCGGCACGCACCTGCACATGCGCCATAGTGGCTTCCCCGACACCGCCACGCGCGATTCGCACGCCGGCGGCTGGCAATCGGTCTTCAACAACCTTAGCGACTATGTGGATGCCGAAGGCAGCGCCGGCACGCTGACCGTCTACGGCGATGCGCGCAGCACCTACGTTCGCACGGTGCGCCTGGCGCTCGAAGAGAAAGGCGTGCCCTACAAGCTCAAGCCACTTGCGCCGCACAACGACGAACTGTTGGCCCACAACCCGTTTGGCCGCATTCCGGCATTCGCCGACGGTCCGATCGAATTCTACGAAACGCGCGCCATCCTGAGCTATATCAACGACGTCTTTGGCGGCCCAAACCTGATTCCGCAAACCGGCCCCACTGCCCGCGCACGCTGCGAGCAGTGGATCAGCCTGATCAACTGCCACGGCTACGATGCGATGGTGCGCCGCTACGTGCTGCACTACGTGTTCCCGAAGGGCCAGGACGGCCAGCCTGATCGTGCCACCATCGAGGCGGCCCTGCCCGAGATCGCGAGGCAGCTCGATGCATTGGAGCAGGCATACGGCGGGCGCGATTTCCTGGTCGGGAATACGTTGTCGATGGCCGACCTGTTCTTCGCCCCGATCGTCGAGTATCTGGCGCGATTCCCGGAAAGCGCGGCGATGTTGGAAACACGGGCGAACATCCGGCGTGGTCACGCAGTCATGCGTGCGCGGCCAAGCTACGCAGCCACGCAGCCGGACTTCGGCTGAACGAACTATGCCAGGCGCGGCTTCACAGGCAGCCATGGCCGCAATGTCTGCCAGGCGCGCAGCTTTTCCGCGTACGACAATGTGTAGGCAGGGCTGCTGGAGGGAAGCATGACGATCCGATGCCGATCCGCATGATCCGAGAGCGCTTTCTTGCCGATACGCGCCGCCGTACCACCATTGAACGCGATTACCTTGAGACCGGGCAACGCTTCGATCAGACCGATCAGGTCGTTGCCCGCATGGTCGCGGATATTGCTGTCGAGGCCGCCATCGCGGCGCGCTTCGGCCACCACGTCCCACAAGCCGATCCGATGCGCAAGCAGCGCCTGCAGGCGCGCGTCGTAGTCCAGCGACGGCAGATCCACGCCGATCGTCTCGCCAACCAGGCGCCAGAACTGATTGTTGTCTTGGCTAATTTGACATCGTGTACGGGTGCGGTGGCCCTCCAAGCCAGGCGTCACAGACGCCTGGCGACTACGGCCAACTTGGCTTCAACCGATGCACCGGCACGACAAAAGGCATCAAACGATGCTATTATAGGTGCTCCAACTTGTGGAGCCGTCCATGCGTACTACCATCGCTCTCGATGACGAATTGATCGCCAAGGCTCAAGCCTATACAGGTTTGGAGGAAAAGTCGGCGCTTGTGCGTGAAGCTCTCAAAGCATTGATCCAACGTGAGGCCGGGAGGCGGCTCGCGAACCTTGGCGGTAGTCAACCCGGCATACAGGGGGCGCCGCGTCGCCGGCAGGACGTCGAATGATTCTTGTCGACACGTCAGTCTGGATAGACCACATTAACGCGTCCGATCCTTTGCTGRTTAGTTTGCTTTCCGAGGAGCGTGTCCTGGCTCATTCATTCGTGATTGGAGAGATATCGCTGGGCAGTCTACGCAACCGAGACGTTGTGCTCGGTGCTTTACTCGATCTGCCCCGGGCACCGATTGCAACGCCGGAAGAGACGTTCTATTTGATCGAACGAGAAGGGTTATTCAATCGTGGGATCGGATATGTCGATACATCACTGCTGGCATCCGCACGTCTGCATCCCGGCGTCACCATCTGGACTCGCGACAAGCGATTAAAGAAGGTTGCCGACGAACTCGACTTGGGCGCGATGCTTGAGCATTAGCCGAGGGTCGGCTACGGAGTTTCGGCATTCGACCAAGGCCAGTGTTCTTCAGACCGACCTCGCGCTTCCGTGTTCAGCCAGCTATTGGTGGCCGACAGCCCGCTCCAGAAGCGAATGTGGCAAGAGTCAGTCACTATTAGCGTCGGCCTCAGTCCCCCAGCCACCTTCGCAACTCCTGCCAGGCACGCAATTTTTCCGCGTAGGACAGGGTATGAGCCGGGCTACTGGAAGGCAACCTGACCAGGTGATGACCGCCGGCGGCCCGCCCAAGGGCCTTCAATCCAATACGTTCAGCGGTACCGCCATTGAACGCAATCACTGTCAGATTCGGTAGCGATTCGATCAATCCCACAAGATCATTGCCGGCATGATCACGGATGTTGCTGTCCAAGCTCCCATCGCGCTTCGCTTCCGCCACCACATCCCATAAGCCAATGTTGTGGGCCAGCAGCGTTTGCAGTCGTTCGGCGTATCCCATCGCGACGAGATCCTCGCCCGTAATATCGCCAACCAACCGCCAAAATTGATTCTGCTTGTGCGCGTAATACTGGCTTTGCGCGAGCGAGACCTCGCCCGGCAGGCTGCCGAGCACGAGCACGCGGGTGTGGGCATCGACGACCGGAGGAAAGCAGCGTTTGGTGGTCATTGCCGGGGCCTCATGACGGCAAAACGGGGCGGCCGTCGCCGGCCACCCCGCCCTGCCGGTGCGTCACGCCGTCAGGCCAGCAGACGGTTGACACGCTGCACATAGGCCGCCGGGTCCTCGAGCATGCCGCCTTCGGCCAGCAGGGCCTGGTCGAACAGCACGCGCACGCGGTCGCCAAACGCGTCGCCGTCCGGCACGTCACGCAGCTTTTTCACCAGTGCGTGCTCCGGATTCAGCTCCAGGATCGGCTGGGCGTCCGGCGCCTTCTGGCCGGCCTGCTTCAGCAGGCGCTGCAGATAGCCGCTCATGTCGCCGTCATCGGACACCAGGCACGACGCCGATTCCGTCAGGCGCAGCGTCACGCGCACGTCCTTGGCCTTGCCTTCCAGCACGGCCTTGGCGCGGTCGACCACTTCCTTCCAGTCGGTTTCGGCCTTTTCCTGCTCGGCCTTCTCGGCTTCATCGGCCAGGCTGCCCAGATCCAGGTCGCCACGCGCCACGGACATCAGCTCCTTGCCCTCGAACTCGCGCAGGTAGGACAGCATCCACTCGTCCACGCGCTCCGTGAGCAGCAGCACTTCGATGCCCTTCTTGCGGAACACTTCCAGATGCGGGCTCGATTTCGCCGCGGCCCAGGTGTCGGCCGTGACGTAGTAGATCTTGTCCTGCCCATCCTTCATGCGGCCCACGTACGCCGCCAGCGAGACCGATTGCCCGGCCGTGTCGTCTTGCGTCGACGCAAAGCGCAGCAGCTTCGCGATGCGTTCGGCATTGGCCTGATCCTCGCCCAGGCCTTCCTTGAGCACCTGGCCAAACTGCTCCCAGAAGGTCGCATACTTGTTGCGCTCGGCTTCGTCCTCGCTGTCAGCCAGCGATTCCAGCATCGACAGCACGCGCTTGGCGCAGCCTTCGCGAATCGCACGCACATCGCGGCTTTCCTGCAGCAGTTCACGCGACACGTTCAGCGGCAGGTCCGCCGAGTCCACCACGCCCTTGACCCAGCGCAGGTACGACGGCAGCAGCTGATCCGCATCGTCCATGATGAACACGCGCTTCACGTACAGCTTCAGGCCGGCCTTGTGATTGCGGTCCCAGAGGTCGAACGGCGCGCGCGCCGGGATGTACAGCAGCTGGGTATATTCGCTGCGCCCTTCCACGCGGTTGTGGGTCCAGGCCAGCGGCGCCTCGTGATCGTGGGCGATGTGCTGGTAGAACGCCTGGTACTGCTCGTCGGTGATATCGGACTTGGCACGCGTCCACAGGGCGCTGGCCTGGTTCACGCTTTCCCACTCGCCGGTGCGCTTGTGCGCGCTGGCCTCGGCATCCCACTCCTCCTTGGGCATGCGGATCGGCAGCGAGATATGGTCCGAGTACTTCTGGATGATGTGGCGCAGGCGGTAGGCCGACAGGAAATCGTCCTCGCCCTCGCGCAGGTGCAGCGTGATGGTGCTGCCGCGCTCGGTGCGGGTGATGGCATCCACGGAGAACTCGCCGTCGCCGGCGCTTTCCCAGCGCACGGCCTCGTCGGCGGGGAGGCCCGCGCGGCGGGTTTCCACCGTGACCTTGTCGGCAACGATAAAGGCCGAGTAGAAGCCCACGCCAAACTGGCCGATCAGCGCCGCATCCTTCTGCTGGTCACCGGACAGTTGCTGGAAGAATTCCTTGGTGCCCGACCGGGCGATGGTGCCGAGGTTGCGGATCGCCTCGTCACGGCTCATGCCGATGCCGTTGTCGGTGATCTTCAGCGTGCGGGTGGCGGCATCCGCTTCGATCCGGATGGCCAGGTCGGCGTCGTTCTCGAGCAGCGCGGGGTTCGCGATCGCCTCGAAGCGCAGCTTGTCGGTAGCGTCCGAAGCATTCGAAACCAGCTCGCGCAGGAAAATTTCCTTGTTGCTGTACAGCGAGTGGATCATCAGGTGCAGCAGTTGCTTCACTTCCGCCTGGAAGCTCATCGTCTCGTGCGGTGCGGTCATGGTTCTCCTCTTAAAAACAGGCAAACGGAACATGCCCGGCCCGTGGGTCCGGGCCGGCGTCGATGGGGCAGCAAATCGGGACTGGCCGGCGATTTTTCAAGCCCCCGGGGCGGCTGACTGGCCCGACAGGCGATCCATCTGCCCGGCCAGGAAGCGCAGCATGCCGGGGTCACTGCTGCTGGCGATGTTGAAGCGCGTCCAGCTGGACGGCATCTGCGACGGCGAGAACAGGCTGCCCGGCGCGAACAGGTAGCCTTCCTCATGCCCCGCCGTGGCGATGGCGTTGGTATCCACGCCCGTATCCGCCCACAGGTACATGCCGGCATGCTGGCCGGGGAACATGCGCAAACCCAGCCGTTCCAGCCGGTGGCGCGTCTCGTCGCGGGCGCGGTCCAGCCTGGCGCGCACCCGCTCCACGTGCTTGCGGTAGTGCCCTTCGGTCAGCACTTTGTAGACCACGCGTTCGTTGATCTCCGGAGTCGCCATGCCGGTCACCAGCTTGCTGTCGGTCAGCGTCACGGCCAGGTCCGGGCTGGCGGCGATAAACCCGACCCGCAGGTTGGCGGCGAGCGTCTTGGAGAAGCTACCCAGGTAGATCACGCGCCTCAGCTGGTCCAGGCTGGCCAGCCGCGTCGCGGCGTGGCCGGGCGGGCACAGATCGCAATAGATGTCGTCCTCGATGATCAGGAAGTCGTACTGCTCGGCCAGCTGCAGCAGCCGATGCGCGCGCGCCGCGGAGAGCGAGGTGCCGGTCGGGTTGTGCAGCACGGAATTGACGACGAAGAACCTGGGCCGGTGGGCCTGGACGATCCGCTCCAGCGCCTCCAGGTCCGGGCCGTCCGCCGTGTAGGGCACGCCGATCACGTTGGCACCCTGCGTCGCAAAGCGGGCGAACATCACGAACCAGGCCGGATCGCCAACCAGCACGGTGTCGCCGGGATGCAGGAATTCCCGGGCGATCAGGTCCAGTGCCTGGGTGATACCGGACGTCATCACGATCTGATCCGGCGTGACGCCGATCTCCAACTCCTCCAGGCGCGTCCGCAGCTGCTGGCGCAGCGGCAGGAAGCCTTGCGGCGTGCCGCTGGCGAGGAAGTGGTTGCCCGGCTGGCGGCCCAGGCTGCGCAGCGCGCCGGAAACCAGCTCGCCGTCGAGCCATTCATTGGGCAGGAAGCCCCAGCCCGGCGCCTTGTGGCTTTCTGCCGAGTGGAACATGCTGCGCAGCAGCCAGGTGACGTCGATATTGCGGATGGCATTCGAGGGCGGCGGGACGACCGCGGCGGAATGACTGACGCGCTCGCGCACATAAAAACCCGAGCCGCGCCGGGATTCCAGGTAGCCCAGCGCCACCAGCCGCTCGTAGGCCTCCACCACGGTGAAGCGCGAAATCCCTTTCTCCGTGGCCAGTTGCCGGATCGATGGCATTCGCATCCCGGCCCGGAACACGCGCTCGTCGATCCGCAATCGCGCCCATTCGGTCAGTTGCTCGACCAGCGTCATCTGGGCGGACGGAATGGGGTCCGGCAGCCGCTCATGGCCCGCCGCCGGCATCACCAGCCGCAATGCGCGTGTGCCGCCCACCGCACTGGCGTCGCCTCCGCTATTCTTGCGAGCTGGCGTCTTGGGCGGGTTTCCGTCCTCCTGGCTGCCTTCCATGTGGTGCTCCCGAAACTGTACTGAATACGATCCGCTGAACTGTATCGGTACTGTACCGCCAACCTTGACTACCATCAACCGACGATGAAGCTAGCCATTGACCACCTCGTGATTGCCGCGCCCGACCTGGATTCAGGGGTCGACTACGTGGCCGGCGTGCTCGGTGTCGCCCCGCAAAGCGGCGGCGCGCACCCGGGCATGGGCACGCACAACCGCGTAATGGGCCTGTTTGGCGGCCTGTACCTGGAAGTCATGGCGATCGACCCGGCGGCGCCGGCGCCCGACCGGCCGCGCTGGTTCGGACTGGACAGCGATCTGATGCAGCAGCGCCTGCGCGACGGCCCGTTCCTGGCGCACTGGGCGGCCCGCGTGGAGCGCCCCGCCGACCTGTCGCGCTGGCAGGCGCAATACCCGGACCGCATCGCCCCGGCCATCCCGATGACGCGCGGCGACCTGCACTGGCGGCTGACGGTGCCCGAGGACGGCAGCCTGCCCGCGTGGCGGGGTGAAGGAGCCAGCGCCGGCGACGGCCTGTTCCCCACGCTGATCCAGTGGGATGTGGCCAATCATCCGGCGGTCAGCCTGCCGCGCCAGGACATGGCGCTGCGCAGGCTGCGGGGGCGGCACCCGCATGCGGAACTGCTGCGACAGGGGCTGGCCTGGCTGGGCGCCGACCACCTGATCGAGATCGAACAGGCCGATGGCGCGCCGGGGCTCGCCGCCGAGATCGAAACGCCGACGGGCATCAAGACCCTGGGCTGAATCCCCGATACGACAACACAACAACAAGCCCCACACACCGAAGGAGCCCCCGCGATGTCCGCCACGACTCACAAGCGTTTCGACGACGACGCCTACCTCGACCACTGCAGCGCCACGGTCGTGGCCGTGAGCGAAGGCGGCATCGAGCTGGACCAGACCGTCTGCTACGCGCGCAGCGGCGGACAGGCGGGAGACACCGGCACGCTGACCTTGGCCGATGGCCGCGTGATCGTGCTGACCGACACGGTCTATGGCGACGACCGCACGCGCATCCTGCATGTGCCCGCCCCGGATGCCCCGGCTGTGCAGGCCGGCGATCGCGTGGAGGTGAGGATCGACTGGGCGCGCCGCCACAAGCTGATGCGGCTGCACACCTGCCTGCATCTGCTCGGATCCCTGATCCCGGTGCCGGTAACGGGCTGCAGCATCTCGCCGGACTCGGCCCGCATCGACTTCGACTTGCCCGAATCCACGCTCGAAAAGTCCGAACTGACCGCGCAGCTGAACGCGCTGATCGGTGCGAAGACCGAGGTGCGGATCGACCGCATCACGCCCGAACAACTGGCGGCCCAGCCGGACCTCGTGCGCACCGTGGGCGCGGCGCCGCCGGCCGGCACTTCGACCATCCGCATCATCGAGATCCCCGGCGTGGACCGCCAGCCCTGCGGCGGCACCCATGTGGCCAACACGGGCGAGATCGGCCCCGTGGCCGTGACCAAGATCGAAAAGAAAAGCCGCACCAACCGGCGCGTTGTCGTCAACTTCGCCTGAGGCGCCACCGTCATGGATAGCAGCTGGCTGACGGGCCTGTCGATGGCCCAGTTCCTCGCGTTGGTGACGCTGCTCGCCGTCGGCGCCTTCACGCCCGGCCCCAACACCACCATCGCCGCCGTGACCGGCGCCAACTTCGGCCTGCGCGCCACCCTGCCGCATTGCGTCGGCGTGGCCTTCGGCTTTGCCAGCATCGTGGCCCTGTGCGCCTCGGGCGTGGGTGCGCTGATCCTGGCCAGCCCGGTGCTGGCCACGGTGATCCACGTGATTGGCGTGGCCTACCTGCTGTGGCTCGCATGGAAGATCGCGCGCAGCACATCCCTCGCGGAAAAAACCGTGCTCAAGCCGATGAACGTCTGGCAGTCGGTCGCGCTGCAGTACGCCAATATCAAGGCGTGGATGCTGGCGCTGGCCGTGGCGGCGTCCTACATGGCCGGCGCGCCTTCGCCCGCCCAGCGTATCGCGCTGGTCAGCGCGGTGTTTGCGCTGTTCGGCTTCTGCAGCAACGGTGCCTATGGCGTGCTGGGCGCATCGCTGCGCCAGTGGCTGGCGCACGGCAATCGCGTGCGCTGGTTCAACGGCGCGATGGGCCTGGCGCTGGCGCTGACGGCGGCATGGATCGCCGTCGCTGGCCAGCCGCATTGATGTTCCGGAATTGATGATGACCTCCCGCAATCCTTCCTCCCCACCGTCCGGCGGCATGCTGCTGGGCTTTATCGGCGTGGCGATCTTCAGCCAGACGCTGCCCTTCACGCGGATGGCCGTGGCGGAGCTCGACCCCATCTTCGTCGCGCTGGCCCGCGCCGTGATCGCGGCCATGCTGGCGATCGTGCTGCTGGCCGCACGCGGCGCGCTGGCTGCGCATCGGCGGCCGCGCGGCGGCCAATGGTGGCGCCTTGCCGTGACCGCGCTCGGCGTGGTGGTGGGATTTCCGCTGTTCTCTTCGCTGGCCATGCGCGAGGTGCCGGCCGGGCACGGCGCCATCGTGATCGGCCTGTTGCCGCTGGCCACGGCCGTATTCGCGGCGTGGTTCGGCAACGAGCGCCCCTCCGCGGCGTTCTGGCTGTCGGCGATGGCCGGCAGCGCGCTGGTGGTCGGCTTTGCCCTCTGGCAAGGCGCGGGCGGCCTGCAGCATGCGGACTGGTTCCTCTTCCTGGCCGTGGTGCTCGGCGCGCTGGGCTACGCCGAAGGCGGCAAGCTATCGCGCGAGCTCGGTGGACTGGAAACCATCAGCTGGGCGCTGGTGGCCTCGCTGCCGGTGCTGGCGCCCGTGGTGGGCTGGCTGGCCTGGATGCACGCCCCCGCCATTGCCGCGGCCTCCCCGCGCGCGTGGCTCGGCATGGCCTATGTTTCGGTATTCTCGATGTTCATCGGCTTCCTGTTCTGGTACGCCGGGCTCGCAAAAGGCGGCGTGGCACGCGTAGGCCAGATACAATTGCTGCAGCCGTTCCTCACGCTGGCGGGCGGCGCCCTGATCCTGGCCGAGCCGCTCGACGCCCCCACCCTCGCTTTCGCAGTGGCGGTGATCGCCATCGTGGCCCTTGGCCGGCGCGCCGCCGTGCGCAACACCGCACCCGCCACGCCACCGGCCGCCGCCGGAGAGACGCCCCCCATCGTTCCAGGACGAATTCACTGACAGGAGAAACGCATGTCCGTCTACGACACCCTTGCCCGCCTCGGCGTGGAACTGCCCACCGCCAATGCCCCCGCCGCCGCCTATGTGATGGCGGCCACCACCGGCAACACCGTCTTCCTGTCGGGCCACATCGCCCGCAAGGATGGCAAGCCCTGGGCCGGCAAGCTCGGCAAGGACATTGACACGGAAACCGGCAAGGCCGCTGCCCGCGGCATCGCCATCGACCTGCTGGCCACGCTGCACGCCCATATCGGCGACCTGAACCGCGTCAAGCGCATCGTCAAGGTGATGAGCCTGGTGAACTCCACGTTCGAATTCACCGAGCAGCACCTGGTGACCAACGGCGCGTCCGAGTTCCTGGTCGAAGTGTTCGGCGACAAGGGCCGTCACGCCCGCAGCGCGTTTGGCGTGGCGCAGATCCCGATGGGCGCCTGCGTCGAAATCGAAATGATCGTGGAAATCGCCTGAGTCGAATCGACCGGGACATTCCGATGCGCATCGACAACCTGCCCTTTGGCACCACCGACTGGTCCGACGTCGCCCCCACCCGGCATCCCGGGGAGACCGGCGAAGCGCTCTGGCGCACACGCCAGTTTGGCGATATCCGCGTACGCATGGTCGAATACACGGCCGGCTACCTGGCGGATCATTGGTGTACCAAGGGGCATATCCTGTTCGTCCTCGACGGCGAACTCCATACCGAACTGGAAGACGGCCGCCAGTTCGTGCTCCGCGCGGGCACGAGCTACCAGGTCGCCGACCATGCCGAGCCGCACCGTTCCTCCACACCGACCGGTGCGCGGCTGTTCATCGTTGACTGAGCAGCACAACGACTCAACTCCCACAAGAGACAAATCATGAAATGGGCCATCTCCCGCCGGGCGCAGCAACTGACCAGCTCGGCCATCCGCGAAATCCTGAAAGTCACCGAGCGTCCGGAAGTCATTTCGTTCGCCGGCGGCCTGCCCTCGCCGGCGTCGTTCCCGGTAGCGGCGATGGAAGCGGCAGTGGCCCGCGTATTTGCCGATAACCCCCAGGGCGCGCTGCAGTACGCCGCCACCGAGGGTTATCTGCCGCTGCGCGAATTCGTCGCCAAACGCTACAACGTGGGCGTCGAGCGCGTGCTGATCACCACCGGTTCCCAGCAGGCGCTGGACCTGATCGCCAAGGTGATGATCGATCCGGGCAGCCCGGTGCTGGTGGAAACGCCGAGCTACCTGGGCGCGCTGCAGGCGTTCTCGCTGTTCGAACCCGAGTTCGTGTCGATCCCGACCGATGAACGCGGCCTGATCCCGGAAGCCCTGACGCCCGAGCTGACCGCCGGCGCGCGCTTCCTGTACGCGCTGCCGAACTTCCAGAACCCGACCGGCCGCCGCCTGCCGCTGGAGCGCCGCCAGTCGCTGGTCAAGCGCGCGCAGGAACTGGGCGTGCTGCTGGTGGAAGACGATCCTTACGGCGAACTGAGCTACACCGGCGACCAGTTGCCGTCGCTGCTGTCGATGAATCCGGACGGCGTGATCTACATGGGATCGTTCTCCAAGATCCTGGCGCCGGGCCTGCGCCTGGGCTTCGTGATCGCCCCGCCCGAATTGCACTTCAAGCTGTGCCAGGCCAAGCAGGCGTCCGACCTGCACACGCCGAGCTTCACCCAGCGCCTGGCGTACGAGACCGTGCGCGACGGCCTGCTGGAGCGCCACATCCCGAGCATCCGCGAGCTCTACGGCAAGCAGTGCAACGTGATGCTGGACGCCCTCAAGCGCCATATGCCGGCCGGCGTGAGCTGGAACCAGCCCGAAGGCGGCATGTTCATCTGGGTGGAGCTGCCGGAAGGCCTGGACAGCATGAAGATCCTGGAAGAAGCCGTGCGCCGCAACGTGGCCTACGTGCCGGGCGCCCCGTTCTATGCGGGCAACCCGCGCACCAACACGCTGCGCCTGGCGTTCGTGACGGTGTCGCCGGAGCGGATCGAGCAGGGCGTGACGATCCTGGGCGAGGTGTTCCGCGAGGCCATCGCGAAAGCTGCGCCGCAGCCGCGCGCGGCCTGAGGAGCGACGACAGCCATGAAGCGCGATGAGCCGCAAAGCATGCTGCGCATCTGGGGCCGGCTGTCGTCGATCAACGTCCAGAAAGTGGTCTGGTGCGCGCGCGAGCTGCACCTGGACCACGAGCGGATCGACATCGGCAATTACCAGGGCGAGCTGGACACCGAAGCCTATGTCCGCCTGAACCCCAACCGCCAGATTCCCGTGATCGAGGATTTCCGCGATACGGACGTCGCCGGCGAGCCCTTCGTGCTGTGGGAATCCAACGCCATCGTGCGCTACCTCTGCGCGCGCTACGGCGAGGGCACGCTATGGCCTTCGGACGTCAAGGCGCGAGCCTCGGCGGATCGCTGGATGGACTGGCAGACCACGGCATTCAGTCCGGCGATGGTGCAGGCGTTCCTGCAATGCGTCCGCGTGCCGGCCGAACAGCGCGACGAGGCGGTGGTTGCCAAGTCCTGCGCGCGGACCGAGCCGCTGGCCGCGATGCTCGATGCAGCCCTGGCTGGCCGCGAATTCATCGGCGGCGACCGCTTCACCATGGCCGACATCTCACTGGCATGCGCCGCGCATCGCTGGATGGGCACGCCGGTTACCCACGCGCCGCGCCCCCACCTGGAGCGCTGGCTGACGGAGATGCGGGCCCGCCCCGCCGCCACCGGCATCCTGATCCTGCCGCTGCGCTAAGAGGCGCCATGTGCCGCCACGGCGGCGCATGGTCTGCTCCAACGCATTCCCATCGCACCCCCTCGCACCCCCGGTTCTCCCCCTCTCCCGCACCGCTCTCCCGCCCGCCTGCCATGTGGCGCAGGCGCGACTGTCTGCCTCGTCAGGGTTCTTTCGAACGCTCGTTTAAAGGAGTACCCTCGCCCGATAGCGTGAGGTGCACAAGCCTGCCCCCGAGCAAACCCTGATCCCTGAATCCGGCTCACGACGACGATGACCGGATTTAAGGCGGATCGCCCGGAACCGCTCCTTACAATCCCTTTTCTGTCCGTCCGCGCGGCGATCTCGCCGCTTGCCCGGACAACAGTAGTCCGGCAGTCCAGGCCCGTCAGAGGCACGGCTGCCGCATCAACCAGAGGAGGATTCAATCGTGTGGAGTCAAGTCTATGACCCGCTCGGCAATATGGCGCTGTCCACTATTGCCGCCGGGGTTCCGGTCGCCGTGCTGCTGGCAGCGCTGGCGTTCTTTCACATGCAGGCCCACCTGGCGGCCGGTCTGGCGCTGGTCGTCGGCATCGTCGTCGCCTCGTTCGTGTTCGGCATGCCGGCGGCCATGGCCGGCAAGGCGGCTGGGCTGGGCGTGGTCTCTGGCTTGTTCCCGATCGGCTGGATCGTTCTCAACATCATCTTCCTGCACCGGCTGACCACGATAAACGGGTCATTCAAGGTGCTGCAAAACTCGATCTCCGGCGTGACCGAAGACCGTCGCCTGCAGCTGCTGCTGGTGGCGTTCAGCTTCGGCGCGTTCTTCGAGGGCGCGGCCGGCTTCGGCACGCCGGTGGCCGTGACCGGCGCCATCCTGATCGGGCTGGGATTCTCGCCGCTGGCCGCATCGGGCCTGGCGCTGATCGCCAACACCGCGCCCGTGGCCTTCGGCGCGCTGGGTGCGCCGATCATCGGCCTGTCCTCGGTGACCGGCATCGACCAGGTGCTGCTGTCCGCGATGATCGGCCGCCAGTTGCCGTTCTTCTCGGTGCTGGTGCCGTTCTGGCTGATCTGGGCGTTCGCGGGCTTCCGCGGCATGCTCGCCATCTGGCCCGCCATCCTGGTGGCCGGCGTCAGCTTTGCCATTCCGCAGTTCCTCGTATCGAACTTCCACGGCCCGTGGCTGGTGGACGTGATCTCGGCCCTGATCTCGATGGGCTGCCTGACGGCCTTCCTGAAGATCTGGCACCCGAAGGAAATCTGGACCTCCACCCGCATCCTGGGCCGCCATGACGACTCCAAGGTCGACCATCCGGAAGCGCTCGAAGCCGACGCCCGCGCCAACGCCGCATCGGCGGGCATCTCGGTGGTCAAGGCCTGGATGCCGTGGGTGATCCTGACCGTCTTCGTGTTCGTCTGGGGCATCCCCGAGTTCAAGAAGTTCATGGACGCCATCTGGCAGTTCAAATTCCCGATTCCGGGCCTCGACAAGGCCGTGATCAAGGGCCCGCCGGTGGTGCCGAAGGAGATCGCCGAAGGCGCCGTGTTCACGTTCAACGTGCTGTCGATGGCGGGCACCGGCATCTTCGTGTCGGCGATCGTGGGCGGCCTGCTGATGGGCTATTCGATCCCGCGCCTGATCAAGGAGTACTTCGAGACCATCAAGCTCGTGCGCTTCTCCCTGCTGACGATCTGCGCGATGTTCGGCATCGGCTACCTGACCCGCTACTCGGGCCTGGATGCCACGCTGGGGCTGGCGTTTGCACAGACCGGCGTGTTCTACCCGCTGTTCGGCACCATGCTGGGCTGGCTGGGCGTGGCGCTGACCGGTTCCGACACGGCGTCGAACGTGCTGTTTGGCGGCCTGCAGAAGACCACGGCCGAACAGCTGGGTCTGTCGCCGATCCTGATGTCCGCGGCCAACAGCTCGGGTGGCGTGATGGGCAAGATGATCGACGCGCAGTCCATCGTCGTCGCATCCACCGCGACCAAGTGGTACGGCCACGAGGGCGAGATCCTGCGCTATGTGTTCTGGCACTCGATCGTGCTGGCCGTGCTGGTGGGCCTGTTCGTGACGCTGCAGGCCTATGTGCCGCCGTTCACGCACATGGTCATCCACTGACGCGCATCGCAGGCGACGGGGCGTTCGTTCCATCCTCCCCCGCCTCGCAAGCCTCGCACAAGCCCCGCCTCCCGGCGGGGCTTTTTCTTTGGGCCCTGCCCCGGCCTCCGCACGCGCGTATGATGACCGGTTCACTCCCACGGACGAGATGAGGGTCGCCGCATGCCGATTCGCCGCCTGGAAAGACTGATCGATCCCTTCCGCCGGATGCCCGATACGCAACCGCCAGGCAACGTCTGGCAGTTCTATGTGCATTTCCTGCGCGAGGTGCGGGGGGTGTTTGTCGCGCTGCTGGTGGTCGGCCTGATCGGCGCGCTGATCGAGGTGGCGCTGTTCAGCTTCCTCGGCCGGCTGGTGGATCTTGCGAGGGAAGCGCCGGATGGCAACTTCTTCGTCCGTCACCGCAACGAGTTGCTGTGGATGGCCTTCGTGGCGCTGATCCTGCGTCCGGTCTTCTTCGGCCTGCACGACATCCTGGTGCATCAGGTCATCAACCCGAGCCTGGCCAACCTGATCCGCTGGCAGAACCATCGCTACGTGCTCAAGCAAAGCCTGTCGTTCTTCCAGAACGACTTTGCGGGCCGCATCGCGCAACGGATCATGCAGACGGGTTTCTCGCTGCGCGACTCGGCGGTGCAGGCCGTGGATGCCCTGTGGCACGTCATCATCTATGCCGTCAGCTCGCTGATCCTGTTTGCCGAGGCCGACTGGCGCCTGATGATCCCGCTGCTGCTGTGGATCGCGGGCTATATCGCCGCCCTCGCCTGGTTCACGCCCCGCGTGAAGGAACGCTCGGTGGTCGCCACCGATGCGCGGTCCCGCCTGATGGGCCGGATCGTCGACGGCTACACCAATATCACCACGCTCAAGCTCTTCGCCCATACGCAGCAGGAGGAAAGCTATGCTCGCGATGCCATGGCCGAGCAGACCGACAAGGTGCGGCTGGCCGGCCGCATGGTCAGCGCGATGGACGTCACGATCACCACCATGAACGGCGCGTTGATTGCCGGCACCACCGGGCTGGCGCTCTGGCTGTGGAACCAGGGCCTGGTGTCCACGGGTGCCATTGCGCTGACGACCGGGCTGGTGATTCGCATCAACAACATGTCCGGCTGGATCATGTGGGTGGTCAACGGCATCTTCGAAAACGTCGGGCAAGTGCAGGACGGCATGAAGACCATCGCCGTGCCGCGCCACGTGGTGGACCGGCCCGATGCCAGGCCGCTGGAGATCGGGCGCGGCGAGGTGACGTTCGAGAACGTGGGCTTCCACTATGGCAAGGGCGCCGGCGTCATCGAGAACGTGGGCCTCGTCGTGCGGCCCGGCGAAAAGATCGGGCTGGTGGGCCCTTCCGGCGCGGGCAAGTCAACGCTGGTCAACCTGCTGCTGCGGCTGTACGACGTGGAAACCGGCCGCATCCTGATCGACGGGCACGACGTGGCTGGCGTGACGCAGGAAAGCCTGCGCGCGCAGATCGGCATGGTCACGCAGGACACCTCGCTGCTGCACCGGTCGATCCGCGACAACCTGCTCTACGGCAAGCCGGACAGCACCGAGGCCGACCTGCATGAGGCGCTGCGGCGCGCGCGGGCCGATGACTTTATCGGCGAACTGGCCGACTCGCACGGCAACAAGGGGCTCGATGCGCTGGTGGGCGAGCGCGGCGTCAAGCTGTCGGGCGGGCAGCGCCAACGCATCGCGATTGCGCGCGTGCTGCTCAAGGATGCGCCGATCCTGATCCTGGACGAGGCCACCTCGGCGCTGGACTCCGAGGTGGAGGCGGCGATTCAGGAAAGCCTGGAGGAGCTGATGCAGGGCAAGACGGTCATCGCCATTGCTCACCGGCTGTCGACGATCGCCCGGATGGACCGGCTGGTGGTGCTGGACGGCGGGCACATCGTCGAAACCGGCACGCACGCGGAACTGCTGGCGCGCGGCGGGCTATATGCGCGACTGTGGGCGCATCAGACTGGAGGCTTCGTCGGAGTCGACTGAGAGGCGCTATCAAAATGATTCTGGCGTCGTTGCGCGGCCTTGCCGTACTACTTGTACTGTCTGCGGCCGCGCGCCTAGCCAGAACCGCTGGCGCTTCATTTTGATAGCGCCTCTAGAGGTCGTTTCAGAAAGATCCCGGCGCCGATCAAACCAAACCCAGCAAACCAGCCCCTGCGCCCAGCGCCACCAGCGCCAGCGGATGCACCTTCGTCTTCAGCATCAGGCCGATCGTCACCAGTGTCACGGCCACGGCGGTCCAGCTATGGTCGACGCTGCTGGCCAGCACCCACCCGGTCGACATCAGCAAGCCAATCGTCAGCGCCGACAGTCCGCGCTTGATCAGCCCCGGCCACCGGGCATGGGGCGAGCGCCCCGCGAAATACTCGAAGCCCAGCGCGATGAGGCTGGATGGGCCGCACATGCCGACCATCGACGCGAATGTCCCCGCCGCGCCAGCCACCTGCCAGCCGAACAACGCCACGAACAGGATGTTCGGCCCCGGCGAGGCCTGCGAGATCGCGTACAACGCGGCAAACTGCGCATCGGTCATCCAGCCGTTGGCTTCCACCAGATAGCGATGCATGTCCGGTATCACCGTCCCGCCGCCACCGACGGCCAGCAGGGACAGCATGCTGAAATGCCCCAGCAGGCTGCGCAGGACCTCGGGCGAACTCATGCGCCCTCCTTGCGGCTGGCGCGGTGCTCGAGGATCAGGGCCACCGGCACTAGCACCGCCATGACCGGCAGCAGCGGCCAGCGCATCAGGCCGATCAGCACAAAGGCGGCTACGCCGATGAAGATGGCGCGCACGGAGCGCGGCTGACTCTGCGCCAGCTTGAAGCCGGTGGAGAGCACCAGCCCCGCTGACACGGCCGTCATGCCGGCGAGCATCTGCCGTACGGCGGTCACGTCCTGATACCGCAGGTACAACGCCATCGCGCAGAGCACGACGACCATCGGCACCAGCACCAGGCCGCAGAACGCGGCCACCGCGCCGCGCAGGCCTGCAAAGCGCAGGCCCAGCATGAGTGCGAGGTTGATGACGTTCGGGCCGGGCAGGACTTGCCCGAGGCTGAGGATTTCGACGAAGTCGCGGTCATTGAGCCAGCGATTGCGCTCCACGACCGAGCGCCGGACGAACGGGAGCACACCGCCAAACCCTGACAGGCCCATGCGGGCAAATTCGAAGAACAAGGCGCGGGCGTTGGGCGGGGGAGCGAGTTCGGGCTCGGAGACTGCGGGCAGCGGCGTGGAGGACATGACGGGGCGATAAGAGGCGCCTGCGCAAATGGATGACACGCGGCGCGCGCGGGCTGCCGACATACTACGGCAAACCCACCGCCGGGCACACGGCCGGGGTCATCACGAATACGCAAGAGGGGGTCATGCCATGTGAAAGCGGCGCGCCGGGATGCCCCGGACGCGCGCTTTCCGCTCCGTGCGATGGGCCGACGATCGGTCGACGACCACTCGCCAACCACTCGCCAACCAATCACCGACCGGTCATCAACCGATCGTTACGATGCCGGCGTCAGCCTGCCGGCTCCGTCGGTACCGGCTCGATCTTCACGTCCTTCAGGCGCGGCTCGATCTGCTTGCCCTTGCGTGCGCGCTTGCCCACGTACGGCAGCAGCGTCTTGCCCGCCAGCTTCTGCGGTGGCACCTTGCCGCCACGGACGCCGGTGCCGGAGATCAGCAACCCCGGAGCACCCACGGCTACCGCCTGCGTCAGCGTCTCCTTCGGCTCCAGTTCCATCAGGATCACGCCTCGGCCACCGGCAGACAGCACCTTGACCTCATCGAGCCCGACCAGCAACAGGCGGCCGTTGGCCGAGAAGCAGGCCACATGCGTGGCCTCGTCGCCGATCGGTGCCGGCGGCAGCGCCGTGTCGCCCTCGTCGAGCGTCAGGAACGACTTGCCACCCTTCTGGCGGCCCGTCATGTCGCCAACCTTGGTGACAAAGCCGTTGCCGCTGGCCGTGGCGATCAGCATGCGTTGCTCCGCCGCACCCGCGAACGTGTGCGCAATCTGCGTGCCGGGTGCCAGGTCGATCAGCGTCGTCACCGGCACGCCGTCACCGCGGCCGCCCGGCAGGCCCGCCACCGGCACCGAGTACACGCGGCCGTTGCTGCCGAATGCCAGCAGCGTGTCCACGGTGCGGCATTCGAACGTGCCGTACAGGTTGTCGCCCGCCTTGAACGTGAACTGCTGCGACTCGTGCCCGTGGCCCTGGCGCGTGCGCACCCAGCCCTTGCCGGACACGATCACCGTCACCGGCTCGTCCACCACGCGCACCTCGGCGGCGGCGCGGCGTTCTTCCTGAATCAGCGTGCGGCGCGGGTCCTTGTCTTCCGGGCTGTACTGCTTGGCGTCCTGCTCGATCTCCTTGATGATGCGACGACGCATCATCGTCTCGGACTTCAGCAGCACGTCCAGCTCGGCCTGCTCGTCGCGCAGCTTCGCCAGCTCCTGCTCGATCCGGATCGCCTCCAGCCGCGCCAGCTGGCGCAGCCGGATTTCCAGGATGTCCTCGGCCTGGCGGTCGGACAGGCGGAACGCCTCGATCAGCGCGGGCTTGGGCTCGTCGCTCTCGCGGATGATGCGGATCACCTCTTCGATGTTCAGCAGCACCAGCATCCGGCCTTCCAGGATGTGGATGCGGTCTTCCACCTTGGTCAGCTGGAAGCGCGTGCGCCGGGTCACCGTCTCGAAGCGGAAAGCGATCCACTCGCGCAGGATCTCCTGCAGGCCCTTCTGGCGCGGCCGGCCGTCGGTGCCGATCATCACCAGGTTGATCGGCGCGCCGGATTCCAGGCTGGTGTGCGCCAGCAGCGTCTGGACGAATTCCTGCTGGCCGATGTTCTTGCTCTTGGGCTCGAACACCAGGCGCACCGGCGCATCCTTGCCCGACTCGTCGCGCACGGCGTCCAGCACGGCCAGCATCGTGGTCTTGAGCTGGGTCTGTTCCGGGGTCAGCGCCTTCTTGCCGGTGCGGATCTTCGGATTGGTGATCTCCTCGATCTCCTCGAGCACCTTCTGCGCGGACGTGCTCGGCGGCAGCTCCGTCACCACGATCTGCCACTGGCCCCGCGCCATCTCCTCCACGGTCCAGCGCGCGCGCACCTTCAGGCTGCCACGTCCGCCCTCGTAGATCTGGGCGATGTCGCTGGCCGGCGAAATGATCTGGCCGCCGCCCGGATAGTCCGGGCCGGGCATCAGCGCCAGCAGCTCGGCCAGCGAGATATTCGGATTGCGGATCATCGCCACGGTGGCCGCGGCGACTTCGCGCAGGTTGTGCGGCGGGATCTCCGTCGCCATGCCCACCGCGATGCCCGAAGCGCCATTCAGCAGCACGAACGGCAGGCGTGCCGGCAGCAGCTTCGGCTCTTCCTCCGATCCGTCATAGTTGGGCAGGAAGTCCACCGTGCCCTGCTCGATTTCATCGAGCAGCAGCCGCGAGATCGGCGTCAGGCGCGCTTCCGTGTAGCGCATGGCCGCCGCGCCGTCGCCGTCGCGCGAGCCAAAGTTGCCCTGGCCATCGATCAGCGGATAGCGCAGCGAAAAATCCTGCGCCAGGCGCACCAGCGCGTCATACGCGGACTGGTCGCCGTGCGGGTGGAACTTGCCGAGCACCTCGCCGACCACGCGGGCGGACTTCACGGGCTTGGCATCGGCGCGCAGCCCCATGGCCTGCATGGCAAACAGGATGCGGCGCTGCACCGGCTTCTGGCCATCGGCCACCTCCGGGAGGGCGCGGCCCTTGACCACGCTGACGGCGTAGTCGAGATAGGCCCGCTCCGCATAGCGCGCGAGCGTCAGCGAATCGGCCGGCTCTTCGGGTTGAAACGAAATGTCTGGTTGATCCATGGTTGGCAAGAATTCGGCATGCGGGGCGCAACTTGCGCCCCGGCGGCCGGGTAGCGTGGGTACCGCGACGAACGGGCGATCCGGTCAGCGTGGGATTCTAACGAACTGGGGCGATGGCAGGCAGTTTTGCGCGGCAGCCCCTCAGGGCATGTTGCGCCGGCCGCCAATCACCATCTTGACGCGCCCCGGCTCATGGCCGGCGCGCACCACCGAAATGCCGGCGGGCTGGTAGATGCGGTAGAACTCCATGACGGTGCTGACATACTGCCGGGTCTCGGGGAAAGGCGGAATCTGGTTGTTGTAGCGCTGCACCGCGCCCTCGCCGGCGTTGTAGGCCGCCAGCACCAGTTCCAGGTTGTCGGGAAACAGCTCCATCAGCCAGCGCAGGTATCGCACGCCGACCGAGATGTTCAGGCGTGGGTCGGCCAGCTTTTGCTCCACGGTACGGCGCTTGTCCGCGGCGATGCCGAAGCGCGCGCCCGTGTCCGGGATCACCTGCATGAGGCCGATGGCGCCCTTGGGCGACACCGCGCCGGGATTGAAGCCGCTCTCCACCGCCATCACCGCCTTGACCAGCGCCGGGTCCACGCTCTGGGCCGCGGCGATCTGGTGGATCATCGGGTCGACGGCGGCGATGTTCGGATGGTTGAGCACGTAGCGAAACAGCTTGTCGCGATCCGGGTCGGCCTTGCCCGTCGCCATCGTGGCAGTACTGCGTGGCATGGCGGCGGAGTCGAGCCTGCCGCCGTCCTTCATGAACAGCTTGTAGCGGCCGTCGAGCTTCTCGTCGGCAAAGTGGGCCACGCCCTCCTCGTCGATATAGCCGTACAGGGCGGCATGGGCCGCGCCGGCGGCGCACAGGCCGGCCAGTGCCAGCGCGAGACGCGCCGCAAGCCTTGCCAGTCGCGCCCGCATGGCGCGTCGATTGCCCGTGATCCCCATCGCTTTCTCTCCTTCGCCGACCGCCTGCCCACCCGGGGACGATCAGATATCGGCCTCCACCTCGTTGCCCTTTTCTTCCAGCCAGGTGCGGCGCTGGGATGCCTCGCCCTTGCCCATCAGCATGTTCATCATGCTCACGGTCTGCGGCAGGTCGTACTCGCCCAGCGATACCGGCAGCAGCCGGCGCGTGTCCGGATTCATCGTGGTTTCCCAGAGCTGCTCGGCATTCATTTCGCCCAAGCCCTTGAAGCGGGAAATCTGCCACGCGCCTTCCTTGACGCCGTCCTTCATCAGCTTGTCCTGGATGGCCTCCAGCTCGCCTTCGTCCAGCGCGTAGAGCTTCTGCGCCGCCTTCTTGCCGCGCGCAGGCGCATCCACACGGAACAACGGCGGGCGGGCCACGCAGACGTTGCCGTTGTCGATCAGCTTGGGGAAATGGCGGAAGAACAATGTCAGCAGTAGCACCTGGATGTGCGAGCCGTCCACGTCCGCATCGGACAGGATGCAGATCTTGCCGTAGCGCAGGTTGGACAGGTCGGGCTCGTCATCCGGGCCGTGCGGGTCCACGCCGATCGCCACCGCGATGTCGTGCACCTCGTTGTTCGCGAACAGGCGGTCGCGCTCGGTCTCCCAGGTGTTCAGCACCTTGCCGCGCAGCGGCAGGATGGCCTGGAACTCCTTGTCGCGGCCCATCTTGGCGGAGCCACCGGCGGAGTCGCCCTCCACCAGGAAGATCTCGTTGTGGTTGACGTCGGTCGATTCGCAGTCGGTCAGCTTGCCGGGCAGCACGGCCACGCCGGAGCCCTTCTTCTTTTCCACCTTCTGCGCGGCGCGCGTGCGCGCCTGGGCCTGGCGGATCACCAGTTCGGCCAGCTTCTTGCCGTAGTCCACATGGTGGTTCAGCCAGAGTTCCAGCGCGGGGCGGCTGAACGTGGACACCAGGCGCACCGCGTCGCGGCTGTTCAGGCGCTCCTTGATCTGGCCCTGGAACTGCGGGTCCAGCACCTTGGCCGACAGCACGAACGAGGCGCGCGCAAACACGTCTTCGCTCATCAGCTTCACGCCCTTGGGCTGCAGCGAGTGCATCTCGATGAAGCTCTTCACGGCCAGGAACAGGCCTTCGCGCAGGCCGGACTCATGCGTGCCGCCGGCCGGCGTGGGAATCAGGTTGACGTAGGACTCGCGCACCGGCGCGCCCTCTTCGGTCCAGGCCACCACCCACGATGCGCCTTCGCCTTCGGCAAAGCCTTCCTCGCCGGGATTTGCGTCCGGATCGGCGAAATGCTCGCCCTCGAACATCGGGATGACCAGCTCGGCGCCGCTGCCCTGGGCCAGTGCCTCCACCAGGTAGCCCTTCAGGCCCTGGTCGTACTGCCAGACCTGGCGTTCGCCGGTCTTCTCGATCTCGAGCGTGACCTTCACGCCCGGCAGCAGCACGGCCTTGCTGCGCAGCAGCCGTTGCAGTTCCGCCTGCGGGATCGTGGCGGAGTCGAAATAGCTGGCGTCCGGCCACACCTGGACCCGCGTGCCGTTCTTCTTCTCGCCGCGTTCCAGCTTGCGAGTGGCCAGCGGCCGGGTGACATCGCCGCCGGAGAACGTCAGCGTGGACAGCGAGCCATCGCGCCACACGGTGACGTCGAGCTGCGTGGACAGCGCATTGGTCACGGACACGCCCACACCATGCAGGCCGCCGGAGAACGCGTAGGCGCCGCCCTTGCCCTTGTCGAACTTGCCGCCCGCGTGCAGGCGGGTGAACACGATCTCCACCACGGGGACCTGCTCCTCCGGGTGGATGCCCACCGGGATGCCGCGGCCGTCGTCTTCCACGCTGACACTGCCGTCGCGGTGCAGCGTCACGAGGATCTCGGAGCCGTGGCCGCCGAGCGCTTCGTCGGACGCGTTATCGATCACCTCCTGCACGATATGCAGGGGGTTGTCGGTACGGGTGTACATGCCGGGCCGTTGCTTGACCGGCTCCAGGCCCTTCAGGACCCGGATGGAAGATTCGCTGTACTGACTGGTTTTGCTCGCCATGGAGTCGCTACGGATAGTGGGATCTCCCGACCGCCGACGGCCGGGCTGCGCAGCATTGTAATGGAAGGCCGGGTCGCCAATCCGATTGGCACGGCCCCAATTCGCCCGATGCTTTGCCGCCACGCCCACGGCACATTCGGGACGGCGGCCCCCGGCAGGAACGGCCGGGGCAGAGTAAACTCCACGACCACTAACCGCCGGCGCCGCCCGCCTGCCCGCGCGCCCTCGCAGGGACGCCGGCCTACGCGTCGCCGGTGTCGCCGTCATAACAATAGAGACAATCGCACCGAGCCCGACGACATGACCGACCGCAAACTTTCCCTGACCACCGTACTCGTGTGCGGCGGGCTGCTCGTAACCCTCTCAATGGGGATCCGGCATGGCTTCGGCCTGTTCAACCTGCCGATCACCCAGACGCACGGCTGGAACCGCGAGACCTTTGCCTTCGCGCTGGCATTGCAGAACCTGATGTGGGGCGTCAGCCAGCCGATCGCGGGCGCGCTGGCGGACAAGTTCGGCGCGCTGCGCATCATGGTGATCGGCGTGGCGCTCTACGTCGGCGGGCTGATCATCATGGCGCTGGCCAGCAGCGGTACGGCGTTCGCCTCCGGCGCCGGCGTAATGATCGGCATTGCGCAGGCCGGCACGACCTACAGCGTGGTCTACGGCGTGATCGGCCGCGTCGCCAGCGCGGAAAAGCGCGTCTGGGCGATGGGCATTGCCGCGGCGGCAGGCTCGTTTGGCCAGTTCCTGATGATTCCGGTGGAGCAAACGCTGATTTCCACCGTCGGCTGGCAGAACGCGCTGTTCGTCATGGCCGTGATGGCGTGCTTCATGCTGCCACTGGCCTTCACGCTGCGTGAACCGAAGTCGATGGCGGCCAGCGGCGGCCATCACCAGACCATTGGCGAGGCCGCGCGCGAGGCGTTCGGCAACCGCAACTTCCAGCTGCTGACGCTGGGCTACTTTGTCTGCGGCTTCCAGGTGGTGTTTATCGGCGTGCACCTGGCGCCGTACCTCAAGGACCGCGGCTTCACCGATCCGAAGATCGCCACCGTGGCGCTGGCGCTGATCGGCCTGTTCAACGTGTTCGGTACCTACACGGCAGGGGCGATGGGACAGCGCGTGCCAAAGCGCTACCTGCTGTCGTTCATCTACCTGGCGCGATCCGTGGTGATTGCCGGCTACCTGCTGCTGCCGCTGACCGCCGCGAGCACCTGGGTGTTTGCGGCATTGATGGGGTTGCTGTGGCTGTCCACGGTGCCGCTAACCAACGGCATCATCGCGCAGGTGTTTGGCGTGAAATACCTGTCGATGCTGTCAGGCGTGGTGTTCTTCTCGCACCAGATCGGCAGCTTCCTGGGCGCGTGGCTCGGCGGCTTCCTGTTCGACCGTACCGGCAGCTACAGCCTGGTATGGCTGATCGCGATCGGCCTGGGCGTGCTGGCCGCGCTGGTCAACCTGCCGATCCGCGAGCAGGCGCTGTCGCGCCCGCAACCGGTGGCGGTCTGACCATGATCGCGGCGCGGCAGCGTTGGCTGAAGGGACTGGGCCTGCTGGCGCTGGCGGTGGTGCTGACGCTCGGCTTCCTGGCCTACCTGCGGCCGGCGTTCATGGTCGACCTGACCAATATGGTGCTGGCGTGGTGCGGGTAAGTGGGTCCCGCCGAAGGGGCGGGGTTACTGCGCCTCGCCCTTGGTTTTAGCTTCGAGCACTTCCCAGCGTTCCAGCGCCTCCAGCAGTTCCATCTCGATCTCATCATGCCGGCTGGCCAGTTGCGCGGCCTTGCCCGGATCGGTCGCGTACAGCGAACCATCCGCAAGCTGCGCGCCGAGGGTTTTCTGCTCGGCCTCCAGCGCGTTGATGCGCTCGGGCAGGCCATCCAGTTCGCGCTGCTCCTTGTACGACAGTTTCACCGTGCGATTGGCGCCGCGGGATTCGCGCGTGGCCTGGGCCTTTGACGCCTCGGCCGGCTTCTGCTCGGCCTGCCGGGCCGCCTGCAACGCTTCGGCACGGGCCGACTGGGCCAGCCAGTCCGAATAGCCGCCCACGGATTCCCGCCACTGGCCGTCGCCCTCGGCGGCGATCGTCGATGTCACCACGTTGTCCAGGAATGCCCGGTCGTGCGAGACGAGGAACACGGTGCCGCTGTAGTCCTGCAGCAGCTCCTCCAGCAGTTCCAGCGTGTCGATGTCGAGGTCATTGGTCGGCTCGTCCAGCACCAGCACGTTGGCCGGCCGGGCGAACAGGCGCGCCAGCAGCAGGCGGTTGCGCTCGCCACCGGACAGCGACTTGACCGGCGACCGCGCGCGTTCCGGCGCAAACAGGAAGTCGCCCAGGTAGCTCATCACGTGCTTGCGCTGGCCGTTGACCTCCACCCAGTCGCTGCCCGGGCTGATGGTGTCCGCCAGCGACTTCTCCAGGTCCAGCGCCGTGCGCATCTGGTCGAAGTACGCTACCTGCAGGTTGCTGCCATTGCGCACGGTGCCGCTGTCCGCGGCCAGCTCGCCCAGGATCAGCCGCAGCAGCGTGGTCTTGCCCGCACCGTTAGGGCCGATCAGGCCGACCTTGTCGCCGCGCATGATCGTGCCGGTGAAATCGCGCACGACCACCTTGTCGCCGTACGACTTGGAGACATCGATCAGTTCCGCCACGATCTTGCCGGAGCGATCCGCCTGGGAGACCTCCAGCTTCACGTTGCCCTGCACCTCGCGGCGCGCGGCGCGCTCGTTGCGCATGGTGACCAGTCGCTGGATGCGCGCCACGCTGCGGGTCCGGCGCGCTTCCACGCCCTTGCGGATCCACACCTCTTCCTGTGCCAGCAGCTTGTCGAACTTGGCCTGCTCCACGGCCTCGGCGGCCAGCAGGTCCGCCTTGCGTGCCTGATAGGCGGCGAAATTGCCCGGGAACGACACCAGCCGGCCACGGTCGAGTTCGACGATGCGCGTCGCCACGCGATCCAGGAAGGCGCGGTCGTGGGTCACCAGCAGCACGCTGCCACGGAAGCCCAGCAGCAGGTCTTCCAGCCAGCGGATGGCTTCCACATCCAGGTGGTTGGTCGGCTCGTCGAGCAGCAGGATGTCCGGCTCCGCCACCAGCCCCTGGGCCAGCGCCACGCGCTTCTGCAAGCCGCCGGACAGCGCATCCACGTGGACGTGCGGGTCCAGCCCCAGCTTTGCCAGCGTGGACTCCACGCGGGTACGCAGCTGCCAGGCGTCGGCGGCGTCGAGTTCCGCCTGCACGCGATGGAGTTCGGCCAGCGTGGCCTCGTCGTGATGGGTTTCGAGCCTGGCGAGCGCGGCGTCGTAGCGGATCAGCAGGTCGTGGGCCTCGCCCATGCCCTGGCTGACCGCATCGAACACGGTCAGGCCCGGCTCGAATTGTGGCTCCTGCGCCACATATGCAGAAGTAACGCCACTTTGGCGCGCGATCAGCCCGTCGTCGGGCGCGGACATGCCGGCCACGATCCGCAGCAGCGACGACTTGCCCGTGCCGTTGCGGCCGATCAGGCCAACGCGTTCACCGGCTTCCAGCGAGAAATCGGTGTGGTCAAGCAATGCCACATGCCCGAAGGCAAGCTGGGCATCGGAAATGGAAAACAGGGCCATGGTGCGGAGACGGGTAACGTGCGGCGCGCGTCAGTCGGGGATCGCGGGTCGATCCCGGCGCGCAAGGCAGCCCCGAATTGTAGACGAGTCGGCGGCCCGGCCACGGGCACCGGCGCCCAAAAAAAAGAAGGGCCCGTTTGCACACGGGCCCAAGAGTCTCTCCTCGGTGCCCTGCTCGCAAGGCACGATTGAAGGATACGCATAGGCGTCGCGCACCAGAAGTCGGAGAAATCCGTAAGGGAAAGTCCCCGTCAACCGCCGGATGGGGGAACGTTGCAAGCGAGCACGACTACTATCGCGGCGGTTGTGTCTCAGCCGTTCGCCGTGGAACAATCAGCGCCATCGGATTTCTCCGAAAGCACAACAGCGGTATCAGAAGAAGGCAGTACGAGAGAGCCGGACCCATCCGGCCATCGGGTGGCTATCCGCCACCAGGGGTTTTTTCCTGACAATTTTCGGACGGGTGTCTTTCATGACCAATTCTGGCCTGCCGCGCCGTGCCTCGCTCAAGAGGCTGGCGCCTGTCGTACTTTCCCTTGCCGCCCTGCTATCCCTGCCGGCCATGCCGCCGGCGCAGGCAGCTTCCAACTCAGTGGTCCAGCGCATCCAGCAGACCGGCGCGATCCGCATCGCCCACCGCGAAAGCTCGGTGCCGTTTTCCTTCGTGGTCGACGGCAAGCCGATGGGCTACGCCGTGGACCTGTGCCTGAAGGTGGCCGAAGCGGTGCGCACACAGCTCAAGATGCCGCAATTGCGCGTGGATTGGGTGCCGGTGACGCCGGCCTCGCGCATCCCCGCCATCGTCGACGGCAAGGCCGACCTGGAGTGCGGGTCCACCACCAACAACCGCGAGCGCCGCGACCAGGTGGCATTTACCATTCCGCACTACATCGCCGGCAGCCGCATGCTGGTGAAGGCGGACTCCGGCATCCGGAAATGGAGCGACCTGCGCAGCAAGACGGTGGTGTCGACCACCGGCACCACGCCGCTGGCCATGGCTCGCAAGATGGATGAATCCGGCACCCTGAGCCTGAAGGTGGTGGAGGCGAAGGACCATGCGGAAGCGTTCGCGATGGTGGAATCCGGCCGCGCGGACGCCTTCGTGATGGATGACGTGCTGCTGTTCGGCCTGCGCGCCAATGCGAAGAATCCGGCGACGCTGGCCGTGACCGGCGAGCTGCTGACGATCGAGCCGTACGCGATCATGCTGTCGAAGCACGACGCCGAGTTCAAGAAGCTGGTGGACAAGGCGATGGTGGCAGCGATCTACGACCAGGAAACCCAGAAGCTCTACCGCAAGTGGTTCCTGGCACCGATCCCGCCGAACGGCATCACGCTCGACATCCCGATGAGCTACCTGCTGCGGGATTCGTTCAAGTTCCCGAGCGACAAGGTCGCGGACTGACCTCCCCGGGGCGGCGACCGTTCGCCCCGCCTCCCTGCTGCCGCCGCGCGGAAGCGTGTTCCGCGCCGGCGCGCGCCCGTGCGAAGATGTCGGCCACGCCGCACAGCCCCTCCCCGCACAAGACGCCATGACCGCCGCCTCCCCAAAACTGTCCGACCTGTCCGTCTCCACGACGGTGGCCGGGCTGATCGCCCTGCTGACCGGCTACACCAGCTCGCTGGTGCTGATGATCCAGGCCGGGCAGGCGGCGCATCTCAGCGACGCTCAGATTTCGTCGTGGATCTGGGCGCTGTCCATCGGGATGGGGATCACCACGCTGGGGTTGTCGCTGGCGATGCGGGCACCGGTCGTCACCGCGTGGTCCACGCCCGGCGCGGCACTGCTGATTGCCAGCCTACCAGGCGTGCCGTACCCGGAAGCTGTCGGCGCCTTCCTGCTGGCGGCGTTGCTGATGACCGCGGCAGGACTGACCGGCTGGTTCGACAAGCTCATGAAAGTGTTACCCGCCAGCATCGCCTCCGCCCTGCTGGCCGGCATCCTGTTCCGGATCAGCGTGGATGTCTTCGTGCAGGCCCAGCACCAGACCTTACTGCTGCTGGTGATGTTCGCCGCCTACCTGGTCGGGCGGCGCGGGTGGCCACGCTACGCGGTGCCGGGCGTGCTGGGGATCGGCGTGACGCTGGCCGGCGCGCTGGGCCAGCTGCACTTCGAGCACCTCCGCCTTGCCGTGACCTTGCCCGTGTGGACCACGCCGGCGTTCTCGCTGTCCGCATTCGTCAGCATTGCGGTGCCGCTGTTTATCGTCGCGCTGGCGTCGCAGAACGTCCCCGGACTGGCCGTACTGCGCGCGGACGGGTACCACGTACCGGCCAGCCCGCTGATCACTATCACGGGCGTGGCGTCCGCCATCCTGGCGCCGTTCGGGTCGCACGGCATCAACCTGGCCGCGATTACCGCCGCCATCTGCACCGGTCCGCAGGCCGACGCCGATCCGCACCGGCGCTACATGGCCGCCGTGGTTTGCGGCATTGGCTATCTGGCAATGGGCGTGATGGCGGCCAGCATCGCGGCGCTGTTCGCGGCGTTTCCGAAGGCGCTGGTGGTGGCGGTGGCCGCGTTTGCGCTGCTGGGATCGATCGCCAACGGGCTCACGGTGGCCATGCAGGCGCCGGCCGAGCGCGAATCGGCGCTGCTGACGTTCATGATCACGGCCTCGGGGATGACGCTGGCCGGCGTGGGCTCAGCGTTCTGGGGGGTGGTGGGCGGGATGCTGGCACTGGCGGTGCTCAGGCCGCGGCAATCCGCCACCTGAGCCCGGACCCCCTCCAGCACCTACAACAACAGGAAGGCCACGTCGGCGGCGCAGATCTGCGTCACCGGCACACCCTTGCGACGCTGGAACAGCACGTGTTCCAGCACGCGGTCGCGGTGTTCGGCGAAGACGGCCGGATCAAAGCTCAGCGCGGCCGTGGCGTAGTGTTCGGACAGCAACTTGTAGACGCGATGGCGGACCAGCAGCATCTCGTTGTCCGCCTGCAGGCGGGACAATTCCACGCTGTTGTCTTCCTCGAGCTGGCGCATGCCGACCACCACGCGCGCGTGCATGCCGCGATAGCGATCGATCTCCGCGTGCGCCTTGCGCAACTCCTCGCGCAGCGCCCGCACTTCCTGCATCAACTTGAGATTTTGCTGGACGCCCCGCTGAATGCGGGACGCTTCTTCCAGCGCATGATCGGCGGCGGCAATCGTGTTCTGCCACACGCCCTCGCCGGTGTCCTCGTGGTGCGCCGGGTCCGATGCGCCCTCGATTTCGGCGAAGCGCGGTTTTGGCCAGGCCGTTGCCGTCTCCAGATTGTTGCTCATACCGCTCCCCTTTATCCCTACAGCAACCTACCTGCCACCAGCTTTGTTATGGTGCCGGCATGGTCAGGCGAACACCGCGACATACCTGAGTCGCCTCTTTTGTCTTCCCGAGCGACCCTTGCGTCATGCGCATACCTGCATTCAAGACCTCAATGCGACGTAATACAACCACCGCAAGGGGGTAATCCACCTGCCTGAAACCCGCATGGTGCTTGGGCTTACGGCAATTCAGACCCGGCTTTGCAGCCCCATTTGGGGCATGCCGCCGCATAATATCGCGTCCGGAGCGCCTTACTCGCCGCTTTCGCCCCAACCCAAGTGACACGCATCAAGGTTATGAACGGATACGTACTCCTCGCCCTGGCCATCGTCGCCGAAGTCATCGCCACCAGCAGCCTGAAGGCTGCGGAGAATTTCACGCGGTTGTGGCCCAGCGTGCTGGTCGTCACTGGATATGTCGCGGCCTTCTGGCTGCTGATGCAGGTCATGAAGACCGTGCCGGTGGGGGTGGCCTACGCGATCTGGTGCGGTGCCGGCATCGTGCTGGTCACGCTGATCGCCGGCGTGCTGTACCGGCAGGTGCCGGACCTGGCCGCATGGATCGGCATCGCGCTGATCATTGCGGGCGTGGCGGTCATCCAGCTGTTCTCGAAGATGACGCACTGAGTCGTGGAATGGGGAATGGCCGGCTGCTCCGCTGGTGGCCGGTCAGCTCTTGGGCGGCAGGGTGCGGAGCAGGCGGTTGACCTGCACCAGCGTCTCGCACTCGTCGGCATTGCGCTTGCGGCGCTGGTCGATGATCTCCAGCAACGCGCGGATCTGGCCGTTCTTGACTTCGCAAGCGGCCTTGCCAGCTTCCACGCAGGCCACGTCGATCTCGCCGCGCAAGCTTTCCTGGACGATATCGATCAGCGCGGTGCAGCCGGACGTATCCGCCAATGCGGGATCAGGCGTCGCCGCCATGGCATGGGTAGCGCCAAGCATGGCAAGCGCCGGTAGCCAGCGGTGAATCGTCCTGACAGGGAGCATGTGCGCGGTGATGAAGATAGGACCGCATCCGGCGGCATCGGGCGCCCTTGCGGCGCGCAGCCGACATCATAGCGGTTTGGCCCGGCGCCGAGGCCGCGGGATGTTGGGGACCGCGCAGAACCGGCTCGGCAATTTCTTGGCGGGATGAAGTCGGGACCGGCATCTGGTGGCATCGGGCGCGCTTGCAACCCAGCCGCAAGTTCCCGCGTCCCCGCACATTGTGTGCGCCAGCCGACCAAAGCAATTTGCCCGAATTGGTAAGGTGCGGTTCCATCTCGCTTCCGGACGGCAAAGGAATGTGCACGTGATGAATCCATTCGACAGCACCATCGTTCACTTCCTGAACCAGTTCGCATTCCGCTCGGAATTCTTCGACCGCGCCGCCCTGGCCATGACCCAGTTGTATATGCTGCGCGGCGTGCCGATGATTGCCCTGCTTTGGTGGATCTGGTTTCGCGATGGCGACAGTGCGACTAAGCAGCGAGATCGGGAAATCATCGTCACGACCATTTTTGCCGGCCTTTGCGCGCTGGCTCTGGGCCGGTTTCTGGCGCACTGGGTACCGTTTCGCATTCGGCCTTTCGCAAACCGCGAGTTGGGGTTGCATTTCCCCATGTCCTCGGAAGATCGCATTCGTACCTGGAGCGCCTTCCCGAGCGACCACGCGATGCTGTGGGTAGCCGTGGCGACCGGCATCCTGCTGGCCTCCTGGCGGGCGGGTATTGTCGCGCTGGCGTACGCGCTTCTGGGCATCTGCCTGACGCGTGTTTATGTCGGACTGCATCACCCGACGGACGTGCTTGGGGGCGCCGCCATCGGCGCCTCACTGTGCCTGCTACTGAACCTGACGCCGTGCCGTCAATGGATAGCCGCGCCGGTCCTGTACGTTTCCAGGCGCTACCAGGCCCTGTTCCATATGGGCATGTTCTTACTGAGCTTTGGACTGGCGACCCATTTCGACGAGTTGCTGATGATGAGTTCGGCGCTGCTGAAGCACGCCTGAAGTCGTTGTGGCAGCGGCGAGTCTGTTGAGCGCGTGCAACACGGTGCAACCGATACGTTGCAATGCGAATTTCCACGGTCTGTCATGTGGCCGATTGGCTGGCCAGATCACCAGGTACCCAGGCTCAAAGGAACCGGTGCCAGAAGGTGCGCGGGCAATTGACGGGGAAACCGTAGGTCTTGGCAGTGAATCCGCACCGACTGACATCGCTGATGCGGTCCAAGGCGTAGGCATAGCCAAACAAGGCAACGAGAAGTAGCGCCAGGACATACGTCGGGATGGCACCACACAGGGTACGCAATAGCTTCATAGTCAGGCTCACAAAGGTTAGCTACATCGGAAAACGAAGTGCCCTACCGGTGACCCGTGCCAGTTCTCTGAGTGACTGGCTTGAAAACTAAACGCCGTGCTGGACAACCATACCAAGACTTGGCCAAAAACTGAATGCCGTGAATACCACTAGCCAATTTAAGGACCCGCGTTGAAACACGGCGTATTTCCAGGCCCGCCGACAATCGGACGCAACCAGGGCGGTTTGCAAGGCAATTGGAAATGAGAGGTTCGACCGTACGGGCATCGCCTAGGGGCACCGAGAGTCGGGGCATCGAGTGATGCCCCAGGGAAACCCCGAAAATGATGGATGCCAGCGGGTCGCGGCGAACCGTGGCGATCTCTAGCGAACCAGTTCAGACCGAAAGGCCTTGTATTGGCATGGCCGGGTGAGCGTGCAAGGGCTTCCGCGGCCTTGATGATGATCCCGGCATGAGGCTACAAGCCCGTCTTGGTGTTCTCCACGCTAGCCTTTGCGTATGCAATTGCTTCAGTCATCGCCTCTTCCTCGCTATTGAACGTGGCTTTGATCTTGTGTCGCAAGCCTGGAACAAGCTCGTTTGCGTGATCAATTCTTCGCTCGAACAATACCGATGCCTCCCAGGCCCCAGATTTCGACTTCCAGACCGTGCAGTGGCAGTAGTACTCCCCTTCTTCCACCCAGACATGGCTCGACATGGCGACCTCCCATCGTTTCGAGGAAGCCTAGCATGAGATAGGAGCGTCATCCGGACGGCCGGAGGCCACAGGCGCGGCGGGTATGTCAACGGCTCCGGCGCGTGGGAGACGAACCCGTGGGTGTGGGTGGTGGAGTTCCGGAGGGTTCAGCGTTGATCCTCAATCCACGCTTTCGCCCATGCGATGCCTGCCGCGACGGCAAATTCGAATGTTGCATAGGAGCCCAGAGGCTCAGACGCCTCCAGAACGAGATGGTTTTTTTGCACCGTGCCAAAGGCTTCGAACGAACCATCAGCCAGTTGCTTCGCAAAGCCACGAACTGTGTAGTCCTTGTAGCTCTCAATGCCCATGGTAGCCCCCTGTTTCGGAGGATCGTAGCATGCTCACCAACCACTGTTACCAAGGCGAATGCCGCGCGCTGATGCGCGACCTGATCGCCAACGGCGCGCGTGCGATGCATGAAATCAGCTCTCCACCTCATGCCAGCCGGCGAAGCTGTCGTTCGTATTGTTCTCGTATGTCCATTTCGTCCCGCACGTCGAGCAAGTAAACGACGTCTTGATAATGGCCCCTTTCCCGAATGGACGAATCTTCTCACTGCCCGTTTCAACAAGGGCGTCGTGACCCCGTTCCCCTCGCCTGTCTGGGACGATCGAAAAGCAAGCATCGCACTTCGCCATGGCCGTCTCCCAAGAATCCAAGAATGGAACGGACTAGTCCGGACTTCTTTCAATTCGAACCTTTGCATCACGTATCGCATCGGCCATCGCAAGTTCACGCGTGGGAAAGGCTCTGCCTGGGCTCTCAAATCTCGCTTGCCCATCGATGGTGTATGTCCAATGCCACGCCCCGAATGTCCACTCGGTCAATTCAAAGCTCACGTGCCGACCCATGTACATGAGGCTCTCAACCATGGCTACTCCCTCCATTGCGCCGTGACTTCAGCCCAGATCCAGCAATACGTCGATCGCCAGCTGGCCATAGTGGATAGCCGCCTGCTCAGCAGCCTCACGGGTGAAGTAGTCGCTGCGGTCGCTTGCCGGGCCGTAATCCAAGTCGTCGTCATGCTCGGCGGTGTATCGAATTGCGACGGCATAGCCCCATTTTTGACCCGGCGGCGGCTCCGTGCGCCCCAGCTCAGCAATTTCAAAGGCGATGGCGTGGATGTACATGCCGCAGTACGGCTCAATGATCCAACGCAGCTTTTCGCTCATGGACACCTCCATACTGTTCCAGGAATCCTAGCATGCCGATAAAGCCTGAGAATCGCCACCGCTACCCGGCCAACTGGAAGGAGATCCGCGCCCAGATACTCGAGCGTGCCGAGCACCGCTGGCGAGCAGTGCAAGTCGCCGAACGGAGTGCTGATCGCGCGCGGCGCCGGGCGTGACGTGGACACCTACATGACCAACGACGCCGAGGTCTTTCATGCCGGCTCCGGCGAGCACCTCGGCCGCAAGCGGATGAGCGACTACGAGGTGGGTCGGATGGTCAAGATCGTGCTCACAATCTCCCACCTGGAACACACACCGGAGAACTGTGATCCGGCGAACCTGCGCGCCTGGTGCCAGCGGTGCCACCTGCGCTACGACGCGCGGCACCACGCCGAGAATGCGCAGCGCACGCGGCGCGATCGAAAAGCCATTGGAGACCTGTTCGCATGAAACACCTGATTGAGACCACCCTCGACGGCCAGGCCGGCTGCATCCTGTCCGACTGCGAGCAATACCGATATCGCCTGTGGCGCGAGTGGGACCGCGGCCGCCCGGGCCTGGGCTTCATCATGCTCAACCCGTCGACCGCTGACCACCAGGTGAACGACCCAACCATCACCCGATGCTTGCAGCGCGCGCTTGCCGGCAAATACGGGCGCTTGGAGGTGGCAAACCTGTTCCCGCTGCGCTCGACCGACCCGGGCGGCCTGCTGACCCACCCGGCTCCGCTGGGCGACCGGGCTGACTGGAACGACGGAGGGATCATGGACGCGATCGATCGATGCTCGATGGTCATCTGCGCCTGGGGCGCGCACAAAGCGGCGCCCGACCGGGCTGCCGAGGTGCTACGCATCATCCGCAAGTGCGGCCGCGCCACGCTGCTCTACCACCTCGGTCTGAACAAGGACGGCAGCCCCAAGCATCCGTTATACGTGCCGGCTGCGACGAAACCGTCCTCGTTTGCGCTCCACCGCTAGACCTTTACATCGGTTTCCTGCTCAATCTCGACCGCTGCGTGTTTAGCCCGCGCTTTTGTGCGGTCATAGTAGGCAAGAAGTTCGAGGCCCCTCTTCGAAACAAAGCTCCTACGATATCTCACGCCAGCTATCTTCTCGTTTTCCATCAACCCGTGCGCCGCCAGCTTAGGTGCCATGTTGTGATACATGAATGCTGCGGCAGCGCTATTGTTAGATTGATTGGTAACGCCGGTGGTCAGCGGATCTCGCATCGAGATGAATAGCATCAGCAGGTTGGAGGTGAAACCTTTACCGCCGGCGGCCTCATCCGGCACCGGCGCGCGGATGTCGGAAATGGGGGTGCTGCCCAGTATGGGGAAGACGTCGTTTTCGAGCGAGGCGAGCACCTTGCCGGCGTAGACCTCGTTCCAGCTTTCCTTCTGGGTAGCAAGCGCCAGAGCTTGCGTCCGTCTGGCATTACCTCCAGAAACAGACCGCCACCATCGGCCAGCTAGTACGGCTTGTCCTTGGCCTTTGCGTTACGGAGTTTCGTGTCTGATAGCGGCTCGACGCGGATGGGCATTTTTTCGTGGCACCGAAAATCGTGGCATTACTGGCGCCACGAATGATGCCTCGAAAAATGCGGGATGCCAACGATTCGTCACGAACACTGACGAACGTCGAAAGGCTTGGAAGCCTTGATTTGTCGCGGCGCGGAGAACGTTGAAGAACGTCCGCGGCCTTGATGATGGTCCCGCCGACAGGAATCGAACCTGTATCTAGCGCTTAGGAGGCGCTCGTTCTATCCATTGAACTACGGCGAGCGGACCGTCTGCACGTTGCTTGTGCCGCGCTGGGGCGGCCAAGCCGGAAGACGGGGCGGAGTATAACAAACTCCGCCCGCGCCCGGCCTCTTCTGCCGGTTGTTTCACGTATCCCGCGGCCGGTGCCTCGCGCGCTCGCCCTGCCCTGTCCGCATCCACGATGGCAGGCGCGTCCGCTGCGGCTATCGCAGCGTTCCCAGTCGATCAGTCCGGTCATGGCAGGCTCCTTGGGGTTGTAAGGGTCAGGCGGGTAAATCAGGCGGCATGCAGGCCGGAGCCCGTGCCGGTCGACGACAGGAAGGCGCGGACCATTTGCAGCACCGTATGCACGGCGGCACGCGGGTGGCGCAGGCAGGTTTCCACTTGCTCGCTGCGGCCTTCGCCCAGCAGGCACCACGTGCAGAAGTGCTCGCAGTTGTTGGTCAGCAGGTGGTAGTGGCTTTCTCCCAGGCGGGTGCGGGCACGTTCCACGGCTTCCACGCCGATGTAGCGGGCGCAGGGTTCGGGCTTGACCGCCACGCCATGGCCGTGGGCGAACTGTTCGAGCGAGGTTTCTTCCACCGGGGCGGCGTGCAGCGTGTGGCAGAAGCCGGCGTAGTGGATCACGCGGCCGTGGCCAACGTAGATGCCGTGGTGGATGTAGCCATTGCGTTCCGTGACCAGATGCGCGCCAGGCAGATAGTCGTCGTCGGCCAGCGCGATCGGGGCGCTTTGGCGTGCGGCTTGTTGTTGGTCTTGGGCGTTCATGGCAGGTCTCGGTTCGGTGTCTGTTGGCTGCAGCCAGTGCTGCGTCGTTGCCAACCAACCGCATCAAGCGTGCCAATGACACCGATCGACGGCGCCACAAGGCTTTCCGGGGAATCCGGCCAGAATCGGGCACCGGAGTCGTCAGCGAGCATCCAACACCTTTTGGCTCACTGTGTTGGCGCCCTACCACCAGCAAGGTCCCGCCAGCAGGCTTTCACGGCGGGAACAGGCCGACGGCCGACTGGTGGGCAAAATCCACCACCGCAGGCGAGCCTGTTGGACGGCCCCCAACGCCGCAAGCGTCGCAAGCCGCATATCCCGGGCGGAATCGTGCCCGGACGCCACGTCCACGCCACCATGGCGGCGGTGGCACACCGCTTGCTCTTATCAGGCATCGCGCAATGCGCAGCCCGGGCCGGACGGCCCCGACTCAGGAGACCACCATGGCCACCCTTATCATCAAGGACCTCGACACCCACCGGGAGCTGGATTTCCGCTCGATGGCCTGCATTCGCGGCGGCGGCGCCCCGTGGGTGTTCGGCTGGATCCAGCCTTACTTGCCGTCCCGGCCCAGCGCGTCTCCCGTCGTGAACTTTTACGAGATCAATTACAGCTTCTATGCTGATCAGATGAACAACCAGTTCCAGAACATCGACGTCCACAACAACGCGCCGAATTCGACCATCACCGTCGACGCCAACCTGGACGCCCGCAACAAGGGACGGCTGGTCTGAGTCCTGCCGGTAGCCGGCGGGACTCGCTGGCTACCATTTGACGGCTGCCCCAGGGGGCGGCGCTTGCGCGGAGCCGCACCGATCCGCGCCGGAGCACAACGTGACCTGCGCATCGCAATTCCGCTGGACCTCCGCCGCCTGTACAGATGTCGGACTGGTGCGGGAACGCAATGAAGACGCCTGCCTGGATGTCCCCGAACGCGGCGTCTGGGCGGTGGCCGACGGCATGGGTGGCCATGCCGTCGGCGACTTTGCGAGCCGGGCCATCGTCCAGGCCCTGTCGGCAATGGCACCCGGGGACAGCCTGGAGTCCACGCTGGACGGCGCGCGCGCGGCCATGCAGGCGGTCAACCAGGCGCTGATCGACGAAGCCCTGCGGATGAAGGTGCGGGTGATCGGCAGCACCGTGGTGACGCTGGTGGCCTGCGAGCGCCGCTGCGGCTGCCTCTGGGCCGGCGACAGCCGGCTTTATCTATTCCGCGCGGGTCATCTGAAGCAGCTCACCCGCGACCACAGCCAGGTGGAGCGGCTCCGCGCGCGCGGGCTGATCACGGCCGAGGAAGCCAAGCACCATCCCGCGCACAACACCATCACGCGCGCCGTGGGCGCGGCATCCACGCTCGACCTTGAGCAGCTGACGCTGGAAATTGGCGACGGCGACATCTTCCTGCTTTGCAGCGACGGACTCAGCAACGAGGTCGAGGACCCCGAGATCGCAGATGTGCTGGCGGGTGGCGATGCCGAGTGGGCTGCGAAGAAGCTGGTCGAGCTAGCGCTTGCGCATGGCGGGCACGACAACGTATCCGTGGTGGTGATCCGCGCCGAGGATATCGGCGGAGGATCGGACATGACGCTGCTGAATCCGGAGGTTTGACGCCTCCGGTTTGACTTCACACGATTCCCGGATACGTTGGCGAATTTCACGCCAGGGTCTGGGGCCGACGCCTCGTTCTCCGCCGCGCTCGTTGAACGGAATGGCAGGCACGAAGTCAGGCGCCCCGCCCGGCTCACGGGCACTGCAGTGCCCCATACGTCACCATGGCCTTGAATTCGGGGCCCACGAGAATGACGATCTCAATCCCTCCCGATGGACTCCAGGTCAATACCGTGACCTGCCAGACACCGGATGTTTTGGTCAACCTCGGCAACCACACCACTTCCGAGCTGGGCGCCATCAACGCATTTTCAGCGTCGACCAACTTCGAGATTGCCCTGAACAATTGCCCCGGCGGCATCAAGGCCATCAAATACGAGGTGGATGCGGCCACCTCGATTCTGGATGCCGACAGGGCCGTCGTTGCGCTGGATGCCGCCTCCACGGCCAAGGAGGGAGTTGGCGTGCAACTTTTGGACGGCGCAGGAAACCCGCACAAGCTGGGGGTTTCCAATACGCTGAGCGGCGTCGATCCCAACGGCGGCAACTACAAAATCCCCTTGCGCGCGCGGTACTTCCGAACAGGAGCAGGCATTGGCGCCGGTAGCGCGAACACCTCCATGACTTTCACCATGTCGTACGAATAGAACGAACCAGGTGGCATTTGCCAAAAGCCAGCTACTTCCCCCCCTCCGCCTGCCGGTTGTTCCTGAAATCCTTTGAATGAATCCCGTGCTTCTTCAGCAGCATCTGCACGTGGGAGCGATTCATGTCGAAGCGGCGCGCCAGTTCGGCGACGGTGCCGCCTACCTCCTGCAAGCCGCGCTCCAAGAACGCGCGTTCGGCCTCGTCGCTGGCCGCGCGTTTTGCCTCGCTTAGCGATGTGGCGGTGCTGCTCAGGTCAGTTACCGTGGCCTTTCCTCCTGCGATGGCCACCGCCTGCAGTCCGGCGGGCTTCGGCCGGATGTCCTGCGGCAGGTGCGCGAAGTCCGCCGTATCGCCCGCCAGGCATGACAGCCGGTACATCAGGTTGCGCAGCTCGCGGATATTGCCCGGGTAGTCGTAGTGGAGCAGGAAGTCCCGCAGCCGGGGCGTCAGCTTGATGGGCCTGCGCTTGAGCAGCCCTGCCGCTTCGTCGCCAAAGTACGCCACCAGCAGCGGGATTTCGTCGCGCCGTTCGCGCAACGCCGGCAGCGTCACGTGGATCACGCTGAGCCGGTAGAACAGGTCTTCGCGGAACGTGCCCTCCTGGCTCATCCTGCGCAGGTCCTTGTTGGTCGCCGCGACGATGCGCGTGTCCACGGCAATCACCTCGTCCGACCCCACGCGCTGAATCTCGTGCGCTTCCAGCACGCGCAGCAGCTTCACCTGCCCCGTCAGCGGCAATTCGCCGATTTCGTCGAGGAAAATCGTGCCGGTATGGGCGCTTTCGAACTTGCCGCGCCGGTCGTTGGACGCGCCCGTGAACGCGCCCTTCTTGTGGCCGAACAGTTCCGACTCCAGCAAGCTGTCCGGGATGGCGCCGCAGTTGACCGAGATGAACGGCTTGTCGGTGCGCGCGCCATTGGCGTGGATCACCTTGGCCATCAGCTCCTTGCCGGTACCGCTCTCGCCGTCGATCAGCACCGGGAGGTCGGTCGGCGCCGCCTTCTCGGCAATCTCCAGCGCCTCCAGCAACTTGGGGTTGTCGCCGAACGTCCCTTCGAACACAAAGCTGCGCTCGAGCAATGCCTGCCGGCGCTCGCGCGAGGACATGTCCACGGGCTCCACCTCGGGCACTTCGGGCTCGCCCGTGGCAGACGCCGCCGCGACAAAGCGCTCCTTGTGCGACAGCCCCATCACCTCGTCGCGCAAGGTCGTGGCCTGCTTGAGCAGCTTCTCGATCTCGGGCCGCTCCAGCCGCGACGCCCAGCGCAAGGTGGAGCGCAGGATCTCGATCTTCTCCATCAGGCCGGCAAACGACACCGCGGACGTGACAGGCGTTGGGTTGTATAGCTTCATGCCGCGCTCAGCTGTTTCTGGACCAACTGGTAGTACATGCCGCGGCGCGCGAGGAGCTCCTCGTGCCGCCCCTGTTCCACGATCCCGCCTTCGTACAGCACCAGGATCGTGTCTGCCTGCATGATCGTGCTGAGCCGGTGCGCGATGATGACCGCCGTGCGGCCGCGCAGGATGTCCTGCATGTTTGCCAGGATGTTGCTCTCCGACTGCGTATCGAGTGCCGACGTGGCCTCGTCGAACACCAGCAGCCGCGGATCGTGATACAGCGCGCGGGCGATGCACAGCCGCTGGATCTGCCCGCCCGACAGCCCGATGCCTCGTTCGCCCACCACCTGCTCGTAGCCCAGCGGCAGCTTGGAGATGAACGGATGGGCGTCCGCCATCTTGGCGACTTCCTCGATCCGCCGGCGATCGGGACTGTCGTCGCCACAGGCGATGTTCTCGGCGATGCTCCCCGAGAACAGCAGGTTGGTCTGCATCACATAGCCCACCTGCGCCCGGAAGAACTCGGTGTCGATCACGCCGACGTCGTAGCCATCCACGGTCATCGATCCTTCCGTCGGCTTGTAGAAGCCCACCAGCAGCTTGGCCAGCGTGGTCTTGCCCGACCCGCTGCGCCCCACGATGGCCACCATTTCGCCCGGCCGCATGTGGAAGCTGATGTTCTCCAGCACGTAGGGCGTGTCCTCGCCGCCATAGCGGAAGTAGACGCCGTCAAAGCGGATCTCGCCCTGCAGGTCCGGCAGCATCACGCGCGACAGCACGTCCTGCGGCTTCTGCTCGGGCTCCAGGTCCAGCACGTCGCCCAGCCGCTCCATCGCCACGCCGGCATCGTTCAGCTGCCCCCACAACGACACCAGCCCCATCAGCGGCGCCAGCACGCTGCCCATGAACGCGTTGAACGCGATCAGCTGGCCGATGGTCAGCTCCCGCTCCAGCACCAGCGTGGCGCCGACCCAGAGCACGGCGATGGTCGTCGCCGCGTTGAGGACCTGGCTGACCAGGCCGACGAGGATATGGAACGACTGCGCGTGATACTGCCGATCCAGCGCCTTGGCATACTTGCGCTCCCAGCGCAGCCGCACGGGCCGCTCGATGCCCATGCCTTTCACCGTCTCCGCGCCGCCCAGCGTTTCCATCAGGTAGGCCTTGGCATCGGTCGACGCGGTGAAGACCTCGCGCGCGTAGTTCTTCACCTTCGGCGTCACCACCACGGTCAGCCCCGCGATGGGAATCACAAACGCGATCAGCAGCAACGTCAGCTTGACGTTGTAGAGGAACATGATGGTGAAGTAGATGAACACCATCAGCAGGTTCAGCGCCGTGGTCACCGTGGACTCGGTCAGGAAGGCGCGGATGGTCTGGTTTTCCTGGAAGCGCGCGAAGATGTCCCCGGTCTTGCGTTTGGCGAAGAACGACAGCGGCAGCGACAGCGTGTGCTTGAAGAAGTGCGACATCATGGCGAAGTCCATGTTGCGCACCATGAAGTTCGCCAGGTAGGCGCGAATGGTCACCATCAGCTGCGTGAAGACGTTGGAGATGACCAGCCCCAGGATCAGCAGGTGCAGCAGCCCGACGTTCTGGTGCACCACCACGCCATCCAGGATGTTCTGGATGATCAGCGGCGGCACCACGCCCAGCATCTGGATCACGAACGTCGCCAGGAACAGGTGCGCGAGGATCTTCTTGTAGGGGGCCAGGTAGCTGATGAAGCGCAGCCACGGCGACCGCGCCACGGCCAGCTGCGTCATCGTCTCGCCCGCCGTGAACAGCAGGCAGGTGCCGCTCCAGCCGCGCTCGAATTCCTCCGTGCTCATCTTGCGGAAGCCGAGGGCCGGGTCGGCCACCCAGACCCAGCGCGCGGAGATCCCGTAGACCACCACGTAGTGGTAGCCCTCCCAGTGGACGATGAACGGCAGCTCGAACCCGAGCAACGCATCGCGCGTACATTGCACGCCGCGCGCGGTAAAACCAAGCGATTCGCCGGCGCGGGCCAGGCTGTCGAGCGTGGCGCCGGCCGTGGTCACATTGGCCAGCTCCCGCAATTTTCCCAGCGTCATCGGAATGCCGTAGTGGCGGCAGATCATCGCCAGGCAGGCCGCGCCGCAATCCATCTCCTCGGCCTGCTCCACCAGTGCGAAGCGGCGGATCAGGCGTTCACCGAACTCCGGCTTGGAATGCAGGTCCAGCAGCACGGGCCGCTTGCGCCGTTCGGCCAGCTTCTTCTGCCGATGCAGCTCGCGATCCACCACGCGGATGCGCTCCTCCATCACCTCGCGCAGCCGTGCATTGCGTTCCAGGATCAACTGGACGGTTTTCTCGGGGATCACCAACAGCCGCGTGTCGGTTTCCGCGATCGCCGAGGCCACCTGCTCCTGCCGCATCACGCAGGCGCGCTCACCGAAGATGTCGCCCTGACCGAGCGTGGCAAGCTGGAACGTGTCGCCGTCGTCTTCGCGCACGATGCGCACCGTACCCTGCCGCACCACGTAGAGCCGGCGGTCATCGCGGCCATCCTGCTGCAGGATCGTCTTGCCGGCGGCCACGCGCTTCACGCCGACGCTGCGCACGGCTTCTTCCAGCTCGGTCTTGTCGAGCTTGCCACGGAGGTCGAACAACCGCGCCACAAAGCCGCCAGCCGAACTGATCGCCACATAGCTGGTGATGAACGCCAGTGCGGCGGGATTGCCCGCCACCACGGGTTCGCTCACGCTGCGCGGGATGGTGATCAGCTCCGTCTTGCCCGATGCGCGCACCGACGACTCGTGCCGGTATTCGCGCAGCAGGGCGATATCCGCGAAGACCTCGCCGGTCTTGCGCACGCCCATGCTGATTTCCTTGCCGTGCTCCTCGTTGAACACGCGGACGGAGCCCGTACGGACGATGACGATGCCGTCGGCCGGATCGCCGGCATTGCACACGGTGTCGCCAAAACCGAACGTCAGCGTCCTTGCGCTGGCCGCCAGCCGCTCGATCTCTTCGCGCGACAGCGGCGTCAGGATCTCCACGGTCGCCAGGAAATCGGCCAGCGCGGACTGGCCGGTCGGCGACGATGCGCCAGGCGACGGCGGCTCACCGGCTGCCGGCGCGCCCGCCGCGACGGTCGATGCAGATTCGCTAGCGGGCTTCGATGACATGTTCCTGCGCCCTCGCCATCAACCAGTCTTCGCGCAGCCGCCGCTTGACCTCCATCGTCACGTCGGCGTCCAGTCGGGCGGGATGCTTGGCCCGCACGAGAAAGACCTCGAAGAAGGAGCGATCCGGCGCCGGAAACGGCCCCAGCAGATCGCCCGGCTCCGCATTGAACACCTTGGCCTCAATATCGCCCTTGAGCGATCCGCGCAGCACCTTGCCGATGTCCCCGCCCTGCTCGCGCGTGTCGGCGATGGAGTGTTCGCGTGCCATCTCGGCAAAGCTGTCCGGGTCATCCTGCAGGTACGACACCAGTTCGCGCGCCTTGCCTTCCGTGTCCACCACGATATGGCTGACCTCGATGCTGTCGAACTTCGGCGAATTCAGCTGGAAGTACTCTTCCACCGCCTCGTCGTTGCAGACGCTCGCCAGCATCTTCTCCTGGTAGAGGCTGTCCGTGACGAACGCCTCGAACTCGTCCAGGGTGATGTTGAGCGCGTCGAGATAGTGGTTCATGTCCGCCGCGCGATGCAGGCCCTGCACGCGCCGGAACTGGTCGGCGCGCTCCTGGATCTCCTCTGGCGTCAGCTTGATGCCGTGGCGCCGGGCCGCGTGCGCAGTCAGCTTGTCGCGCACCAGTTGCTCGACCAGCCCTTCGAACTGGCCGGTCAGCTTCAGCACCCTCACGAATTCTTCGACGCCGATCACTTCCTCGTCGATTCGCACGATGGCTGTCATCGCCCTCTCCTCTTGCGTTGTTAGCCCGCGACCTGGCGGAACGGATCCAGCCCCAGGTCGATCAGGCGCCGCTCGCGCACCACAATTTCCGCCGTGGCAGTCATGCCGTAGCGCAGCGGGTACTTGTTGTTGGCCACGGCGTAGTAGTCCTGCGCCAGTCGCACGCGACCTTCGTAGACGGGCTGCTTGTCCGGCCCCGACGGCTTGGTGGCCGGCGAGATGTATTCGAGCGTCCCCGCGATCAGGCCGTATCGCTGGAACGGAAACGCGTTGAACTTGAGCTTGACGGGCAAGCCTTCGCGCAGGAACGCGCGATCACGCTCGGCGATCTCGATCCGCAGCATCGGCCGCGCATCCTTGGGGGCGATGCCGCCCAGCGGTGCGTTGGCCTGAACCTTGTCGCCGCGCTGCGTCGACGTGACGTCCGTGATCACACCCGACACCGGCGCGAGGATCAGCAGGAAGTTGTCCTTGTCGATGTTCTCGAACTTGATGCGTGCGGCGGCCTCTGCCACCAGCCGCGCGGTCTGCACCTGCAGCCGCAGCTTGTCTTCGGTGTTGCTGATCTCACGCATTGCCGCGTCATACTGGATCCGCAGGTTCGCCAGCTCCTGCCCGCTGCCCTCCAGTTGCGCGCTAGCCTGCGTGTATTCCTGCGATAGCCGCGCATCGAGTTCCGCCAGCCGCGATTGCGCGACGCGCAGGTTGTTCTCGGCCTCCTGCGTGGTGGCGCGTTTGGACTCCACCTGCGATTGCGACACGCCGCCGCCGGCCGGCAGCGCGAACAGCCGTGCGTAACGGTCCTGCTCCTGGCGGGCAAAGTCGCGCGCGCGGCGCGCGTTCTCGAGGTTGCTGCGCGCTTCCGCAAGCTGTGCACGCTGCTGCTCCGCCAGCCGCGTGGTGCCCTCGGCCATGCGGTTCTCGTGCTGGCGCGATGACAGCTCGATCTGCTGCTTGAGCGCCGCCGCCTTGCGCTCCATCAGCACCTTGCGCTCGGGAAACTGCTTCCACTCGCGCTCGGAGTCCTCCAGCTTCAGTTGCGCCTCCAGCGCGTTGGCGGCCGCCTCGATGGCGCCGCGCGCATTCAGGCGCGCCACGACGTCGTCCTTCGACACCGGCTGGCCCTCGGCGACATAGAGGTCGGCGAGTTCGCCATCGACGGGGGCATAGAAGCGACGCACCTCGGATTCGGGTGCCAGCGTGCCCTGCGCGCTGACGATGACATCGGCGTGCCCAAAGAACGACCAGATCAGCGCGCAGACCACCAGCGCGCATGTGGTGATGACCGTCAACATCGACAGCTTCCACGGCTCCGCGCTGAGGATGGAGATGCCCTCCGCGCTGTGATCCTCCAGCGCCTCGGTGAGCGGGCGCAGGCGGTTATCGCGGTTGTCGTCCTTCATCGCGCACCTCCCGATGCCGTCTGCGCCGGGGCGCTCGTGCCGCTGTCGCCAGCCTTGTTCGCGTCGACCTTGTTCGCGTCAGCCGTGCTGGTTGCATCGACCTTGGCTCGCTCTGCCTTGGTCGTATCAGCCTTGGTCGCTGCGTCCTTGCCAGCGCTGTCGCCGGTCCCACCGTCCTTCGACCCAAGCTCCTTGCTGCCCTCTCCAACCAGTGCGAGCTTGGCCTTGAGCACGGCCGGGTCGAGCACCATGCGCAGGTCGTTCAGCGAGCGGCGCTGCAGGTCGACCTCGGCCTGGATCTCGTCGCGCACCTTGCTCCACTGTGCCGAGTCTTCGGCCTTGAGTTGCGCGTAGATGCGCAACCCCTGCCGTGCGTCATCCTGCGCATCGGCCAGCAGCTTGGCCTGCGAGCGGAACTTGGCGGAGATGCCAGATTCCAGCCGCTGCTCGCCGGCAATCAGTCCGTTGTTGCGATACTGCCGCCAACTGGTGGCCGCACGATTGAGCAGCGCATTCGCGCGGCGCAGCGCCGCTTCGCGAATGCCGTTGACGTCAGCATCGACGGCTTTCACGTAGTAGGCGTCGGCCTCCGGATCCAGCGACGCGTAGAACGCCAGCAACTGGTCCTCATAGCCACTGCCGCCGCGCGCGGCCTTGACCGCGGCAAACTGCGCGGCCACCTGCTGCTTGTGGACGACGTCCTTTGCGACGTCGCTGGCCCACGGCCCGCTGGTGACCTGCCGCAGCGCGTCGATGGCGGCGGCGCTGTCGCCCTGGCCCCACGCCTTGGCCGCCAGCGCGTACTGCCGCTGCACATCGGCGTCCGGCAGCCGGCTCGCCAGCAGCTTCTGGTATTGCGCCTGGAACGGCGGCGTGACAAAGCTGGCCTTGCCCATCTGCGCGACCAGTGGCCCCGTGGCGCGGTCACGCAGCGCGCGGATGAGTCCCGTGTATTGCTTCAGATCGCTTTCCACACGATCGAGGCCGGCGAGCCGCGGATACTTGTCCTTGTAGTCGGCCAGCATCGACTGGAGGGCCTCGGGCTGGTCGCGCCCGAGTTCGGTGGCAATCGCCGCGTTCAGCCGGTCAATGGCGGCCAGGAAGACCGAATCGTCGTTCTGCAACTTGCGCAGGTAGCTCAGGGCCTCGGCGTAGGTATCGCGGAAGGCGGGCACGTAGTTGGCGATGCGGCCCAGCGCTCGCTGGTGCGATGCCGTATCGGCATCCCAGCGCGAGACCAGCGCGCGAATCTTGCCCTCGTCGGCGTACATCCGAATCGGCGCGKCGGCGCCGCCGCGCCCCACGACGAAGCGCTCCAGGTTGCCTACCCAGTCGAGTTCGTCGATCAGCCCGCGCCCGTCGGCGTTGTGGCGGCTATGCGCGCGCATGTCGGCCACCACCGCGTCCGCGCCGCTGAAGTCTTTCGCCTGCAGCCGGGCCGTCCACGGCGGCACGTAGGCGTGCATCAGCGCCTCCGTGCCGAGGGCCTGGTACTGCGCGCTGTCCGGGTGGCGGCTCAGGTAGTCGTCGGCGACGGCCGCGGCCCGCACGTACTGCCCTTCCTGCATCAGGTCCTTGAGCGTCCGGTCTGCCGCGCCGCGCCAGTACAGGTAGCCTCCGCCGACAGCCACCAGGATCGCGCCCACCGCAGCCCAGCGGCCCACGCGCTCCAGTTGCTTGCGGTCCTGGAGGCCGAAGCTGCGGGCCGCTTCCGACAGCAGCATGGCCACCTTGCCGCGTGGCGCCGGCTTGTGTGCGGCATGTTGCGCGGCGTCGGGCATTTCCTCCGGATTGACCTCGTCCTCCTGCGCGGCGCTGTAGTCCATGCAGAAGATATCGAGGAAGGAATCGGCCGCGCCGACGAACGTGGTCTTGTCGGCATCGCCGTCCGCCGGCAGCGCAGCCGGCGTGTCCATGCCGCCTGGGGCAACACCGGGGCCAGCGGATCCACCCGCGCCACCCACACCAGTTGCGCCGGCCGCGGTCTGCGGTGGCGATTCCGGCGGTGGCTCGAAGATCATTGACTTCGTCGCCGTGATATCGGCATCGGCCTCGCGCTCGATATCCACGCGATACACGAAGTGGCTGCCGCCTAGCGCGATCACATCGCCCGGCTCCAGCCGGATCGACTGGTCGTCCAGCTTCACGCCATTGACGAAGGTGCCGTTGGTGCTGCCAAGGTCTTCGATCCACGGCGCGCCGGCCTTGATGTAGATATGGGCATGGCGGCGCGACAGGTAGTTGACCTGGTGCGGATAGTCGTTCTTGTAGCGCGCAAAGGTATCGTCGGCCTTGCTGAAGAGAAACGGAAACCCGGTGACGATAACCGGTTGTAGCCCCAGGTCCTCGCGCACGGGCGCCAGCGTGACGGCCACGCGCGGCGCCTCCGGCGTCGGCGGGCGCGGATACAGCCGCACGCGATACGACAACGCCGCGCCAAAGCTGACCTCGTCACCATCGCGCAGCACGGCGGGCTGCTGCGCCACCGTGTCGCCGTTGACGCGCGTGCCGTTCTTGCTGCCCAGGTCCGCCACGTAGACCGCGCCATCCTCCGAGAAGATGCGCGCGTGGCGGCGCGAAAGTACCGAGATCGCCTCCGAGGGATACGCGACGAACGGGGCCTCGCCGCGACCGATGGCGAACAGGTCTTCGCCAATGCGGATCTCGCCCAGCTCGGGACGCGATACGGGCATCAGCAGGACGTCGAAGGCCTGACCCGCACTCACCGGCATTTCCATGATCAGGGCATCGTCGCGCGTCATGTTTCAACGGAACCAACAGTCGGGCCTGTGGCGCAGCGCAGTGTGTCGGTCTGCTGGCAGCCGACGAAGAGACGGCAGGTCACGGGTAAGAACATAGTAGGCCACGCATTACGGGAGTCAATCCGCTGCGCCGCAGCGTTGCGCAAACGCATGGCGCAGGCGGGTTTCAAGGTTGAAACGCTTTGGTCGCGAGAGCGCCTAAGGCGCCGCGTTCGCGCTGGTCTTGAGGCCGTAGCCGCCCGGTGCGTTGCGCACATCGGCCGACGGCCATCCGCCGCCCAGTGCCTTGTAAAGCGTGACGGTATCGGACAGGATTTGTTGGTGGACCGCCAACAACGCCAGTTGCGCCTGCAGCAGCGAACGCTCGGTCTCGAAGACCTCCAGCTGCGATGCAATGCCTTCCTTGGCCTGGGCCTCGATCTGGCTGGAGACCACGCGGAGCTGGTCCACCTGCTGCTGCAGCTCGATGCGCTGCTTCTTGTGTGCGTCCACGTTCACGAGCGAGCTTTCCACTTCCTCGAAAGCGGTCATCACGGTGCGGCCGTACTCGTTCTCGACCACGCCGATATTGGCCTCGGTGGTCTTCACGCGGGCCCGCACGTTGGGGTCCAGCATCGGCAGGTTGATGCTGGGCATGAAGCCGAACGTGAACGACTTGAGCAAATCGGACAGCGCGAAGCTGGCAGTGCCCCCGCGTGCGGTGAGGCTGACGCTGGGCAGTTGCGCCAGCCGGGCCTGGCCGACCAGGTTGTACGCAGCCAGCACGCGGTATTCGGCGGCCACGATGTCCGGGCGCCGCGCGAGCAGCTGCGACGGCAGCCCGGCCGGCACCACCGGCAGCTTCACGCGGTCCTGCAGCCGGCCCGGCGGCACCTTGAAGTCGCCCGCGGGCGCGCCGACGAGCGTGGCCAGTGCGTTCTCGCCCACGTCGCGAGAACGGCGCAACTCGATCAGGTCCTTGTTCAGGCGGTTGATTTCCGCCTGTTGCTGCATCACGCGGATCTGCGGCAGCAGACCATTGGCCAGCATTGCCTTGTAGGTCGTCAGGATCTGGTTGTTGCGTTCGATCGTGTGGCGCTGCTGCGCGATCTGCTCGTCGAGCTGCAGGATCGTGAAGTACGTGACGGAGACATCGGACACCAGCGAAAGGTAGCCGGCGCGCCAGTCGGCTTCCGTGGCGCGGAATTCCGCGGTCTGGGCCTGTACGCCTTTCTCCACCTTGCCCCAGATGTCGATATCCCAGTTGACCGTGCCGCCCAGGTTATAGGTGCGCGACACCGGCTGGCCGGTGGTCTTCGAGATGTCCACGCCGGCGCCGATGTCAAACACCGGCAGTGCGCCCGCCTTGGCCTCGGCAATCTGCGCGTTCGCCACGCGAATGCGCGCCGCCAGCACCTTGATGTCGTAGTTGCCGGACAACGCCCGGGCCACCAGTTGGTCGAGGTATGGGTCCTGGAAACCTTGCCACCAGTTGGGGACGATGGTTTCCGTGGGCGACACGCTCACCGATTCCTCACGCGACCACGACGCCTTGGCTGGCGTTTCTGGACGCTTGTACTCGGGTGGCCGGAAATCGGCGCAGCCGGCGAGCAGCGTGGCACATAGCGCAGCCCCCAGGGCCAGACGCGGGGTCAGGCGGCGGACGGCGATGGCAGGGAGGAAAGCGATCACGATGACATCCTGCTTGGAACGCCATCGGACCCTGACTGCAAGTCCCGGCGCTCGATCTGTATTGTGGTGCGCGGCGAAGCGAGCTCCAACCTCAAAATGCGCGAAGTCGAAGGATCAAAAAAAGCGCCGGGGCGGAGGTGTCCCGGCGCAAGCTCCCCGTGCGGTTTGAGGCGCCGCGCGCGGCGGCGCCCTACCGTTCTGAACCGGCGTTATCAGTAGATGTTGTTGTGTGCATCTTGCGACGTATGCACATCGTTCTTCATATGGTCCTGGAAGGCCGAACCATTGCCGAAGTAGCTGGCGACCTGCTGCATTTGCTGGTTGCTCTGGTTGATCGTGGTGGTCTTCTCGAACGACAGCTTCACCGGCGTGTAGATCGAGGTGTAGGGGGCGAAGAGGCCCAGGCCGCCGCGAACAGCGCGCAGGCCTTTGGCGTCGAGGGTTTCGGTCGAGGACAGGTCGATGATGGTCAGGGTGCTCATGGCAGTCTCCAGGGTGTGCGAAGTGGGGTGATCGTCGGTCAGGCGGTGCGCGGGTCAGGCGGCGTGGCCGTACACGTTGTTGGTGGCCGTTTGCGACGTGTGCACGTCGTTTTTCATGTGGTCCTGGAAGGCCGAGCCATTGCCGAAGTAGCTGGCGACCTCTTGCATTTGCTGGTTGCTCTGGTTGATCGTGGTGGTCTTGTCGAACGACAGCTTGAACGGGCTGTAGACCGAGGTGTACGGGGCGAAGAGGCCCAGGCCGCCGGTAACGGCGCTCATCTTCTTGGCGTCCAGGGTTTCGGCGGAGGTCAGGTCCTTGATGGTCAGCGTGGTCATTTCAATCTCCTTGAGAGGAAGGTCAGGCTTTGGTTGGTTGAGCATCGGGTTGGTGTCGCGCTCGGTTGGGATATCGCAGGGAGCGTGCCAGCGCCGGCCAGCGCGACGAAAAAAAGTCGCCAAGCCTTGTCGGACAAGGGGTTGCGGACGATGGCACGATGCCGCGCGCCGTACCGGGGTGGCATGGGCGGGCAGAGAGTGACGGGGGTTGGCCGACAGATGTCAGCGGGTGTGTTGGCGGCGCGGCGACACATGTCCATGCCGGGCGCCAGCTGGCAAAAACAGGCGAAAAAAAACGGCGCACATCGCTGCGCGCCGTGTCGGAGGTGGGCGGACCGCCCCGCCCTACCTCACATAGATCGTGATTTTCTTGGAATAGACCGGCGGATTCGTCGGCACGTGCTTCTCGTCGCCCATCAGCAGTTGCAACGTATGCTTGCCCGGCGCCAGTTCAATCGTGGTCTCGGTCTCCCCGGCGCCGAAGTGCAGGTGATTGCGATCGTTGGGGATCTCTTTGTCCATCGGCGGCAGGTCCACGTCGATCAGCAAGTGATGGTGGCCCGTGTTCGGATACCTGACGTCCTTGGGCGCCACGCCCATGTTGCGCAGCCCGAACCAGACCTTGACCGGCTTGCCGGCCGGCAACGTCTGATTGTTGTTTGGATAGCCGATATAGAGATAGGCGTTCTTCGGCGCCGGCGTGGGTCCGCTTGCAGCGGCGGGAGCTGCGGCGGGCGCGGCGGGTGCGGCGGCGGGCGCGGAAGCATCCGCGGCCCAGGCTGTGCCAGCAAGCCCCGCAGCCAGCGCGCTGGCTGCAAGCAGGGTGACGACGGCGGTGACGGACTTGGTCATGGCTTCTCTCCCCTACGCGCGACGAACTCCCGAACGAGCGCGGAACGTGCGCAATGTGCGTCAGCGCACGGTGATCGTGATCTTCTTGGAGTAGATGGGCGGATCGAACGGCACGTGCTTGCTGTCACCCAGCAACAACTGCAGCGTGTGCTTGCCCGGCGGCAGCTCGATGCGCGCGTCCGTCTCGCCCGCGCCAAAGTGCAGGTGGTTGCGATCGTTGGGGATCTCCTTATCCATCGCCGGCAGGTCCACATCGATCAGCAAGTGATGGTGGCCGCAGTTGGGACGTTCGATACCCTTCGGGCAAACGCCCATGCCTTTCAGCCCCATGCGCACCCAGAGCTTGCCGCCTTCGATGACGGTGCCGTCCGCGGGCCAGATGATGTAGACCTCGGCGTTCTTTGGGGCGGGTGTGGGATTGGCCAGGGTGGCGTACGCGGCCACGGACATGGCCGCCAGCGCGCGGAGCAAGGATCGTCTGGACATACGCGGCTCCTCCCGGAGAACTGTCCACGCGCTCCCTTCCCGTGCGGGACGGCAAGCGAGGTGAGCAGGCAGCGGTTCTTGATTGGTGTTGTCTGTCGTGCAATGCGCTCGGCGATGTGTCCTCAAGCGTAGGTCGGAAGCCTGGAAAAAGCGAACCCGGCACGACGCCACCACGGGTTGCGGAGACCTTTCACGCCACACGTGCTGTGCTATCTTGGAACGAGCCGGTACCGCGTCACGGCAACTCCACACCGCGCGTTGCGCCGAACCCAGGGGCCTGAATATGTGGCGGAAACTCCTCGTCGTGTCATTGGTCGGGATTGGAGCGCTGCAAGCGGGGGCCGTGCTCGTCGGCGCCCGCCCCCTCGGTGCCTGCTTCCTCGGCACCTGCTTCATTGCACCGGCCGCCGCCGGCATCCTGCCCAAGAACAGCGACGAGCAATATGAGTTGTCGTTCTGGGATTCCATCAAGAACAGCAATTACGCGAGCGACTACGAGGCCTATCTGAAGGCCTACCCCAACGGCCGCTTCGCGGCGCTGGCCAAGGCACGTATCGAGCGCATCCGCGCCGCTGGCCCCGCCACGCCGGCGGCCCCGGCCGCAAAGCCCGAGCCGAAGGCGGAGTCGAAGCCGGCGCCCGCTCCCACCCAGCCACCTCCCGCTGCACGCACAACGCCCCCGCCAAGTGCTCCGGCACCCGCGCCGGCCCAGCCACGTTCGCGCACGGGCGGTCCCATCGCGCAGGGCACCGTCACGTATCCCACCGAAGGCAAGGAGGCCGCCAGCAACGGCGGCGCGAAGCCGTCCGAGGTCAAGGGTGGCGAGATCCGGGACTGCCCGGCGTGCCCCGTGCTGATCAGCCTGAATCCGGGCAGTTTCACGATGGGCAGCGCCACGAGCGATCCCGCCGAGCGGCCTCCGCATCGCGTCAACATCCCCCAGTCGTTTGCGATCGGCAAATACGAAGTGACGAACGAGCAATGGAATGCCTGCGCCGACGCCAACGCCTGCCCACGCATCGGCACCAATCCGGCGGACGCGAAGAACGCACCGGTGCGTGACGTGAGCTGGGACGACGCGCAGCAGTACCTGGCATGGTTGTCCAAGACCACCGGCAAGACCTACCGGCTGCCGAGCGAAGCCGAGTGGGAATACGCGGCGCGCGGCGGCACGGCGTCGGCGTATTGGTGGGGCGACCAGATGCGCAAGGGCAACGCCAACTGCAAGGACTGTGGCGACCCGTGGAGCGACGCCGCGCCGGCCAACGTGGGATCGTTCGCGGCCAATCCCTATGGGCTCCATGACATGAATGGCAGCGTCTGGGAATGGGTGGCCGATTGCTGGCACAGCTCGTACAAGAACGCACCGGTCGACGGCCGCGTCTGGGACGAAGCCGCCTGCACCGCGCGCGTGATTCGCGGGGGGTCATGGCGCGAAGGCGCGAACTACATGGTGTCTTCCACGCGCTTCAAATACAGCACGAGCGTGCGGCAATCGCAGAACGGCTTCCGCGTGGCACGGGACATGAAGTAGAAAGAAGCAGGAACGAAGACGCGCGCCAGCTAGCGCGCCCGGGTCGAGATCTGCACGAGGTCCGCGCTGATGCGGTCCTGGCCGTACTTGCCAGCCATCTGCGCCAGCGGCCGCTCCAGCGCGCGCAGGTATTCCTGGCGTGTCTCAAATTCCGGCCGGCGCGCCTCGAACAACGGCGCCGGCGTGGTCAGCAGGACCACCAGTTCCGTGCCGAATGGCTTGGACACCACCCAGTCGCCGCTGTCGCCGATCGTCGCGCTATAGCCGGCGGGGGCCTGGTTGCCCTGGATGCGCTTGCTGGGAACCAGGTGCGCCACCTTGCCGTCCACGACGAAGTAATCGACATAGACGTAGGAATCGTGCGCCGGCGTGGTGAGGTCCAGCACCAGGGGCGTACCCTCGGTGAGCTGGGTGCCATTGCCGCGCGTGCGCAGCACGGCTGTGCCTGGCTTGTGGCCCGACCAGTACGGCGCGACCGCCTTCACCACGTCGCATTTGTCGGCGCTGAGCGGCTGGGCATCGAACTTCAATGACTTCACGCCGGGGATGGCGGCAAGGCGGTCGCGCAGCGTCTGCGCGCCGGCTTCCGAGACATAGCCGCTGACCTGCAAGGCATTGCCATCGACGTTCGCCGTCAGCAACGAGCATGGCGCGGCGGCCAGCACCGGCGCAACCGCCTGCAGCGTCAGCTTCGGCTCGGGCTTCGGTTCCGGTTTGGCTTCGGCCTTGGCTTCCACTTTCGGCGCGGGCTTCGCCTCCGGCCCGGATTCGGGCCCCGCTTCGGGCTTCGACCCCGCCACGCTTCCCGGCGAGGCCGCGCTCTCAGGCGCGCTTGCCTGCGTGGCCTCCCTTGGCGTTTCGCCCAGGTGCCAGACGTAATAGCCCAGCCCCGCCACGATGGCCGCCCCGGCCGCGACACCGCCCAGCACCATCGGCAGCTTCGACGTACCGTGCTGTGGCTCGGCGCCGAGCCCCTCGAGGAACTTCGTCACCGTGGGGGTGCGCGTGGCGCGGTCCAGCGACAGCGCCTGCCGCAGCGTCTTCCACTGGACGCGGTTGAGCGACTTAGGCGGCGCCGGCTTCAGGTTCGATGCGCGCGCCTGGTTGGCGGACAAGCGGTCGTACGGATGCCGGCCCGTCATCAGTTCGTAGGTGACGCAAGCCAGCGCATAGATATCGTCACGCGGATCGGGCTCGCGGTGCTCGAACATTTCCGGGCTCGCATAGGCGGGCGTCATGCCGCCCAGCGATCCCGGATCGAACACGGTCTGGTCGGCGTCGTCGGTCGGTTGCACGAAGCCGCGCGCGATACCGAAGTCGATCACCTTCACTTCGCCGCGATCGGTCAGGAAGACGTTGGCCGGCTTGAAGTCGCAATGGACAAAGCCGCGCTCGTGCGCATAGGCCAGCGCGCGGCCCATGCCGAGGATGATCGGCATCGCCTTGGCGTAGGGCATGCCGGTGAAGTCCGGCGCGCGCAGCACGCGGCTCAGCGGCTTGCCGGACAGGTATTCCATGGTCAGGAAGACCGTGGGGCCGTCGCGATCGAAGTCGTACACCGTGACGATATTCCGGTGCGCCAGCTGCTGCGCCTTGCGCGCTTCGCGCTGCAACGCCATCAGGGACTTCGGGTGCGCGCTGAACTGCAGATTGAGCACCTTGATCGCGATATAGGGCTTGCGGTCGGATGCCTCCAGCTTGCGCAGGTCGAGCGCCTTGTAGACCGTGCCCATGCCGCCCACACCCAGGCATTCCTCCAGCACGAAGCGGCCATTGAGCGTGTCGCCAACCCCCTTGGTGGGCCCCGATGCGATGTATCCGCCCGTGATGCTGCTACCTGTATTGGCGCCACCGGTATTGCTGCCCGTATTGCCACCGATCGTGTTGCCGCCACCGGGCGGGCGATAGGTCGGCGATGCGGGCGCGGACGGTCCGCTGCGGTCAGCCGGATCGGCCTCCACGCGGGTTTCCTCGCCGATGGGATCGAACTGTGTGGCCACGCGGGATTCGATGCGCCGCATTACCTCGGCATAGACGCCGGGTGGCAGCGGGAACCGCGTGTGCTCTTCACTGAGCACGCGGGCCAGCTGGCTGGAATGCGTATGGTCTTCCTGCAGGGCCATATCGACCGACGCAAGGAATTCGTCACGCGAGAGGCCCCCGCGCTGGAAGTTGCGTATCAGGTCGGTCAGGCTAGACATCAGATGCAATCCCGACGAGTGGTTGCGGACCGGGCGAAACCGTTGCGTCACGAACCATCGCCCACGATGGATACTAGTGCGCACTCAGGCCATTCGCAAACCCCGACTCACCCGGGTGGTTGCCTGGCCACCAACACCCACCGCCAATCTGTTGGCGACAGCCCGTCAGTCCCGCCCCACTTGGCATGGCGCGCACCGCCTCCGCCCCTCTCCTTTCTACCCGCCAGCCCAATCCCGACAAGGCTTTGCGACTCTTTTTCGTCGCGCTGGCCGGCGCTGGCACGCTCCCTGCGATATCTCAACCGAGCGCGACACCAACCCGATGCTCAACCAACCAAAGCCTGACCTTCCTCTCAAGGAGATTGAAATGACCACGCTGACCATCAAGGACCTGACCTCCGCCGAAACCCTGGACGCCAAGAAGATGAGCGCCGTTACCGGCGGCCTCGGCCTCTTCGCACCCTACACCTCGGTCTACAGCCCCGTGAAGCTGTCGTTCGACAAGACCACGACGATCAACCAGAGCAACCAGCAAATGCAGCAAGTCGCCAGCTACTTCGGCAATGGTTCGGCCTTCCAGGACCACATGAAGAACGACGTGCATACGTCGCAAACGGCCACCAACAACGTGTACGGCCACGCCGCCTGACCCGCGCACAGCCCGCCTGACCGACGATCACCCTACTTCGCACACCCTGGAGACTGCCATGAGCACCCTGACCATCATCGACCTGTCCTCGACCGAAACCCTCGACGCCAAAGGCCTGCGCGCTGTTCGCGGCGGCCTGGGCCTCTTCGCCCCCTACACCTCGGTCTACAGCCCCGTGAAGCTGTCGTTCGAGAAGACCACCACGATCAACCAGAGCAACCAGCAAATGCAGCAGGTCGCCAGCTACTTCGGCAATGGTTCGGCCTTCCAGGACCACATGAAGAACGACGTGCATACGTCCCAGACGGCCACGAACAACATCTACTGATACGGCAACACGGGGGCGCCACCACCCGGCGCCCCGCCGATACCCAGCATCGAACCCAAGGAGTCCACCATGTCATCGATCATCGTCCGCGACCTTGCCGCCAGCAAGGACCTCGACCGCAAATCCCTGTGCGCCATCCGCGGCGGCACAGACTGGCTGAACAAGGTTGCCAACGTCGGCCCGCTGGCCAACGTCAACATCAACATCAATCAGAGCGTCCAGCAGTTCCAGCAAGTCAACGTGGCCGCGCTCAACAACAACACGCTGATTGGCGCCGACCTCGGCCACGTCAAGATCGGCGTGAACCCCTCGCAATGGGGCGGCAACTGGGCGGCGGCCTGACCGGCCGGCGTCCGGGGGCGGTCCCGCCACAATCGCGGGACCGCTCGCCTATACTGAATCGGGCCCGCGCCTGCCCCGGCGCTGCCCGGCCGGCCCCTAGCAGGACCGCCACGGCAAGGCCCGCATGCTGGAGAACGCCATGGCAGTGATCGTCATCAAGGATTTGTCGGAGAACGTCGACCTCGACCGCGAGGCCATGACCGCCATCACAGGCGGCGCACGTACTTCCGGCAGTCAGCATGGATTCGCACGCCGACGCGCGCAGCTCGCGCGCCTCATCCAGTATCCGGGGGGTATTCCCGGCGAGCCACAGGTTGCAGGGCAGGAACGGGTGAGCGGCAAGCTGCCGCGCAAATGACCGCGCGGCATAGGCCTGCCGACCAATAGAAAAGAAAAGCCCGCCAAGCAATTGGCGGGCTTTGGTTGCGGACGGGCCCGGACCTCCTGGGTCAGCGTCGCCGGCGAATTCCGGTCATTCCTGTGCCAAGCACGCTTCCCATGATTCCGCCCATGACGCGGACGCCCATCCGGACCACCCGGATAGTCGGAGGAAACCTGGCAGTGGCATCAATGACCGCAATGCCGGGGGCGAGCGGCAAGCGAACCTTGCCGTAGGCAGATCATCGGATTCGTAGGTGTCCGCCCCATGCGGGCATGCAATGCTCGCGCTCTGAGTATAGGCAGGGAGCCCCCGCTTTCAAGACGCCCCGCGCCGCCCGACAATCGGAAAATGCCTGAAATTGCCCGGAAAGCGGCGTGGTTGACACATTCGCTTACTTTTCGCGCTGCAACATAATAATCGTTGTTCTGTTATACTCCGGCCCGTGAGTTTCGCACTGTGAGATCCGCTCCGCGCCCCCGGCACCACGCCATGGCGTATCCGCTGCCTCCCAAGCTCTGCTCCCTGCCTCTGTCTCCTCTTAAGCCGTTTCTGATGACAGGTGTTGGCCAGAACGCTCCGCTCACCTGACGTCGCCTCGTCTCCGATCCTGATGAACAGCCTGAATCTCTGCGCTGTTTGCCTGCCAGGGAACAACGGCCGGTTGATGCACTGACCTGTCGCCCCTGCCTGCCGCCGTATTGCCAGCTGAGTCTGTCGTACGGCCTACCGATTGGCGCCGAAGCCTTTTTTAAAGACTTTGCACTGCGCCCGCCCCTTTGCGCACACATGCCCTGGGGTGCCATGCATTTTTATACCTACGACATGACCCAGCACGATTTCCGTGCGGAGCAATCTTTTGCCTCCGCCAGCGATTCTTTTGCCCCCGCTACCGACGCAACCGCCACGCCCGCTGCCGCCACGAGCCCGCTTGACAAGCTCGACGCCATGCTTAACGGCGACGCCGCGCCGGCCGTGACCGAAGCGACGGAAAATGGCTTCGCACACCTTGGCCTGGACGCTGCCATCCTGCGCGCCCTTTCCGAAGTGAACTACAACACGCCGACGCCCGTCCAGGCGCAGGCCATCCCCGCCTTCCTGGCCGGCCGCGACCTGCTGGTATCCAGCCAGACCGGTTCGGGCAAGACCGCGGCGTTCATGCTGCCCGCGATCCAGCGCATTTCCGAGAAGCCGGCCCCGAACCGTCCGCGTGCCGACGAACCCGTCAAGCGCATGAAGGGCAAGCGCCCCCGTCCGGCTCCGGCCCAGCCGTCGCTGCTGGTGCTGACGCCGACGCGCGAACTGGCCCTGCAAGTGACCGAGGCCGCCGCCAAGTACGGCCGCCACCTGCGCCGCATCGTGTGCGCTAGCATCCTGGGCGGCATGCCCTACCCGAAGCAGCTGGCCATGCTGGCCAAGATGCCGGACATCCTGGTTGCTACGCCGGGCCGTCTGCTCGACCACATCGACGCTGGCCGCATCGACCTGTCCGCGCTGGACATGCTGGTGTTCGACGAAGCCGACCGCATGCTGGACATGGGCTTTGCCGATGACATCGACGCGATCGTTGCCGCCACGCCGGCCACGCGCCAGACGCTGATGTTCTCCGCAACGCTCGACGCCCGCATCGCCCAACTGGCTTCGCGCCAGCTGCGCGACCCGCAACGCATCGAGATCGCCGCCGCGCGCGCCGACCAGAGCCACATCGAACAGCGCCTGCACTTCACCGACGACATGTCGCACAAGGAGCGTCTGCTGGACCACCTGCTGCGCGACGCCACGCTCAAGCAAGCCATCGTCTTCACCGCCACCAAGCGCGATGCGGATTCGCTGGCCGAGCGCCTGTCGGACACCGGCTTCTCCGCCGGCGCGCTGCATGGCGACATGACCCAGGGCGCGCGCAACCGCACCCTGACGGCCCTGCGCCGCGGCAATCTGCGCGTGCTGGTGGCCACGGACGTGGCCGCTCGCGGCATCGACGTGCCGGACATCACCCACGTGGTGAACTTCGACCTGCCGAAGCAAGCCGAGGACTACGTGCACCGTATCGGCCGTACCGGTCGTGCCGGCCGCTCGGGTATCGCCATCAACCTGGTGAACCACGGCGACATGTTCCAGTGGAAGCGCATCGAGCGCTTCACCAACAACCGCCTGGACGCATCGGTGATCGAAGGCCTGGAGCCGCGCCGTACGCCCAAGCCGCGCTCGAACTTCGGCGGCAAGCCGGGCGGCCGTGATGGCTTCCGCGGCAACAGTGGTGGTGGCTATCGTGGCAACAATGGCGGCGGCTACCGTGGCAACACCGGCGGCAGCGGCGAACGCACCTTTGGCGATCGCAAGTTTGGCGGCGGCGAAAGCCGTGGCTTCGGCGACCGTGGTGGCTTTGGCGATCGTGGCGGCTTCGGCAACCGCGAAGGCGGCCGCACCTTCGGCGACGACAACCGTGGCTTCGGTGACCGTGGCAATGCTGGCTTCGGCGACCGTGGCAATGGCGGCAATGGTGGCTATCGCGGCCAGACGCAAGGCCAGGGCCAAGGCCAGCAACGCGGCTTCGGCGGCGAGCGCAGCGCCGGCGATCGTGGTGGTTTCGGCAACCGCGACGGCGCGCGTGGCTTTGGCAACCGTGAAGGCGGCCAGGGCGCCCAGGGCGGTCAGCGCGATGGCAACCGCGGCTTCGGCGATCGTGGCGAGCGCACCTTCGGCAACCGCGAAGGCTACGGCGCCCAGCGCAACAGCCGTTCGCGCTACGAGCGCTAATCGCCAGGCAGCATAGACAAAGGGCACCCTCGGGTGCCCTTTTCTTTTGCCTGCAGCCTTGTCAGCAAGATTGACATCGGTGCCCGGCGCAGCGGGATTTACAGTGGAAAGCCGCCCGCGCCACTAGCCGAAATAGCCGCCGCCGCGTTCCTCGATGTCCGCTGCCGGTGACCGCCGCCCGCCAGCTCAGACCGCGCAGGACCGGAAGCCCACAAACGAGACATCGTCCTCCGGCAGCAATGCCATACGCGCCCGCGTATGCCGCTGACGCGCCGGACTTGCGAACGACACGCCTCGCACCGCCTGATGGGTGCCGAAGCGCCCCACAATCTCGGCATCCGCCGGCTGCGCGACAAACCCTGCGTAGGGCTCGTACGGCGTGGCGGTCCATTCTCGCAACGCGCCCCAGTTCAGGCCGCGATTCTGCGTGGCCGCGAGCTCCCATTCCACTTCCTGAGGCAGCCGTCGCCCGGCCCACACGCACCACGCTTGCGCCTCGAACAACGTCACGTGGCGCACGGGCTCGTCCGGATTGAGCGTACGCTCCGCACCGAAGCGAGAGACCATCCACGTCCGGTTGACCGGATGACGGGACCAGTAGCGCGGCGCCGAGCGCTCCTGCGTCATCAGCCACTGGCGGCCGGCAGCCGACCACCATGCGGGATGCTCGTAGCCGCGGTCTTCCACGAACTCCAGGAACTGCGCGTTGGTGACCAGCGCCGCGTCCATTTCGAACGCCGGCACATAGGTCGGCTGCGGCGGCACTTCATCGGGCAGCGCGAAGCCATCGGCATCGGACCAGCCCTGCATGAAGCGGCCGCCCGGGAAATGCAGCGTGCCGGCGTTGACCACCGAGACCGACGGCCCCACCGATGCGGGCTCCGCTGGCACCATGCCCAGCGACTGCAGCAGCGTGGCGATGGTTTCGCCCTGCGCGTCTTCATGGAACAGCGCGCGACGGAAGGGATAGAGCGTGGCGTCGCCGTCGTCCGGTAGCAGCGCGATGCGACGCAGCAGGCCGTCGAGCACCTGCGCGGCGTATTGCTTGACGCGCCCGACATCAGGCAGCGCGATCTCCCAGCGCTCGTCCGGTCCGATACGCTCCGGGTCGAACCATTCATCCGCACCGTCGAGCAGCGATGGCTCGCTGGCCACCGGCAGCCGCAGGCCGCCCCGTTCGAGGTGTCTCACACCGCGCAGGCACCACCATTCGGCATGCCATGCAATATGACCGAGCGTCCACAACGGAGGATTGCAGTCGTACTGGCGCGTCACGGTCCAGCCGCGCCGCGTCTGGCCAAATGCGGCCAGCCAGGCAAGCGTGCGGTTGCGCGACTCCACCAGTGCCTGCGCCAGCCCCTCGCGCGGCAGGCGGCGCGCATCGGCCCACGATGCCTTGCCGCCTGTGAAGTGAAGATCGGGAAGCATGGAGAAGCCGCTCATCGAAGATTCCGTGAGAGAGGGTGGAAGGGAAGCCGGGGTCACCGGCTGCGCGCATTATGACACCTGCGCGACGATGGCCTCTTCCCCCTGCCGGCCCTGCGGACTCTCCGTGCCGGCTCAGCCCCGCGCGTGAAATACTGCGAACCACCCTTGCGGATCCGTCCAGCAGACCGGGTCCGTGAAGCCGGCCGATTCCAGCAGCAGCGAAAAATCCCCAGGCCGGTACTTGTACGAATCCTCGGTGTGGATCCGGTCGCCGGCGGCAAAGCGACGCTCGCCACCGGGCCAGCGCACGGTCACGTCACGCGTGGCCTCCAGATGCATCTGGATGCGCGACGCCTGCCTGTCGAAGCTGGCCGCGTGACGCCAGTCCTCGAGCGCGAAGTCACTGCCGACGATGCGATTGAGGTTGCGCAGCACATTGCGGTTAAAGGCCGCGGTCACACCCAGTGCATCGTCATAGGCGGCCACGAGCGTGTCGGCATCCTTGTAAAGATCCACGCCGATCAGCACGCCGTCGCCGCGCCCCGCTGCCGCGCGCAGACGCTGAAGCAGGCCCAGCGCGTCTACCGGCGCGAAGTTACCGATGCTGGAACCGGGATAGAAGAACAGCTTGCGGCCGCGCCTGACGCGGTTGGGCAAATCGAGCGGACCGCAAAGATCGGCCCCCAGCCCGAGCATCGGAATTTGCGGGTTCTGCTGCTGCAGGCACGACAGCGTGCCGCGCAGAAACTCCACCGAGATATCGAGCGCCACGTACTGCGCCGGCTGCAGGCTCGGGAACAGGCGCGATGCCTTCTCGCAATTGCCTGCGCCCAGGTCGATCAGCACGCAGCCGCTGCCGGCGCGGGCGGCGATGGCCTGCGCCGCGCTAGCGAAGATCGACGCCTCCGTGCGGGTCGGGTAGTACTCGGGCAGGTCCGTGATGGCTTCGAACAGGCGCGAGCCCAGCACATCGTAGAAAAACTTGGGGCTGATGCCCGGTTCGGGCCGTGTCAGTCCCGCCACGATCTCGGCCCGCAGCGCACCGCTGTCCTCGTGGTATTGCTGCACGAACTCCGGCTGCGGCGCTGTTCCGGCGGCCGGCGCATAACCGTTGCCAACGACGATGCCGGCGGTCGGCTCGGGCGTCAGTTCCAGGGAGGCGTCGTGGTGGTTGTGATTGGGTTGGTTTCGGGGGCGGGATGGGTTCAGCGGTGTCGTAACGGCCGGCATGACGTTTCCTTGTTGTCGATGGGCACTACGTGAATCCCCAATGACCGCCCGCGGCTGCGTCGGGCGGCTGGCGGCGGGGTGCATTCCTGTCCTGTCCGAAGCACACCGGCCGGCGCCAATCCAACTAGCATAGGAGGATAAATTTATGCGTGCAGGATGCTTTGCATCGGCTTACAAACTCCCCCGGGCCTCATCGCAACGTCATTTGTTTCATACATTTGAACGCGATGATGGCGATGCAACATTTCTTCTCGCACTTCGCTTATAATCCGCCCCAGCGCGACCGCCACCCGATATTGCGGCAGTCGCGTCCCTTCAAAGGGGAGTAGCTTGGGGGCCCATGCCCTTAGCACAATCGTCATTCCGAGACGCTCGCTCGTCTCCGGTTGTGCTGACCCTGGCGCGCATTCCGCGCCAGTGTGTCGAGCAAGACCTTTGCAACCTGGTTTCACGGTTTGCAAAGGACGCCCCAAACCTCCGGTGCTCCGCGATCCCAGGCGAAACAAAAGCCCCTTGCAGGCCAGATCGGCCCGCAGCTATTCGCACTTGAGGAGAGTTCATGGAGTGGTTCACCGATTTGTTCACGATGCAGTTCCTGACGGCGCTGCTGGCGATCGTCGTCATCGATCTGGTCCTGGCTGGCGACAATGCCATCGTGATCGCCCTGGCGGCACGCAGCCTGCCCCAGCACCTGCAGAAGAAAGCCATCATCTGGGGTACCGTAGGTGCCGTGGTCGTACGCTCGGCAATGACCGTCGGCGTGGTCTGGCTGCTCAAGATCCCCGGGCTGCTGCTCATCGGCGGCGTGGCGCTGGTCTGGATCGCCTACAAGCTGCTGGCGGCCGAGGAAGACGGTGACGAGCACGGCGCGGGCGCCAGCACGCTGGTCGGCGCGATGAAGACCATCATCATCGCCGACGCCGTCATGGGCGTGGACAACGTGCTGGCCGTGGCCGGTGCCGCGCACGGCAGCTTCCTGCTGGTGGTGCTGGGCCTGCTGATCAGCATCCCGATCGTGGTCTGGGGCTCGAGCCTGGTCCTCAAGCTGATGGGCCGCTTCCCGGTCATCATCTACCTGGGTGCCGGCGTGCTGGCCTTCACGGCGGTGAAAATGATCGTCAGCGAGCCGCTGGTGAAGGAATTCTTCGCCAGCCAGCCCGTGATCTACTGGGGCCTGTATGTGCTGATCGTCGGCGGTGTGCTGGGCGCCGGCTACCTGACGCAGAAGCGTCGCACGCCGGCCACGCAGGAAAGCCACTGATGCCGGACTGCCAAGCAGTCCGCATGACGCAACAGCCGCCCTTCGGGGCGGTTTTTGCTTTTCGGGCAAGGTCTGTCTTTCAGGCTAAAATCCCCGCTTGCGGCCCAAGCGCCAACATCACTTTCCCCCATCCGCGCCGATGAAACAGTACCTCGACTTCATGCGCCATGTGTACGAGCATGGCACCGAAAAGGCCGATCGCACCGGCACCGGCACGCGCTCGGTGTTTGGCTACCAGATGCGCTTCGATCTGAACGAAGGCTTCCCGGTGGTCACCACCAAGAAGCTGCACCTGAAGTCGATCATCCATGAACTGCTGTGGTTCCTCCAGGGCTCGACCAACGTCAAGTACCTGCAGGACAACGGCGTGACGATCTGGGACGAGTGGGCCGACGCCAACGGTGAACTGGGCCCTGTCTATGGCTACCAGTGGCGCGCATGGCCGACACCCGACGGCAAGCACGTCGACCAGATCGCCGACCTGATCCAGCAGATCCGTAACAACCCCGATTCGCGCCGGCTGATCGTCTCCGCCTGGAACGTCGGCGAGATTCCGCAGATGAAGCTGCCGCCCTGCCACGCGTTCTTCCAGTTCTACGTGGCCGACGGCAAGCTGTCGTGCCAGTTGTACCAGCGCAGCGCCGATATCTTCCTGGGCGTGCCGTTCAACATCGCCAGCTACGCACTGCTGACGCACATGATCGCGCAGCAGACCAACCTGGGCGTGGGCGACTTTGTCTGGACCGGCGGCGACTGCCACGTCTACAGCAACCACTTCGAGCAGGTGGAAACCCAGCTCGCGCGCACGCCGATGAAGCTGCCGACGCTGCAAATCAAGCGCAAGCCGGACAGCATCTTCGACTACAAGTACGAGGACTTCGAACTGGTCGGCTACGAATCGCACCCCGCGATCAAGGCGCCGGTGGCCGTATGACGCTGCTGACCCTGATCGTGGCGCGGGCCCGCAATGGCACCATCGGCCGGGACAACACCCTGCCCTGGCGCCTGCCCGAGGACCTGCAGCACTTCAAGCGCACCACCATGGGCGCGCCGGTGATCATGGGCCGCAAGACCTGGGATTCGATTGGCCGGCCGCTGCCGGGCCGCCGCAACATCGTGGTGAGCCGCAACCAGGACCTGAAGCTGGAAGGCGCCGAAGTGGCGGCATCGCTCGAAGATGCGCAGCGCCTGTGCGTCGGCGTGGAGCAGGTGTTCCTGATCGGTGGCGCGCAACTGTACGCGGAAGCGCTGCCGAGCGCTGACCGGCTGATCGTGACCGAGATCGATGCCGACATTGCCGGTGACGCGTTCTTCCCTGCGGTGGACCGTGCGCGATGGCTGGAGGCGGCGCGGGAGACGCATCACTCGGCGGCCAACGGCTTCGACTACGCGTTCGTGACCTACGAGCGGCCGCCCTCGGGCGAGGAATAAGCGAAAGCCAGTCACTCGCAGGCGCCCCAAAAAACAAACGGCACGGTTCACACCGTGCCGTTTCTGTTTGTCGTCCCGCAGCCTAGTTGCCGGCGATCGTCATCTGCTCGATCAGGATCGAACCGGTTTCCTTGGTGCCGCGCACCAGCGCGTCGGCACCCACGGCCACGATCTGCTTGAACATCTCCACCATGCTGCCGGCAATCGTGATCTCTTCCACCGGATACTGGATCACGCCGTTTTCCACCCAGTAACCCGACGCGCCGCGCGAATAGTCGCCCGTCACGTAGTTGACGCCCTGCCCCATCAGCTCCGTCACCAGCAGGCCAGTGCCCATTTTCTTCAGCATGCCGGCGAAATCATCGCCTGGCTGCGTCAGCGTGCTGCTCAGCGTCAGGTTGTGCGAGCCGCCCGCGTTGCCGGTGGTCTGCATGCCCAGTTTGCGTGCCGAGTACGTCGACAGGAAATAGCCTTCCACCACGCCGTCGCGCACCACGTCGCGCTCGTGCGTGCGCACGCCCTCTTCGTCAAACGGCGCGCTGCCCATGGCACCCGGTACGTGCGGCTGCTCGTGGATCTGGATGTGCGGGGCAAATGCGGCCTTGCCCAGCGAGTCATAGAGGAACGTGGACTTGCGATACAGCGCGCCACCCGAGACCGCCTGGACGAAGGCGCCCAGCAGGCCGGCCGCCAGCGGGGCTTCGAACAGCACCGGGCACTTGCGCGTGGTCAGCTTGCGCGCGTTCAGGCGCGCAAGCGCGCGCTCCGCGGCGTAGCGGCCGATGTCTTCCGGCGCGGCCAGTGTCAGCGGCGACCGCTTGGACGAATACCAGTCGTCGCGCTGCATGCCGCCGCCCGAACCGGCGATCGGCGCGCAGGAGATGAAATGGCGCGAATACGGATAGCCGCCCGAGAAGCCGCGCGAGGTGGCCAGCACGAACTGCGAATGCTGGGCCGATACGCTCGCGCCGTCACTGTTGCGGATCTTGGGCGACACGGCAAAGGCGGCGGCTTCGGCGCGACGGGCGATGTCGATGGCCTCCTCGGCATCCACGGTCCACGGGTGGAACAGGTCCAGGTCCTGCGGATCGCGCTCCAGCAGCTCTTCCTCGGCCAGTCCCGCACAATCGTCCTCGGCGGTGAAGCGGGCGATGTTGTACGCCGCCTCGGCCGTGGCGCGCAGTGCCGCCGGTGAAAAGTCCGACGTACTGGCATTGCCGCGGCGCTTGCCGATCATGACCGTCACGCCCACGACCTTGTCGCGGTTCTGCTCGATTGTCTCCACCTGGCCCTTGCGTACCGTCACCGACAGGCCGCTGCCTTCGGATATTTCGGTGGCGGCGTCCGTCGCCCCCAACTCGCGTGCCACGCGCAGCACATCGGCCGCCATGGCCCTGAGCTGATCCTGGGAATAGGTGAAATGCGCGGTCGGTTCGGCAATCTGGTCCATGTGGGCGGGCGTCATCAAAAGTCCAAACGGGAATCATAGCAAGATAAAATGCCGCCTATGACGCGAAATACCCGTAGCACCTCCAATTCTCATTTCCCGGGCGGATTTGCCCCGGAGCCGGACGACGACCTGCCGAAGAGCAAGTCGCAGAAAAAGCGCGACATGACGGCGCTGCAAGACCTGGGCGCCGAACTGGAAGCCCTGCCGCGCGACCGGCTGGCCCGCGTGCCGATGCCCGAAGCCCTGGCCGATGCCATCGGCCAGGCCCGCAAGATCACCAGCCATGAAGGCAAGCGGCGCCAGATGCAATTCGTCGGCAAAGTCATGCGCGGGCTGGACGACGATGAGGTGGATGCCATCCGCGCCGCGCTGGAGGGCTTCAAGGGCACCAGCAAGGCGGAAACCGCCCGCCTTCACCTGATCGAACGCTGGCGCGAACTGTTGCTGGCCGACGACGCGGCGCTGACCAAGTTCCTTGGCGAGCACCCGGGCGTGGACGTCCAGTCGGTGCGTAACATCATCCGCAATGCCCGCAAGGAAAGGGAACAGGCTCGACCGCCCAAGTACTTCCGGGAGCTGTTCCAGGCCATCAAGACCGCGCTGGAAGATACCGATGCCGGCGCGTCCCCTGAATCCGCCCCTGCACCGGAGCCCGAGGCATGACCCAGCCGCTGAACGCACCCGTTTCCCGCAACCATCCCGACGAGCTGGTGGTCGGTTTCGTATCGATTTCCGACCGGGCGTCGTCCGGCACCTACCAGGACGAGGGCATCCCCGCCCTGCGCAACTGGTTCGGCCGTACGCTGACGTCGCCCTGGCAAGGCGTGGAACGGCTGATTCCGGATGAAAAGGCGCTGATCTCGCGCACGCTGATCGAACTGGTGGACGTGGCGGGGTGCGACCTCGTGCTGACCACGGGCGGCACCGGCCCGGCGCGCCGCGATGTGACGCCGGAGGCCACGCTGGCCGTGGGAACCAAGGAAATGCCGGGGTTCGGAGAGCAGATGCGGCAGGTCAGCCTGCACTTCGTGCCGACCGCGATCCTGTCGCGCCAGGTGGCGGTGATCCGCGAGACACCGAGCCGCGCCGCGCTGATCGTCAACCTGCCGGGCCAGCCACGCGCGATCCGCGAGACGCTGGAAGGCCTGCGCGATGCCGACGGCAAGTCGATCATTCAGGGGGTATTTGCCGCGGTGCCCTATTGCATCGACCTGATCGGCGGCCCCTACATCGAGACCGACGAAGCCGTGGTCAAGGCCTGGCGCCCCAAGAACGCGGTGCGCACCCGGCCGGCCGCCTGACGGCCGTGATCACCTGAGGCCGAGGTAGAGTCCCAGCGGGATGAAAACCACGGCCGCGATATTGCCCAGCAGCACGATGGAGGCCACCTGATCCGGCTCCTGCCGGAAGTGGTCGGCCACCAGGAAATTCAGCACCGCCGGTGGCAGTGCCGCGAAGACGAACAGCAGCCCGCGCTGCAGGTCGCTCATCGGCACCCACCAGGCCAGCGGCAACGCCACCGCGATGCCGGCCAGCGGGCACACCGCGGCGCCCAGCATCCCCATCCCCCAGTTGCGCAGGCTCACGTCTTTCATCCGCACGCCCAGCGCAAACAGCATCAGCGGCACCGTGGCGTCGCCAAGCAGCTTGATCGATTCATAGACCGGTTGCGGCAGCGTGAACACCGGCCGCGCCAGCGACAGGGCCACGCCGGCCACCGTCGCCAGCACCATCGGGTTGCGCGCGATCTGCGCCATCGACGCGTGCCGGTTGACGATCTTCATGCCGATCGTGAAGTGCATCAGGTTGGATGCCGCGAACAACGCCACGGCTGGCGCCAGCCCGGCCGGGCCGAACGCGAAGACCGACAGCGGCAAGCCCATGTTGCCGCAGTTGTTGAACATCATCGGCGGCACGAAGGTACGCGGGTCGGCCTTGGTCAGCCGCGCGACGATCCAGGCCAGGATGCCGGAGCCGATCACCACCGCCACGGCGCAGGCCAGCAGCACGAGCTGGTCGGCCAGCACGAATTCCTTGCTGACAAACGCCGAAACCACCAGCAACGGCGCGATCACGTCCAGCGTCGCGCGATTGATGCCCGCCATGTCCGGATGGGCGCGCCGCCCGTACAGCCACCCCACCAGGATGATCAGGATGACCGGGGTGATGATCGAGACGATACGGGTGAACATGGCGGGATGCGGGCGGCAGGAGGGCAGACGGCGTGGCGGCCCCGGCTTCCGGGGCTGCCCGCCGGGTTATTGTTCGATGCTTCGCTTGTGCCTCACGCGGCGGGCGCGTCCGGTGCGGCCGGAGCCGCGGCGGCAGCCTCGGCCGCCGACGACCTGATGAAATGCGTGCGGTAGTAGCGCAGTTCTTCCACGGATTCCAGGATGTCCGCCAGCGCCGTGTGCAGCTGCCGCTTGATGAAACCCTTGTGGATGGCCGGTTCCCAGCGCTTGCAGAGTTCCTTCAGCGTGGACACGTCCAGGTTGCGGTAGTGGAAGAACGACTCCAGCTTGGGCATATGGCGCGCCATGAAGCGGCGGTCCTGGCAGATCGAGTTGCCGCACATCGGCGACTTGCCGGCCGGCACCCAGCGCTTCAGGAAAGCCAGCAGTTCGGCTTCGGCCTGGGCTTCGGTCAGCGTGGAGGCCTTGACCTTGTCGATCAGGCCCGAGCGGCCGTGGGTGCCCTTGTTCCAGTTGTCCATGGCGTCCAGCACGCTATCTGGCTGGTGGATCACCAGCACCGGCCCCTCGGTCAGGATATTCAGCTCGGCGTCGGTGACCACCACCGCCACTTCGATGATGCGGTCGGTGTCCGGCTGCAGACCGGTCATTTCCATGTCCAACCAGACCAGGTTGTTTTCACTTTTTACGGAGGTGGCGGCGGGGCTTGTCATCTGGCGGTACGGCTCGATATGGGGTACGGAAGGGGAAATCGCGAACCAGCGCGAATTCAGCGCAATCGTCCGGGCAGGCACCCGGCGCGAACAACTTATAATTCTCGCATATCCGCCCCGGATGGCCGCCCGCGCACATTGCGAGAAGCCAGCCGGGCATCGTTTGCGCGCCGTGGCCGGCGCGGTCCCCGACAAGGCCTTGCCGATGTTCACAGTGATCTTTCTTGCCGCCCTGGTCGTCATGGTGCTGACCAAGCTCTGGCTCGCCGCCCGCCAGGTCCGCCATGTGGCGCGCCACCGCGGCGCCGTGCCCGCCCGCTTTGCCGACACCATCACGCTGCCCGCCCACCAGAAAGCGGCCGACTACACGATTGCCCGCACGCGGCTGTCGATGCTCGAGGTGCTGGCCGGCGCCGCCGTGCTGATCGGCTTCACCATGCTCGGCGGCCTGCACTTGCTGAACCAGTTCTGGCTGCGCATATTCGACGGTGGCGGCTATTTCTACGGGGTGGCGCTGATTGCCAGCGTCGCGCTGATCGGCGGACTGATCGACCTGCCCTTTTCGCTCTACGGCCAGTTCGGCATTGAACAACGCTTCGGCTTCAACAAGATGACCTTCGGCCTGTGGCTGGCGGACCTGATCAAGATGATGGCCGTGGCCTGCGTTCTGGGCCTGCCGCTGCTGCTGGCTGTGCTTTGGCTGATGGAGCGGGCCGGCCCCTACTGGTGGGTCTGGACCTGGCTGTTGTGGATGGCGTTCAGCCTGTTGTTGCAGGTGATCGTGCCGACGTTCATTGCTCCGCTGTTCAACAAATTCGAGCCGCTGGCCGACGAAGGCCTGCGGCAGCGCATCGAGGCGCTGCTGCGCAAGTGCGGCTTTGCCAGCAAGGGGTTGTTCGTGATGGACGGCAGCAAGCGCAGCGCCCACGGCAATGCCTATTTCACCGGCTTTGGCGCCGCCAAGCGCATCGTCTTCTTCGACACCCTGCTCTCGCGGCTCGATGGCGAGGAGGTGGAGGCCGTGCTGGCGCACGAACTGGGCCATTTCAAGCGCCGCCACGTGGCCAAGATGATTGCGGTCACGTTTGCGCTGTCGCTGGTGTTCCTGGCCCTGCTGGGCTGGCTGGCCACGCGGTCCTGGTTCTATACGGGCCTGGGCGTGCTGCCGAACTTCGGCACCAGCAACCACGCGCTGGCGCTGGTGCTGTTCTTCCTGACGCTGCCGGTGTTCACGTTCATCCTGGGGCCGCTGGCCAGCCAGTCGTCGCGCCGGCACGAATTCGAGGCTGACGAATTCGCCGCCCACCAGACCAACGCCAGCCACCTGGTATCGGCACTGGTGAAGCTCTACAAGGACAACGCGTCCACGCTCACGCCAGACCCGCTCTATAGCGCGTTCTATTACTCGCATCCGCCCGCTGCCCAGCGGATCGATCGCCTGCTGGCGCACGCATGAGCCGCAACGCACGCCATCACAACGCCGGCAAGGGCACCGGCGTCAATACCGAATCGGCACTGATCATCGCAGCGCATGGCCGCCACTACGTGGTGGAACTGGGCGACGGCACGCGCCTGCATGCCTTCCCGCGCGGCAAGAAGAGCGATTGCGCTGTCGGCGATCACGTGCGCGTGGAATCCGCCGCGGCGGACCAGTGCGTGATCACCGCCGTCGACGCGCGCAAGAATCTGCTGCATCGCTCGGACCAGTTCAAATCCAAGCTGCTGGCGGCCAATATCGATCAGGTCATCATTGTGCTGGCCACCGAGCCGAGCTTCTCCGAGGATCTGCTGGGCCGCGCCCTGGTGTCCGCCGAGGCGCTGGAGATCCGGCCGCTGGTCATCCTCAACAAGACCGACCTGACCGGCCGGCTCGATGACGCACGACGCAGGCTGAAGCTCTACCAGGACCTGGGCTACGACACGCTGGAGCTATCCGTCCACGGTCGCCCGGAGGAGGCCCTGGCAGCGCTGCAACCGCGCACGGCTGGGGTGTCGAGCATCCTGATCGGCCAGTCCGGCATGGGCAAGTCGTCGCTGCTGAATCTGTTGATCCCGGGCGTGGAAGCGCAGACGCGCGAAATCTCGGCCAAGCTCGATTCCGGCAAACACACCACGACGTTCACGCGGCTGTATCACCTGCCGGCGGGCTGGGCCACCCTTGACGGCCGCCCCGGCTATCTGATCGACTCGCCGGGCTTCCAGGAATTCGGCCTGCACCACCTGAGCGAAGGCATGCTGGAGCGCGCGTTCCCAGAGTTTCGTCCACGCCTGACCGAATGCCGGTTCTACAACTGCCACCATGTGAACGAGCCCGGCTGCGGCGTGCTGTCAGCGATCGATGGCGGCGCGATCTCCGAACGCAGGCACCAGCTCTATACGCAGTTGCTGCACGAGTCCCGGCAGCAAAAACCCTGGTAGTCCGTGGTAAGGTTGGTGCACCTGCCTGAAAGTTCGCGCCATCATGAAACTGCTGCTGAGGACGCCGTCGCTGGTGCATGCCGCGCACTGCGAAAACCTGCTGCGGGCCGCGGGAATCCGGGCCGAATTGCGGAATACGTGGCTCGCCGGCGCGACCGGCGATATCCCGTTCCAGGAAAGCGCTCCACAGGTGTGGATTGTCGACGATGCCGCCGAGGCCGACGCATGGGCCGTGCTAAATGCCGCCGCCAACCCCGCACCGGGGCCACGCTGGCAATGCCGTCACTGCAAGGAATGGCACGAGTCCCAATTTTCGGCATGCTGGCGTTGCGGCGCGCAGCACGAATAAAAAAAAGCGCCACGTGGCGCTTTTCTATTGAAGCGATCGCTGGATCGGCTGCCTGGATGACTAGCCCACCCAAAGCGCCAGCGAGATCATCGCCAGCAGCAGCATCCACAGGATGACGGCACGCCAGACCAGGCCGACAGCCGATTGCAGCGTGCGCACGCCGGGGTCCGCGCCGAATTCCGGGGGCACCGGTTCCGAGGAATCCGCCATGCCCGGGGCATAGTCCACGCCCGCCAGGCTGGTGCGCAGCATCACGCTGGAATCGTCCTCGGCCAGCGGCGCTCCGAGCCGGACACCCAGCGCCCCGCCGCCGCTCGCCAGCAGGATGCCATTGACTGCATCGTTCCATTTGCGGGCGTGATTGCGCCACGCATAGACCGCATCCTCGAAATTCCCGACGATGGCAAACCCGATTGCGGTCAGCCGCGACGGCACCCAATCCAGCACGTAGAACGCCTGCGCGGCAAAGCAGCCCAGCGCCGGGCTGCGTTCGTTGGATGGGGTATTCCATTGGCGGCTCAGGAACTCGGCGGTGCGGTACAGCACCACCCCGCCGGGCCCGATGGGCACCAGGAACCAGAAGAACACGCCGAAGACGTGGCGGTGCACGGCAATGATCGCAGCTTCCAGCGTGTGGCGGACAATCTCGCTGACCGGCATCTCCACGGTATCCAGCCCGGTCCACTCGTGCAGGAGCGCGCGCGCCGTGTGTGGGTCGTCGCGGTTCAGCGCCTCGTGGATATCGGTGAAATAGTGGCTGAACTGGCGGAAGCCCAGGGTCAGGTACAACAGCAACACGTTCCAGGCGAGCGTCAGCGCCACGCTGATCGATGCGAGCAGATAGTGCACGACCACGGCGGCCAGCATCAGCGGCACCACCACGGTCAGCCACGCCAGCGCGGCATCTCGCGGGCGGCCCGTGTCGAAGGCGTGTTCGGCACGATCGCCCAGTACGCGCACGATGTCGTAGATGGGGTTATTCCGGCCCAGGGCACGGAATTGTTCGGCGATCAGCGCCAGGAGAATAGAAACAAAGGTCATCTCGTGACAGAAGCAGGGGCAGCGGCGAAGTGCCGCGCCGGTCGCATAGCGGTATTGTCAGACGATAGCATAGCGTCACGCCGTGTCGGCATTGCAAAAGACCTGTAAGCGGTCGTAAGCAAAAAAAAGCCCGCCGGGTTGCCGACGGGCTTTGGTCGTCCCCGGCCACTGGCGACCGGGGACGGATAGCACTTGCCAAACGCATCAAGGCAGGTCGAAAACCAGCACCTCGGCATCGCTGCCCTGCGACAGGCTGATCGCATCGACATCTTCCACCCGGGCGGCATCGCCGGCCTCGAGCGCCCGGCCGTTCACCGACACGCGGCCGCGGGCCACATGGACATAGGCGCGGCGGCCCGGGGCGAGGTTCAGCGTGGCGGATTCGTCGCCATCGATCAGCCCGGCGAAAATCCGGGTGTCCTGATGCACGACCACGGAGCCCTCGGCGCCATCGGGACTGGCCACCAGGCGCAGCTGGCCCCGCTTGTCGGCCACCTCGAAGCGGCGTTCCTCGTAGCCCGGCTCGATCCCGAGCTGGTTCGGCATGATCCAGATTTGCAGGAAGTGCGTCGTATCGTGCGCCGCATGGTTGTATTCCGAGTGCCGCACACCCGTGCCGGCGCTCATGCGCTGCACGTCGCCGGGGCGGATCACGCTTCCGTTACCCATGCTGTCTTTGTGGGCCAGCTCGCCTTCCAGCACGTAGCTGATGATCTCCATGTCACGGTGGCCGTGCGTGCCAAAGCCCATGCCCGGCGCCACGCGATCCTCATTGATCACACGCAGCGGCCCGAACTGGATATGGTTCGGATCGTAGTAATCGGCAAAGGAGAAGCTGTGGTATGACTTCAGCCAGCCATGGTCCGCATAACCGCGCTCTCCAGACTTACGGATTTCAATCATTTTGATGGCCCTCCTTGTGGCCTCTGCACTGCCCCTCCGGCCTACCATTCGGGCTCGGGCTTGGGTCAGTGGCGTTTCGATGCTAGGCAGTTTAGGGGCGCAGGAGTATATTGGCGGGCACCGCGTTAGAAGCACTCGTTCAGAATTTCTGAATATGCCACTCTCCCTAGAATCCCTTGAAGTCCTTGATGCCATCGAGCGCAAGGGCAGCTTTGCCGCCGCCGCCCACGAGATGGGCAAGGTGCCCTCCGCCCTGACCTACGTGGTCCGCAAACTGGAAGAGGACCTGGACGTCCTGCTGTTCGACCGAAGGCGCCACCGGGCCGAGCTGACGCCGGCAGGCCGCGCGCTGTTGGACGAGGGCCGCCACCTGCTGCACGCGGCCGACGACCTGGCGCGCCGCGTCAAGCGGCTGGCCACGGGCTGGGAGGCCAACCTCAATATCGTCGTGGATGATCTGGTCAATTTCCGCGCCCTCCTGCCGGTGATCCAGGACTTCTATGCCGAGAACACCGCCACGCGGCTGCGGTTTTCGAAAGAGGTGCTCGGCGGTGCGTGGGACGCGCTGGTCAGCAACCGGGCGGACCTGATCATCGGCGGCGCCTACGAAGCCCCGAGCACGCAGGGCTTCCAGGTGCGGCCGCTCGGCGCCATGCCATTCGTGTTCGCCGTGGCCGCTCACCATCCGCTGGCGACGGAGGAAGGTCCGCTGACGACGATGCAGATTGCCAAGCACCGCATCGTGGCCGTCGGCGACACCTCTCGCAACCTGCCCGCGCGCACCCACGGCGTGCTCGCAGGGCAGGACGTGCTGGTGGTACCGACCATGCGCGACAAGCTCGAAGCGCAGATTCGCGGCCTGGGTTGCGGCTGGCTGCCGGCACCGATGGCACAGCCTTATATCGAAAGCGGCGTGCTGCAGGCACGCGAGACCGTCGAAATCCGCGCACCGGGCAACTTCAAGGTGGCCTGGCGCACCAGCACGCGCGGCAAGGCGCTGCAATGGTGGACGACCAAGCTGGAGGATCCCCGCCTGGCGCAGGCGCTGGTGCTCCAACCGGTGGGGCAATCCGACTGACCTGGCGGCGTCGTATGTCGCAAATGCCCACGCCGCGCTCCCCGTCGCACCTTCCGACACGCTATCGCGGCCGCTTCGCGCCCTCGCCTACCGGCCCGCTGCACCTCGGCTCGCTGGTCACGGCGCTGGCCACCTGGCTGGACGCCCGCGCACATGGCGGCGACTGGCTCGTGCGAATCGAGGACATCGACTATCCGCGCTGCGTGAGCGGTGCGGACGCCGACATCCTGCGGACGCTGGAGACCCTCGGCATGCATCCCGACGAGCCGCCGGTCTGGCAGAGCCGCCGCGAAGCGCTCTACGCCGAAGCGCTGCATCGGCTCGATGCCAACGGCCAGCTCTACCCGTGCGGGTGCTCGCGCAAGGAGATTGCCGATTCGCTCGTGCATGTGCGGGAGCGCCATCAGACGCTCGGCTATCCGGGTACCTGCCGCAACGGCCTGCACGGCAAGCTGCCGCGCGCATGGCGCGTACGCGTGCCCGATGGCCCGGCAGCGACGATCTGCTTCGACGACCGCTGGCAGGGCCGCCAGTGCCAGGATCTGGAAACGGAGTTGGGGGATTTCGTCCTGCGCCGGGCCGATGGCCTGTGGGCCTACCAGTTGGCGGTGGTGGTCGATGACGCCGCGCAGGGCATCACGCATATCGTGCGGGGTGCCGACCTGCTGGATTCCACGCCGCGGCAAATCCATCTGCAACATCTGCTGGGGCTGCCGACACCCGCCTACCTGCACGTGCCGGTGGTGGTGAATGCCGTCGGCGAGAAACTCAGCAAGCAAAGCGGCGCACAGGCAATCGACACCTCCGCGCCGCTGGAAGCGCTGCGTGCGGCGGGCGCACACCTGGGCATCGTCAACGGCGAATCGACCATTCCCGAGTGGCTGGCGGCGGCGACCGAACAATGGTCGATGTTGCTTCGCCAGCCACAGGCCCCTCGCTGACATCCGACAGAAAAAGAAAAGGCACCCGAGGGTGCCTTTCTAGCATCGTCGAGCCAGTCGGCTCAGACCATCACGACTTGCGCGGTGCGCCGCCCAGCAGTGCGGCGACGGGCCGCTTGGGCAACTGACGGCCACGGGCGAGCGCGGCGGCCAGTTGTTCCTCGGCCGGCTGCGTCTGCGCATGGCTGCTCGACGGCTCATATGGACGCGAGAAGAACGGGTCGTCCGACGGACGGAACGCCTGGCGGTTGTTCGACTCCGTGCGACGGCGGCGGCCTTCGCCATCACCCTCGCCAGCTTCGCGCGTCCGGCGCACGTCGGTGCGTTGGCGGCGACGATCGGCATCCTCGCTGCGCGCACGCTCGCCGGTCGGGTCAAAACCCTCCAGCGTGCTGCGCGGAATGCTGCGCTTGATCAGCTTCTCGATATCGGCCAGCAGGCGTTCGTCGCCGCCCGGCACGAAGATCGACAGCGCGTCGCCGCTGGCGCCGGCTCGGCCCGTACGGCCGATGCGGTGCACGTAGTCTTCCGCGCTATAAGGCAGGTCAAAGTTGATCACGCACGGCATGTCGGGGATATCGAGGCCACGGGCCGCCACATCAGTGGCCACCAGCGCGTCGATCGAGCCGTTCTTGAAGCCGTCGAGCGTCTGCATGCGCTCGGTCTGCGTCTTGTCGCCGTGGATCGCGGCGGCGTTGATGCCTTCGCGCTCCAGGTGCCGTGCCAGGCGTGAGCAGCCGATCTTGCTGTTCACGAACACGATGCACTGGCGGGAGGTTCCATTCGTGGCACGCTGCTTGAGCAGGTGCACCACGGCGGCCTGCTTGTGGCCGTCCTCGACGGAATAGACGGTCTGGCGCACGTTCTCGTTGGTCGAGTTGCTGCGCGCCACTTCGATCGTCACCGGCTCCTTCAGGTAGCTGGAGGCGAGTCGCTTGATTTCGGTCGAGAAGGTCGCGGAGAACAGCAGCGTCTGACGTTGTGCCGGCAGCAGGTTAATGATGCGCTGCAGGTCCGGCAGGAAACCCATGTCGAGCATGCGGTCCGCCTCATCCAGCACCAGCATCTGCACTTGCGACAGGTTCACCGACTTCTGCTGCACGTGGTCCAGCAGGCGACCCGGCGTGGCGACCAGGATTTCCACGCCGCGGCGCAGCGCATCGGTCTGCGGGTTCATGTCCACGCCGCCAAACACCACGGTGCTGCGCAGGTCCGTATGCTTGGCGTAGCGGGCGACGTTGTCGTAGACCTGATCCGCCAGTTCGCGCGTGGGCGTCAGCATCAGCGCGCGCACCGGGTGACGCGCCGGCGAAGCACTGGCATTCGCCATCGGCAGCAGGCGCTGGATGATGGGCAGTGCAAAGCCGGCGGTCTTGCCGGTGCCGGTCTGTGCGGCGCCCATCACGTCCTTGCCCAGCAGCACCACGGGAATGGCTTGCGCCTGGATCGGCGTCGGCTTGGTATAGCCCTGGTCGGACAAGGCGCGCAGGATGCGCGGATCCAGCCCGAAGCTCTCGAACGTCTGCTCTGCTGCTGGGGTCTGGTCTGGGGTGGTCGTCATCGTCATGGTTTCGGTGTCGTTGCGGGAGGCGATGCCAGCGCAAACGGACACGCGTCTCGAACTGATCGGCAAGTGCGCCGGCCGGCCGGAGTGGCAGGCGGGGCCGGGGTTTCCGGCCTGAAGCGGCGTCAGGCGATCAATTGCCTAGAAAATCAAAGACTTGGATTCTACCATCAGTGCCCGGACGCGGACATGGCAGGCGACAGTATCCCCACATGGGATTTCAACGGCGTGTCACAAATGGCGGCCACCATGTCGCGCGCCGGACAAGTGCCGGCAGGGTCCCACCGATGACCCCCCAACCACAACAATCCCTGGTGCCGAACCCACTTGCGAGCCGCCCCATGACGACCGCCCCGCTTTTTCCCCAAGCCCCGTCCGACCTGGCGCGCCGCCACTTCCTGCGCACGTCGAGCCGCTTCCTGGGCCTCGGGGTCGGCATGAGCGCCCTCGGCCCCGCGCTGGCCGGCGCCAGCCAGCCGGCCACCCGGCCCGCCGCCCCTGCTGTCATGGCCTCCGGCCGGCCCGGCTTGCCCGACGGCATCCAACTGGGCGATCCCTCCGACGACGGCCTGGTGGTCTGGGCCCGTGCCGACCGCCAGGCACGCATGGTGGTCGAATACGCCACCGATGCGAGTTTTCGCAATGCCGCACGCATTTCCGGCCCGCTGGCCGGCAGCGAGGCCGATTTCACGGCCCGCACGCTGCTGACCGGCCTGTCGCCGGGACAGTCTTATTTCGTCCGCGTAGCGTTTGAAAACCCGGCCGAGCGCCGCGGCCTGGGCCCGTGGATGGACGGCAGTTTCCGCACCCCGGCGCTGACCGCCGACCGCCCCGTGCGCTTCGTCTGGTCCGGCGACACCGTCGGCCAGGGTTGGGGCATCAACCCGGAGCTCGGCGGCATGCGCATCTACGACGCCATGCGCCGCCGCAATCCGGACTTCTTCCTGCACAGCGGCGACACGATCTATGCCGACAGCCCGATCACGGCCGAGCAAAAGGCCGAAGGCGGCCGCATCTGGAAGAACCTCGTCACGGACGAAGTCAGCAAGGTTGCCGAGACGCTGAAGGAATTCCGCGGCCGTCACCGCTACAACATGATGGACGACAACGTGCGCCAGTTCGCGCGCCACGTGCCCCAGATCTGGCAATGGGACGACCACGAGGTGACCAACAACTGGTCGGCGTCGAAGGATCTTTCGGGCGATGCCCGCTATACGGAGAAAGATGTGCGTGTGCTGGTGGCACGCGGCCAGCGCGCGTTCCTGGAAAATGCGCCGATGCGCTGGCACCGCCAGGGCATGGACGAGCGCGTGCATCGCAAGATCGCGTACGGCCCGTTGCTCGATGTATTCGTGCTCGACATGCGCAGCTTCCGCGGCCCCAACGGCTACAACCGCGAGACGGTCGAGGGCGCCAACACGGCCTTCCTGGGCAACGCGCAGCTGGAATGGCTGATGGCGGAACTGATGGCGTCGCGCGCCACGTGGAAGGTGATTGCCGCGGACATGCCGATTGGCCTGGGCGTGCCCGATGGCAAGGACGCCGAGGGCCGCGCTAAATGGGAGGCCATCGCCAATGGCGACGGTCCGGCGCTGGGCCGGGAGCTGGAAACCGCGCGCCTGCTGACGCGCATCCGTCAGGCGGGACTGAAGAACGTGGTCTGGGTGACGGCCGACGTCCACTACTGCGCAGCGCACCACTATGCGCCGGAGCGCGCCGTGTACAAGGACTTTGATCCGTTCTGGGAATTCGTGGCCGGCCCGCTCAACGCCGGCAGCTTCGGGCCGAACCCGCTGGATAACACGTTCGGTCCGCGGATCGTGTTCCAGCGCGCGCCGACCGCCCAGAACATGTCGCCGTTCGCCGGCTTCCAGTTCTTTGGCGAGGTGAACATCGACCCGGCATCGCGGGCTCTGACCGTGGACCTGCGCGACCTGAACGGGGTGTCGCAGTTCAGCCAGACGCTCCAGGCCCAGGCGTGATGCCGGCACCAGCCGCCAACACCCTCACCTGCATGCGGGCGGGGGTGTTGGCGGTCGGGATCGCCGCAGCTCAGTCGCCGCGGATGCCGTTGTCCTGGATCACCTTGCCCCACTTCGCGTAGTCATTGCGCATGCGGGTGGCCAGTTGGTCCGGCGGCATGAAGGACGCCACCGTACCCGCGCCCAACATCTTCTGCTGCACGGTCGGGTCGGCCAGTGCGGCGCGCAGCTCGGCGGACAGCTTCGCGACCACCTCCTTCGGTGTGCCGGCCGGCGCCAGCAAGCCGCCCCACGACGCAGCATCGAATCCCGGAAAGCCTTGCTCCGCCACCGTTTTCACCTCGGGCGTGAAGCTGACGCGGCTGGCCGATCCCACCGCGATCGGACGCAGCTTGCCGGCCTTGATATGCGGCAACGCGGCAATCATGTCCGCGAACATCATGGGCACCTGCCCCGCCAGCAGGTCGGACATCGCCGGCGCGCTGCCCTTGTAGGGCACGTGCTGAACGTCGAAGTGCCCCAGGCTCTTCAGCAATTCGGTCGACAGGTGCCCGAAGCTGCCATTGCCGGCGCTCGTGTAGTTGAACTGGCCGGGCTTCGCCTTCACCCTGGCGATGTACTGCTGCAGGTCCGTCACGTCCGGCAGCGATTGCGGATTCACCACCATCACGATCGGCAGTTCGTAGGCGGCACCGATCGGCGTGAAGTCCTTGAAGATGTCGTAGCCCTTGCGCGCGATCAGGTGCGGCGCCAGCAGCGTGGGCGTGGCCAGCATCAGCAGCGTGTAGCCATCCGGCGCGGCCTTGGCCACCGCCTCGGCGCCGATCGTGCCCGACGCACCCGGGCGGTTGTCGATCACCACGGTCTGCTTCAGGGACTCGCCCATCTTCTGGCCGATGATGCGCGCGGCGGTGTCCGTGGGGCCGCCGGCCGGGAACGGCACGACCAGCCGGATCGGCTTGTCGGGGTAGCCTTGCTGCGCCAGCGCGGGCGCGGCGGCAAACGGCAGCATGGCTGCCAGGGCAATCGTGGAAAACGTGAGACGACGACGTTGGTGTTGCACAGTCCTTCCTCCAATGGGCCGGTCAGCGCCGGCTTGCTTTTGATTTTCTGAGTGTCTGAGCGGTCAGGGCAGTCAGAGCGTCATGACGCCGGGCCGAAACAGGCGCGCGTCCATCTCGCGCAGGTCGTCCGCCACGGCCACCGGCGTGGCGCACTGATCCAGCACGTCGCGCTGCAGGTCCATGCCGGGGGCGATTTCCACCAGCGTGAGGCGCGGCTCGCCGCCGGCATCGGGACGCATCTCGAACACGGCGCGCTCGGTCACGTAGAGCACCGGCACACCGAGCGACGCGACGTACGGACCGTTGAAGCTCAGGTGCGAGACCTCGGGCACGATCTTCTTCACGCGGCCCTCGCGCACGATCTGCAGGCGATCGCCTTCCGCGCGGATTTCCAGCCCACCGGCCGTCAGCGTGCCCATGAACACCACGGCGCGCGCGCTTTGGGTGATATTGATGAAGCCGCCCACGCCCGCGATCAGCGCGCCCTCGCCTTCGCCAAATTTGCTGACGTTGACGTTGCCGTGGCCATCCAGCTCCGCCAGGCCAAGAATCGCCAGGTCGATGCCGCCACCCTCGTAGAAATCGAACTGCGCCGGCTGGTCGACCACCGCCTCGGGATAGGCCGATGCACCGAAGCTCAATCCGTCGGCGGGCGTGCCGCCAATCGGGCCCGCTTCCACGGTCAGCGTGAAGCCATCGAGTCCGGCCTGATGCGCCAGCGCGCCCACGGCGGCGGGCATGCCCACGCCGAGATTCACCACGCGCGGCTGGCGACGCGCCAACTCCATGACGGCGCGACGCTGGACGATGGTCCGCGCATCGAGGGTCGCCGCCGCGGCGGGCAGCGCTTCGGCCTCGCGCGCGTGCTCGGCTGCCGACGCCGCCTCGCCACGCCACGGCGTCACGTAGGCCTCGTTGTAGGCCTCGGCAAACGTCATCTGGTGGTGCGCGGGCTGCTCGCTGACGACCACGTAGTCGACCAGGATTCCCGGCACGTGGATGGCCTGCAGGTTCTGGTGATAGTCGACGAGCGATTCGACTTGCGCGATCACGATGCCGCCCGAGTTGTGCGCGGCTTGCGCCATCGCCAGCAACTCATGGTGAAAGGCCTCGCGATGCGTGCTCAGGTTGCCGCGCGTGTCGGCCGCCGTGCAGCGAATCAGTGCGCAGTCGATGCGGAAGCTCGGATAGAACAGATACTCGTCGCCGCGGAAATCGACGGCTTCCACCCAATTGGCGTGGCCCGCCGTGATGGCATCCCGCGCACGCTGGTTCACGGCGCCGCCGTGGTAACGCGGATCTTGTGCCGTACGCGGATCGACAAAAGTATGCAGGCCGATCTTGGTCATCACTCCCGGCTTGCCGCCGGCAATCGCGCGATAGAGGTGGGTCAGCACGCCCTGCGGCAGGTTGAAGCCCTCGCATTCCTCATTCATGGCCAGCGTGGCCAGACGCGTGGCAGAGCGCCAGTGACCGCCGACGATGGCCTTCGTCATGCCGGCATTGCCGAAGTGGTTCACGCCGCGCGCGCCGCGATCGCCCTGCCCCGCCGAGTAGACCAGCGTCAGGTCGCGCGGCAGCCCATGCTGCAGGAAACGCTGCTCGAGCGCCTCGGTCACGCCCTCGGCATGGCCGGCACCGACAAACCCCGCGCTGGCCACGGTCCAGCCGCTTTGAACGAGTTCCGCCGCCTGCCGGGTGGTGATCACCTTCATTGCTGTCTCCAGTTTTCCTCTTTGTCGTGGTTTCTACCGACCCACGTTTTCCGAACATTTGTTCGCAAAACGCCTATCATACGGATCGACCGCCCGGACGCAAGTCCGGTCTGACCCGCAGAAGCCCCTTAAGCTGAACGCTCGGTTCGACCCCGGTACAACCCAATTCGACCGCCCAACGCCATCGATATGGCTGTCTCGACACGCCGATCCGCCATGCCGCGCACCGAAACCCCGCCCGCCGACCTCCCCGACACGCCCAGGAAAGAGGAACTGCTCGATTCCCTGACGAAGGGGCTGGCCCTGCTGCGCCTCTACGCGAGCGGCGTGGAGCGGCTGACGATGCAGGAGGCAGCCGAGCAACTCGATGTGACGCGCGCCGCCGCACGCCGGCTGCTGCTGACGCTGGAACACAACGGCTACCTCGCGCAGGAAGGCCGGCAGTTCGCGCTGACCCCCAAGGTGATGGACCTGGGCTACGCGTACTTTGCCTCGATGAACCTGCCGCAACTGGCGCGGCCGTACCTCCAGGCACTATGCGCCGAGGTGAACGAAAGCTGCTCGATCGGCATGCTCGACCGGGATTCCGTGGTCCTGGTGGCGCGTGAGGAACCCAGCCAGATGCTCCGCGTGGACATGGCCATCGGCCGCAGGATGCCGGCCTATGCGCATTCGCTGGGCCGGGTGTTGCTGGCCGGGCTGGACGACGACGCCCGCGCCACCTACCTGGCCGGTGCCGAACTCAGGAAACTCACGCCGTTCACGATCAGTTCCCGCCCGGCTTTGGCGCGCAAGCTGGAGCAGGTCAGGGCCGAAGGGTTCTGCACGCTGATCAGTGAACTGGTTGACGGATTCGCCGGCATCTCGGTGCCGCTGCGCGACCAGGACGGCAAGACCGTGGCGGGGCTCGGCCTGAGCATGGTGCTGGGGAGTCGCGACCAGGCCTACCTGGAGCGGCACTATCTGCCGCCGCTGCGCCGTGCCGCCGCAAACATCGAGGCAATCCTGAAGGCGCGCTGACCGGACTCGGCCCCTCGCAATCGCACTTCGCCTGCAGGCATCGGCCGGCACTGCGCCGGCGACTCGAAAAGGAAAAAGCCCCGCAGGCCGGGGAAGGTCGCGGGGCTGAAGTGGTAGCGGGGCAAGGATCCTGTCACCCCGGGCATATCTTGCAAGAACCGTCTTACCCCCACATCACCCGAATGTGGGGCATTTGGTGGGGTATCGCACGCTGACAATCATGCGTGCGGAAATGCCGTGAAGACCGGAAAGCGCTCTATGGCCGCCGCAAATGCCGCCAGCGCGGGATGCTGATCCGCGGCAATCCTTCCGGGGAGCAAGTCCTGCGTGAAGGTCCAGACCACGGCAGTCGTGAGGTCCGCCTGACTCAGCGCGGCCGCATCGGCGGGCACTCTCGTGGCGGCGATTTCCTGCTCCAGCAGCGCGTAGGCACGGGCGAGCTGGCCGTCGACGCGATCCATCCACGGCTGGTGCACCTTCTCCGGTGGACGCAGGTTGTGCTCGTAGACGTCCTGCACGGCCTTTTCGCAGGCTGCCAGCGCAAGCCCAAGAATGCGCAGCGCCCGCTGGCGCGCGTCGATCGTGGCCGGCATCAGGCTGCGCCCGGCCAGCGTCTCCGCATAGTCGATGATCAGCGTGGAATCCATCAGCACGACACCGTTGTCGCAAACGAGCGATGGCGCCTTCACGACCGGATTGATCGACCGGAACTGATCAAAGGTGCGGAACACCGACACCGACTCATGCGAAAACGGCAAGTCCAGCAGCGTCAGCGTGATCGCCGCGCGGCGCACGTATGGGGAATCCAGCATGCCAATCAGTCTCATCTCGTGCACTCCTGTGTGAGGTGTTCGGGAACATCCGATATCGCATATGATCCTTCGCGCATGTCTGAAAGCCAAAGGGCGGTCATCGGAAATTGCCTGCCGGCACCGATGATTCATCGGCGCGCGGCAATGCGCAAGCAAGGCAGCCGGCAGAACGAGAGGGGCGGATGAAACTGGACAAGAAGGACCGATTGATCATCGAGGCGCTGCAGACCGATGCGCGCCAGAGCCTGGCGGCTATCGGCAAGCGCATCGGCCTGTCCCAACCGGCCATGAGCGAACGTGTGCGAAAACTGGAAGACGCCGGCGTCATCGAAGGCTACGGCGCACGCATCAACCTGCGCGCGCTGGGGATCGGGCTGGAAGCCATCATTCACGTGGAAACCGACCACGCCGGCATCCGCAAATACGTCAGGCTGTTCGAGGAGATGCCGGAGGTCCTGGGGGCCGACCGCGTCACCGGCCAGTACTGCTTCATCGTGCGCTGCGCGATCCCGCAACCGTCCGATCTCGAACGCGTGGTGGACACCCTGGCCGCGCACGGGGCGGTAACTACCTCGCTCGTCCTGTCGAGTCCGGTCAGGAAGACTGTGACGATCGGCGCGGCGAAGGGCGCCGATCGCTGAGCCGCCGATGCTGCCCATTCGGCAACTGCGGCAACTGCGGCAACTGGAGCGGCTTCGGCATCATTTTTTGCTCGATTCAATCATTTTTCTGACTGAACTAGTCAAACATAACGAGTTGTCCTACACTTCGCTCCACGAATGATCGAATCGATCAATCGCCTGCTCAAAAAACCCACAGGTAGCCGCACCCACACGCGGCAGGAGACGAAGATGCAGATTCATATCAAGCGCGCCATCGAGCGCGTACCGGGCGGCATGATGATCGTGCCGCTGCTGATCGGTTCGCTGGTGGCCACGTTCGCGCCCGAGGGCCCCAAGTTCTTCGGGTCGTTCACCAACGCCCTCTTCACCGGCGCCCTGCCGGTCCTCGCGGTCTTCTACGTCTGCATGGGCGCCAGCATCAACATCAAGGCCACGCCGTACATCGTCAAGAAAGGCGGCGTACTGTTTGCCACCAAGGTGGGCACGGCGATGCTGCTGGGTGTGATCCTGGGCCACTTCCTCGGTGAAGCGCCGATCAGCGCCGGCATGTTCGCCGGCCTGTCCACGCTGGCCGTGGTGGCCGCGATGAACGACACCAACGGCGGCCTCTACATGGCGCTGATGGGCCAGTACGGCAAGCCGGAAGACGTGGGCGCGTACAGCATCATGTCGCTGGAGTCCGGCCCGTTCCTGACGATGATCACGCTGGGCGTGGCCGGCCTCTCCGCCTTTCCGTGGCCGACGCTGGTCGGGAGTATCCTGCCGTTGCTGCTGGGCATGTTGCTGGGCAACCTGGACCGCGAGATGCGCGACTTCCTGAGCAAGGCCGTTCCCGTGATGATCCCCTTCTTCGCGCTGGCACTGGGCGCCGGCCTGGACCTGCACAAGGTGTGGCAGGCCGGCATGCTGGGCTTGGGCCTCGGCATTGCCGTGGTCGTGATCACCGGCTTCGCGCTGTACATCGCCGACCGTCTGAGCGGCGGCACGGGTGTGGCGGGCGTAGCGGCGGCCAGTACCGCCGGCAATGCCGCGGCGGTGCCGACACTGGTGGCCGCGGCCAATCCGGCCTACTCGGAAGCCGCCAAGAGCGCAACGATCCTGGTGGCCGCCTGCGTGGTCGTCACGGCCGTGCTGACCCCGCTGGTCACCGCCTGGGTGGCACGCCGCGTAGCCAGCAAGACCGACGCCACGATGGCCAGAAACGGGACCACGGCATGAGCTGGCTGATCATCGCCGATGACCTGTCCGGCGCCGCCGACTGCGCCATTGGCTTTGCCGCCCACGGTGCCCGCACCGTCGTGACGCTGGAGGCGACGGCCTCGGCCGACATCGCCGATGCCGATGTCGTGGCCGCCGACGTCGACAGCCGCCGCATGACCCCGCAGGACGCCGCGGCGCGCAATCTCGACGCCTGGCATCGCAGCCACGGTGCCGGCCGACGCCTGTACAAGAAGATCGATTCGACGCTGCGCGGCAACTGGGCCGCGGAGACTGGCGCATTGCAGCCGCTGGCCGGGCTGGCGATCGTCGCCCCCGCCTTTCCGGCGACGGGACGCACCACGCGCAACGGTTGCATGCTGATCAACGGGCAGCCGCTCGAGGGCTCCGACATCTGGCAGCTGGAAGGCCTGACCGGGCGCGCCGACATGGTCGCGCTGCTGGCCGCGCAAGGGCTGCGCGCCGCGCTGGTGCCGCTGGATACGGTCCGTGCCGGCGCATCCGCCGTGCAGGCGATGCTGACCACGTTCGCGGGACAAGGCGTGCAGGCAGTTGTCTGCGACGCCGACGTCGAACAGGATCTGATGACGCTGGCCGAGGCCTCCACACGCATCGAAGCACCCGCCTTCTGGGTCGGCTCCGGTGGCCTCGCCCGGGCGCTGTCGGCGCTATCGACAATTGGGGCGGTTGCGCCGGCGGCTGGCGACAAAGCAGCCGAAGCGCTCCATCACGACGGCCCGGTGCTGACGCTCGTCGGCAGCCTCTCAGGAGTATCGGGCCGGCAGGCCGCCTGCCTGTGCGAACAGGGCCGCATCGCATCGCTGGTAGTACCGCCGCAGGCGCTGCGCGATGGCCCCGGCCACGCTGGCTGGGACGTTGCCCAGCAATCGGTTGCAGAATGCCTGCTTGCCGGGCGCGACCTGCTCGTCAGCATCGGCCGCGATGACGCGTTCGACCCCGCCGAGGGTCCGCGCCTCTCCGCCGCACTCGCGCAACTGGTGCTGCCTTACTTCGATCGCGTCGGAGGCCTGATCGCCACCGGCGGCGAAACCGCACGGGCGATGCTCGCCGCGGCCGGCATCACCGCCCTGACGTTGCGGCGCGAGATCGAGCCGGGCGTGCCCCTGTCCATCACCCGCGACACGCCTACACGACGCGTGGCCACCAAGGCCGGCGCATTCGGCACGGACGCGGCGCTGTGGCTGGCGTGGCAAGCCATGCGGCAAGACTGAATTTCCAGCGCCGTTGTTTATGAAGACGGCGCGCAGTGACAACACCCGAAACGGGACACAGACAAATGAACGACTACCTTCCAGTCATCGGCATCACCATGGGTGACGCCACGGGCATCGGTCCCGAAGTCATCGTCAAGAGCCTGGCGCATGAAACGGTCTACGCGCAATGCCGCCCGCTCGTGATTGGCGACGCCCGCCGGCTGGAGCACGCGGGCAAGCTGGTGCAATCGGCGCTGAAGGTGCGTGCCATCCAGTCGCCCGATGAAGCCCGCTTCGAACCCGGCACGATCGACTGCATCGACCTCGGCCTGATCCCCGAAGACCTGCCTTTTGGCAAGCTCTCCGCCGTGGCGGGCGACGCCGCATTCCGCTACATCGAACGCGCCGTGGCACTGACCCGCGAAGAGAAGATCGATGCGATCTGCACCGCGCCGCTGAACAAGGAAGCCCTGCACGCGGGCGGCCACAAGTTCCCCGGCCATACCGAGATGCTCGCGCATCTGACCGGCACGCCGGAGGTATCGATGATGCTGGTGGCTCCCAAGCTGCGCGTGATCCACGTGACGACGCACATCGGCCTGATGGACGCCATCCGCAAGATCGAACCAGGCCTCGTGCAGCGCACGATCGAGCGCGGCCAGGTAACGCTGCAGCGCGCCGGCATCGCCGCGCCGCGCATCGGCGTGTGCGGCATCAACCCGCACGCTGGCGAGAACGGCTTGTTCGGCCAGGGCGAGGAAGAGCAGAAGATCATCCCGGCGGTGGAAGCGCTGCGCGCCCGCGGCTGGGACGTGGAAGGCCCGCTGCCCGCCGACACGCTGTTCTATCGCGCCGGGCGAGGCGACTTCGACCTCGTCGTGGCGATGTATCACGACCAGGGTCACGGCCCGGTCAAGGTGCTGGGTCTGGAAGCCGGCGTGAACATTACCGTGGGCCTGCCGGTGATCCGCACGTCCGTCGACCACGGCACTGCGTTCGATATCGCCGGCAAGGGTATCGCCGACGAGCGCAGCCTGCTGGAAGCGCTGCGCCAGGGCGCGGAACTGGCGACGCGCCGCGCCTGATACCGCCACCGCTGCTGTAAGATCGGGGATCGATTTCGATCCCCTTTTCATTTGCCCCTGCCATGAAAGCCGCCGACCGCCGCCGCGCCATTCTCGAACTCGTGTTGTCGGGCGAGGATGCCAATGTCGAACGGCTGACCGGTAGCCTGGGCGTGTCCGAGGCCACCGTGCGGCGCGACCTGACCGCTCTCGCCCGCGAAGGTCGCATCGTTCGGACCTATGGCGGCGCGGCGGCACTGATGCAGGTGGGCGGCCACGAACCCGAAGCCTCACTCGAGGAACGCAAGGTCCTGCAGCGCGAGCAGAAGGAAGCCATCGCCCGGATGGCAGCATCCTTTGTGCAGGATGGCGACGCAGTGCTGCTGGACAGCGGCACCACCGCCACTGCTCTCGCCCGCCTGCTGGCCGCGCGCGAGGATCTTCACGTCTACACCACCAACCTGCTGGCCGTGACGGCGCTTGTCGGCCTGCCCAAGATCCGCGTCACGCTGATCGGCGGCGACGTACGTCCGTCGAGCATGGGCACCTTTGGTCCGCTGGCGCAGGTGGCGCTGTCGCGCATCAGCGTCGACAAGGCATTCCTCGGCGCCGACGGTGTGGTTGCCGGCGTGGGCCTCTGCGAAGCCAGCGCGGAGCAAGCCTACCTGAAGGAATGCATCATCCGGCAGGCTGCCGATATCTTCGTGCTGGTGGATTCGACCAAGCTGGGCCGCGCGCGGCAGCAACACTGGACGCCGTTGGAGCGAGCCTGGACGCTGGTGACGGATGCCAGCGCCACCGCCGCGCAACTCGAGCCGTTCCGGGGGTTGAAGCAGGTGAAAGTGGCCGTGGCCGATTGATGGATGAGGGCTGGCTGACGACTGGCGCCGGCGTTGCCGGGATACGCGACATTGGCTCGCGTCGGCATCGGCATTCGCTTTTCCCCTCGCTCCAGGACAACTAGGACTGCTGGAGCGATGGCAGCAGTGAGGGACTCGGCAGCCGTGGCGAGAAGCGCTTGTGATCGATCTCCCCACCCCGGGCAACCAGGATGGTCGCTTCGGGAATCTCCTCCCACACCCCCTGCACTTCAATCAGCGGTTCGGAAAGAACCAGGAAAGCGTCGTCGCCAGCGGCGATGATGCGCGGGTCCTCTGGATAGAGCGCGCGCAGTTGCCGGAACGAGGTGCTATGGAACAGCGTCCGCGAGTCCGCCTCGCTTGAATAACGCACCGCGACGATCTGCTGCCCGTCCGTGACGCAGACGGTCATGTTGAGCGGAAATTGCACGTCGTGCCGATGTCCGACATCCTCGATCAGGCCGGCCATCTGCTCCAACGCGCCGCACGGGTCGCGCTCCAGGCCAAAAGTCAGGGCCAGGAAAAACATCACCTCGGAATCGGTCGACCCCTCTATCCAGCGAAACAGATGCGGCGCCACCGCCATCATCAAGTCGCGGCGAATGACGGGGTAATCGCGAATCAGCCCATTGTGGACAAACAGCCAGCGGCCGAAGCGAAACGGATGGCAATTGGTCTCCTGGGTAGGCGTTCCAGTTGCCGCCCGCACATGCGCAACGAACAGCGGCGCCCTCACTGCCCGGGCGGCTTCGCGAAGATTGGTATCGCTCCAGGCTGGATGGAGACAACGATAGCGAAACGGCACCTCCGAGTGGCGACCATACCAACCGACACCAAATCCGTCGCCATTGGTGGTGGTATGGCCGAGCCGCGAATTCAGGCTTTGGTCGATCAGTGAGTGTTCCGGCTGGAACAGCACCGTTTCCAGCGGAACGGATTTGCCCGAGTAGGCCAGCCAGCGGCACATGATGCTTTCCCTCCACATGTCTTACGCGGACGCATCCCATGCGAATCGGTCCGACTCGACAGGTGACGCCGGAGATTCGCCGAACGCGGCTCTCCAGGCGGAGTCGTATCGGCTTCGCCATTTTGGTCGCGCCCGCATTGACGTGCACGTCGCACTACAAATAAACCGTAGCCCAAAGATCGCCCGGGCGCAGGGGAAATGTCCAGGTTCGGTGGAAAGATGGGGCCCGCGACTGTAGGCCCATGGCGCGATTTCCGCCGCTGGCCATTGCCAGGGCGTTGAGCCCGGGAGATTCGTGACGCCTGCACCCTGTCGCCCGACGACGCACGACACGCGCAAAGAAAAAAGGGTTTGCGGCATTACCCGCAAACCCTTTCGGTACATGGTGGGCCTCCCGTGAGTCGAACACGGCACCAACGGATTATGAGTCCGGCAACTTTGGTATTTATTACTGTTGAGGCACATTGACACCGTGACATAAAACCCCATGAAAACAGCATGTTAGCGCGCCATGCGGCGCATTCGCCATTGACCAAAGGGGAGGCTTTGCCATACGATCGTCTTACATATCCCTTACATGGTGACCTCCCCCGACAAGGTGGCGACGCATGGCACGAGTCAATTTCACGGGCAAGCGGGTCGACGCACATCACTGCCCTCAGGGCAAGGCACAAGCCTTCCTGTGGGACGCGGCATCCCCCGGGCTGGGGCTGCGCGCGACCGCCAGCGGCGCGAAAGCGTACATCTTCCAGGGCGAGATTCACGGCCGCACCGTGCGCCTGACGATCGGCGACCCGCGCAGCTGGAGCATCGAGCAGGCACAGGAGGAAGCGCGCCGCCTGCAACGGCTGATCGATGACGGCAGGGACCCGCGCGTCGTCAGGGCCGAAGCACACGCCGCGCTGGCGGCAAAAGCCGCGACCGAGGCGCTGCAGGCCGTTACCGTCGGCGAAGCATGGGCGGTCTATCTGGAAGACCGTCGCCCGCACTGGGGCGAGCGCCACTACCGGGACCACCTCGCGAAGGCACAGGCCGGCGGCACAGCAGCGATCCGGGGCACCCGGGGCCGGGGCGTGACGATTGCGGGGCCGCTCCATCCCCTTATGTCGCTGAAGCTGCGCGACCTGAACCCGCCGACCATCGAGGCATGGGCGACCCGCGAAGCAAACGCGCGGCCGACGTCCGCACGGCTGGCGTGGCGGCTGCTGAAGGGCTTTCTTTCTTGGTGCGCCGAGCAGCCGGCCTATGCACCGGTGGTCACCAGCAACCCGGCCAAGACTAAGAAGACGCGCGAGACGCTGGGCCCGGCGGGCGTGAAGCGGGACGCCCTGCAGCGCGCCCAGCTGGCCGACTGGTTCGCCGCCGTACAGGGGCTCGGCAATCCGGTCATCGCCGCCTATCTGCAGACGCTGCTGCTGACGGGCGCCCGGCCCGGCGAAGTGCTGGCGATGCAGTGGGAGGACGTCAACACCCGGTGGAAAGGCCTGACCATCCGGGACAAGATCGAGGGCGAACGCACGATTCCGCTGACGCCGTACGTCGCGCAGTTGCTGGCCGCCCTGCCCCGCCGCTCGGCGTGGGTATTTTCCAGCGCCGTCACCGTCCCCGGCAAGGCGCCCCAGCCGATCAGCAAACCCCACCAGATGCACGAGCGTGCGTGCGCGGTCGCGGGCATCGACGGCCTGACCCTGCAGGGCCTGCGCCGCTCGTTCAAGAGCCTGACCGAGTGGCTGGAATGCCCGGCCGGTGTCGTCGCCCAGATCATGGGACACAAGCCGAGCGCGACGGCCGAGAAACACTACACCGTGCGTCCGCTCGACCTGCTACGCGTACACCATGAGCGCATCGAGGCATGGATGCTGGAACAGGCCGGCATCCCGTTCGACCCCGCGCAGGCACGACCGGCACTGAAGGCGGTGTAAGTGCCCTGGCGTGCGTGGGACGGAAGACTCTCCACCGAAGCACCGCCCTTCTGTTCACCATGGCGAGCAGCACTTGCCACCATGGTGCCAAGCCGCACTCGCCCGGCGCGACTGCATTCCGCCCTGTTACAGCACCGAAAAAAAAGCGCAGATCCACCCCGATGCATCCTGACCTCGAACGGCATAATGGGCTCGCCCGCCCACATCGACGGATGGAAAAATCGCCCCCCCTCACCGGCCTGGCAGGGTAATGAACTGAAGGCGAAGCACGAACGACACGAAGGGTGTGAACGATGCAACATCAAGACCACTGGATTGGCCACCCGACCGCCGCGCGCCGACTCACTGACGACGGCGTCCTGTACCGCGATCCCGAAAATCAGTCGCTGGCGATCCTGCTTGGCGCCTTCCCCGCCGAAGAACAGTTGTTTCGTGGCGCCAATCTCTGGGAAGTCGACCGATTTGTGGAAGGACTGGAAGCCAGCGCCGACCCGATGGCACCAGAGATGCGCGCAACGCTCGATAAGGTGCGAAAGCTCGGCAAACAAGGAAACTGGCCCGAGTGTCGTCTACAGGCCAAGACCATTAATACCGCCATGTACGCCAGACGGGAGTTGGAAAATTCAACCCGACGGGCCGACATACTTCAGGAACTTCTGCAGCAGGCGCTTCAGCCATCAATGGAAGTTGCCGTGCCGACTGCCGAAGCCAGCCAGACTGGCGCCAAGGCTGCCCAGCCCGATGCCGGTCTGACCAAGCGCGAACGCCAGATTCGGGCCATCGAGGCGACAGCAGACGCCATGAATTTTCCACGCCTGGACGTCCCCGTCGGCGGCAAGGCGGCCATCAAGGACGGCTGCAAGGCACGCTACCTCGACCTGTTTGGCGCGGGCGACGACCCGTTTCTCGACGCATGGAAAGAAGCCTCGAAGACCGGGCGGGTCGGGATGACCGACCGCGACAAGTTCGCCCGGAGGTAGGGGAAAAATACCCCACCTCCCCACTCTTGCGACCCCACTAGCACCCCACCCGAAACTATCAACGCCGAGACATGAAGCCGAACGCGGCGGGAGTCTTGCAGCGACGATAGCGAATATCGGCACGTTATCGACGCTCCAAGCCCCCGCCAAATGCGGCCGGATTGGACGTTGATAATGAACCGTACCTCCCCCCCTGCGCTACTCGAAGTCCATCACGCACCAGGCATTCCGCCTGGCCTCGCCGCGCTCGCAAACGGCCGCGATGCGCTCCCCACGACCGAAGCTGCGCACGCTCTGAACCGCAAGGAACAGACGCTGCGCAAGTGGGCCTGCCGCGAGAATGGCCCGATTCGCCCCGTCCGCATCAACGGCCGCCTCGGCTGGCGCGTCGCAGACATCGCCACGCTGCTGAACGGGGGCCAATAATGAAAAAGTCCGGCCGCCTGGAAGCTGAACCGGACTTCTTCGAGACCATCGAAGCTGTCCCCAATATTACTACGCGCCTGAAGTTTGCGGGTACTGACGACCCGCAATGCCTGCGCGTCATCTACGCCCTCCTCGATCGTCCGCTGTCCGTCGAACATGAGGAATTCGCCTCGGATTGCGGCATGGACCCGGCCGCCATTGCAATGCTGCGCGACCTTGGTCTGGGCGAGAAGGGCCTGCCGTGCATGATAGTGCCTGCCTTTGACCGCGATGGACTGCCGGTCCTGCAACGCGTCTACCTGCTGACGCCGGCTGGGCGCCGCGCCGTTCGTGCGTGGCAGCGCAAGCGCGACAAGGAGGCGGCATGATGCACGGCCTCGATGAAATCGAGCGCGCCCGCACCGCCCTCTTCGCCTGCGATGCCGGCTGTTCCCGCGACCAATGGGTGCGCATCGGCATGGCAGCAAAGGCCGCGGGCGTCGCGTTCGATGACTTTCGCTTGTGGAGCGAGGATGCACCGAACTACCACAGCGAACAGGACTGCCTGAGTGCGTGGAAGTCGTTTGGCGATGGCGCGGTAAAGGCCGCGACGCTGTATCACGCGGCGCGTAAGGCCGGCTGGCACGACCCGACCAAACCGCATCAGAACGGCACGCAGGCCGCCCGCGTGCCGCTCCTCTCGCCCACGGGCAACCCCAAGCCGCCAGGCGCTCAGACGCCCCGTATTGCCCTGTCCGCCGTCTTTGACAGCTACCCGCCCGCCGCAATCGAGCATCCCTACATCGCAGCCAAGCGCGGCGTCCCGGATGGGCTGCGCGTCGTCCCGCCGGACAGCCAGCTTGTCATCAAGGGAAAGTCCGTCGCCGGCTACCTGGCTGTTCCGGTTCGCTCGCTGGATGGCGAACTGCTGACGGTGCAATATATCCCGCCTGGCGGTGGCGACAAGCTGAATGCGCCCGGCGCCTCGTTTGACGATGGCGTTTTCGTGATCGGCGACATCAGTGCCGACGGTCGCCTCTATGTTTGCGAAGGCATCGGGCAGGCGTGGGCGGTGGCCCGGGCCGACTATCACGCCGCTGCTGTCGTCACGTTTGGCGCGGGCCGCTTTCGTCGCGTCGCGGAGATGCTGCGCACGCGGCTTCCCCGAGCATCCCTTGTGTTCATCGCCGACCGTGGCAAAGAACCGCAGGCCGAGGCTATCGTCCGCGAGGTGGGCGGCACATGGGTCGAGTTGCAGGCAGACAAGCCGACCAACTACGACTGCAACGATTTCGAGGCCGACCACGGCAGCGAAGCGCTGGCGGAGTTGCTGCAGGCGGCCAAGACGACGCCAATGCGCTACCGGCTGCAATCCGCCGCCGACCTGATGAGCGCACCGCCGCTGCGCTGGCTGGTGCGCGGCGTGGTGCCAGCCGACGGGCTCGCCGCTCTGTTCGGGCCGTCCGGGTCGGGTAAATCGTTCCTGGCATTCGACCTGTGCGCTGCCATTGCCAACGGAAGCGAATGGTTCGGACACCGCGTGACTGCCGCGCCAGTCACCTACGTCTGCCTCGAAGGCGAAGCAGGCTTCAGCAAACGCGCGAAGGCATGGAGCCTCCAGCACCAGCGCGGCGTGCCGGACGGGATGCGCTTCATCACGCAACATCTCGACCTGCGCCAGCCGGGCGACATTACCGACCTTGCCGCCGCAGTCCTGGCAGGTGGGGGGCGTGACGGCCTGCTCGTGATCGATACCCTGAACCGCGCCGCGCCCGGCGTCGATGAAAACTCCAGCAAGGACATGGGCGAACTTATCGCCGGCGCGAAGGAACTGCGGCAGCGCATCGGTGGCGTTGTTCTGCTGGTGCACCACACTGGCAAAAACGAGAAGAAGGGTTTGCGCGGCCATAGCAGCCTGTACGCCGCGCTGGATGCAGCCATTGAAGTGTCGGGGATCGATGATCCCCGCGAGTGGTCGATTGCCAAAAGCAAGGACGACGAGAGCGGCGCTCGAACCGCCTTCCGGCTGCAGGTGGTAGAGCTTGGTGATGATGAATACGGCGACCCAACGACGTCTTGCACCGTGACGCCTGACGACAGCGTCGCCAAAAAGCAAAACATAAAGCTGCCCCAAGGCGGCAATCAGCGCATCGCGTTGGACGTGCTGGGCAAGCTCTTGCGCGAGTCCCGCGATTTCGGCAAGGGCGACGCTCCGCCGACCCATCCCTGCGCCGAACTGGAGGCTGCCGTGCTGGAGGTAGCGCGCCACTTGACCGAGGTGGACCCGAAGCGCCGTACCGAACGCGCCAAGGAAGCAATCAAGGGCTTGGTCGCGCGCGGCACGCACGGAATCACTGACGGCTGGCTCTGGCGCAAATGACGCTCAACAACCGTTCCCAGAGCCCTTCCCGAAAATCCCCGCCCCTAAAAGGCTGAGCTTTACCCACAAGCTTGGCTCGCTATCCCGAATTAAAGATACGGAACATCTCTGTGATTTCGTGCAAGACGAGGAAGCCTCGCCAGATGACGGTAGCGCCGGGCGGAGGATCGTTGCGGCGATTCAGGTAGCCGCCAAGGGT
>NZ_JBFTSP010000018.1:0-108527 GCF_056400065.1 Cupriavidus sp. 01L415 | reverse complement strand
TCATGTCCCCCTCCATCAATCCCCAGTTCTGTCTGCCGCTGCGCTCCAGAGGAGCCCAACAATTGTCAGAATCGCCCGGGAGGAACGCTGCGCTGCAACGCGTTACTTGACGCACTTTGCATGGCGGCCGAACCTTGAGAAAGCACTCTAAGTCTAGGTCATAACTTCACGCCCCTACATATCTTTTGCGAAACAGCAACAGTGGGAAGGCAGGCCATTAGATGTCCGCATGCGCCTCCCGGGCGCTAGTGATTACGCACTGCAGTATGCTGCGGCCCACAGTCGCGTTAGTAGCAATAGAGAAACGGCCAAAATTTGCAGAAGGTTGACCACGCGCTTAGCGGCACCGGCAATGCCGCCACAAGTGTCCGATCCTGCGCGCGCTGGAAGGCGTACTTGGGTACCCGGCGACGATCGACTAGCCTGAATGTCTTGGGGCGCTGCGTTACTTAATTTCAGCTTTTGAGGCAGGTGCAAGATGGACGAACTCAATTCTCCGCAGGAGTGTGCACTGGTGCTGGTGGATCCGCAGGCGGGCCTGGGATTCGCGGTGCAGTCCATGGACCGCCAGCAGCTACTCAATAATCTCGTGGCACTTGTCGAGACCGCCCGGACATTTGACGTCCCCACGATTCTCTCGACCTCGGCAACGAAGGTGTATAGCGGTCCTCCGTTTCCGGCCATTCGCGAGCTGTTGCCCGACGTTCCGGTGTACGATCGGCGCTCCATGAACCTATGGGAAGACGATGCCGCGCGGCAGGCAGTGATTGCCACCGGCAGGAAGAAGCTGCTGTTCGCGGGCATGCTGACGGAAGCCTGTGTGTGCTTCCCGGTCCTCTGCTGCCTGGCCGAGGGTTACCAGGTCTTTGTCGTGGCGGACGCCTGCGGCGGGGCGACCATCGATTCCCACCACTACGCACTGGACCGCATGCGTTCCAAAGGCGCGGAGGTGACGAGCTGGTTGCAGGTCCTGCTCGAGTTCCAGAGGGACTGGACGCGCAAGGAAACCTACGACCGGGCTCGCGGACTGGTGGAGCGCTTTGGCGGGGGCTATGGCATGGGCCTCAAGTACGCCAGGGATATGTTGGTCAAGCCATAATTCGGGCGCCTGTTTTCGACCGAGCTCGGACATAGGCCCATAGAATTCCTTTTTGGGCCGCATGGCGCTACCGCTAAATGCAGCTACCGACCCTCAGTCGTACACCTGGTTGTTTCAAGTGTCCGTTTCGGCGCCGTCATCGGACATTTGAAATTCTATTGGAGTGCGGATCGAAGGCGAGTTAGCGGTATCCGAATTGCGGTTGGCAGGCTTCCCGGGCACCGACGTCGCGACAACGTGTCTCGCCAACGTCTCCACACTTTCTTCCGATAAGTCATCGACGGTAATGATGCGTCGATTTGCCCAGTCGTAAAAGTGCTTTCGCTGGGATCGTGAATACGCAGGATCGTAGTGCCTGGTCGTTAGCTCGCCGAACAGGTCGGACAGATTGCCAAGCCGTGCCATGCTCTGCCAGGCTGCGATGGTGTCCTTGCCGTGCAATGGCTTGAGGATTTCGAGTTGTCCCGCTAGCCATTCGGGGCGGTCGCCCAGATAGGCATAGTCGCGCAATAGAAGCGCCAGGCGCGCGGGTAGCGATACCATGATCTCGACGCAAGGGCTTGCACGCATGCGCTCGACCAGCGGCACGGGTACGTTGAGGCGTCCGATGCGCGCTCCTTCGCCCTCCACAAAAAGTGGCCGAGACAAATCAATCTTCTCGATGACGGCCGCGATGCTGGTCTCGAATGCGATTTGAGAAGGCTGCTGGACGCTGGGAATCGCCCCAAGGAGGGAACCCCTATGCCGGGCTAGAGCTTCAAGATCCAGCGTTTGTTCGCCTTGCGCGGCCAGAGCCTGCAGGATCCGGGTTTTACCGCTCCCAGTCGCGCCGCAGATCACGATCAGCGGCAGTATTGGGGCGTGCGTTGTGATGGCGTCGATCACATGACGTCGCCACGCCTTATAGCCGCCGGCAAGTTGCTGGGCATCCCAACCGACCATACGTAGCCAGGTGGTCATGGCGCCACTGCGCATGCCACCCCGCCAACAGTAGATAAGTGGCCTCCAGTTGGAAGGACGCTCCGCGAAAACCCCACGCAGGTAGCGAGCCAGATTGGCCGCCACCATGGCGCCGCCGATCCGGCGAGCCTCAAATGCACCGACCTGTTTATACAATGTCCCCACGATGCGGCGCTCTTCGTTGTCGAGTACTGGGCAGTTCAATGCTCCAGGGATGTGGTCCAACTCGAACTCTGCTGGCGAGCGCGCGTCAATTATCGTGTCGAAAGTATGGCGATCGGTAACGCGTACAGGGGATTTCATGGCAGGACCACCAGCCCGGGCTCGCCGGCCTCGATCCGTCCGATGACAGCGGCGTCGACGAAGCCCTGCTCCTGAAATAGGCGCACGACGTTGTCTGCAGCCTGCGGCGCGCAACTGACGAGTAACCCGCCGCTGGTTTGCGGATCAGTGAGCAGCGACTGGGCGATCGCAGGCAGCGCAGTGTCAAGCTGAATCTCGCTGCCGTAGCTCTCCCAATTGCGCCGGGATGCGCCAGTGATATTGCCCTGCTCCGCGAGCGGCGCTATCCCGGGCAACAGCGGCAGACGGCCCCAATGAAGCACCGCCCTCAGGCCTGCGCCCCTGGCCAGTTCCAGCGTATGACCGGCGATGCCAAAGCCGGTCACATCGGTAAGCGCGTGGACATCCTCTAGTTCTGCAAGCGCAATGCCAGGGGTATTCAGCTTCGTGGTGGCATCGATCAGATGGCCGTACCCAGCTTCGCTGAGTGCGCCCTTTTTTAGCGCTGCGGACATGACGCCCACGCCCAGCGGCTTGCCAAGAACAAGCACATCGCCAGCGCGGGCATCGCGGTTGCGCCGGATCCTGGATGGGTGCGCCAGCCCCATGACGACCAGCCCGTAAATGGGCTCAATCGAATCGATGGTATGCCCGCCCGCGATCGGAATGCCGGCTGCGCGACATACGGATTGACCCCCCTCAAGCACCTTGCCGATCACCTCCACCGGCAACTGATTGATCGGCATGGCGACCAATGCAAGCGCCATGATAGGTCGCCCGCCCATTGCATAGATGTCGCTGATCGCATTCGTGGCAGCTATGCGGCCGAAGTCGAACGGATCATCCACGATCGGCATGAAGAAATCGGTTGTCGCAATGAGCGCCTGCTCCGCATTGAGTTGATAGACCGCTGCATCATCGGACGTTTCGATGCCAACGAGCAACTCCTTGGGCATGAATCCTGCCCCGCTGCCACGCAGGATTTCTGAGAGGACTCCCGGGGCGATTTTGCAACCACAGCCCCCGCCGTGAGAGAAGCTGGTCAGCCGCACTTGCGGCGGAATTGCCTGGTCCTGGGGAGTGGAGTTCATGCTTGTCTCGGTGCCGATGGAGCGGCACCAGCGCTATGGTGGAAACGCCATTATCGCCTTTCCGAAACCGCTGACAGGAGGAAGGCTCGACCGAGGTAGGGCAGCGCAGAGCAGAACGTTGGATCGGAGCAAGGGCAACGCCTGAGCTACGGATCTTCGCTTCCTGAACTTTAGGGGGTGCGGGCAGGAAGTGACAGACCCATTCGCATTGATCGGTGGGCGGCCGACTGACCGAAGAGCGTCTGGATATGGCCACTAGGCCACGACTGGCCGATGTCCGCTTGTGACCGGCAAGCGCCTGATCGACCCCGAGATCAGCTACGCCGGCGCCAGCCGGCAGGAGCCGAACTCGGTCGTCAGACCATCGGCCTGCCCAAGGCGGACCCTGCTGGACCGAGGATGACTAGTCGCAGCGTGTACTGCGGACCACGCAACGCATGGCGCAAAGATTGGTGCCGATGTGACAACAGCGTGGGCACCGTGGCAGCACTACTGACATGCCGTGCCTCAGTCTAGGATTCACTCCACGCAGTTTCTGCGGCAAGCAGAGCAGCGCAGGTTCGGTGAACGCAACGTCAGTCAGTTCACCCAGTATTCATTTTGACCCAACGTCTTAACGAGTTTCACCAGCCCTCAGAACTATCTAAGAAATTCATGGCAGTGCGTCTACTGCATCTGCTCGTGTTACGGAATTGAATGGAGAATCATTGTGTGTGAGACCCCAGAATTTCACGGCCGCCGTACTTTCTTGAAGAGCACGGTTGCCGCCGCCGCAGTTGCGTCTAGCCAACTGCCCTCGCTGGCCAACGCAGCGCCGGCCGGTGGCGTCGCCAAGTACGCAGATCCGTCCAAACCGGCGCTGCCCAAGACGGGCATGAAGCTTGACCTCGCGCGCGTTGCGTTCGTCGTCATCGATCCGCAGATCGATTTCATGAGTCCGAAGGGCAAGGCGTGGCCGGTGGTGGGTGAAAGCGTGACCGAGCAGAACATGGTGCAGAACCTGCTGCGCCTGTTCCAGGCGTCCAAGAAGGCCGGCATTACGGTGGCGATTTCTCCCCATTACTACTACCCGCAGGACCATCGGTGGCAGTTCCAGGGTGGGGCGGAGATATTCCAGCACAACCTCGGCCTGTTCGACCGTCCGAGCGCGCTGTCGCTTGAAGGCTTCCGTGGGTCGGGCTCGGACTTCCTCCCGGAGTTCAAACCGTACATCGAGGATGGCAAGACCATCATCTGCTCGCCGCACAAGCTCTATGGCCCGCAGGTCAACGACCTGAAGCTCCAGTTGGGCAAGCAGCGGGTGGACCAGGTCATTCTCGCGGGCATGCTGGCCAACCTGTGCGTGGAGTCGCATCTGCGCGATCTGCTCGAGCAGGGCTTTGAGGTGGCGGTGGTGCGTGACGCCGTAGCCGGGCCGAAGCTACCAGAAGGCGACGGCTATGGCGCTGCGCTGGTCAATTACCGCTTCATCGCCAATGGGGTCTGGACCACGGACGATACGGTAAAGATGCTGGAAGGCAAGGCGGCCTGACGCATTCCGACCCCGGCGCCCAGTCATGGGTGTCGGGGCAGCGCGATCTGAGCATAAAGCGCAGAATCTGCAGCGACTCTCGGTTAGTCGGCCGGATGTCTATGCTATGGCCAAACCGGTACGCAGGTAGCGGGAAGGTGCAGCCCATGGACGCGCACACCTCAAGGTACAACGTATGGACATCAGGGATGGATAAAGTTAGATCCCCCGACAGGCTGTTGTTGACTGTGGATTCAACTGGTCGATGCAACGGATGAGCTTCGCGCCTCGTCCGCTAGGCAAAGAGTGTGATGCTCAAGATGTCAAATCGCGTGAGCGCAGCCAAGTGAGCCATGCTTGATCTTCGATTTCATAGGTACCACGCGATTCCTTCCACAGGATCTCGCGCTCACGCAAGGCATCAATGGCATTCTGAACGGTAGCGGTGTTCACTGTTGCGTCCGGAGGAAGGAGCGACTTGTAGGCGCTTATAGCAGCCTCGCCAAACGGGGAAAACTGTCCCGCCTTCGACGCCATAACCCGTACCACGGCCTGTTGCACGGGCGACAGAGATTCAAAGTCGCTCTCGATGTCATGCCACAACCGTTCCTGAATCAGTGTGGCGTCCTCTCTTAGGCGCTGGCTCAGATAGGGAGATTCGTTAGCGATTGCGATGGACGAGATCAAATGACGGAGCAACTCCGGTCGATGACCCACCATCACAAATGCGTCAAAGACGGCGTCCGGCTCGAATTGGTTGCTTGGCGCAAGTGCTTGATTTACGCTCGCCGTGTACTCGTCGGTGAAGCTGCGATCCAGCAACGGGAAAGGGGTGACCAGCGAGCCAAAGAACGGCATGCGCGAATTCATGACCAAATGAGCGAGTTTGTCGCGGCTCGATCCGGTAAAGACCAGCATGAGTTCGGGAGCTTTGCCGGAAACGTTTATTGCGTCGCGAGCGGCCTTGAGACCGAACATCGCTTCTAGTCCTTTGTCGGTCGTGAGCGCATGTTGTGCCTCATCGACGATCAGCAGCACAGGCTTGTTAGCGGCCTTTCGCAACGCTTGCAAGGCTTGCGTGAGCGTGACGCCCGCCGGCAGTCCCGTGGCGCTCACATCGAGGCCTAACGTTCCCATGACCGTCACCTTGGTCAGGCCAACTGCCTTGGCTGCTTTGCTGACGATGCCGGCGAAGTCCGCGATCTTGCGTTTAATGCCGTCCGCAATGAGTTCGCCAGGATCCTGCGCCTTGTTCGACCACAAGTCCACATACACCGTTGTCCAGCCCCGGCTTTCCGCTGCAGGAACGAGATCCTCCCGGAGAAAGGTCGATTTCCCGACCCGTCGAGGGGCTGCCAGAAAGAGCCCCGAGCGCGCATCCAACAGGGCTTCGCCGGTCAATGCCGCGCAGAAGCTGGCGGCCAAGGCGGGGCGACGAAACGTATAGCGCGCGGAAGCGGGGCTCGGCTGAGTCATAGGAGGGAGCAGAAAGATTTATCGCTAATTATCTTACGACGATAAATTATCGACGTCAAATAAATGATGATAAATGACTCATGAGGCTTTTTTTTACGCTTATCCTTATGGCCTACCGCCGAAATGTTGTTGAGTGAGAGAGCGCTGACCCTAAGCGGCTTTTGCCGGTCCATGCTAATCGCCGTCCAAATGCCTTTTCCAGTTGATCGGCGCGCCGCAGATCGTCGTCGTGCAAGTAGCGCGAGGTGATCGTGATGGACGCATGGCGCAGCCGGCTAAGGATCTGAGGGCCATGAGTGACCTCTTGGTTCCTCCGGCCATCCGGGCCTACCTGCCATTTGAATTCCGTGAATGGGGGAAATTTTGTCTGCGTGCGTACGAAGGCGTGCCGGTTCGTTCCGTCCTACCGCCAAATCGGGCCATCGACTTGAGCGGTGATTGGATCCCGGGGCAGCGGGTCGTTTATTGAGCTTACGATACTTCTGTTCCCATCGGATTGGTTGCAACACTGACGTGTGATGTACTAATCACCCTAATTAGGGTAAGGTCGGACATCCTGTTAGTAAGCGCTTGTCGGTACGATGCCCAACGGCGATTCCGGGGATAGCGCTGGCAGCGTTTGTCGACGGATGATCGGCGATCAGGTGCTGTACGGCTCGGGATTGGCTATGTCGACGCACATCTGCTGGGCGGCGTAGCCCGTCTTCTCGAATTCTCGGTCAATCGGGCCGTGACGACGTCGAAAGGGTGCGCCCAGCGTTAATGGGCCCCTCAGGGCTACCTTCTGTCCGCTTTGTTGGCTCAAATGGGTGCTTACGCACCCGCCAGGCGCATCGCCTTCATTGTCTTCGAGAAGCCGAGAATTCTGAGCACGCGCTTGAGGTTGTACGCGAGAACATGCAGGCTCATTTCAGTACCTACATTGGGTAGCGTGCGCGTAAGGAAGTGCGCGTAGCCCATCCAATGCTTGAAGGTTCCGAAGACATGCTCGACGGTTCTCCTTCGAACCGTCATTGCATCGGGAGTCTTATCAAGCCGGCGCTGGACTGCCTCTAGCACTTCCTCATGCTCCCATCTGGAGATGCGTCGGTAAGGACTCGGTGTGCATTGCGATCTCATGGCGCACTGCGGACAAGCACTACTCCAATAGCGGCGTAGCCGCAGTCCATGTTCCTCTCTCGTAAAGCGGTAGATCGCGCGTTCATCAGCGGGACACTGATATTCGTCGTCTCGGGCAATGTAGATGAAGTCGGCCCTATCAAACCGACCTCCCGCCTTCGCGCTAGACGTCGCTGGCTTGGGCAAGATGACAGCAATGTCCGTATCCGCGCATGCCTTGATCTCCTGCGCACTGAAGTAGCCACGATCGGCTATTCCCATTGCATCGCGAGCGGCTCGAGCCATCGCGCTGAGTTGCGCCTGATCGGTGCCTATATTGGTGACCTCATGAGAGACGATCAGATGGTGCTCGGCATCTACGGCCATGCGTCCATTCAAACCAGAACATGAGGACAAGGACTTTAGTGCTCTGAAGGATCCGAGCGGAAGGCTTATCTATGTGGGTGGAAGCCTTGGCCCTCCGACATGTCGATAGCTCGGAAATCACGATCACCCACGACACAGCGGACTGGCGGCCGGTGCCTTCGAGTAGATGGATTCGTCGAGCTATTAGCCGAGACTGGCCGAGTTATGTTGAGAGGGCGCAGACCGGCGCTTCCGGTCCATGGCAGTCGTTCGGCGCGTTCGTCAGAGACGCACTAACAGACGGAAAAGCGGATCGAAATCTGTCTATTCGACCCGCAACATCCCCTTCATCGTCGGATGGAGGCCACAGATATAGGGATAGGCCCCCCTTTGGGTCGCCCTGTACTTCCACGACTTGCCTGGCGCAATGCTTTTCGAGTCGAAGGCAGCGGCTTGGGCCGTCACCGTATGGGGGAAGGGGTCCTTGTTGACCCAGACAACCGTATCGCCCACCTTGATAGCCAGTTCCTGCGGCGAGTATTGAGTACTGTCTATCGTGACCGTGTGGGATGCCGGCCCGGCGCTGATGGTCCGCACCGGGCCGGCGAGCATCAATCCCAATGTCATCAGCAGGGGGATAGACGGGTTTCGCATGGTCTGAAGGAGTTACTTCTTGGCAAGCTCGGTCTGGATATGCTTTGCGTGCTCCAGATGCGCGACAAAAGCCGGGCGCACCTTGACCAACAATGCCTTCAGTTCCTCGTTCTTGGCGCTCGGAATGAGCGTTTTGTCCATGGCATCGAGCACCGACTGATGATAGGAGACCTCATTGTCGATGTAGGCGCTATCGAATTCTGCACCCTTGAGACCCTTTAGTTTCTGGATGTTCTTTTCGCCGCCCGACTTGAGGCTCTGGCTGGTAGGATTGTCCTCAGGCGTGACTTTCAGTTTCTTTACCAGGACGGTGGCCGATTTGTTGACACCGGTATGGTCGGTGACCATCTGCTTGCCGAATGCCTTTACGTCCTTGCTCGATCCTTTGGATTCGGCAAGCTTGCCAGCATCGATATCAACCTGGTTTGCCGTGACCACGATGGAGGCAATCTGAGCGTCGTTGGGGGCGGGTTCCTGCGCCGTGGCTGCATAGGCCGCAAAGATGAACATGCCGGGTAAAAGAATGCTTGCGATTTTCATCATGTTTGCTCTCCGATTGGTTAGTGCCCGATACACGGCTCACTCCGAATGTCGTCGCCATCAAAGCGGACAGACCATCCGCGCAGGTGAAGGGCGCCGAGCACACGATGGACCCCCGCGTCACAACGCGGACCTGAAAGCCGAACGTACTTTGAAGGTAGGGCTTCACCCCTTTCGGCAAGGGACTGACGCAGCATCGTGCGAGCTCGCAAGAAGCGCGTCTTGACCACGTCGTTGCTAACACCCTGCGGATTCAACCTAACCCAACTTTCGGCATCCGCAAAGATCCCTTGCGCAAATTGCGTACCCTGGCCAGAGTGAGGCAAGTGCAATGGGGGATCCCTTTGATGTGGAATCATGGCTCAGAGTGGCGCGCGTCCTGATTTCTCAGGCCTTTTTCACATAAGAGTTGCACCAACCATTTGCCGCAACTTGCTTACCACCGAAGATGGGGCAGGGTCCCCACGCGTCGCTGACCTTGCCTTGAAACAATTGGCAGTTACTGCACTTCTGGCTGGCCTCGTGTTTAGGAAACTTGGCCTTATCCACCTTTGTTGTGTCGTGCTTATATCCGAGTGAAACGGCTTGGGGATCGCTTGCATCAAGCTTTCCCGCTTGTGCGTTCGCCGGCGACTCGATGCCGGTCACTGCGGCCGTTACAACGCTCGATACTCCCTTCAGAAATGTTCGTCGAGTTGTCATCGCAGCACCTCCAGTTGAGAGGATCGTTGGGCGGCTTGCTTCGCGCCGACGGCATAGGCCCCCATTCTTCACGGTAGACGCTCGCGCTGGAAACACAAGCCTGATCCCGCGGATGGTCTCCGTGACCAGGTCGATGCCATGCCGCCCGCGCAGCTTTCGGCCGCAAGTGTGGAACGGAAGTCAGCATAGGTTCGATTCCACAACCGGCGCGGCGTCTGCCGTGGACTCAGGCCGAGCCGTGTTGCTGCGATACCTCGTCTTCAGATGTCCGTCCGCCGAGGAGCGTGCTGGCGCGCACCGCTGGCATTGCTACAATTCGGAAATACATCCCATCTTGATATATTTCCAGACGCCCAGAGGACCATCAATGGAAATGGATGTGAGCGATGCGCTGTCTCTTGTGACCCTCGAACAGGCGATTGTCGAAGCTGAAGCACGTTTATGCCGCCAGCGAGCCACGCTTGCGGAGCTGGACGCAGCCGCCGCCCCGATCGAGGCCTGTCGATCACTCATTGCAGCGCTGGAGGCAACGCTGGAGCGGCTAAGGGCTGCACGCATCGACGCCATTCGGGCTGAAGCATCCTCTCGCGTAACTCGATCTCCCGATGGGTCACCCGGGCCAATCGGTTGATGGGCCACGGCTGGAGGGGCCACAGACGCCTCAGTGATGTGCCGCTCCCCAGCCTTGCGACTGCGAGAGTCGGCAGCAGCTAACAACGGGAGAAACTGGCGTGCCCCCCAGTTGAGGGTGGCCCAAAGGCCCATTACCGGCTGAGCGCCCTAGATCGAGAGCAACCTGAGAGTGGTCGGCTCGGCCCGGGGGGGGTACCTGAAACCCCGGCGGCCGCTGCATCAGCCATTTCATCGCGAACGTAAGAGGGACCTTGAATTGCAATGCGCTGCGCGAGATCTGCTGCGGTACCCCGTCCCAGCGCAGTGAAGCTGCGCTGGCAAGTCGCAGCCAATTCGCGTGCCGCAATGTCCAGCCGCTGCGTTCCATGAGGCGTTTGCCTGCGCGTTCCTCAAGCTGGATACCTGTTGGCTGACGGCGCTCTGCGAGACACGCGGTGCCTCGACGGCGCGGGTGAAGCTGAGGTGGGCTGCCGCCTATGGGGCGCTATTGCCGGCATGACTAGCTTTGGATCTGGAAAGCGCTTACTGAGTCGGATGCCGGTCTGCTTCTGCTAGCAAGGTGAAGATGGCACGATGTGCGGTCGGCCGTCGTAGGACCGCCCCCATCGGACTCGTGTGCAACCTGCACGCTCCCGGTGCGTCCGCCATTTCGTCATCGCGCCGGATCAGCGACGAATCGCTTATGGTGGCTGGCGGCGCAAGCGCGAAGACGCTGGCGACTGCCAAACGAAATTAATGTGGGCACGACGTAATGGTGCCGCGATTCGCCTCGGACGTCACTTGCCTTTCAATCCGTCGCGCCAGGCGATCGCTTCGAGTTCGACCCGGACTGCGTCTTCGACGGCAATTACGGGGTGCGCCCGGAATTCAAATGCAGGGAATGTTGAGCAAGCCTTGTGAACCGTCAACGGATCGTCGCAGTCCACCAGCATATGCCCACCCCACTCACCCACGCGAATAACGAATAACTCGATCTTGAAATTGTCTGGCGCCTTCCATTGACCAAACACATCAAGGATTCGCTTTGGGGCATTCTCATACTCCGTGGCCGAGCCTTGTGGGCGTTCGAACCAACTGATTATGTATTTTTTGCCACCCTCGCTTAAAGCGTGGACGTCATCAGAACGGTATTTTCTGGACGGACTAGCGAATGAGCGCCATGAACTTTCGTGGCCCGTGTGCCAAGTTAGTTCGAAGCTTTAGGTCATCGCCAAAGACATGCCGAGCAAACGAATTTGCGGCATGCGGGTTCCGGCGTCGGCAAGTCCTCGGGCCGATGCCCGCTGGCCCGTTCGCAGTACGACGGTTTGCCAGCAAGCCCGCGTCGTCCAGATTGTGCTTTTCGAGCATGCGGGCGCGACTAGGGCACGGCTTCAAGAAAGAGTCCTCCATCGAGGAGACGGCCAGCGGGTGCGGTTCTTGGATTTCGACTGCGGTCGATCGATCGCTATTGCATGGTCCCCCGATCTCACTCCCGCCCAGGGGGTGATGCATGAGAAAAGTACTGCTGCGGTTCCTCGCTCCGCTTGAGGCAACCGTGATATACCCCATTGCCTCATTGAGCAGGCGACCGTGTGGTCCGTCAACCTCTACTTCTTGGGCCCATCCCCGGATTTGGAAGCCAACCTGATCAACCCCGAGGTTTGCCGCGCTCAAGGCAAACCTGCGCGAGCGAGGCTAGGGCGGTCCACCGCGTGGACTGGGCACCGCGGTGACTTCCACACTGTCGCTTTCGGCGTTAGGGGCGGCGGTCCGCACTGTATCCCCGGATGAATAACGGCTCGCCATGGGACAAGCTATTTATCGTCGCGCGGCAGCGAGACCTCTCCGGACCCCAAATTGCCGCACTTGACGGCGCACTTATTCAGGCCTATAACCATCCCACCGGATGGTATTGGGATGGTAAATGGATGGGTATGCAGACGTGGCCGGCGCTCAGCTTCCCTGAATTGCAAACTAGGAGAAAAATGGAAAGGCCTTATAACGCACAAATATCGACGCTTAGGCCGAAAGGAGGCGAGACGGAGAAAATCACCATCAACCTCGGCCCGGTCGATCTGGGCCGGATCGATTTGTTGGTGGAGGAAGGCTTCTATTCCAACCGAACCGATCTGATCCGCACCGCCATCCGCAACCAGCTAGCCGTCCACGCGCAGGCGATTCAGGAAACGGCAACGCGGCGGGCGCTGGTGCTGGGACTTCAGCATTTCTCTAAGCAAGACCTCGAGGCGGCATTGAAGGCCAACGAGAAACTGGCCATTCATGTGCTCGGTTTGGCGAGCATTGCATCGGATGTCAGCCCCGAACTGGCGTCGGCGACGATCGAGTCGGTCGTGGTGTTAGGCGCCTTTCACGCGCCAGCCGCCGTCAAAGCGGCGTTGGCTGGGCGCATACGGTAGTACGCGGCAATCTCGCCGCACCTGGTTCGCCAGGCCTGCAGAGACCTCAACATGAAGATGAACGACGCCTTCCTTGCCTCGATGCATGAGGCCATGCACCTGCTGCAGACAGCGGGCCCGATGGAGGCGACAGCCGTCATCCAGCGCGCACTTCGCGGCCAATCGCCAACTGGCGACACAGGCAAAGCGCGAGCGCCGATGCCGGCGCAAGTGGTCCAATCTTTGTTGACGGACAACACGTTGCAGGGCCGGTCCCATACAGCGCCATCTGGGGAATCCGCCGCGCCGCGCCGCGCGCCACCGACTGCAATGCCCGGCCACTTCAGCCGGCACACCTATGCCAACCAGGCCGGGCAACGGTCCTACAAGATCTACATCCCGGCCGGGCATTTGCAGAAGCCGATGCCATTGGTGGTCATGCTGCACGGCTGCACGCAGGATGCCGATGATTTTGCCGCCGGCACACGCATGAACGCGCTTGCGGACAAACTCGGCTTTGCGGTGGTGTACCCGAACCAGTCCGCCGATGCCAACACGTCGAAGTGCTGGAACTGGTTTCGTCCTGGCGACCAGCAAGCCGACCGGGGCGAGCCGTCGATCATCGCCGGCATCACCCGCCAGGTCATAGCCAGTAACCGCATTGATCCGGATCGGGTCTATGTCGCGGGGCTGTCTGCCGGTGGCGCGATGGCGGCGGTGCTGATTCAGCAGTATCCAGATATTTTTGCCGCCGGCGGGGTCCATTCGGGCCTGCCGATGGGGTGCGCGCATGACCTGCCTTCGGCGCTGGCGGCCATGAAGGGTGGCAAGGGACTTGGCGCTTCCAGACGAGGCGTCGCGCCCCCGGTGCGGCCGGTGCGTCCACTGATCGTGTTTCACGGCGATGCGGATCACACCGTGCATGCGTCGAACGGGGCGCGACTGATCGAGCCATATGAACAAGGCCACGATCACAAGCACACTGTGTGGGACACCGTCCGCGCGGGCCATGCCTACACACGATACCGGATCTCGCCGCCTGGCGGTGTGGATGCAGAATACTGGCTGATTCACGGTGCTGGGCATGCCTGGGCCGGTGGCGGCAGCGGCGGGTCATATACCGACGCAAAAGGGCCGGATGCCAGCACGGAAATGCTGCGATTTTTTCTCGCCCATCCTCGGCATTCCTGACGTTCCTGCGTCGCGCAAAAAAGACCGTGAGACATATCAAACGCGTGCGAGGGGCATGGCTGGCCGTCCTCGCTCGTGTTGACGGTGGTCTGCGGCCTGGTCGTCTCCAACTTCATTGACTCGGAAAAGCTCATCGAGCACTGATTCGAGTCATGGGATGGCACCTAAAGCGGTATGGGGGTATGAGTGCGACCTGACACGCGTTGCAGTGTCTGGCGAATGACCGGAGCTTGCCAATTGTCCCGACACGCCCGTTGGCTGTCGGGAAATATCGGGTGGCCGGCGAGAATGATTTCTTCGGCACCATGCTGAACGATGCGAGGACGCTGTCCCGTTCGTAGCCACCTTCGGCACGCCGAATGATCAGCGCGAAGTAGTCCGGCCACGCCTAGGCCAGAAAGGTAGATTCGTCAGACTGCCACCTTCTTCGCATCCTCGCGCTGCCACCAGCGGTGCTGTCCTACAGCGTCCAGGAATTCCCGATGGTGCTTGCCGTGCTCGCCCTTGCCGACAATTAGGCCTGGGCCGGCAAATCCGCCCTCGATGCCAGCGCGCCGTGCCGCCTCCGCTATCAGCATTGCGCCGTTGCCACCCGCGCCGACTGCCTTATAGTGTTTGTATGCCTCGCTGACGAACAGCAGCGCGGCGGGATCGGGGTCCGCTGGAGGATTGTTGTCATCGGCAACGTAAACGGCATCGAACAGTACCGAGCCGACCGATGCGAGCGCGTGATCCACGGGCAATGACATGCCGCTGGTCGTGGTGACGCTGCTCGCGCGTGGCCCGACGAGTCGAATGTTCGCGCCTGAGGCGTTGGCCAGCTGCTTCAGGGAATCGATGACGGCGTCGTTCACGCCGTCGTTGACAAGTACGGCAATGTTGCGGCCCGTGATGTCGCCCTTGGGCTGCGCATCGAGACTGAGCGCTGGCGAGGCTTCGATGCCGTAGTCGTCGATCTGGATGTCCGGGCCAACGGGCTGTACGTCGATGCCCAGGTTTTGCGCAACGCCTTCGGCAAGTTCCCGGGCGATATGCACAATCTGGCCGACCACACGCGCGCGGATGGCTGAATCCAGTACTTTCGACAACTCGAACGAATAGGCCGCGATGATTTGCTGCTGCTCGACATTGGACTGGCTACGCCAGAAGAGGTTGGCCTGCGAAAAATGATCGGCAAACGTCTGGCTGCGGACCCGGGCCTTGACCGCGCCGTCCTCGGCGGGGACAGGAAAGTGCCGATAGGCGTCCTTGTCACCCGCAAGGAACGGGCATCCGCCGCTCACCGAGTTGGGCTGGTAGCTTTCCTTGCCCTGCACGATGGTTTGCCGCATGAAGCCGTCACGCTGATTGTTGTGGACCGGGCACAGCGGTCGGTTGATCGGCAACTCGTGGAAGTTGGGGCCACCCAACCGTGTGATCTGCGTATCGATGTACGAGAATAGCCGTGCGTGAAGCAACGGGTCATTGGTGAAATCCATGCCGGGCAGGATATGCCCCGGGTGGAAAGCCACTTGTTCGGTTTCGGCAAAAAAATTGTCAGGGTTGCGGTCCAGCACCATCCGGCCCACACGCCGCACCGGCACCAGTTCTTCAGGGATCAGCTTGGTGGGATCTTGGAGATCAAAGCCGAGCGTGAGCATGTCGGTCTCTGGCACCAGCTGCACGCCGAATTCATATTGTGGATAGTGACCTGCCTCAATCGATTCCCAAAGGTCGCGCCGATGGAAATCGGGGTCCTTCCCGTTGATCTTGAGCGCTTCGTCCCAGACGAGCGAATGTGCGCCGCCCACGGGCTTCCAATGGTATTTCACGAGCGTGGCTTCGCCCCTCGCGCTGATCAGGCGGAACGTGTGCACGCCGAAACCCTCCATCGTACGGAAACTGCGTGGAAGCGCGCGCCCCGACATCGTCCACAGCACCATGTGCATCGACTCGGGTTGCAGCGAAACGAAGTCCCAGAACGTATCGTGCGCCGAAGCAGCTTGCGGGATTTCGTTGTGAGGTTCCGGCTTGACTGCGTGCACGAAGTCCGGGAACTTGATGCCATCCTGGATAAAGAACACCGGCATGTTGTTGCCGACCAGATCGAAGTTGCCTTGCCGCGTGTAGAACCTGGTGGCAAAGCCGCGTACGTCGCGCGCCAGGTCGGCCGATCCCCTCGATCCGGCCACCGTGGAAAACCGCACGAATACGGGCGTCTTCTCGCCGACGCGGGTTAGCAGATCGGCCGTCGTGTAATCCTCCAGGGACTCGTCGAGTTCGAAATAGCCGTGTGCCGCAGCGCCACGTGCATGAACCACACGCTCCGGTATGCGTTCGTGATCGAAGTGTGTAATCTTTTCACGGAGGTGGAAATCTTCCAGCAGGGTGGGGCCGCGCAGCCCAAGCTTCAGCGAATCGTCATCCTGTGGAATCTGCAGACCCTGGTTGGTGGTGAGCGTCTTGCCGGCATTCGATTCCAGGTTGCCGACGCTTGGCGAACCCAGTCGTCCGGGCCGAGTGGCAAGCCGGTCGGCGACGGCTTTCTCGTAAGTGCCGTCGTGATTGCTGCCGGCCGCACGGTTCTGGCTGGGGTTCGTATCGGGGCCCTGTTTCGCGGTCGACACCGGATTCTGTCCGCGATGCGCTTTCTCGCCGGTTGGCTTGCTCTTCTGGGACGGCTGTTTGGGCATGGCTGTATCTCCTCACGCAATGACAACTGTGGAATCGTGAGCGCTGCAGAATGTGTGCCACGCATTCAAACGCTAACGTCGATAGGGGGGCGCGCTGGCCTAGCGTGTTGGGTGGCGAGGGGGTGGCGGGGAAATGGCGCTGCAGGCGCGCGAAGCCCGAAACCGTCGACTTGTGTTGATTCCCAGACTTGGTGGCCGTTTCAAACAGACCTTGGCGTCGTTGCCAGTGGTTGCCACACTCGCTTGCCGATGGGCGAGCGGACAACCGTGTCGTTTGTGAGAATGCGCCGACAGCCAAACGGGACGCGCCACGCTGGCGGGCCGGCGCGGACACACCCTATCCTTGAGGGTATTCGACGACAAGGGAGATGACTTGGACTGGCTCGACGCGCTGCAATGGCCCGCCATGGCCATCACGGTAGCGGCCACGTGGCTGGTGGGTAGCCGCTCGACGGGACGGCGCCGGATTGGCTTCTGGGTGTTCCTGATCAGCAATGCGATGTGGGTGGGGTGGGGCCTGCACACCAGCGCCTGGGCGCTCGTGGTGCTGCAACTCGCGCTGGCCGCGCTCAACATACGGGGCATGGCGGAGGCCCGCAAGGAGCGGCGCGCGGCAGTCAATGGAGAACGACAATCCGCCGCATGAACAAGGATGCATGCCGATGGCGCACGATGAAGGCGCGCGCGGCGATCTGATCGTGGCGCGGCCGGAAGGGCTCTACTGTCCGCCCGGCGATTTCTATATCGATCCCTGGCGGCCGGTCGAGCGTGCCGTCATCACCCATGCTCATTCCGACCATGCCCGCCTGGGCCACGGCGACTATCTCTGCGCAGAGCCGGGCCGTGGCGTGCTGCTGGCCCGCCTGCCCGGCATCACGCTCGATACGCTGCCCTATGGCGCCAACATCCACCACCATGGCGTCACACTGAGCCTGCATCCGGCCGGGCACGTCCTGGGGTCGGCGCAGGTGCGGCTGGAACATGCGGGGCGGGTCTGGGTGGCCTCGGGCGACTACAAGGTAGAGGCCGACGGGACCTGCGACCCGTTCGAGCCGGTGCGCTGCGACACCTTCATCACCGAAAGCACGTTCGGCCTGCCGATCTACCGCTGGCCCGCTCAAGTTGACCTGATGGCCGAGATCTTCGCGTGGTGGCAAGGCAACGCGACGGCAGGGCGCGCGAGCGTGTTTCTCTATTCGGACCAGGTCGTGTCGACTTCCCGTAGCAAATGGCCGGCCAGGATGTAGTCCCCGAGCCTGGCGGCTTTTGCTTCGAGGGCCTCAAGTTCGCATACAGGCATGCCGCCGAGCTCAAACTGACAGTAGAGATTTCGTTGCCGGAACGTCACTTTTTGTCGCTTCAAGCCGGCAGCGAGCGCCGTTGGCGATTTGACAGCAATGCTCTCATGTCCACGATACTCCACGCGGATGCCAGCCAGGCGCCTGAGTTCGGCGGCGTCTCGCCAGCCAGTCTCGTAGTCGAGTTCGACGAGTCCAACCCCGGCAGCCTTGAGCAGGCAAATGGCCTCTCCTTTGGTCGTAGCTCGTGCCGTTGTCATTGTCGCTCCCGTTTGAAATGGTCTGTGGTGGCCCGCCGATTGGCATTTATCGTTTTGCGCTACGGGTATGCGCATTTTTTGCACACCGCTCGGTGAGTGCCCATCCCCCTTTTTGGATGAGCGTATGCGCCGATCATCAGGCGCAACTCACTCGCGACCGTCATCCTCCTTGACCTGCCTTTGTTGCCAACAGTCTCAGGCCGCCAAGTTTCCTGTTCGCGTGGCGCGTCGCTAAGAGACTATGCCTCCCGCTATTCGCCCAAGGAGATGCCGAACGGTCGGTCTGCACTGCGGAACAATTGAGAATGCATCATGTGGTGATACATGAGACAGCCCACCATCAGTCGATTGCATTACGGCCCGTAAGAGCAGCCGGGCACGCGCAGGCCTCTCCCTTTGCTTCAGATCGTACTCGAGTCGCGCCGCGCATGTCGGACCAGTAGGGGTCACGGTCGTAGTTCGTCCAGCGGGTTGTGCCAGGTGAAGAGCCCGGCCGCGGCTCGTTCACGTCCCGAGCGGCCACTGTGCGACAGGGCACATTCCGAAAGGGTGCGTTCGTCAGGCTGCTATTTAAAATTGCAGACGTACGACTAGCCGACATGAAGGGGTCTGTCATGTATGCAGCAAACTACAGGGGTTATACCGTGCGCGGATTTGCATTGCCCACGGGCGATGGTAATTTTCTTGCATCAGGTGGCGTTGACAAGAGCAGCAGGCGGCTGGAGGAGTCGGAAGGCCTCGGTTGCTTTTCCTCGAAGGATGCGGCCGCCGAAACCGCTCTCGCGTGGGCGAAGGCGTGAGCTAGCGCAGCACTGGCTGCCGCTGGCCGCTATTGGGGCACCTTATTTGGGGAATGGGAGGCGTTCGGCCACTTTCTGGACATGGCGCTAAGCTTTGTACTCGTTACGGTGGTGTTCGCCATGATCTACAAGATCATGCCGCATGCGGACGTCCGCTGGCCCGACGTGTGGCTGGGGGCCGCCGTTACGTCGATCCTGTTCTCAATCGGTAAGCTGCTGATCGGGCTTTACATTGGAAAGACTGGGGTCGCAACGGGCTATGGGGCAGCAGGCTCCCTGGTGGTCGTGTTGGTATGGGTCTACTACTCCGCGCAGATATTTCTGTTAGGCGCTGAATTCACCTGGCTATATGCCAACCAGTTTGGCTCGCTGCGCGGCCGGCGTGACGAGTCTCAAGCTTGCCCGGCATCGGTGCGACGTGCCCGACAGCGTCGATTGCCTCGAGCCTCATCTGGGTGATGACCGCGAGAATTCACCACTTCGCATGCCGCGTCCGGCGGCTTCAACAATTGCTGCAGCCGTGGACATCAGCCGACTGAATCACCGTCTGCAAAGCTGTAAGACCTGCTGGCAGGCGCAGGCCCTACTACTGGCTCCGCTTCCTAATCAGAGCGCGCCACGCACGTCGGTCCAGTAAGGATCACGCTCGTAGTAGCGGTAGACCGATGTCGCCCATTGGGGATCGGCCATGCTTGGCCAACTGTCCTTGTTAAACCCTGGGGCGTTCTTGATGCGTTCCGCCGTCAGGCCCAACCGGAAGCACTTTTCGTCGGTATCCATGACCAGTGCGCTCCATGGAATGGCGTGTAGGGTATCCCCGATGCCCAGGAAGCCGCCCGTGGTCAGCACGGCGTATGCCACTCGTCCGCTTTGTACGTCGATCATGATCTCGCTGATCTGGCCGACATGCTCATTGTCGGAAGCGTAGACCTTGGTCCCGTCCAGGCTGGAGGCAGCCATGACTTCAGGGCCGGGGCCTTCGCCCAGACCGCTGCCGACGATGGTAGCGCCTTGGCTGGGATCAAGGGTGGGGTTATTGGGGTTCATGGCCGTCTCCGGTTGTGGATTGGAGCCCGATATGGCGCAACAAACATGCCTGCGGCGGATCTGCGGCCGCGAGGCGTCGTTGCCACACCAGAGAGTTGTGCCGGTATCCAGTCTGCGCGACACATCGCGCGCAACGCAGCGGGCTTCGCCCGGCAACCCGCGTGAGGATCGTTCGGATGCGACTTCTCCGTTTATTCCGCGAGAACGGTTTTTTTTGCCAAACCGTAATGCCGTTGGGAGCTTCCTGGGTCGGCTCGTTCCTTGCTCGGATATCCGCGAGGATGTGAGGGAGCCTATAATGAGCGCCTTAGTCAAAACGATCGCGAAGCCGCTCGTACCGCTTCTGATAGGCATCGCCGGCGATGCTTGCCTGCGCTGGTATTGCAGCCGTTCAGGCACGACTCCGCAGAGATAACGTCACCGCCGCGGCCGCCCGCGCGATCCCCCGAAAGTTCGGCAGATGGTCAACATGAACCGGAAGGGTAGCCTTGTCCAGTCGGCTATTTCGCACCTCTTACAGCTGCCGAAGAACTGCTGGCCAATAACGGGGTCGGAGGCCGTTTAGTACGACATAGCAATTGCCTAACGCCTTGCCATTGTTGGCGAGCAGCATTGCAGGTTTTACACCCGAGCCAGGCGCGGCACCGCTCGTTTTGCCTCGTGCCGGGGCGTGGTGGTCCCGGCGATGCACACGCGGATCTCGCGCGAGATCTCGGTCGGTGGACACCGCAAACGAGCCGCACGAGACTGGCTGGTGGGCGGGCATTGCCGGCCGGGTTGCGCAATATCGCGTGTTCATTGAACAGTTCGGCTTCCCAGCCAAGCGCGGGCGCACGCCCAGCCACGCGCGGCACGGGGCGTGGAGGGCCGAGGAGTTGCGCGCCGCCGCCCTAGTTGGCCAACCGGTCGCGGCCGAATCCCCCGGCTGGTACGCCGCGGGGCCTGCAGGTGGGCGCGGCGCCGGACCCACAAGACGCCGCGCTCAAGGCCGCTAGGAAGCCGCGCCGGTCTTTCCGCATCGCGTCATTTAACCAGCCCTGCCGACTGAGGCAGAATTGAAGTTGCTTTGCCTTTCCAAGGAAGGATGATGCTATTTGCAGAAGGTCCCTCGGTTGTCGCCAAGTCCTATGACGCCAGCATGGGCGAGCAGATGTGATTGCTGTGAGTCGTAGCCGAGTTCGCTGAACTCCTTGCGGCACGCCTCGATCAGCAATTTGCATACCTTCCAGTGAAAATCCGCCGCGTTCTTTGGCCCGTTCCTTGCCGAGCAGTCTGAACAGGGCCCCCATTTAGGAGCGCGCCATGACTACCTTTTTCAACCGGGGTGTAAAAGCGCTGTTTCATAGGCGTAGCAGCGATGATTGTCGGTGCCGAAGTCGCCGCTATTCAGGGTCGGTTCCAACGTAAGGACGATGCCGTTGCCGCTGCCGTTTCGCGATCCTTCGGAAAATCAAATGGCCAATGGATGGCGAAATAGAAGGCGCTCCTTATGAGGAGCCCTCTCGCCGAAGTTCGCGCATACCAGGGATCGATTCGCCTTCGAGATTCTCGCCGCCAAACGCCTTAATTGGTGGTGGTAACCAGCACATTCCCGCGCCGCGCCAACACACTCACCACTACGCTACCGCCAGCACGCCGAAGCAAAACATCGGCCGATTGCTCGCCCAGTGTCAGACCATGCAGAGCCACTTCATCCATGAATGCGGGAAGACATGGGTGACGGAAGATGATCTCGCGGGCGGCAACGTCGAAATCCAGACTCAGGCAGGTGCAATAACGACAGTGGAGTTGCCGCGGACCAGGCTTGCGGACTACAGGCCACCGGATAGAGAGTTGGACCGCGGTTTCGCCGACGCACAAAACCACAGAACAGTTCCGGCAGCCGACGCAAGTCGATATGCGTGGCGGCCGCGAAGAGGCCCTCGAAGATGCGCAAGGTAGCGTCATGCAGCCCGTAGCGCGCGAGCCCTGCTGCGATGATGGCGTTATCGTGCGGCCAGACTGATCCATTGTGATAGCTCATGGGGTTGTAGCGCGCCTCCGTCGAGGCCACCGTGCGCACACCCCACCCGGAAAAGGATGCGCTCGCCATGAGCGTGGCCGCAACAGGCGCAGCGCGTTCTGGCAAGGCGATGCCGGTGTAGAGCGCGTGGCCCGCATTGGACGTCCGCACGCGACAGGGCCGCTTGTCGCCATCAAGCGCCAAGGCGTAGGTTCCGAGTTCGGGATCAAAGAAAACCTGATCAAAGTGCGCGCGCAGATCCTGTGCCTTGATGTCCAATGCGGCGACCAGCTCACCGTGACCCAATTGGTGTGCAATGCGGGCGGCCGCAATCCAGGCGCCGTAAACATAGGCCTGCACTTCCACGAGGGCAATGGGGCCATGCGCGAGCGTGCCGTCTGCATGGAAGATGGAATCACGACTGTCCTTCCAACCTTGATTGAGCAGCCCCTCCGCAGTATGGCGTCCATACTCGAAAAAGCCATCGCCGTCCCGATCTCCGTAATGCTCGATCCACTGCAGTGCGGCGTCGATATGGGGCCATAGCTCACGCACCGTGATGATGTCACGGGTGCGGTCCAGGTAGGCACCCGCGAGCATGACGAACAACGGCGTGGAATCAACACTCCCGTAATAGCGTCGGAACGGCACTTCGCCCAGGATGGCCATTTCCCCCTGGCGGCTTTCATGGAGGATCTTCCCCGGTTCTGCATCCGCCGCGGCGTCCACTGCTGTGGCCTGATGGGCGGCGAGATAGCACAGGACTCCGCGTGCGATGCCCGGGTCCAGCCACAGGGTTTCGAGCGCCGTGATCAGTGCATCGCGGCCAAAGAAGGTGCTGAACCACGGGATCCCGGCATAGGGATAAGGTCCGCAAGGCGTCTGGGTGTTCAGCATGTAAAGGTCCGACATGCTGCGGCCCGCCGCCTCGTTGAAGATCTCGTTGGAGGTGGTTACCGTCGCCGCGCCCGCCGACAGCGCTTGTAGGGAGCGCCGCGCGGCGCGCAGTGCCGTGGGAAACGCCCGACGCGGCGAGCGTCCATCCCGACGCGCGCCGGCACAGCAGACTTCGATGTACAGCAAATGGGTTTTCTGAGGGGCCAACTCCAGTTCGAAGACCGCCTCATCGTCAGTCAGACTTGTGGGTGGCGGATCGAAGCAAAGCTGTGTGGTGCGCGCGTGACCATCCAGTCCGGTATAGGACAGTGTGGCTCCGCCGCTGCATAGCTCCGTTGGATGACTTAACCCGCGGTTCACACGACGGGCGCCTCGCACCTCGAACAAATCGGCGAAATCGGCGGCAAAGGCCAGTTCGAGCCTGACGTGTCGGGGGCTGTCGTCATAATTCCTCACGGCCAGGCGTTCGTAGCAGGTATCGTCCCACAGGAAGCGCGAGCGTCGCAGGTGAATGAGATCGTGTGCCATCGCCAGCCGCCCGCTGGCATCGAAGAGGTCGGGGTTAGTCAGGTCAAAAGTGAGCGCGGCATTGTCGTCACGCAGCACGGAACTGAGCAGGATCGGACGCCAGCCTCCGAAGGTCAGATAGAAGTGCGACAAGTGACGGGTATCGCAGTAGTAAAGTCCATCCGAACCGCCTACGTCCGAGATCGCGTCGCCGTGCTGGTCGAACACCCCAAAAATGTCGCCGTGCTTGAGCGTACGGGGACGGCTTTCGCGCAGAGAGCGCGAGGCTGCAACGATGATGGGAGCAGCCGGAGTCGCTTCGGGCTTCTGCCCGCCCCCGTCTTCCGGAGTATCTAGCATCGTTTCCCCCGCGGGATCAAGCAGCGACGTGCAAGTCGGGGGGCGGCAGCGCCACGCGGTTGGCCGGCACCGGCTCGTACTTGCTGCAGTTGTAGAGCGCAAGATAATCGTATGCCATGCGTTCCGCGGTGAAACGCCGATTGAAGGTACGGCGTACGCCAGCGCGGTCAATCGCGCCGATGTGCCGGACAGCAGCCACCGCCTCCTCCACCGAATCCACAATGGATCCGGTTACACCATCATCCACGACTTCTGCCACCGAACCCCGCCGGAAGGCGATGACAGGCGTGCCGCATGCCATAGATTCAATCATGACGAGTCCGAAGGGCTCTGGCCAGTCGACAGGGAACAGCAGCGCGATCGCGTCGCCAAGAAAGCGCGTTTTCTCGCGCTCGCCGATCTCGCCGATGTACTCGACATTCGGGTGGCGCTCGATCAGTGGTGCGATCGTTGTGTCCCAGTACGGCTGGTCAACGCGGTCCACCTTCGCTGCAATCTTGAGCGCCATGCCCGCGCGCACGGCAATCTCGATGGCGCGGTCGGGTCGTTTCTCGGGGGAAATCCTGCCGAGGAAAGCTAGATAACCGCCGTGTGCAACGGCATTGAACGGAAGGAGGCATTCTGGCAACCCATGGTAGACATTGCCCAGCCAGGAGACTGGCGGCATAGGGCGCCGTTGCTCGATCGAAATGGACACCAGCGGGACGTCAGCGAACGCAGTATAGAAGTGCCTTAGATCAGGCAGGTCTAGCCGTCCGTGCAGCGTGGTCACCGTGCGGTGGGAAAAGCTCCTGATGAGTGGAAAGTGCAACAGGTCAGTATGAAAGTGCAGCACGTCGAACTCGTCCGCCCGCTGGCGGACCTCGTCCAGCATCATCAGATAGTAGGGCAATGGGTCCCTGACGCTGGGATTCGACCGTAGAGCCCGGTCGACGCAACTGACAAGGTGGGCGGGCGTCGATGAATCACCACTGGCAAACAGCGTCACATCGTGACCCAACCGGACGAGTTCGTCGGTGAGATAGGCGACGACGCGCTCGGTACCGCCATATTGCGTGGGCGGACAGCATTCCTGAAGCGGCGCAATTTGTGCGATCTTCATCTTCGAGATCTCCCGAACCGCTGAGAATAGAACTCGCGCGAGCGCTGCGTCCGATCGCCGTGAGTACAGGAAATGGTCGCTCGCCCATTGGCAAAGCAAAGGACATGCCGGTCCAAATTGCCACGCCAGCACTACCGCGACTCGCCGGGCAGGAGCCAATCCTTGGTTTGGTTCTGCCGCCAGCATTGCGGCTGCATGCCCTGAGGAAACTCGCCGCCGGGCGTGGATGCGCGGCAATGCTGTGGCCTCTTTGGGAGGCTCCGTCGCTTTTCTGACGCTCATTCTTACGACTGGCCTGTGGCCTTCGAAAATACGATGCCGGCCACGGAAGCAATCCCGACACCAAAAAATTCCCGATTTTGTAAAGCGGCAAAAAATCGATCCGTCGGCGCGTCTCGCTGACGCTCGTCTGGCGTCGCCCGATCAGCGTCCATGCCGGGCATGAAAGCTGCACTGCTTCTCGTTAGCGCGCAAGGATCCGCCTTCGCGCCAAGACGTTTAGCCATCTAGTACGGAGGAGGATCATGGAACAGTTAGAAACGGAAAGCACGCTTATCAGGGGCTTGGGAACGAGCCTAGAAAGGGAGACCTCGACGAGCAATGGGGAGTACCTTTCCAAGGTCCCGAGCGGTGGCGCAGATGGCGCGTCGGCTTCAATGGAGAAAACCGCATCGCAGGCCCTTTCAGACGCGCTTGACAAGCTGTTGGAGCGCCTTCCCGGCTTGGTTGGAGAAGACCGGACCAAGGCGAAGAAAGAATTTCTTGAGTTCGCGGCAAAGTCCCACAGTCGCCCCATGGAACTCGTCGCCAAGTCGGCGGAAGTCGCCAAGCGCGTCACCGGCGGCGTCAAGCAGGAGTGGGAAGCAGGGCGAGAGCGTGCAGATTCGTACGTTCATGCCAATCCATTCCGCGCGGTGGGCATCGCCGTGGGGATTGGTGTGTTGCTAGGTGCGATAGGGGTTGCCAGTTTGCATCGGCATTGAGTCGAAGGGTTAATTGCCAACCTCTCGTAGGACGTAAGCCCCAGAGAGGGCTGGCAGCTAATATTGGCAGGCGGTGGAAGCCGTGCTAAGAAAGTAGCGAGGCGGCTGCCAGGCCGCTTCGCCAACAATATGCCGCGGCCGGGGACCAATCTTGGCTCGGGAGACGCCCTACACGAATGGCGTAGGAGGTCTGCAGCACGCGGCCCCCCGCAGCTGTCGGTTTCGGTCCTGCGGAGCATTTTTGGGCCGCCGCTGGCCTCAAGGACTGACGTGCCATCTGGGGATGTCGCTCCCGGAGGTTGCTCCAGCTCGCAGCTCGCTGAAACGCGCGATTGCCGGCAAGGCGGAATGCGACGCGCCGCTGCCTGTCCAGATCCCGCTGCTCGCTCGATGACAAACTCATCGAAGTGGCGTCGGGTAGATGTCGGCCGAAACGTTCTCGTACCGGGTCCATCTCTGCGTCACCGCGCGAGTGATGGACGTGGAATGGGAACACGGAAGACTTACCGCTCCGCACCTGGATCGGACACGCTCTCCCGCGTATCGAGGCTTCGACCCATCGCACCCCTACCGGCCTCTGGTGGAGTCGGTCTGGCGCCGGTAGTGATACCGGGTTATGAAGTCAAATTTTGCGGCAGTTTGCCGCCATTAGCCGCAAGTTCGGCCATGACCTTCTTGTGCAGCCAGACGTTCATCGCGGCCGAGTCGTTGAAGTCTCCCGAATAGTTCAACTCCTTCGCCAATTCTTTGCGGTGTTCCAGACTGCTGTCGATACCGAGCGCCTTCATGGTATCGACGATCGAGGTTCGCCAGTTCAGTTGTTGCCCAGCTTCGCTTACGGCCTTGTCCATCACCGCCTCGACATCGACGGCGGACAGCGGCTTGGCCGGGCTGGCGGGGACTGCGGTGGCTGGGGCCGTTGCGCCCGAGTCAGGCAGATTCGGGCTGGCTCCCTGTGGCGTGGTGGGAGGCGTCCCGGTTGTGGTTCCCGCCTGCTGGGTCGGCTGGGATCTGTGGAGGAGCTTGTTCATCATGTCTTTGAAAATGCTCATAGCGCGACTCTCTAAAGCAATGGTTATTCGGGCGCCGCGTTGCGGCGCATGCGGGAGCTTCAACTGAGCAATTTCTGTTCCGACCCGGGCTGGGCGGGGCCCCGCCCCAGTCAACATTTGTATGGCTCGATATCGCGGGGTACTTCGGTTGCTGTCGAGACACAGGGCCGCACTTGGAACCTTCGCCACCGCGACGCCCGCGATGTTCTGTCTGGGTTGCCACACTGGATATCGTTGCTGGTGACGGCAATGCTTGCCTTGTGAGAAGCAGATCGCGGGCCGATATTCGGTAGGTCCTATCGAAATTGCAAAAATTGGAGTAGCAAAATTACCCCTGAGCCTGCGTGACGTGGCAGGAATTGTGTCTGCCCGTGAGGATGCGCAAGAGTGTGCGTCCACCGAGAATACGGCGCACGGCTTGGCATGCTGGTTGCAGAAATCGCTACATTCGATGCGATCGACACGGAGGATGAAATGTCCACGATCACTGCGAGCTTTTCCGAGCGGTCTGCAGCAGCCATTGCCTGTCAGGATCTGAGAGAGACTTATCCCGGCCTCGCCGTTACCGTGCAGCTTTCAGCGAAGTCGGGGGGCGAGGATAGCGAGGATGGTTTTATGCCCGCACTTCGCAGTCTGATGGTGGAAATCGTGGGCGCTCAGCACCCGGACGGCCACGAGGACTCAGGTGGCGATTCCGCGAAGCTGATCGTCACCGGCGTGGACATGTTGCACCTGGAAGGCGTGGAGGCCCTGCTATCGAAGCATCATCCAATGCTCATCAATGAATCGACAGAGAGAGCAGGCCATGACGGCAAATAGAGTAGTCCTTCGGGCGGCTGTGCCGGTCCTCGCCCAGGCGTTGGCATTTCTCTTGGGAATGGCGTGGGCAGCTTGGCAACGACGAAGGCGCACTGTCTCGCCTGCCGCCTCTCTTTGTCGACCTGGAAACCCCGATAATTCAGATACTAGCCCCTGATTCCGCGGGCGATTGAGAGGTGGAGAAAGTTCTGACTCCCGAGGGTTGTGCCACTGTGGGCGAGCTATGCGCTGGCGCATCGGAACAAGTCGGATGCCTTCATATGCGTCAGCTGTTTGTGGGCTCCAGGGATCCACACACCGCTTCGAGTTTTGCGAAACTGGCGTAAAGGCCACTGGGTTACGAAGCAGGCGCTTCGGAAACGATTTGAAGATGCAGACCGCTCCGGCGTCGCGCCGACGGGCGGTGTCAGCATTTGGGCGGCTTGCGGTTGATTGCGGGTGGAGAACGGCAGACGCAGAGGGGAATTGCAGATATTGCCGACGGTCACCCCTTGGCTCGCGGCGTCCTCGTTGGCCTCTGCGGCGCCTATGCGCAGATTGTCGACGCGATTACAGAGGTGCTGGAGGGAGCGCCAGCGCGCTGCCGGTCAGCCTAGGGAGGCGTCATGAACCCGTTTCGGGCAGGGAAACACAGCACCGTGATTGTTGGCTCAGCCAACATGACCCGCGGCGGATTTCTCTGAATCACGAGGCCTCAGCCTTAATTCCAGATCCGCACGGGAATCTGGTGGCTTCAGTCACTCAACACTTTCCACGTAATAGCCGGCAATTGATCCAGACCGGAACTCAGCTAGGCAACTACTGTGCGAACAATTGCGACGCCGGACAAGTACCAAAAATAAAGTTGTAATGGAAAGATGAGATGTGCTCCGCGGTTCAGTTCTTGCCATGGGGATGCGGACATCAGCCGCCGCATGTGGCCGCGTGTTGGCGTGCGGCCGGCATACACATCGGCCGCAATTTCCCCTTGACATACAGATCTGTCTACTCAACACTAGTAGACAGATCTGTCTCATTCGGTTTTTGGTGAGGCAGGTTTTTCAGAATCACCTGATTCCCGCCTTCCAAGGAGCTTTCCCATGTCGAGCCAACCTGAAGTCCGCCCGCCGCTGCCCCCGTTTACGCGTGAAACCGCCATCGCCAAGGTCCGTGGTGCCGAAGACGGCTGGAACAGCCGCGATCCCAACCGTGTGGCGCTGGCCTACACCGTCGACAGCGCGTGGCGCAACCGCGCGGAATTCGTCAATGGCCGTGAAGCTATCGTCGCCTTCCTCGCGCGCAAATGGCAAAAGGAGCTGGACTACCGGCTGATCAAGGAATTGTGGGCGTACGAGGGTAACCGCATCGCGGTGCGCTTCGCCTACGAGTGGCACGATGATTCCGGCAACTGGTACCGGTCGTACGGCAATGAGAACTGGGAATTTGACGAGAATGGCCTGATGCAGCGCCGCTTTGCCTGCATCAACGACGCGCCGATCCGCGAGGCGGACCGCAAGTATTTCTGGCCGCTGGGCCGTCGCCCGGACGACCATCCTGGCCTGAGCGACCTCGGTTTCTGAGAGGCACCTGGAAACAAAAAAGGGGCGATGGCATTGCTCCATCGCCCCCTTTGATGCCGGCCGGATACCAGGGTGTTACTGCATCGCGTCGAGATTGCCGATTCGCACGAGCATTTCCGTGAACATCTGCATGTCCAGGTTCAGGTCGGCCACTTCCTTATATTCCTTGGCGTTGTGCGCGGTGTACTTCTTGCCGGGCATGGCCGGGCCGAAGTTGATGGCGTTTGGCATCAGCTTGGCGGTGGTGCTGCCGGCGGTGGGCACCGGCTTGGCCTCGAGCCCGGTGGTGTCGCCGTAGATATTGAGCAGCGTGGAAAGCCAGGCACCCTTGGGATCGCGCGCCATCCAGTTGCCCTGGTCGTGCTGGATCTCCACGGTCGAGTGCGTGGCGGTAGCCCAGGTGTTGATGCGGGCGGCGATCTTCGCGCGCAGCTCGTCCGGCGTGGTGCCGCGCGGCATGCGCACATTGGTCGTCACTTCCAGCTTGCCGTTGCGCTCGCGGATCAGCGTGGGCGACATCGTCAGCGGGCCCATGAAGTCATCGCGGTAGTCGACTTCCATCTTCTCGCCGAGGTAGCCGGTGCCGTAGAGATCGCCAAGGTAGCGGATCGCGCGCGCGTACTGGTTATCGGCAAACGCCACACCGGACGATTGCAGGAACAGCGCCAGTCGGGGCACCGGATTCACGCCTTCCTCGGGCCGGGAGCCGTGCGCCGAGGAACCCGTCACCTTGATGTCGATGCCGTCGGCGCCGCGCGCGACGTCGATCGAGAACTTGCCTTGCGCCTCGTGCTGGCTGATGAACCCCGCGCGTGCCTTTTCCAGCGCCGCAGCCACGGCGGCCAGGTCGCCACCGGTGATGCGTGCCGTGGCCGTCTGCGGGATCGCGTTGGCCGATGCCGCGCCCGCCATGGCAACGATCGCCGCCGTCTTGCCGTCCGCCGGCTGGTTCGGGAAGCGGACCGTCAGCGCGCCGGAGCCTTTCTCCGCCACGACGGCCGGGTACTTGCTGTCGAGCACGATGTTGTACTCGGGCAGGGTGGCGTGTTCGCGGTAGTACTTCATGCCGTCGCCGCCGGTTTCCTCGGTGGTCTCGATCATCAGGCGGATCGTGCGGGCCAGCGGCACGCCGCTCTCGCGCACGGTCTTCATGGCAAAGAGCGCGGCCGCGATGGAACCCTTGTCGTCGATCGTGCCGCGCCCGTAGAGGTAGTCGCCCACGCGCGTGACCTTGAACGGATCCAGCTTCGTGCCATCGTCGAGCACCCATTCGTCGGCCACCACGGGCACCACGTCCGCATGCGTCAGGATGCCGAACGTCTCCTTGCCGGTGCCGGGCAGGGTGACCTCGAACACGCGGTTATCCACGTTGCGGAACGCGAGGCCATATTCCTTCGCCATCTTTTCGACGAGCTTGCCGAATTCGATGATGGCCGGGCTCTCGTGCGGCGGCACGCGGTCGTCGCGCACGGTGCGGATGGCGACCATCTCGCTGATGCTGTCCAGCACGGCCTTTTCGTTGTGGAGGCGGTTATAGACGCCCAGCAGGCGGCCGATGTTGGTCAGGTCGTCGCCCTTGAGCGGGCGCTTGGCGCGATACGCGCCGACGGCGGGGGCCAGCTTCGGGTCGGCCTTCACGGCCGCGTTCAGGAAGGCGTTGAAGCTGACCGGCGGGGTGGCGGTGCCGGTGGCGACCAGGCGGTCCAGTTCGGTCTTGCCGATGGTGGCGGCCAGCGCGGCCTGGGTGGCGGACTGGATCAGCAGGGCGGCAGCCAGCATGGCGGCCAGTGGCAGGCGGGTCATGGATTGTCTCTTCGATGTTTTTGCGTGCCCGAATGATAGCGATCCCGGAGGGCCTGCGAAAGCGCCTTCAAGTCATCGTCGATAGTCTGTGTCAATCGGAGATGGCTGATTGATAATAGTTATTCCTAATCGAGGTGGTTGAAATGATGAATTGTACAAATCACTTCGGCATCTTCAGAATTCACCCCATCGCTGCAACACGTAGCGCCCCTTTAAACCCCCTGGAGTCATACCGATGCTGCAATCCCGTGAAGGCCAACGCGTTCCCAACGTGACGTTCCGTGTACGTGACAACAATGAGTGGAAGAACGTGACCACGGCCGACCTGTTCGACGGCAAGACTGTTGCAGTGTTCTCGCTGCCGGGCGCCTTCACCCCGACGTGCTCGTCGACCCACCTGCCGCGCTACAACGAACTGGCGCCGGTCTTTGCCAAGCACGGCGTGGACGCCATTCTGTGCGTGTCCGTCAACGACACGTTCGTCATGAACGAATGGGCCAAGGACCAGGAGTCCGAGAACATCGTCATGATCCCCGACGGCAATGGCGAATTCACCGACGGCATGGGCATGCTGGTCGACAAGGCCGACCTGGGCTTCGGCAAGCGCAGCTGGCGCTATTCGATGCTGGTCAAGAACGGCGTGGTGGACAAGATGTTCATCGAGCCGGAAGAGCCGGGCGACCCGTTCAAGGTGTCCGACGCCGACACGATGCTGAACTACATCGCGCCGAACGCCAAGAAGCCGGATCAGGTGGTGGTGTTCTCGAAGATTGGTTGTTCGTTCTGCGCCAAGGCCAAGCAGCAGCTGTCCGACAACGGCTACGAGTACATCGACGTGCCGCTGGAGCACAAGATCCGCGGCAAGGTGCTCGGCGCGGTCTCGGGCAACATGACCGCCCCGCAAATCTTCATCAACGGCACGCTGATTGGCGGCGCCGAAGCGCTCGAGCAATACCTGGGCCGCTGATTCTGGCCCCACCCGGGTCCGGTTCCCCGGCCGGAACCCGGGATTTTTCCCCGCGTGACCGCTCGCGCAGTCCGGCAGTCGCCGGACCCGATGGCATCGTCTTGCCCGTTGCAGGACAACCCCGTGCCATCGCGTCCAACGATTGATGCAGATTCGCCAAGTTCTCAGATCAGGAAAACGCAAAATGAAGACCATCCAGACCGATGTCGCCGTGATTGGTGCGGGCACCGCGGGACTCGCGGCGTACCGCGCCGCCATCGCGGCCGGCAAGCGCGCCGTGATTATCGAAGGAGGCGCCTATGGCACCACCTGCGCCCGGGTGGGATGCATGCCGTCGAAGCTGCTGATCGCGGCCGCCGAGGCCGCTCACGAGGCGCGCCACACCGCCGCGTTCGGCGTGCATGTGGATGGCCCGGTCCGGATCGATGGCCGCGAAGTCATGGCGCGTGTGCGCAGCGAACGTGACCGCTTCGTCGGCTTCGTGGTGCGCGGCGTGGAGAACATTCCCGAATGCGATCGCCTGCTTGGCCATGCGCAGTTCATCGACAACACGATCCTGCAAGTGGGCGCCGATACGACGGTGCGCGCCAGCCGCGTGGTCATCGCCACGGGTTCGCGTCCGGCGGTGCCGAAGGCCTTCGACGTCTTTGGCGATCGCCTGATCATCAACGACGACGTGTTCGCGTGGGAAGACCTGCCGCGCAGCGTGGCGGTCTTTGGCCCGGGCGTGATCGGGCTGGAGCTGGGGCAGGCGCTGTCGCGCCTCGGCGTGAGGGTGCGTGTCTTCGGCGTGAGTGGTTCCGTCGGACCGCTCAGCGACCCGGCGATCCGCGCGTATGCGACGCAGGCCTTCAACCAGGAGTTCTCGTTGCTTCCGGATGTGCGGGTGTCCGACATGCGTCGCGAAGGCGACGAGGCTGTGATTACCTTCGAGGATGCCGATGGAACGGTCGTGACCGAGCGCTTTGCATACGTGCTGGCCGCCACGGGTCGCCGGCCCAATGTCGACAAGCTGGCGCTGGAAAATACGGCGCTCGCGCTGGACGCGCGTGGTGTGCCGGTGTTCGATCCGGTGACGCTGCAGTGTGGCGATGCGCCCGTGTTTATCGCCGGCGATGCCAACGACGTGCTGCCGTTGCTGCATGAGGCCGCAGACGAGGGCAGGGTAGCGGGCGAAAACGCCGCCAGCTGGCCGCAAGTCCGCCCGTTGGCGCGCCGTGCGCCGCTGGCCGTGGTGTTCTCCGATCCGCAGATTGCGATGGTCGGCCAGCGCTTTGCGGACCTCACGCCGGGCAGCTTCGTGACGGGTGAAGTCAGCTTCGAGGATCAGGGGCGCAGCCGCGTGATGCTGAAGAACCGGGGCCTGATGCACGTGTACGCCGACCGGGCCACCGGGCGCTTCCTGGGCGCCGAGTGGATGGGCCCGCGCGCCGAGAACATCGCGCATCTGCTGGCGTGGGCTTACCAGCAGGGCCTGACCATCGCACAGATGCTGGCCATGCCGTTCTACCACCCGGTGGTGGAAGAGGGGCTGCGCACCGCACTGCGTGATGCCGATGCCCGGCTGACGCAGCTGAAGCAAGCGGCCTGATCGCCGCAGTACCAGGGGTCTGGTTGGATGGGCCGGTCGCGCAGCTTGCGGCCGGCCTTTCTGTTTTCATCCGGCATGCGTGCTGACATTGGCACCGATGGAATCCCGCAGCCAGATCGCCCGCAGTCACGCTGTCGATAAACCAGTCGTCTATAGACAGGTCTGTCTCCTATAATGGCAACTGTCAATGCACACGCTCCCTCCCGCCATGATCCAATCCTCCGCTCGTGATCGCATCCTTGAGACGGCCGCACGCCTGTTCTATCGCGACGGCTATCGGGCTACCGGCATCGACAAGATCATTGCCGAGTCCGGCGTGGCCAAGATGTCGCTGTATCGCCACTTTGCGTCCAAGAACGACCTGATCCACGCCTTCCTCACGCGGCGCCATGATGGCTGGATGGGGTGGTTCGAGGCGTCCGTGCGGCGCCGGCTGGATGCCCGACCGAACCTCGATGTGCTGGCTGATGCGCTCGGCGAGTGGTTCGAGACCGAGGACTACCGTGGCTGCGCCTTTATCAATATGGTGGCGGAAGCGGGCGGTGGCGCTGGGGAAGATCCGCGTCTGGTCGAGCAGGCGGTGGCGCACAAGGCATCGCTCGCGACGTTCGTGGCGGAGGTGGCGCGCACATGCGGGCTGGAGCATCCGGATGACGTCGCGGAAGAGGCCATGCTGTGCATCGAAGGCATGATCGTGCGGTACCAGATGTCACCGGACACCGGTGTGATCGATGCCGGGCGTCGTCTTCTCGGCCGCATCCACACTTCTCACACGCCACGCGCCGCTGCATAAATGCCCTGAAGCGCCTTCAGCGTGCCCTGCGTAATCTCCTGAAACACTGCCAACACGAATCCTTCTCGCGCATCACGGTAAGATTCGGCCCGTGTGTGGCAGCCGGGCGCCCCCGTCCGGCGGCACGCAGTGGGATGCACGGAAGTGAACGCAGTAAACAACAATCAGCGCCGGACCGAGGTCGATCTGATCCGCGGGATCGCGCTGCTCTTTATCGTGGTCGATCATGTCAACGGCAGCGTGCTGGCTGACTACACGATCCGCAATTTCACCCTGTTCGACGCCGCCGAGGTTTTTGTCTTCCTGGCCGGCTATTCCGCGGGCGCGGCTTACCTGGCGATGGAAGCCCGCGTGGGTGCCAGCGCCGCGCGCCGACGGTTGCGGCGGCGCGGCTGGGAGATCTACAAGGCTTTCGTCCTGACGGGTTTGCTGATGCTGCTGTTCGGCTTCCTGCTGGCGATGTGCAGGATTCCCGCGCCAGCCGTACGTGCCACCGAGGCGCCGGTCTTCATGGCCCAGCCGCTCGAAACCCTGCTGGAAGTCGTCAGCCTGGCGCGCCAGCCGTTCGTCTCCGATGTGCTGCCGATGTACGCGGTCTTTATCGGGCTGGCGCCGCTGGCTATCCGCTGGTCGCGCGCGCAACCGCTGGCGTTTGTCTGCGGCAGCGTCGCGCTGTGGCTGATGGCGCCCGCGCTGTTGCCGCTGCTGCCCAGCAGCGAGGCGCGTGGCTGGAGCTTCAATCCGTTTGCCTGGCAGCTCATGTTCACCCTCGGCCTGATCGCACGGCTGCGGCCGGATTTCGTGCTGCCGCAACAGCCGATCGTCCGGTGGGCATTCACGATCAGCGCCGTGGCCGTGGCGCTGGCCGGCGTCGCGCTGGCGTATCTGTGGATGCGTCCTCACGTCTATGAGGCATGGCTGCCCGCGTGGGTGCCGTCGATGGTATTCCCGCTGCCCAAGCAGAGCCTCGCCTTCCTGCGCGTGGTCAGCTTCCTGGGGCTCGCCTGGCTGGTCTATCTGGCCATTCGCGCGGGATGGGTGGAAAAGCTCGCGGGACTGATGGGGCCCGTGGTCCAGATCGGTCGCCACAGCCTGTTCTGCTTTGTGCTCGGCGCGGTGGTGTCGGTGACGATCGAGGGCTTTACGTATGGCATCGCCGGCGGCCGGCCCACGCGCCCGGTGGCCCTCGGTGGCGACCTGGTGGCCGTGGCGATGCTGCTGGTGATCGGCGGCTGGTGGGGGCGGCGCAAAGAGGCCCGCAAGAACGCGGATCGACCGGTGATGCCCAAGAAGTCCCCGGCCGCCTGATTCACAAAACTGCTGCGACCCCGCTCAGCCGAGGTCGCCGCCGCCGACGGGAACGACGGTCCCAGTCATGTACGAGGCTTCGTCGGAGGCCAGGAACAGGATCACGCCGACCTGCTCGGCGATGGTGCCGTAGCGGTGCATCAGGCTGGACGCTACGGTCTGGTCGACGATCGCCTGGTACCACGTCGCGTCCTGCGCGGACTGCGGCGCCGCATTCAGCGAATTGCGCGGAATCTTGCGCGGCGGGGCTTCGGTGCCACCCGTCGCGACGGCATTCACGCGAATCCCGTCCTCCGCATGTTCGAACGCCAGGCTCGCGGTCAGCGCGTTGACGCCACCCTTTGCCGCCGCGTAGGGCACGCGGTAAATGCTGCGCGTGGCGATCGACGATACGTTGACGATCACCCCCGCGCGCCGCGCCACCATGCCCGGCAACACCGCGCGGCAACCCCACAGCGTGGGAAACAGCGAGCGCCGGATCTCGGCCTCGATCTCTTGTTCGGCGTAGTGTTCATAGGGTTTGGCCCAGATGGTGCCGCCGACGTTGTTGACGAGGATGTCGACACGGCCGAACGCCTCCGTTGCCGCGCGGACCATCGACGTGGCACCGGCGAAGGTTTCCAGGTCGGCGATCACGGCGATGGCCGCGCCGCCTGCGGCCAGGATCTCGGCAGCCACTTCATCGACCAGCGGCGCGCGATCCACCAGCACCACGCTCGCACCTTCCGAGGCCGCCCGCAGCGCCACGCCGCGGCCGATGCCTTGCGCCGCGCCGGTCACGATCATCGTCCGGCCCTCGAATCGCCCGGCGACCCGCGCCGGCACCCGCTCTTCCAATCGTTGCGCCTGCTGCATCATGCCTCCACGCTGGCCGAGAACTTCTCGTAGTAGAACCCGGCGGGTTCGATGCCGGACGCCTGCAGCCAGGTCCGCACCGCCTCCACCATTGCCACCGGTCCGCACAGGTAGATATCGACGTCGCCGCCGTTCAGCCAGGCCGCATCCACGTGGGCGGTGACATAGCCCTTGCGCGCATGCTCGCTGGCCGCATCGGCCACGCAGGTCCGGTATTCGAAGCCGTCGATCTTCGCGCCGGCGGCGTCGAGTTTTTCCGTGGCGACGAGATCGATGTCATGCGTCACGCCGTACACCATCCGCACGGGCTGCGTGCTGCCGGACGCGCCCAGCACGTCGAGCATCGACAGGAATGGTGCGATGCCGGTGCCGCCCGCCAGGAACAGCACGGGCCGCGTGACCGGGCGCAGGTAGAAGCTGCCGAACGGGCCGGAGAAGGCCATGCGCTGGCCGCTGCGCGCGTCGCGGGTCAGGTAGCTGCTCATGCGGCCATCGGGCACGTTGCGCACCACGAAGGCAGCACGTTCGGCGCCCGGTGCGGAGCTGAACGAATACGCGCGCGTCATGCCGCTGCCGGGGATTTCCACGTTGACATATTGCCCGGGCAGGAAGCTCAGGGCCGACGGCTCGTCGAGGTCGATCGAGAAGCCGATGGTCGAGTCGGAGAGCGGTGCCACGGCGGCGATGGCGCCTTCGAAGCGCGTCACGCCGGTTTTGCATGCGGTGGAAGATGCCGCCACGCGGATCACGCAATCCGAGCGCGGACGGGTCTGGCACGCCAGCACGTAGCCCTTGGACGCTTCCTCGGCGGTCAGCGCATCCTCGATGTAGCTCGACTCCGGCAGATCATAGGCGCCGGACTCGCACAGGCCCCGGCAGGTGCCGCAGGCGCCGTCGCGACAATCCAGCGGGATGTTGATCTGCTGGCGATAGGCGGCATCAGACAGCGTTTCGTGCTCGCCGCACGTGATAAAGCGGGTGACGCCATCTTCGAATTGCAGGGCGATCGTATGTTCCATGGCCTTGTCCTCCAGCCGGATTCAGATGTGATAGATGTCGATGACCTGATGGATGTAGTCGTTCTTGAGCACGACGTACTTGTTCAGGATGCGCGGGGTGCCGGTGGAAAAATCGATCACGTAGCGCGACATACCGAAGTAGCTGTAGTTGGTCTGGTAGCGGTGCGCGAGGGTGTGCCAGTTGAAGCGCACCGTGGCGACATGGCCGTCGACCTGTTCGATCTCGATGTTGCTGAGGTTGTGGCTGGTGCGCGTGTCGGGGATCGTCGCGCTCGATCGTTCCGTCTTGATGCGGAACACGCGGTCTTCCAGCCCCTGGCGACTCGGGTAGAAGATCAGCGAAATCTCGCGCTGCGGATCGGTCACGAGCTTGCCATCGTCGTCCCAGCACGGCATCCAGAACTGGGCCTCGGGGTGGTAGCAGGTCAGCCACTCGTCCCAGTGCTCGTCGTCGAGCAGGCGGCTTTCGCGGTAGAGGAAGGCCGTCACGTCGGCCAGTTGGATCGCGGCGGCGCTCATTCGGCATCTCCCTGCGCCACGGCGCGCTTCATGGTTTCCAGCCAGTAGCGATGCTGCACGGTGTAGAGACCTTCGTCCTCAGTGCGCAGGCCGCTCATCACGGGCTTCAGGCCGATGCGTTGCGCGGCCTCGTCCGGGCCGTCGATCCAGTGCGTGGCGCCACGGCACATATCGTTCCAGGCCAGCGCCTGCCCCGCGTAGCCCTGCTGGCAGGCGCGGAACTCTTCCAGGTCGTCCGGCGTGGCCATGCCGCTCACGTTGAAGAAGTCCTCGTACTGGCGGATGCGGCGCGCGCGGGCCTCGTCGGGTTCCCCCTTCGGCGCGATGCAGTAGATGGTGACTTCGGTCTGGTCCACCGAGATCGGACGCAGCAGGCGGATCTGCGATCCGAACTGGTCCATCAGGTAGACGTTGGGATACAGGCAGAGGTTGCGCGAATTCTGGATCATCCAGTCGGCGGTTTCCGGGCCGCAGCGCTCGGCAAACTCGTCACGGCGCGAGAAATTGGGGCGATCTTCCGGATTGGCCCAACGCGTCCACAGCAGCATGTGGCCGTGGTCGAACGCATAGAAGCCACCGCCTTGCTTGCCCCACTTCCCGGCGTCCATGGCGCGGATCTTGTCTTCCTGCTCGTTCTGCTGCTTGCGGTGGTTCGTGGTGGCGGCGTAGTTCCAGTGCACGGCGGAGACATGGTAGCCATCGGCGCCGTTCTCGGCCTGCAGCTTCCAGTTGCCGGCGAACGTGTAGGTCGACGAGCCGCGCAGCACCTCCAGGCCATCGGGCGACTGGTCGGCGATCATGTCAATGATGCGCGCGGCATCGCCGAGAAATTCGGCCAGCGGCAGCACATCGTCATTGAGGCTGCCGAACAGGAAGCCGCGATAGTTTTCAAAGCGCGTCACCTTCTTCAGGTCGTGCGAGCCCTCCTTGTTGAAGCATTCCGGATAGCCGGCCTGCTCGGGGTCCTTCACCTTGAGCAGCTTGCCGCTGTTGTTGAAGGTCCAGCCGTGGAACGGGCACGTATAGGTGGCCTTGTTGCCGCGCTTGTGGCGGCAGAGCATCGCGCCGCGATGGCTGCAGGCGTTGATGAAGGCATTCAGCTCGCCCTGGCGATTGCGGGCGATCACCACCGGCTGGCGGCCGATATGCGTGGTGTAGTAGTCGTTGTTGTTGGGGATCTGGCTTTCATGCGCCAGGTAGATCCAGTTGCCCTCGAAGATGTGCTTCATCTCCAGGTCGAACAGTGCTTCGTCGGTGAATGCGCTGCGGTGCAGGCGGTAGTCACCGGTGGCCTTGTCTTCGACCAGGAACTTGTCGAGGTCTTCCACGCGACGCGGACGAGCGGTGCCCGCTCCGGTATCCAGATGGATCGGAATCATGTTGTCTCCTGCCGGGTATTTCCCGGCCGCACACGCGGCGGCCGGCGATGACGAATGAGGGAGGGGGCGGACGCCGCTGGCGTCTGCTGATACCGCGTCAGGCGGCGGCGCGCAGGCGTTCGACTTCGGCGGGCGGGGCGTCGGCCACTTCGCGGATCAGGCGGAAGTCGAAGTCGATCGATACGTAGGGCTGGTCCACGCCGTGCTTGTCGAGTTGCGCAGGGTCGTCGATGCGCGTCACCGCCGGCACCAGGCCGTCGCGGCTGGCAAAGGCGAAGTCATCCCACAGGTATTCGTCGCCGTCGATGTTGATCTGCGTGGTCAGCTTGCGGTGGTCGGGTGCGGAGACGAAGAAGTGGATGTGCGCGGGACGGCGGCCGTGGCGCGCCAGCAGGTCCAGCAGGCGCTGCGTGGTGCCTTGCGGCGGGCAGCCGTAGCCCATCGGCACATTGCTGCGGAACTGGTAGCGGCCGTTGGCGTCGGTGACGATGGTGCGGCGCAGGTTGAAAGCGGATTGCGTGGTATCAAAGAACGAGTAGTTGCCGAGCAGGTTGGCGTGCCAGACTTCGACCTTGGCGCCGGGCAGCGGCTTGCCGTCGGTATCGTAGACGGTGCCCTGCATGAAGAGGATGTCGCCCTTGCCGTCCTCGCTGCCGTCATCCAGGCGCGCGAAGCCGGTGGATTCCGGGGCGCCGGCCACATAGAGGGGGCCTTCGATCGTGCGCGGCGTGCCGCCGGTCAGGCCGGCGCGGGCCTCGGCTTCATCGGCGCGGATATCCAGGAAGCGCTCCAGGCCCAGGCCGGCGGCCAGCAGTCCCAGCTCATGGGTCGCGCCCGCTTCGGCGAAATATTCGAGGCCCTTCCAGACTTCGCTCGGGCTCAGGTCCAGATCCTCGATGGCCTTGAACAGGTCCGTGGTCAGGCGGACGACCACCTGCTGGACGCGCGGGTTGGGGGTGCCTTGCGTGGCGGTATCAACAAGGAACTGCTTCACCAGCGCTGCGATCTCGGCGTGCGTCATTTGTCTCGCTCCAGATGTCTTGTGTGGGATGTCGAACGATCGGTCAGTTAATGCCCTGCGGGTATCAAGGCTTGCTGTCCGACTTGGTACAGAGCATAGTTGACGGGTATTTTGGCCGTCCAAGACTGATTTAGTATCTGGACAATACCGTTGAGGTATGGAAGTGGAATTGAGACATTTGCGGTACTTCGTGGCGGTGGCGGAGGAACGGAACTTCACACGCGCCGCCGAACGGCTCCATATCGCCCAGCCACCGCTCTCGCGGCAGATCCAGCAACTAGAGGAAACGCTCGGGGTGTCGCTGTTCGAGCGGAACTCGCGGCCGCTCAAGCTGACCGACACCGGGCGGTTCTTCTACACGCACGCGCTGCAGTTGCTGGCGCAGACGGCCGAATTGGAGGCGATGACGCGGCGCGTCGGCAAGATCGAGCGGACCATGTCGATTGGCTTTGTCGGCTCGACGTTGTATGGAATGCTCCCGCGCATCATCCGGCGCTTTCGCACCGAGCACAGCGACATCGAACTGACGCTGCACGAGATGTCCACCATGGACCAGATCAAGGCGCTCAAGGAAGGGCGCATCGATGTGGGCTTCGGACGCATCCGGCACGATGACCCCGGCGTGCGCCGCGTGGTGCTGCGCGAGGAGCGGATGATCGTGGCGTTGCCGCTGGGGCATCCGTTGTCGGTAGGGCGCCAGGTGCTGTCGCTGCACGACCTGCTCGATGAGACGCTGATCATTTTCCCCAAGGCGCCGCGCCCGAGCTTTGCCGACCAAGTGCTGGCAGGATTTCATGACCGCGCGTTGCGGCCGGGCAAGATCCAGGAGGTGAGGGAGCTGCAGATCGCGCTGGGGCTGGTGGCGGCCGGGGAGGGCGTCTCCGTGGTGCCGAGCAGCGTCTATGGGCTCAAGCGTGACGACGTGACCTACCTGGAGCTGGACGACCCCAAGCTGGTATCGCCGATCATCATGAGCATGCGCACGCTGGACGAATCCGCCGACCTGCGCGCGATGCTCGACATGATCTATCGGCTCTACGAGGAAATCGGCATGGAGTACCTGCCGCCGGCGCAGGAGTAGCCCTCGAAGGAACGGCGCTTCGGCGTGGCCTCAGGCCTTGCCCTGCTGCATCACCCAGGCCACGGCCCGCGCCAAGTACGGCGAGCCATCGCCGGCCCGGTAGCTCATGATCACCGGCGAAACAAAGCCGGGCACCTCGATCGGCACATAGCGGACGTCGTCACGATGCAGGCGCTGCACCGATGCAGGCACCAGCGTCAGGCCCAGCCCCGCCGCCACCAGCCCCAGCGCAGTCTGCAGTTCGTTGGCTTCCTGAACCACGCGCGGCTGCAGCCCCTGTGCCCGGAACAGCGACAGCACGTGGTCCGCGTAGCTGGGGCGCGGACGGGCCGGATAGAGGATCAAAGGCTGGCGGGCGAGCGCCTCGGCATCGAGTGGCGACTCGAGCGGCGGCGCCGACATCGGCATGGCCGCCACCAGCGGCTCCGCCATCACCACCTGCTGGACGATGGTGGGGTCGTTCAACGCCAGCCGGCCGAACGCCAGGTCGATGCGGCCGGACTTCAAGGCCTCCAGCTGCTGCACCGTGATCATCTCGGTCAGGCCGACCTCCACCTGGCTATCGTCGCCACGCAATTCGCGGATCAGTTCCGGCAGCACCCCATACAACACCGACGGCACGAAGCCGATGCCGAACCACCGTTTCTCGTTGCGGCCGATCCGGCGCGTGCCGTCCAGCGTTTCCTCCAGCCGCTGGGTCAGCTGCAGCGATTGTTCCAGCAGGAAGCGTCCGGCCTCGGTCAGTTTCAGCCCCCGCCCGACGCGGTCGAACAGCGCCACGCCGACTTCTTCCTCGAACTGGCGGATCTGGCGCGACAGCGGCGGCTGCGCCATATGCAGCTTTTCCGCCGCCCGCGTCACATTCAGTTCCTGGGCGACGGTCTGGAAATAGCGGAGGTGGCGGAGTTCCATGGTCTGTCCGTTGATGGCGCGGCCTGAATGCGAGGCATACCCATAAGGTATGGAATCAGACATCATCGGTCTTGGACGCCAGCAAAGTCAAGGACCATACTCCAATCCACTCGTCTCACTGCATCAGGAAGGTATGACTACGACAATTTCCGCCATCGAGGCCATTCTGGTCGATCTCCCGACAATCCGGGCCCACCAACTGGCCATGGCCACGATGCAGCAGCAGACGCTGGTGATCGTGCGGCTGCGCTGCAGCGACGGCACCGAGGGCATCGGGGAGGCCACGACCATCGGCGGCCTGTCCTACGGCGACGAAAGCCCCGAGGGCATCAAGCTGACGATCGACACATACCTGGCGCCCGCGCTGGTCGGCCAGGACGCCACCAACGTGCACGCCGCGATGGCTCGCCTGAACAAGGTGGCGCGCGGCAACCGCTTTGCCAAGTCCGCGCTGGAGTCCGCGTTGCTTGACGCGCAGGGCAAGCGCCTGGGCGTGCCGCTGGCCACGCTGCTGGGTGGAGCTGTGCGCGACACGCTGCCGGTGCTCTGGACCCTCGCCAGCGGCGACACCGCCCGTGACATCGAGGAAGCAGAGCGCCTGCTGGCCGAGCGCCGCCACAACACGTTCAAGCTCAAGATCGGCCGTCGCAGCGTGCGTGACGACGTGGCACACGTTGCCGCCATCAAGCGCGCGCTGGGCGACCGCGCCCGCGTGACCGTCGACGTCAACCAGGCGTGGAACGAGGCCGATGCCGCCACCGGCATCGCCATGCTGGAAGCCGCAGGCATCGACCTGATCGAGCAGCCCACGCCCCGCGAGCAACGCACGGCGCTGGCCCGGCTGGCGGCGCGTTTCATCGTGCCGATCATGGCCGACGAAGCCGTGACGGGACCGGAGGACGCGATGGAGCTGGCACGGATCGGCGGCGCGGATGTGTTTGCGCTCAAGATCGCCAAGTCCGGCGGTATCTTCGGCATGCTGCGCACGGCAGCGGTGGGGGATGCGGCGGGCATCGCGCTGTATGGCGGCACGATGCTGGAAGGCAGCGTCGGCACCATCGCCGCGGCCCACGGGTTCTGCACGTTGCCGCAACTGGCGTGGGGCACGGAGCTGTTCGGGCCGCTGTTGCTGAAGGACGACGTAGTCACCGCGCGACCCACCTACCAGGACTTCGCGCTGCACCTGCCGCAGGGGCCGGGGCTCGGCCTGTCGCTGGACGAAGACAAGCTCGCGCACTATCGTCGCAAGGCCGCCTGAAGGCGCGCACCGAACATTCAACTCAGGAGACCACCGTGCTGTTCCTCGTCAGGATGGACGTCAATATTCCGCACGACATGTCGGCCGCACAGGCCGATGAGATCAAGGCCCGCGAAAAGGCCTACGCGCAGGACCTGCAGCGCCAGGGCAAGTGGCAGGCGCTGTATCGCGTGGTGGGCGAATACGCCAACTACAGCGTGTTCGATGTGGAATCGAACGATGAACTGCATACGCTGCTGTCCGGCCTGCCGCTGTTCTCCTACATGAAGATTCACGTCACGCCGCTGGCCAGGCACCCCTCGTCGATCCGCTGACCGGATCACGCTGAAAAAGGAATGGAGACAATGAAGTTCTCGTCGTTGAGCGCGGCGCTGTTCGCTGCCGCCGCACTGGCATCTGGCGCTGCCCACGCTGCCTACCCCGATCATCCGATTCGCTGGATCGTGCCGTTCCCGGCCGGCGGCGCCATGGACAATATTGCCCGCACGCTGGGCGAGGACATGGCGAAGACGCTTGGCCAGGCGGTGGTGGTGGAAAACCGCCCCGGCGCCGGCGGCAATATTGGCGCGGAACTGGTGGCGCGTGCCCCCGCCGATGGCTACACGCTGATCATCGTGGCCAACGGCATGGCGGTGAATCCGGCGCTGTACGGCAAGCTCAGCTATGACCCGGTCAAGGACTTCGCCCCGGTTTCCCTGCTGGCCGTGGTCCCCAATGTGCTGGTGACCAACAAGGCGAAGACGCCGGCCAGAACGGTCAACGAGGTGATCGCCAACGCTCGCGCCAAGCCCGGCAAGTACACCTATGCATCGGCCGGCAACGGTACGTCGATTCACCTGGCCGGCGAGCTGTTCACGTCGATGGCGCACGTGGATCTGCTCCACATCCCCTACAAGGGATCGGGCCCGGCGATGACCGACCTGCTCGGCGGGCAGGTGGACTATATGTTCGACAGCATCACCTCCGCCAAGCCGCATATCGACAGCGGCAAGCTGGTGCCGATCGCCGTCACGACGAGCAAGCGGTCGTCGGCGCTGCCGAACGTGCCGACCGTCGCGGAAGCGGGCTTGCCCGGCTATGAGTTGTCGCCGTGGTTTGCGGCGTTCGTGCCGGCGCGGACGCCGCAGCCGGTCATCGATGCGCTGAACAAGGCGATGCTGGACGCGCTGAAGAAGCCGTCGGTGCAGCAGCGGCTGGCGGGCATCGGCGCGGAACCGATCGGCAGCACGCCGGCGGGCCTGAAGGATCATCTGGCGAAGGAAACGGTCAAGTGGGGCGCGCTGATTCGCGAGCGAGGCATCCATGCCGACTGAGCCGACCCGCAATCTCCACTACGTACTGGAAGGCGCCAGCGACAAGCCGGTGCTGGTGATGTCGAACTCGCTGGGGACCACGCTCGAGATGTGGGACCCGCAGATGGCCGCGCTGACCGCGCAGTATCGTGTGCTGCGTTATGACACGCGCGGGCACGGCCGCTCCGCGCTGCCGGCGGCATCGTTCGGCATGCATGAGCTGGCGGAAGACGTGATCGCGATCATGGACCACGCGGGCATCGAGCGCGCCCATTTCTGTGGGCTGTCGATGGGCGGCATGACCGGCATGGTGCTGGCGCGGCATCACGCGGCGCGCTTCCGCCGGTTCGTGCTGGCCAACACCGCCGCGCTGATCGGTCCCGCGTCCGTGTGGGATACGCGCATCGAGACCGTGCGACGCGACGGCATGAGCGCCATTGTCGATGGCGTGCTGGCGCGCTGGTTTACCGAGGACTATCTGCTGACCCGGCGCGACGAGATGGCGCCCGTGCGCCGGATGCTGGAGACCACGAGCGCCGATGGCTACACCGCCAACTGCGCCGCCGTGCGGGATGCGGACCTGCGTGCGCTGCTGCCGGAGATCGATGCGCCAGTGCTGGTGATTGCCGGCGAGCACGATCTGGCGACGACGGCCGCGCAAGGCGGGCTGGTGGCCGGGGCGATTGACGGCGCGTATTACCTGTCGCTGTCGGCCGCGCACCTTTCCAACTGGGAACTGCCGGAAGCGTTCGGCGACGCGGTGCTCGGCTTCCTGGCGCAGCGCTAGCCGCCGTGGTTGCGTCGCCTGCCGCGTTGCCCGCCGTGTCGCCAGCGGATCAGGGCACGATAGTCAGGAACAGGTAGGCGGCAAAGATCACCAGATGGACCACGCCTTGCAGGATCGTGGTCCGTCCGCTCCCCAGCGTCAGCGACGAGACGATCATCGTCAGGAACAGCAGCACCATTTCCTTGGGGCCGAGCCCCAGTTCCAGCGGCCGGCCCAGCGTGATGAACACGGCCGCCACGGTCGGAATCGTCAGGCCGATGCTGGCCAGCGCCGAGCCGAGCGCCAGGTTCATGCTGGTCTGGAGCCGGTCCAGCCGCGCCGCGCGCATCGCGGCCAGGCCTTCGGGCAGCAGCACCAGCGCAGCAATCACCACGCCCACCACGGCGCCCGGCAGGCCGGCGTTCAGCACGGCCGCTTCCACCGACGGCGATAGCATCTTGGCCAGCGCGACGACGGCCACCAGGCACACGACCAGCAACGCGCCGCTGGCTGCGGCCACGCGCGCCGGAGGCGGCGGCGCGTGGTCGTCCTCGTTCGAGCTGCCTTCGACCAGGAAGTAATCGCGGTGTCGGATGGTCTGCACGAACACGAAGGCCCCGTAGAGGATCAGCGACATCGCGCCGGAAAACGCCAGCTGGGACGACGTCAGCACCGGCCCCGGTATGGAGCTGGTGAAATTGGGTAGCACCATCGTCAGGACCAGCAGCGCCACCAGCGTCGCCATCGCGGCGGTGGCACCCGGGGCCTGGAAGGCCTGCTCGCGATGATGCAGGCCGCCGACGAACAGGCAGAGCCCCACGATGCCGTTGCAGATGATCATCACGGCGGCGAACACGGTATCGCGCGCCAGCCCCGCCTTTTCCGGGCCGGAGGACAGCATCACGGACACGATCAGCGCCACTTCGATCACCGTCACGGCAATCGCCAGCACCAGCGTGCCGAATGGCTCCCCGACCTTGTGGGCGACAACCTCGGCGTGGTGCACCGCCGAAAACACGGCGCCGGCCAGTGCCGCCGCCATGACCGCGATCAGCCAGCCGTGTCCCGGCAGCATGACGCCCACGCCAAAGGCGACCCAGGCGGCCAGCGGCGCCCAGACTGTCCACGCCGGCAATGTGTTGGAAGTAGCCATCCGTTATCCCTCATTTTTCTGTGGATGCCGCGCGCAGGGCGCCCTCCGGCGCATTGTGCAGCAGAAGGCCGCGCACCGGTAGGCCGGCGCGCGCGCGGAAAAGCTAAGGCAGCGGCGGACGGCAGCAGTTCCCGCGTCGCCGGCGATGGCGCGCGGAGCAAGGGAAAAGGGCGGGGGACAGTGGCCGGATGTCAGTCCGGTGACAACGGTCGCGTGGGCGGGTCGGGGCGTTTGGTGTCGCCGGACTCCGGCTCCCGAAGCGCGGGGTGATGAAGATAGATCCAGCGCGCGGCGACGATCACCGCGATCAGGAAGGCAAGACCATACCCGACAAAAGAGACTGCGTTTTGCATTGTTCTGACCTGGTTGAGCCGGCTCTGATGGCCGGTATCAGGGCAGTATGGGCAGCCAGCGCTACGGCTGACACCCTCTGTCAGTGGGGCGCCCGCGTCACCCAATCGGGGGCTGCGAGGCGCGCGGAATCGGGGTGCGGAAGCTGACGGAGGCGGTGAGGGGGGGCGGCGGGCGAGCCCGCGAAGATGGGGGACGGGGTCCGGGCTCAGGTCGGAGGGCTCAGAACAGGGACCCCGTTCCCGACGGATCGGGCTTTTCGCCGCGCTTGCTGCCGCTCTCCTCGCCGCTTGCCTGCCCCGCGGGCGGCGCCGCGGACCGCGCGGGCGCAACCACAGGCGCCGGCTCGGCACGCATCCGCCCGGCGGGGAACAGACGCAGGAAGCTGCGCGCCAGTTCCGGGTCGCGGCAGCGCAGCCAGTCGTCCCAGTCCGGCTCCGGCACGACGACCACTGAGCGCTTCTCCGTCCCCGGCCGGTGCATGCGATTCAGGATGGGATGCAAATCCGCGTTGACCGTCAGCAACGTGAACGAGACGGCGTCATCGGGCCACGCTCGCCAGAGACCGGCGATGCCGAAACCCTCGGTCTCCGGCAGCCAGATCTTCCAGCGCACCGGTTTACCCGGCGATTCCGGCGTGCCGTCCTCGGGATACGCAAATTCGTAGAACGCGCTCGCCGGCACCAGGCAGAGCTGGCCCTGGCGCCAGGGCTTCGCGAAGGTCGGGCGCTCCCCAACGGTCTCGCTGCGGGCATTGGTCGTGTCGTAGCGGCGCGCGCCGGGCGGCGTGCGCGTGCGCGGCACCATGCCGAACGTGGCGAGCGTGCTTTCACGGGGACCGTCAACGGCCGCGCGAATGAGCGGCGCCGCGTAATCGGGATAGATCTCCTCCTTGTAGAGCCCCGGCGGCGGCTCCACGCCGAAGATCTCGCGCAATATCCGCTGCTGTACCGGCGCGTAGTTCGTGCACATCGCAGGGCTCCCGGAGGGTCGGCTCGGGCGTCTATCGTCGGCGTGCCGGCCGCACGCGTCAAGGACCATGGTGTTTCCCGCTATTGCCTCCGCCGCCGGCCGCGTCCACACTCGGGCGCATGGCGGGGCAACACCGCCCGCACGATTATCCAGGAGACAAGCAATGCGCGACTACGCTGAAGCCATGGCGGGCTTTTCCTATGCGGATACGATCGGGAGCCAGCTTGATGGCAATCTCGCATCGATGAACGCGTGCATCGAATGCTGTGACCGTCATGCCTTGCCGGGACGCATCGCGCTGTTCTGGGAAGGCCGCGACGGCAGCGCGGAGACCTATACCTTCGCCCAGTTGCAGGCGCTGTCGGCCCGCTTCGCCAACTTCCTGCGTGCACGGGGCGTGCAGCCCGGCGACCGCGTGGCCGGGCTGCTGCCGCGCACGCCAGAATTGCTCGCGACGATCCTCGGCACCTGGCGCGCCGGCGCGGTCTACCAGCCACTCTTTACCGCGTTTGGCCCCAAGGCCATCGAACACCGCCTGCAATCGTCGGGCGCAAAACTCGTGGTCACCGATGGTGGCAATCGCGCCAAGCTCGATGACGTGGCGGGCTGCCCCGAGATCATGACGGTGGGCGGCGCGAAGGGCCGTGGCATCGTGCGCGGGGACTTCAGCTTCTGGGCGGAAATGGACCGCCAGCCCGCCGCGTTCGCACCGATGATGCGCACGGGCGACGATCCCTTCCTGCTGATGTTCACGTCCGGCACCACCGGCCCGGCCAAGCCGCTGCAGGTGCCGCTGAAAGCCATCGCGGCATTCATGGGCTATATGCGCGACGCCATCGACCTGCGTCCCGAGGATGCGTTCTGGAACCTGGCCGATCCGGGCTGGGCCTACGGTCTCTACTACGCGGTGACGGGGCCGCTGGCGCTGGGCCATCCCACCACCTTCTACGATGGCCCGTTCAGCGTGGAAAGCACCTGCCGTGTCATCGACAAGTACGGCATCACGAACCTCGCCGGATCGCCCACCGCATACCGGCTGTTGATCGCCGGCGGGGAGGCCGCCTCAGGCCCGTTGCGCGGCAAGCTGCGCGCGGTCAGCAGTGCGGGCGAGCCGCTCAATCCGGAAGTCATCCGCTGGTTCGCCAGCGAACTCGGCACCACGATCCACGATCACTACGGCCAGACGGAGCTCGGCATGGTGCTATGTAATCACCACGCGCTGCGCCACCCGGTGCACCCCGGCGCCGCGGGATTCTCCAGCCCGGGCCACCGGGTTGTGGTGGTCGATGACGAGATGAACGAGCAGCCGCCGGGCAGTCCGGGCACGCTAGCGGTGGACATGTCGCAATCGCCGATGTGCTGGTTTGGCGGCTATCACGGCACGCCGACGCACAGCTTCGTCAAGCAGTATTACCTCACCGGCGATTCCGCGGAGCTCAACCCGGATGGCAGCATCAGCTTCATCGGCCGTGCCGACGATGTCATCACCACGTCGGGCTACCGCGTGGGACCGTTCGATGTGGAAAGCGCGCTGATCGAGCACCCGGCGGTGGTGGAGACCGCCGTCATCGGCAAGCCGGACCCCGAGCGTACCGAGATCATCAAGGCATTCGTGGTGCTGGGCCCGCGACATGCACCATCGCCGGAACTGGCGGAAGAACTCCGCTTGCACGTGCGTAACCGGCTGGCCGCGCACGCCTACCCGCGCGAGATCGAGTTCGTGGCCGAACTGCCCAAGACGCCGAGCGGCAAGGTGCAGCGCTTCATCCTGCGCAACCAGGAGAAGGCGAAGCTGGCCTCATAGCGATGATTGGATCACTCGGCGTGGGCGGTTGACGGCCCGCGCCGCTTCGCTCCTGACTTTCCGCATCACTTCGCGCATCACTTTCCACACCACTTCCCGCGTCCTTTCCCACGTCAGTTCATGAGGACAGCGCCCGGCACGGGCGTTGTCGGACGCGGCTGCATGACGGCGCGCGTATTGCGTCGATGTCGCACGCATGGGCCCGCTTTCTCTCCGGCACGCTACCTATAATGCGTAGACGGACCCCGGCCTTCCGCCGTGCGTGTCCGCGCTACGCGTGCTCGCAGGCAGGGGCGCGCTCCATCCCATCTCCACGTCCAATGGGGAGACAGACATCATGCAGAGTAGCGAAGCTGTGCTGACGCAGGCCCGTGCCGCGTTGGCGCATGTGCCTTATCACGGTCACCACATCCATCCCATTATTAACCTGCGCATCTCTGACGGCGCGCTGATCCTAGAAGGAGAAGTGGCTCATATCGTGGACAAGACCCTGGCGGCTGCGCAACTGCGGCGCGTGGAGGGCGTAACGACCGTGATCGATCACCTGCGCGTGACGGATGGCAGCCCGCCCGTGGGGGACGGCGAGTTGCGCGATGCCGTCTGCGAGCGATTGCTCAACGCGATCGACTTTCGCAACTGCAAGATCTGCGCGAAGGTGAAAGGGCATGTGGAGCCGGTCCGCGAGGCCGTGGGGGAGCGCAGCGGATGGATCGAGGTATTCGCGAGCGACGGTGTCGTGACGTTGAACGGGCAGGTGATCAGCCTCTCGCACATGCGGCTGGCGGGCGTGCTGGCATGGTGGTCACGTGGCTGCCGCTGCGTGGTCAATGATCTGGTCGTGGCGCCTGCGGAGCGCGATAGCGATGAGGAAATCACCGAAGCCCTGCAACTGGTGCTGGAGACCGATCCCTTTGTCGATGCCGCGCGCATCAGAGTGCGGACGGAGAACAAGGTGGTGACGCTGGACGGCTATGCGTCCAGCGAGGGCGCGCGTAAGCAGGTGGAGCGCGACGCCTGGTATGTGCAGGGCGTGGAAAACGTCGTCAATCACGTTGCCTTGAGCAGCTAGCGCGCAACGCGCTGTCTTGCTCGCCCCCGGGCTGTCCGCGGGATCCTCCCGCCGGGCAGCCGGTACCTCCTCCATGTGTCAGTGCGGCCGCCTTGCACACAAGGTAAACCGCGCAAATGCCTGGCGCGCAAATACCAGGCGCGCGCGGCGCCCAGCATCGACAGGTTCATTGCTCCCCAATCGCAGTCGGAACGCCGCGCAATGACTGTCGCTGCAGGCAGCGTCGAGAAACCGCTTGCCGCGCAGCGTTACCCCGACAAGCACGCGGGCACATTCCACACGTGGCGTCTGCGCGAAGTCCGACGGAGACGGCGTGCGTGGCGGGATTGGCCCGTGAATCGGCCAGATTGACGCTCCCCCGAAGACCGTGCAAGCGCTAGCATCCGAGGTTTCCAACTGCACAAGAACAGGAGATCTCATGCCGCTTTCCCTTCGTCGCATTGCTGTCGCCGCGGCCCTAGCCTTCGCTTGCGGCAGCGCCATGGCCGCTGGCCCCGACGCCGGCCTGCTGGACGCCGCGCGTGCGGCCCAGCCGGCCGTGGTGCAGTCGCTGAAGGACATGGTGTCGATCGAATCCGGCAGCGCCGACGGCGAAGGGCTCGCACGGATGGCGGCCTTCACCGGCAAGCGCCTCGCCGCGTTGGGTGCGAAGGTCGAGCGCCTGCCGGCGACGCGCGGCGCCGGCGGCATGGTCAAGGCAACGCTGACGGGCACCGGCAAGCGGCGCATCATGCTGATCGCCCATATGGACACGGTGTATCCGGCCAATATCCTCGCGACGCAGCCGATCCGCGAGGAGGGAAACCGCCTGTACGGCCCGGGCATCGCCGACGACAAGGGCGGCATCGCCGTGATCCTGCACGCGCTGGAAATCCTCAAGGCGAAGGGCTGGAACGACTATGCGCAACTGACGGTGCTGCTGAATTCGGACGAGGAGGTGGGGTCGGTGGGATCGGGCGAAACCATCGCCGCGCTGGCCGACCAGCATGACGTGGTGCTGTCCTGCGAGCCGAACGTCGCCAAGGCTGTGGCGAAGTCCGAGTCGCTGCTGCTCGGCGCGGCCGGGACCGCATCCGCGACCATGAGCGTCAAGGGCCGGTCGTCGCATGCGGGCGCGGCGCCGGAGCTGGGCCGCAACGCCCTGCTGGAGCTGGCTTACCAGCTGCAGCAAACGCGCGACGTGGCCACCACCGTGCCGGGGTCGCAACTGAACTGGACGACGGCGAAGGCGGGCGATGCGCGTAACCAGATCCCGGAGACGGCCAGCGCGTTCGGCGACGTGCGCGTGACGGCCGGCGGCGCCGCGCAAAAATTGCAGGCGGCCCTGCAGGAGAAGGTCAGCGCCGGCCATCTGGTGCCGGATACGCAGACCACGGTGACGATGGAGGAGGGACGTCCCGCCTATGTCGCCGATGCGCGCGCGAAGGAACTGGCTCGGCGCGCCCAGCAGATCTATGCCGAACTGGACGGGCGCACGCTGATGCTGATTCCCGGCACGGGCGGCGGCACGGATGCGGGCTACGCCGGTCGCTCCGGCAAGGCGGTGGTGCTGGAAAGCTTCGGGTTGTCAGGGTTTGGCTATCACGCACGCGACGAGTACATCGAACTCGACTCGATCGTGCCGCGCCTCTACCTGATGACGCGCATGCTGCAGGAGATCGGCCGCCAGTGAGCGGCTGTGTGGCAGCGTGAAGGACCACCCCCGCGCGGGGGGTGTTTCGGGAGTCGTTGCCTTTCGCGTCAGGCGGCGGCTAGCTGCTGGGGTACCGCACCAAAATGCGGATGGCGCGAGAACACGTCGGCCGCCCAGTTGACGAACACGCGGACCTTGGCGGACAGGTGCCGGTTCTGCGGATACATCGCGGAGATCGGCAACTCGTCGGTTTGCCAGTCGGCCATGACTTCCACCAATCGCCCGCTGTTGACGTACGGCTCCGCCATCGCGCGTGCAATGCGGGCGATGCCGTGGCCTTCCAGCGTGCAGCCCACGTAGACGTCGGCGTCATTGGTCGAGATGGCCGACGGCAGCAGGATTTCGCTGCGCTCCCCGCCACGTGTCAGCGTCCAGGGCATTTCGCGTCCGGTCCGGTTGGACAGGTAGTTGACGCCCTTGTGCTGGGCCAACTCCGTGAGGTCGCCCGGTGTGCCAAATCGCCGCAGGTAGATGGGCGATGCATAGTAGGCCAGCTTCAGCTGGCCGATACGCCGCGCCACCATGTTTTCATCGAGCGTACCCACGCGCAGCACCACGTCCACGCCTTCCTTGAGCAGGTCGATGGGCTTGCCATTGATGGTCAGCTCCAGCTTCAGCTCGGGATAGGCGTTGAAAAAGTCGTGCAGGTGGGGAACGAGCACCATCTGGGCCAGTCCGGCGGTGGTGTCCACCGCCAGTGTTCCGCGCGGCGAGTTGTTGTGTCGCGTGAGGGACTGCTCGGCTTCGTCCACATCCGCCAGGATGCGCACGCAGCGTTCGTAATAGGCGGCGCCATCCGTGGTCACGCTGATGCGACGCGTGGTCCGGTGCAGCAGCTTGACGCCCAGATGGGTTTCCAGGTTCTGGATGAGCCGGGTGAGCGTTGCCTTGGGGAGGTCCAGAGACTCCGCCGCGCGCGCAAAGCTGCCGACATCCACCACCCGGGTGAATGCCTGCATAGAGACAAGACGATCCATGATGTTGCTTCCGAAAGGGGTGAGACCGGGCTACTACGTTCCGAAGGATGGTGTCTGGCGGGAGCGGCTCTGCTGCATGTCAAGTGCGCGGCCTGGATTGGCTGCCGGCGGTCCGCCAGTGGCGGCCGGAGCGGGGAGGGGTGGAGGGTTGGGGGCTCGGCGCCGCGCTGTTCCCCACGTCGCGCGCACACCGAAGGACCGGAGTGAATCACATTTCGGGTGTCCTTGCCAAGACGTGTGGTTTCACTTCGCTGATTATTCCACTCCAGAAACAGTGAGTTGGCAATCTGTTGCTTTATCCCACTGCTGTCAATCACCATAATCCGTTGCATCGCAACACAGTATCGGCGGCCCGTGCAGGCGTCGTACCCACCATGTCCAAGACCGTGTCCCCCCGTACCACCGCCGCAACGTCGGCCGCAGGCAAGGGAGAAGGGCGTGTGGACCAGCATATCGTTTCCAGCGGAGACCGCGAGATACAGGTCTGCGTGTGCTATCCGGCCGGTTACGCGCCGGGAGCCGGGGCCGCGTTGCTGCCGTGGCTGGTGTACCTGCACACGGGCGGCTTTGTGGACGGTGGCGTGGATGCGGCCAGGCAACTGGTGCGGGACCTGGCGGAGTCGGTCCCGGCCGTGGTGGTGACGCCAGCCTATTCGCTGGCCCCGGATCACCCGTTCCCGGCGGCGCCCGAAGATGCGGTCAATACCGTGGCGTGGGTGATCAAGCATGCGCGCCGCCTGAAGCTGGACAAGCTTCGTTTTGCGCTGGTCGGCGAGGAAGCCGGCGGCAACCTGGCGATTGCGCTGTCGCAGATGCTGCGCGACCGCGCCATGCCCCAGCCGGTCGGCCAGTGGCTGATCCGGCCCGTGACGGACCCGTGCCTGCAGCATGCGTCGATGGCCGCCAAGGGGCAGGTGCCGATGGAAATGTTGCGCCGGCTGGCCTGCAACTACCGGGACTATCTCCCGACGCCGGCCGCCAGCGTGCACCCGTATGCCGCGCCGGCACTGGCCTCCCGCCTGGTGGGGCTGCCCCGGACGCTGGTGCAGGTGGCCGAACAGGATGCGTTGCGTGCCGAAGGCGAAGCGTTCGCCGCGCGGCTCGTGAAGGCCGGCATTCCGGCCAGGACTCTGATCATGCCCGGTGGCTGCGGCGACGGGGTGGAACAATCCCATGAGAAGTGCCAGGCATGGGTCAACGAAGGTGCGCGGTTCCTGCGCGAATGTTTCGCACAGGCCGACGACGCCTCATAACCGGCCCGAACGCCGGCCCGGCGCGAGAAGCAATCAGTAAGCGTCCGGAGTTTCCTCGTCAGCGCCCTTTGAGGCTGGCAGCGGTATTGGCATAGCCCCGGTCATCCCGGCCGGGACGAACCCTTATTTCCCCTGATTTCCGGGCCTCGCAGGCCCGGCGGGACGCGTTCGGCCTTTTGCTTTTCCAGTTGAAGAAAACCCGACAGAAATACGGAGTGAAGAAAATGAATCATCAGTCTCGACGCACGCTGATCGCCATTGCCATCGTGGCAGTCCTTGGCGCCGGCGTGGCCACCTCGGTGCTGCGGCCCTGGCATGGCGGGGAAGCCCAGGCCAACACCCCGCCGCCGGCGGCTCCCGTGGAAGTCGCGGCGGCCGTGGGCCAGACCATCACCGAATGGGATGAATTCTCCGGCCGGCTGGAAGCCGTGGATCGAGTGGAAATCCGCCCGCGTGTTTCCGGCACCATCGAAACGGTCCACTTCCGCGAGGGTTCCATCGTGAAGAAGGGCGATCCGCTCTTCACCATCGATCCTCGCCCGTATGCGGCGGAAGTCGCCCGCGCCGAAGCCGCGGTGGCTGCCGCGCAGGTCCGCGCCTCGCATGCCCAGTCCGAAAAGATCCGTGCGCAGCGCCTGCTGGACGACAACGCGATCTCGCGCCGCGAATTCGACGAGCGGATCAACGCCGCGAGCGAAACCACGGCCGACGTGCGCGGCGCGCAGGCCGCGCTGGAGGTGGCCCGGCTGAACCTGGGCTACACGCGCATCGTTGCCCCGGTCGCGGGCAAGGTGTCGCGTGCCGAGATCACGGTGGGCAACCTGGTGGCCGCCGGTGCGGCGTCCCCGGCGCTGACCACGGTGGTGTCGGTGTCCCCGGTCTACGCCAGCTTCGATGTGGATGAGCAGAGCTACCTGCGCTACACGGCGCCGGGTGCCGGCGGCGGCAAGAACGACCTGCCGGTGTTCCTGGGCCTGGCCAACGAGGACGGCAACCCGCACAAGGGCAAGATTCATTCGGTCGACAACCGGCTCGATACGCGCAGCGGCACCATCCGTGTGCGCGCCATCTTCGACAACGAGGATGGACGCCTGCTGCCGGGCCTGTACGCCAAGGTCAAGCTCGGTGGCGGCACGCCGCATCCCGCCGTGCTGATCAACGATCGTGCGATCGGCACCGACCAGGGCAAGAAGTTCGTGCTGGTGGTCGACAAGACCAACAAGCTGGAGTATCGCGAAGTGGACCTCGGCCCGTCGTATGAAGGGCTGCGCGTGATCCGCAAGGGCCTGCAGCCGGGCGAGAACATCGTGGTCAATGGCCTGATGCGTGTGCGCCCCGGTGTCACGGTGGCGCCCAAGCCGGTGTCGATGGCCTATCGCAGCGAACTGGAGCCGCGCGGCAATACGCCCGATCGCAAGCAGGCCGCGTACGGCAAGCCCGCTGAAAAGCCTGCCGGCCAGGTCGTGAGCGACAACGACAAGAAGCCGTCGGCCGGGCAAGTGAGCTGAGCCCCGCTCCGCCCGCACCGCTAGCCTATTTTTTCCCCCGCTGCACCACATGGCGTCCGCTCCGGCGGACGGCCAGGGGGGGTTTTCGCCGAGACCAAGATGAATCTCTCGAAATTCTTTATCGATCGCCCGATTTTTGCGGGCGTGTTGTCGGTGCTGATCTTCCTGATCGGCGCCATCTCGATGTTCAAGTTACCGATTTCGGAGTACCCGGAAGTGGTGCCGCCTTCGGTGGTGGTGCGCGCGCAGTTCCCGGGCGCCAACCCGAAGGTGATCGCCGAGACGGTGGCCACGCCGCTGGAAGAGCAGATCAACGGCGTCGAGGACATGCTCTACATGAACTCGCAGGCCAACAGCGACGGCACGCTGACGCTGACCGTGACCTTCAAGCTGGGTACTGATCCGGACAAGGCACAGCAGCTGGTGCAGAACCGCGTCTCGCAAGCCGAGCCGCGCTTGCCGGAGGACGTCCGCCGCCTGGGCATCACGACCGTCAAGAGCTCGCCAGACCTGACCATGGTGGTCCACCTGGTTTCGCCGAACGACCGCTATGACATGACGTACCTGCGCAACTATGCGCTGATCAACGTGAAGGACCGCCTGGCGCGGATCCAGGGCGTGGGTCAGGTGCAGATGTTCGGCTCGGGTGACTACTCGATGCGGGTCTGGCTGAATCCGGAGAAGATCGCCGAGCGCCACCTGGCGGCGTCCGACGTGGTCCGCGCCATCCGCGAGCAGAACGTGCAGGTGGCGGCCGGGGTGATCGGCCAGTCGCCGTCGCTGCCGGGGACCGACCTGCAACTGTCGGTCAACGCACAAGGCCGTCTGCAGACCGTGGAAGAGTTTGGCGACATCATCGTCAAGACCTCGTCCGACGGTGCCGTGACGTACCTGAAGGACATCGCCCGCATCGAACTGGGCGCATCGGAATACGCGCTGCGCTCGCTGCTGGACAACAAGTCCGCCGTGGCGCTGCCGATCTTCCAGTCGCCGGGTTCCAACGCCATCCAGATCTCGGATGACGTGCGCAAGACCATGCAGGAGCTCAAGGAAAACATGCCGGAAGGCGTGGACTACAGCATCGTCTATGACCCCACGCAGTTCGTGCGTCACAGCATCGAGGCGGTGGTTCACACGCTGTTCGAAGCCATCGCGCTGGTGGTGCTGGTGGTGATCCTGTTCCTGCAGACCTGGCGCGCGTCGATCATTCCGCTGCTGGCGGTGCCGGTGTCGATCGTCGGTACGTTCGGCCTGATGCACGTATTCGGCTTCTCCATCAACGCGCTGTCGCTGTTCGGCCTGGTGCTGGCAATCGGCATCGTGGTGGACGATGCGATCGTGGTGGTGGAAAACGTCGAGCGGAACATCGAAGAGGGGCTATCGCCCAAGGAAGCGACGTACAAGGCCATGCGCGAAGTGAGCGGCCCGATCATCGCGATCGCGCTGACCCTGATTGCCGTGTTCGTGCCGCTGGCCTTCATGACGGGCCTGACCGGCCAGTTCTACAAGCAGTTCGCGCTGACGATCTCGATCTCGACGATCATCTCGGCCTTCAACTCGCTGACGTTGTCGCCGGCGCTGTCGGCCCTGCTGCTGCGCGGCCATGACGCACCGAAGGACTGGTTGTCGCGCGCGATGGACCGCGTGCTGGGCCGCTTCTTCGCCGGCTTCAACCGCTTCTTCGGCCGCAGCGCCGAGAACTACGGCCGTGGCGTGAAGGGCGTGATCCGTCGCAAGGGCTCGGTGTTCGGCGTCTACGCGCTGATGCTGGTGGCCACGTGGGGCGTCTTCCAGATGGTGCCGAAGGGCTTCGTGCCGGCGCAGGACAAGCAGTACCTGGTGAGCTTTGCCAAGCTGCCTGACGGCGCCACGCTGGACCGCACCGAGGACGTAATCCGCCGCATGTCGGACATCGCGCTGAAGCACCCGGGCGTGGAATCGGCGGTGGCTTTCCCGGGCCTGTCGATCAATGGCTTCACCAACAGCCCGAGCGCCGGCATCGTGTTCGTCACGCTGGACCCATTCGACAAGCGCAAGAGCAAGGAGCTGTCGGGCAATGCGATTGCGGCCGACCTGAACAAGCAGTATGGGTCGATCCAGGATGCGTTCATCGCGGTGTTCCCGCCCCCGCCCGTGCAGGGCCTGGGCACCATCGGCGGCTTCAAGCTGATGATCGAGGATCGTGCGGCGCTGGGCTATGACGCGCTGTTCGATGCGACCAACGCGTTCATGGGCAAGGCGCGCGCCACGCCGGAGCTGGCTGGCATCTTCAGCAACTACCAGGTGAACGTGCCGCAGCTGGACGTGCAGCTTGACCGCACCAAGGCCAAGCAGCTCGGCGTGCCGGTGACGGATGTGTTCGATACGCTGCAGACCTATCTTGGCTCCGCGTACGTCAACGACTTCAACAAGTTCGGCCGTACGTATCAGGTCAAGGTGCAGGCGGACGCGCAGTTCCGCCAGCATGGGGAGGACATCCTGCAGCTGAAGACGCGCAACGCCGCCGGTGAAATGGTGCCGCTGTCGTCGCTGGTGAAGGTCAAGCAGAGCTTCGGTCCGGACAGCGTGATCCGCTACAACGGTTTCACCGCCGCCGACATGAACGGTGGCCCCGCGCCGGGCTTCTCGTCCGGTCAGGCGCAGGCCGCTGCCGAGCGCATTGCCGCCGAGACGCTGCCGAAGGGCATCAAGTTCGAATGGACCGAGCTGACCTATCAGGACATCCTGGCCGGCAACGCGGGCGTGTGGATCTTCCCGCTGTGCGTGCTGCTGGTGTTCCTGGTGCTGGCCGCCCAGTACGAGAGCCTGACGCTGCCGCTGGCCGTGATCCTGATCGTGCCGATGAGCCTGCTGGCCGCCATGACCGGGGTCTGGCTTACGCGTGGTGACAACAACATCTTCACGCAGATCGGTTTCATCGTGCTGGTGGGCTTGTCCGCGAAGAACGCGATCCTGATCGTGGAATTCGCCCGGGAACTGGAGCATCACGGCCGAACGGTGGTGCAGGCCGCGATCGAAGCCAGCCGCCTGCGTCTGCGCCCGATCCTGATGACGTCGTTCGCGTTCATCATGGGTGTGGTGCCGCTGGTGGTGTCCACCGGTGCCGGCTCGGAGATGCGCCATGCCATGGGCGTGGCCGTGTTCGCCGGGATGCTGGGCGTGACGTTCTTCGGCCTGTTCCTGACGCCGGTGTTCTATGTGGCTTTGCGCCTGTGGGCCACGCGCGGCCAGCGCCGCGAGGCGCGCGAGCAGGATGGATCGGCCTCGCACGCCGTGGCATCCGCCGAGTAAGGATCATCAATATGACTAACGCAATGACGCAATACCTGCCCCGCCTGGCCACGCTGGCCGCCGCGCTGGTGCTGGCGGGCTGCTCGCTGGCACCGACCTACAAGGTGCCCGAGACCGCCAATGTGCCGGCGTACAAGGAAGCCGAGGCCGCGCAGGCCGAAGGCGCGCAGTGGAAGACGGCCACGCCGGCCGAGGGCCAGCAGCGCGGCGAGTGGTGGAAGGTCTTCGGCGATGCCGACCTGGACCGCCTGATCGTCGCCGCCAACGGCAACAACCAGGACCTGGCCGCCGCCGCGGCTCGCCTGAAGCAGGCGCGTGCCTTTACCGGTGCGACCGAGGCGGATCTCTATCCGCAGCTGAGCGTGGGCCTGGACCCGACGCGCTCGCAGCCCTCGGCCGCGTCGCAGGGCTTGCCCGATGGCACCCGCGTGGCGCCGCAGACCGTGCTCAAGGCGCGCGCGTTCGCCAGCTACGAGCTCGATCTGTTCGGGCGCGTGGCCAGCAGCGTGAACGCCGCGCGTGCCGAAGAGCAGGGCGCCGCGGATCTGTATCGCTCGGTGCAGCTCGCCCTGCAGGCCGATACGGCGCAGGCGTATTTCGCGCTGCGCACGCTGGACAGCGATCGTGAACTGCTGAACGCGACGATCAAGCTGCGCGAGGATGCGCTGTCGCTGCTGAAGAAGCGCTATGACGCCGGCGAGACCACGGACCTTGACCCGGCCCGCGCCGAAGCCGAACTCGGTACGGCGCGTGCCGACCTGGCCGGCATCGAGCGACGCCGCGCCAATCAGGAGCATGCGCTGGCGGTGCTGACCGGCGTGCCGCCGGCCCAGTTCTCGCTGGCCGCGCGGCCGTTCGATACGGCGCCGGTGGCCGTGCCGCCGGGCCTGCCGTCGGAGTTGCTCGAACGTCGTCCCGATATCGCGGCGGCGGAGCGGCAGATGGCAGCCGCCAATGCGCGCATCGGCATTGCGAAGGCCGCGTTCTTCCCGCGCATCTCGCTGACGGCGCTGTTGGGCTTCGAATCGGCGGATCTGTCGAACCTGTTCAAGTGGTCGTCGCGCACGTGGATGCTCGGGCCGCTGGTGGGGTCGACGATCGCGCAGACGGTGTTCGACGGTGGCCGCAACAGCTCGAACCTTGTGGGCGCGCGTGCGGCGCACGAGGAAAGCGTGGCGCGCTACCGGCAGACCGTGCTGGTGGCCTTCCGGGAAGTCGAGGACAGCCTGGCCGATGTACGCTGGCTGAGCCAGCAGGGCGCGGCGCTGGACAGCGCACTGGCGGGCGCAAAGCGTGCGCAACGCACCTCGCGCAGCCGCTACGACGCCGGCGCGGTCGACTACCTGACCGTGATCGATGCCGATCGCACCGTGCTGCAGTCGCAGCGCGACGCGAACGCTGTGGCGGGTTTGCGTGCCGCGGCGACGGTGTCGCTGGTGCGCAGCCTCGGCGGTGGCTGGGGGCCGTTGCCGGAAGCGGTGGCGGTCAATGACGCGGGCGCTGCGAAGAAGGCTGCCAACTGAGCGAGCGCAAGGTCGCGCCCGACGCGGTGCGACCCACAAAGCCGTAACAAGTCGTAAGCCCCTAGCGGGCAGGGCTGGCGCGATGTATCCGGAGCACTACACTGGATACATCGCGCCAGTTTTCTTTTCGAGGCTGGCGCAACGGAGCGTCTGTGCCATGACCTCTCGCCCGGGATTGTTTCGTGTGCTGGTGGCGATCGTCGTGATCGTCGCGGCATTGTTCGTGCCACTGCCCTGGCAACCGCTCACCCGCATCCATAGCGAAGTCACGATTGACCGCCCGCCGGCGGTCGTCTTCGACTACGTTTCCACGCCGGCCAACTGGCCACTCTGGCATCCCTCCTCACTGGGCGTCACGGGCGCCACGGACCATTCGCTGCGTCCTGGCGAACGCGTGACCGAAGCGTTCCGCGTGGCCGGGAGAGAGGGCACCGTGGTCTGGACCGTCGCGAACCGGCAGGCGCCGCGCGCGTGGGCGATTGAAGGCGAAATCGACGGCCGGGCCGCCGGCACCGTGGTCTACACCCTGACGCCGGACGGGCAGGGTACGCGATTCGAACGCGAGTTCACCTATCGCGCTCCCACGCTGCTGTTTTCGTTGCTGAACTGGGTGGCGCTGCGCCAGCGCGTGGACAGTGAATCGGCGGAGGCCGTACGGCGCCTCAAGGCCAGGCTGGAAGGAGGAACCTAGCACCATGACATCCAGAATCCTCATTGCCATGACTTGCGCGCTGCTGGGTGCGGCGTTGCCGCCATCGGCGGATGCGCAGCCATCGACCACCGGTTCGATCGCGGTGGGCGGCTCGGCTCACGTCAAGGGGCCGGTCACGGTCCACGGCACGCTGAGCGTCGATGGCAGCGTCTATGCCCAGGGGCCGGTGACCGCCGCGTGGTTTTCGTCGCCGGGGCGCGGCTATCCGCGCCCCCCGGAGCGGTCACTGCTCAAGGTGTTTCATGGGCCCCTGACGGTACACGGTTCGATGGTCGTGCACGGCGATCTTCACGTCGATGGTCCGATTACCGTGGATGGCCCCATCGAAGCGGGCGGCGGCATCGACGCCGCCGGTCCGATGGTGGAGCGGCAGCGCTGAAACGCGGGACGGGAAGTGGCGCCGGCGATGTTGCACAATGGCGACTTCGTCGACTTCCCGGATTCCCGTCATGGCACAAGCCAGCACCCAGCTGGGCCTGAAATCGATCGCCCTGTTCGAGGCCGCCAAGGGCGCGTTGGTCATCCTGGCAGGCATCGGCCTGGTGGCGCTGCTGCATCGCGATGCGCAGGCGCTGGCCGAGGCCATCGTCAGCCGCTTCCATATCAACCCGGCCAGCCGGTATCCGACCATTTTCCTGTCACTGCTGGCGCATCCGACCGATGGCCGTCTGTGGGCCATTGGCGGCTCGGCGGCCGTGTACGCATTGATGCGCTTCGCGGAAGCCTATGGACTGTGGCGGGGTCGCGCCTGGGGCAACTGGATCGGGGTGTGGTCCGGCGGCATCTATATCCCCGTCGAACTCTATGAGGCGATCCGCCACCCGAACTGGCTGCACGTCGGGCTGGCCGTCGCCAACACGCTGGTGGTGATCTATCTGTTGCAGGGGCTGGCCCGGCACAAGGTCAGTGGATGATGCGCCACTGGAAAAAAATACGAGTCGGCGAAGGAAATGCTGTAAGGGCGGGCAGAGCGTGGCGACCAACGGGAGATTCTCTCGCGTTGTTCCACCACCACCTGCATCAGGAGACTCGCCATGACCCGCACCTTTGCCAAGACCCTTCTCGTCGTTGCCGCCTCGCTCGCCGCCATCACCGCCGCCCACGCACAGGGCCCGCGCGACAGCACTTTCACCGGCGACAAGTACGGCTACAACTTCCGCTCGACGGACCCCTTCACGGACGGCGCGCGCAAGGACATGCGCGATACGTTCACGGACGGCGCACGCGCGGGAAAGGTTGATGCCTTTACCGATGGCGCCCGCACCATCGCTGGTCTGGACCGCACGGGCGTGTCGTCCGACCCCGCCCGGATGGTCGATGTGTTCACTGATGGTGCCCGCACCGTTGCAGGTCTCGACCGCACCGGCGTTTCATCCGATCCCGCCCGGATCGTCGATGTGTTCACCGACGGTGCCCGCACCCTCGCAGGTCTCGACCGCGTCGGCGTTTCGTCCGACCCCGCTCGCAAGCTCGATACGTTCACTGATGGTGCCCGCATGCTCGCCGGCATGGATACGCGCGGCGTATCCGGTACGCCGGGCCGCACGATCGACCCGTACCTGGACGGTGCCAATGCCTGACACGACGCGCACGGCGCATGAGGGGCGGTGGTCCCCCACATGCGCCGTTCGCAGGCAAATCTGCTAAGGTAGACGGCACGCCGCTTTGCGGTTTGTCCAACCTGAACAGACAAGAGACCACCATGATTCATGAAATCGCCCAGATCACGATCAAGCCCGGCATGGAGGCACAGTTCGAAGCCGGCGTGGCCCAGGCCAAACCGCTGTTCCTGCGCGCACGCGGCTGCCACGCCATGAACCTGCAGCGCTGGATCGAGGAGCCGTCGCACTACACGCTGGTGGTGGCCTGGGAGACCGTGGAAGACCATATGGTCCATTTCCGCGAATCCGATGACTTCCAGACCTGGCGCAAGCTCGTGGGCGACTGCTTCTCGGCGCCGCCGCAGGTCCACCACGTCAACACGGTGCTCTGAGCGGCATCCGCCGCCAAAGGAGCCGTCGCATGTCGACGCCCCGGGAGCGCCCCCGGCATTTCTCGATGCTGCGCGATCTGCAGTTGGCCGACTTCTTTACGCTGGCCAACGCGGCGTGCGGCATGGGCTCGGTATTCTTTGCCATGTACTTCGTGGCGGAGCCCTCGCTCAGACATTTCTACATCGCGGCCGCGCTGGCGCCGGCCGCCTTTATCTTCGATGTGCTCGACGGTCGCATCGCCCGCTGGCGGCATGCCCACTCGGCACTGGGGCGGGAGCTCGATTCACTGTCTGACGTGATCTCGTTTGGCGTGGGTCCCGCGACGCTTGCGTTTGCCGCCGGCATGCGCGGCGGCTGGGACCTCGCGGCGCTGATCTACTTTGTCTGCTGCGGTGTCAGCCGTCTGGCGCGCTTCAACGTCACGGCGGAGACGCTGGCCGAAGACAGCGGCAAGGTGAAGTATTTCGAAGGCACGCCGATCCCGACCAGCGTGGTGCTGACCGGCATCCTGGCGTGGTGCGCGGTGGAGGGCCGCATCGGCGACGCGCTGTACGGCGGCGCGTGGTCCATCGGCGCCGCCACGCTGCATCCGCTGGCGCTGCTGTTCGTGCTGTCGGGCTCGCTGATGATCAGCAAGACGCTGCGCATTCCCAAGTTCTGATCGGTCCCGGTCCTCTCCCCCGAGGTCCGGGTGCCATTTCCCGCTTCATTTCGTACGTCGTTCGCATCGGATTTCGTGCTCAGGCGCGCAACTCGGCGCGCACGGAATGCGCGCGCCTGTGTGCGCCGGGCGGCAGCCCCGTGTGCTTGCGCACCAGCGTGCGGAATGCCGACATGTCCTGATAGCCGCATTGCTCGGCAATCGCCGTCAGGCTCAGTGTGGTGACTTCCAGCAAATGGCACGCGCGCTCGGCGCGAAGCTGGTGCAGGAACTGCAGCGGCGACATCCCCACCGATTTCAGGAAATGGCGCAGCAAGGTGCGTTCGCTGGTGGCTGCCACCGCCGCCAGCCGCGCCAGGTCGTAGGGTTCGGCCAGATGTTGCTGCAAATACCGGCGTGCGCGCAGCACCACGCTTTCGCGCGGCGGATCGCCGTGTTTCAGCCATACCTCCAGCGCCGCGCCGCGCTCGGGCTGGTCCAGCAGGGTATTGCCGACGGTGCGCGCCAGCGCGTTGCCGGCCGTCTGGGCCACGGCCTGCTGCATCAGCGCATGCACCTGATCCATCGCGCGTGCGCTGAGCAGGTTGCCGCTGCGGACGATCGCCTGGTCGGCCGGCAGCCGGCGCGCGGGCTCCGCCGCCCGCATCCAGTTGGCAATCAGCCACGGCACCGCCATGCGCCACGGTCCGGGCAGCGTCATCCCGACCAGCAACGCCACGGCCGTGAAGGGCGCTACCAGCAGCGCGCCATTGGCAGCGGCGCCGGCAAGGGCGGCACGTTCGCTGCCGATCTTTGACAGCAGCAGTTCCAGCCCGGCGATGTGATCGAACAGCGGCGGCGCGATGACCACCAGGCTGTCGCCATCCGCTTCGGCCAGCGCCCGCAGCCCCGAGACCTTCGTCCGCATGACCTCCGCCGCCGCATGCCAGCGCTCCGGTTCGGCGGCGACCAGTTGCCACTGAAACGGCGTCGCGCCGCCACGCCTGCGCGTCTGCATGGAGGCCAGCGTGTTGGCGATGGCCAGCGTGTCGGCCGCCACCGCGAGCGTGGAAATGGCGCTGGACGGGTAGCAGAGCAGGTAGGCAGTGGGCATGCGCGCGGGGTGGTGGCGTGGGGGCGTGGCGGGAATGACGCCAATTCTGGCGGGATTCCCGCTATCTGTCATGCCCCGATTTACCCGACCATTGCCAGCAGCGACAAGGGGTGGCGACGCCCCTGCGCCCAACAAGAATACGTACAACAGGAGAGAGACAGATGAAGCAACGCATCGCGCGAGGCGCAACCGTGCTCGGCACCGCCGCGCTGGCGGCCGCGGCCCTGGCAGGCTGCGCAACCGGGGGTGGCAACTGGAGCGAGCAAGGCCTGTCCGCCGAAATCCGGCGCACGTCCTTCGGTATTCCGCATATTCGCGCCAACGACTATGCCGGCGTCGCGTTCGGCATGGCCTACGCCTATGCGCAGGAAAACGTCTGCCTGATGGCGGACCAGGTCGTGACCGTGAGCGGCGAGCGCTCCGCGACGTTCGGGGCGGACGAGACCACGGAGGTCTCCTTCAAGCGCCTCCGCAACAGCGACGCCGATGCGTTCTTCCGCGCTATCATCGACGACGAGGCGATCCAGGCCAGCGTATCGAATCAATCGCCCGAAGCTCGTGAACTCCTGCGGGGCTACATCGCCGGTTACAACCGCTACCTGCGCGATACCCCGCCGTCGCAGCGCCCGGCCGCCTGCCGCAACGCGGCGTGGGTGCGCCCGATCACCGCGCTGGATATGGCCCGCCTGGCGGAGGAGAAAGGCATCCAGGCCAGCGCCGGCGCGCTTGCGGCCGGCATCGTGGCCGCGGCGCCGCCGGCCGCTGCGAAGGCCGCCGCCGTGCCGGCAACGCTGGACGTCGCCGCCATCGATTTCGATGCGGTCAATCGTGACCTGCAACTGCTCGACCCGCCCATCGGCAGCAACGGCTGGGCCTTTGGCAAGTCGGCCACCGCCAATGGCAAGGGGCTGCTGCTCGGCAACCCGCACTTCCCCTGGACCACGACCAACCGCTTCTTCGAAGCGCATCTGACCGTGCCGGGCAAGATGGACGTGATGGGCGCGTCGATCGCCTCGTTCCCGATCATCAGCATTGGTTTCAACAAGGACGTGGCGTGGACCCATACGGTGTCCACCGCGCGCCGCTTCACGCTGTTCGAGCTGAAACTGGCCGAGGGTGACCCGACGACCTACCTGATCGACGGCAAGCCGCACAAGATGACCACGAAGACGGTCCGCTACACGGCGCGGCTGGCGGATGGGCGGACGGAGTCGCGCACCCATACGTTCTACATGACCGAATACGGTCCGGTGCTGTCGATGCCGGCCGCCGGGCTGCCGTGGACGGCGCAGAAGGCTTACACGCTGCGCGATGCCAACCGGAACAACACGCGGTCGATCGACACGTGGCTGAATATCGCCCGTGCGACGAACGTCGGCGAGATTCGCGATGCCATCGGCAACCTCGGCATTCCGTGGGTCAACACCATTGCCACGGATCGCACGGGCCGCGCGATGTTTGCCGACGTGTCGGTGACGCCGAATGTCTCCACCGCCATGCTGGGCCAGTGCGCGCCGGCCGGCGATGGCGCGGTGCTGGCGAAGAAGCTGATGATCGGTACGGGCATGGTGCTGCTTGACGGCTCGCGCGGGGAGTGCAACTGGACCGTCGATGCGGCGTCGCCGGTGCCGGGGCTGGTGCCGCCGTCGGCCATGCCGGTGCTGATACGCGACGACTTCGTGGCCAACAGCAACGACAGTTCGTGGCTGACCAACCCCGCGCAGAAGCTTGAAGGCTTCTCGCCGGTGCTGGGGCCGCAGGCGGTGCCGCAGCGGCTGCGCACCCGCGTGGGTCTGATGGAAATCGGCAAGCGCCTGTCAGGCGTGGATGGCCTGCCCGGCAACCGGTTCGATGTGGAGAGCCTGCAGGCGGTGCTGTTCCGCGATCGCAACCTGGCCTCGGAGCTGGTGCTCGACGACCTGCTGCGCGCCTGTGGCGAAAATGCCGTGCTGGCCGACGGGGATCTGCGCGATGGTTGCGCGGCGCTGCGCAAGTGGGACCGCCGCAGCAACCTGGAAAGCCGTGCCGCGCCGCTGTTCCGCGAGTTCTGGATGCGTGCCCATACGATCCCGAACATCTACGCCGTCGCCTTCAATCCCGCCGATCCGGTCAACACGCCGCGCGGCCTGCATATGCAGGATGCGAAGCTCAATGCGGCGGTGTTCAAGGCGCTGAAAGACGCGGTGCAGGCCATGCACAAGGCCGGCTTTGCGCTGGACGCGCCGTTGGGCGAGGTCCAGGCCGCGAAGTCGCCGAACGGCCGCATCCCGCTGCATGGCGGGGAGGAGTACGAGGGCGTGCTGAACAAGCTGCAAAGCAAGCCGGTCTCGGCCGATGGCATGCAGGTCTACTTCGGCACCAGCTACGTGCAGACCGTGGGCTTCGACGACAACGGCCCGGTGGCGCAGGCGCTGCTGGTGTACGGCCAGTCGATCGATCCGGCCTCGCCGCACGCGTGGGACCAGATGCAGCAGTTCTCGGCCAAGCGCTGGATCTCGCTGCCGTTCTCGGAGCAGGCCGTCGCCACGGATCCCAGGCTGACCGTGACGAAGCTGAGCCAGTAACACGCTCGGGGTTGCCGGCATGACAAGGCCGTCCGACGCGCTCGCGCCGGACGGCCTTGTTTTCTTTGCGCGACGTCGATCCGCGCGACGTTCGGGCCTATGCCCGTCGGGAGCCTTTCAGTCGGTGACCAACAGGTGGCGCTTCATTTCACTTCCCATTATTACCATTCCTTTGCGTCGATGAACCGTGGATGCCGGTTTTCCGGTGCCAGGCGCGACTTGAGAGCAGCGTCTGCTTTGGGTTGCTGGAATGACTTGGCTAATCGGCGTTCTGCGGCCAGCGAGGGCGGTTCCGCCACTGGCATCGATTTGATGGAAGAGCCGGATAATACGAACCGTTCGCATCGAGGGGTTTGCGAGCGATCAAAGGGCCGCCTGAGTGCGACGCCGGGCGCCTGTCGCATCGCTTTTCGATGTCATCCGAAACCGGCCTTGCGTTTTGTATCGTCCGCTCTATAATTCATTCCGTACTGAACGATACAAAACAGGTTGAGGATGGCAAGACCACGACAATTCGATGCCGATGCGGCGCTCGCCGCCGCGCAGGATGCCTTCTGGGCCAAGGGCTACCAGGCCACGTCCACGCGCGAGCTAACCCAGGCGATGGGGCTGACGCAGCCCAGCCTCTACAACGCGTTTGGCGACAAGCGCTCGTTGTTCCTGCTGGCGCTGGACGACTACCTGAACCGCACGCTGCGCGAACGCATTGCGCGGATGGAATCCACGCTGCCGCCCGATCAGGCGCTGGTGGTGTTCTTCGCCGAAAGCGTGGAGCGTGCGACGAGCGATCCACGGCATCGCGGCTGCATGCTGATCAACGCCGCGCTGGATGCCTCGCAGGAGGATCCGGAACTCCGGCGCGTGGTGGCCGATGAACTGGCCACGCTGCGCGCCTTCTTCGAGCGAACCGTGCGCGCCGCGCAGGCCGCGGGCACGGTGCCCGCGTCGCACGATCCCGCCGATGTGTCGGCGATGTTGTTGACCGTGCAGGTCGGCTTGCGGGTGCTATCGCGCCTGATGGCGGACCGCGCCACGCTGGAGGCTTCCGTACGGCCGACGCTGGCGATGCTGGGCCTGAGGTCAACACAGCCAACACAGCCGACACCGCCTCACTGACGCGCCGCGCCGCTGGCGCGCTCGCTTTCCCGATTGAAATTTCCCTGCCGACGCGCAGCTGCCGCTGCGTGGTGGCCACGCTCGTTCTCAGGAGTTCTCCCATGTCTCACGATGCCGCCACTTCGGCACCGCCCTCCGACGCCACACTCGATGCCCGCGCGATGTATGCCGCGCTGGCCGGGCTGTGCGCCAGCCTTGTCGCCATCGGCCTGGCACGCTTTGCCTATACGCCGCTGATTCCGCCGCTGATCCAGGCGCACTGGTTCAGCGCGTCGGACGTGGTGACACTGGGCGCCGCCAACTTCGCGGGCTATCTGGCCGGCGCGCTGCTGGGCCGGCCGCTGGCTGCGCGGTTGTCGAACCGCCATGCATTGCGCTGGCTGATGGTCATTGCCACCATCGCCTTCTTTGCCTGCGCGTTCCCGGTGTCGGTCAGCTGGTTCTTCGGCTGGCGCTTCCTGTCGGGGCTGTCGGGCGGCGCGATCATGGTGCTGGTGGCCACGGCGATCCTGCCGCATATCGCCCCGGCTCGGCGCGGGTTTGTCAGCGGCATGATCTTCCTGGGGCTCGGGCTTGGCATTGCGGCGTCGGGCACGCTGGTGCCTGAGCTGCTGAAGCTGGGCCTGCGCGAGACGTGGATCGGGCTGGGCGCGGTGGCCCTGCTGCTGACGTCGTTCAGCTGGTTCGGCTGGCCGCCGGGCGATGCGCCTGCGGGATTGCCGCCTGCCACGGCGGCCGGGCATCACGCCGCGGACCACGCGCTGCACACGCACAAGTCCGCGCTGCGCGTGCTGTACGCGCAGTACGCCGCCAACGCGCTCGGGCTGGTGCCGGCGATGGTGCTGCTAGTCGACTATGTTGCGCGCGGCCTGGGGCAGGGCGCATCGGTGGGCGCGGGCTACTGGGTGCTCTATGGCGTGGCCGCCATCGTGGGGCCGCTGCTGAGCGGCTTCATGGGCGATCGCATCGGCTTCCGCAATGGTTACCGGCTGGCGCTGCTATTGCAGGGGCTGGCGGTGTTGCTGCTGGCGATGTCGGGCAGCTCGGTGGCGCTGGTGGTCGCGACCATCGTGCTGGGGGCCTTTACGCCGGGCATCGTGCCGCTGGTGCTGGGCCGCGTGCAGGAAATGCTGCCGCACGATCCTACGGCGCAGCGCGCGGCGTGGAGCCGGGCCACCACGGCGTTTGCGCTGTTCCAGATGCTGGCGGGCTATGGCTACTCGTACCTCTTCTCGCGGATGCACGAGAACTACGCGTTGATCTTTACGTGCGGGGCGGTGGCGCTGGGGCTGGCCCTGGTGGCGGATGTCGTGGTCCGCAAGGCGCCGGCCACGGTGGCCAATGTGGCCGAGGTGGCCTGACCCCCTTGCTATCCCATGTCGTGGACAGGGTCAGCATGGTTTTTCAGCAGCCCCTACAATCGCCGGAGACATTTTCAGGCCACGCTGGCGTCGATTTCGGCCACCGGCGTGCCATGACGTTTCAACAGGAATGCTTCATGCCTCATCTCTTTGATCCCTACAAGATCGGCAACCTCGAACTGGCCAATCGCATCGCCATTGCGCCGATGTGCCAGTACTCGGCGGAAGAGGGCTCGGCCACGGACTGGCACATGATTCACCTCGGCCATCTGGCGTTGTCGGGGGCGGGCATGCTGATTCTCGAGGCGACCGCGGTGTCGCCGGAAGCCCGCATCACCCCTGCCGACCTCGGCCTGTACAACGACGCCAACGAAGCCGCGCTGCGTCGCGTGCTGGATGCCGTGCGCATGCATTCGCCGATCGCGCTGACGATTCAGTTGGCACACGCAGGGCGCAAGGCGTCGAGCCATGCGCCGTGGGAAGGCGGCTCGCAGATTCGGCCGGACGCACCGCATGGCTGGCAAACGGTGGCCCCGTCGGCGGTGCCGCACGCCGAGGGTGAAGTCCCGCCGACGGCACTCGACAAGGCCGGCATGAAGAAGATCCGCGATGACTTCGTGGCTGCCGCAAAGCGCGCGGCGCGACTCGGGCTGGAAGGCATCGAGGTGCATGGCGCGCATGGCTATCTGCTGCACCAGTTCCTGTCGCCGCTGGCCAATCACCGCACGGACGAGTACGGTGGCAGCCTGGAAAACCGCATGCGTTTTCCGCTCGAAGTCTTCGACGCGGTGCGTGAAGCGTTTCCGGCCGACAAGCCGGTGTGGATGCGCGTGTCCGCCACCGACTGGGTGCCCAACGGCTGGGACATCGAAGGCACGATCGCGCTGTCCCACGCACTGAAGGCGCGCGGCTGCGCGGCGGTGCATGTGAGTACCGGTGGCGTGTCGCCGCAGCAGGCCATCAAGCTCGGCCCCGGCTACCAGGTGCCATACGCGCAGCGCGTGAAGGCGGAGGTGGGGCTGCCGACGATTGCCGTGGGCCTGATCACGGAACCGGAGCAGGCCGAAGCGATCATCGCCAACAACGAGGCGGACGTGATCTCGATCGCGCGCGCCATGCTGTATGACCCGCGCTGGCCGTGGCACGCGGCCGCCACGCTGGGCGCAAGCGTCAGCGCGCCGAAGCAATACTGGCGATCGCAGCCGCGCGGATTGGCGGACCTGTTCAAGGACGCGCACTTCGGCCAGCGCTGAGCGCCGCGTGCGCACAAAGAGCGCATAAAGAGCGCACAGAAAGAGGAGACACCATGAAAGCGCGCGTGACGATGATTACGCTGGGCGTCGATGACCTGGAGCGCGCGTACCGCTTCTATCGGGATGGACTCGGGTTCCCGTCGAAAGGCATTATCGGCAAGGAATTCGAGCACGGAGCAGTGGCGTTCTTCGACCTGCAGGAGGGGTTGAAGCTGGCGGTGTGGCCGCGCGCGAGCCTGGCTCACGACACCGGCCTGCAGGTGTCGCCACCCGCGCCGACGGACCTGTCGCTTGGCCATAACGTGTGGTCGCGGGAGGAAGTGGACGAAGCCATGGCCCGCGCGCTGGCGGCCGGCGCCACCATCGTCAAGCCGGCGCACAACACCTTCTGGGGCGGATACGCCGGCTATTTCCAGGACCCCGACCAGCACGTCTGGGAAGTGGCCTGGAACCCGCAACTGCTGCCGGCGGACTGAGCTCCGCGAGCTGCGGCACGGCAGTTACGCCACAGTATCCGGCCGGGATCGAACCAGGTCCCGGGTCCAGTCCCCGTGCGCGATGCGCTGGATTTCCCGCGGTGCGGCATCGCCGGTGGCGTCCGCCCACCTTGTATTTCCAGCTTGACTTTCCGGGCCGCGCAAGGCGGTCCGGGGGCGTGATGAACACGTCACCGCTGCGGCATCGCAGCATCCTCGAACTATCAAAAACGAAGGGATTTCCATGATTGCCGCGCGCAGGCACCCGCGCGACCATGGCCTCAGTAGATTGCGTTGGGCAGTACCGCGGGCGCCCCACTGAGCCAGCCCGCCATCACAGAAGTAGTCGTAGAACGAACTCTGGGAGACATCCATGCAAGTCTATGACGGCCTCGTCTTTGTTTGCGCCATGATGCTTATCTGCATGTACGCCTACTTGGGTGTGCAATCGCAGAGCGCGGCCCTGAAATACGGCTCCCCGGCGATTGTCGGCTTGCTGACGGTCGTCTACGCGCTGTTGCCGATGCGCATGATCGGCTGACGTTGCTGACCGAGCCGTGACGGTTGGGCGGATCCAGGCCGGATAACCGCTTCGGCCCACTGCGGCGCCTCAAAAAAGTGCGGTGGCCCTCTCGAGCCACCGTACCTGTCCTGCGCTGTCGCGCCGGCGCTGCCGCCTGCGCAACCTGTCTCGGCTAGACTGCCTTGGCCAACCCCTCCTGGCGACCCTATCGCAGCGACAGCCAGATCGCTTTCGGTTCCGTGAAGTTCTCGATCGCGGCGTCGCCGTGCTCGCGCCCGAGGCCCGAATCTCCCGAGCCGCCCCACGGCAGGCGCACGTCCGTGTAGCCATAGGTATTGATCCACACCGTGCCCGCGCGCAGTTCGCCGGCCACCTTGTGCACGCGTGCGATGTCCGCGCTCCATACGCCCGCGGCCAGGCTGAACGCGGTGCCGTTGGCAATGCGCACGGCATCCGCTTCATCGTCGAACGGAATCACGCTGGCCACCGGGCCGAAGATTTCCTCCTGCGAGATGCGCATTTCGTGCTCGACATTGGCGAACACGGTGGGCTCCACATAGAAGCCGCGCTCGCCGATACGCGCGCCGCCCGTCACCGCGCTGGCGCCTTCGCGCTTGCCAATCTCCACATAGTCCAGCACGGTCTTCATTTGCGCGGCGGAAACCACCGGGCCCATCGTCGTGTCGGGTGCCGACGGGTCGCCGACGCGAACGGCCTTTGCCCGTGACGCCAGCCGTTCGACCACTTCGTCATACACCTGCCGTTGCGCCAGGATGCGCGATCCTGCCGAGCAGACCTGGCCTGCATTGAAGAAGATGCCCGATGCCGCCGCGCGGGTGGCGGCGTCCACGTTCGCATCGGCAAAGATCACGTTGGCGGATTTGCCGCCGAGCTCCAGCGTCACGCGCTTGAAGTTGGCCGCGGCGCCCTGCATGATGCCGCGCCCCACACCGGGAGACCCGGTGAACGTGACTTTGTCGATGCCAGGGTGCGCCACCAGCGTGTTGCCCACCACGCTGCCCTTGCCGGTCACCACATTGAACACGCCGGGTGGCAGCCCGGCCTCCAGCGCCAGTTCGCCCACGCGCAGCATGGTCAGCGGCGTGATTTCCGCCGGCTTGACGATCAGCGTGCAGCCACAGGCCAGCGCCGGCGCGATCTTCCACATGCCGATCATCAGCGGGAAATTCCACGGCACGATGGCCGCCACCACGCCCACGGGCTCGCGCACCGTATAGGTCAGCGCATCGGGCCGGGTGGGCACCACCTGACCGTTGATCTTGTCGCACCAGCCTGCGTAATAGCGCACCGTATCGATCACGGCGGGCATGTCCTGCCGCCGCACGGCGGCCAGCGGCTTGCCGGCGTCCAGGCTTTCCAGCGCCACCAGTTCTTCCGCGTGGGCTTCCAGCAGGTCGGCAAAGCGATACAGGATGCGGCCCCGGTCCGCCGCGCGCATGGCGTTCCAGACTTTCAATGCGCCGCGGGCGGCCTGCACGGCCAGATCCACGTCCGCCGCGTTGCCCTGGGCAACCAGCGCGATGGCGTCTTCAGTGGCGGGATTGATGTCGGTGGAGTATTCGCCACCGCCGGGGGGCAGCCGCTTGCCGTCGATCAGCAGGTCATGCCGGGGCAGATCGCGGGTGGAGGGGGTCGACGGGGTCATGGAAGGCTCCTCGCTGCAAAGTCATGGTCGGGATGACGTGAGCGTTGGCCGGTAGGATCAGGCCCGCTTTGTCTTGCAGTGTGGGCGTGGGCCTACCCTAAGTCCAATTAATAGGAATGATCCATTCATACGTTAAGCGCATGAATGCGGCCTGACGTTATTGTTCGGCCCGGCTCCATTCAGACTCGCGCATCAGCGTGCTGATGGCCGCATGAAGCTCGCCCGGCACCACGGGCTTGTGGAGCAGCGCGGTGCCGTCGGCGTGCGCGTTGCGCAGGCGGTCGGCGGCGGTGTCGCCGGTAATGATGATGGCCGGCAAGCGGCGGCCCACGCGACTGCGGATCGCTGCAATCGCCTCGTGTCCCGTGCGATGGCCGCGCAGCCGGTAGTCGGCCAGGATCAGGTCTGGCGGGAAATCGTCCAGCAGGGCCAGCGCCTCGTCCTCGTTCTCGGCGGTCCGGCACGGGCAATTCCAGATGGCCAGCAGGCCCGCCATGGCTTCGCGGATGGCCGCGTCGTCATCGATCACAAGCACGCGCAAGCCGTCCAGCCGCATGGCGATCTGTGGATCGGCGGCTTCCTCGGGTGCCGTCCAGGCCAGCGGCAGGCGCAGGCGGAAGACCGATCCCCGGTCCGGCGTGGAGGCCAGCGTCACGCGCGTCTGCATCGTGCGCGCCAACCCTTCGACGATGGCCAGCCCCAGTCCCAGCCCCTTGCGCTGGTCGCGCTCCGGATTCCCGAGCTGGTGGAATTCACGGAAGATGTCGCGGTGCTGCGCGGTCGGAATGCCGATGCCCGTATCCCAGACCTCCACGGACACGTGGAAGCGTCGCGGCCGGCAGGCCACCAGGACGCCGCCGGCGCGCGTGTAGCGGATGGCGTTGGCGATCAGGTTGCGCAGGATCAGCTCCACCAGCGAGGGGTCGCCGAACAGCGTGGCGGTGGTATCGCGCGTGCGATAGACCAGGCCGCGCGCATTGGCCTGCGGCGCGAACTCGTTTTCCAGTTTGTGCAGCAGCGGCTGCAGCCGGAACGGACGCGGGCGCGGGGTGACCACGCCGGCTTCCAGCTTGGAGAAATCGAGCAGCGTGTTCAGCATCTCGCGTGCCGCGCCCGATGACGCTTCGATATGGGTCAGCAACTGGCGCTGGTGGGCGTCCAGCGTGGTCCGGCTCAGGGAAACCACGAAGAGCCCCAACGCGTGAAGCGGCTGGCGCAGGTCATGGCTGGCCGATGCCAGGAACACCGACTTGGCGCGGTTGGCTTCCTCCGCCTGCCGCTGGGCCTGGCCGGCGCGCGCGGTCTGGTCGCGCAATTGCGAGATCAGCTCGAGGTTTTCAAAGCGCAGGGCGATGGCATGCCGCGCCACGCGCGCGTAGTTGCGCGCGAAGATCATCAGCACCACCAGGTAGAGCGGGGTGCCAAGGAACATCGGCAGGTAGGCGATATCGCCGGTGGCCAGGAAGACGATCCAGACGGGGACGATGGCCGGCACAAAGAAGCCGACCGCCACCGGCAGGCAGGCCGAGAACACCGCCAGTGCGGCCGCGCTCATGCCGGCGATCAGGGACAGCACGCAGATCACCACGGCGGGTGAGCGGATGTCGAGGTACAGCCAGGCGACCAGCCCCCACAGGCTGCCGATCAGGACCAGCATCGCGGTCATCGCGCGCGCGTACCGGCCGGAGCGCGCTTCGGTCAGCCGGTCCGGCACGGCGAGCCGGCCAAAGTGGGCGATGGCGCAGGCCACGACCATCGTCGCGGCCCACGGCAGGGCGCCGGGATGCCCACCGGTGATGGCCAGCCCGGAGGCCAGGATCATCGCCGCAAGCGAGCAGCCGAGCATGGCAATGCCAAAGCTTTGGTCGATCAGCTCCATCTGCGCCGTTAGCAGGCGCGGCTCGTCGTAGCGAGGCAGCAGAGCGAGCGTCATGCGATCGCCGGGATGCGGTTAGCGCTGTGCCTGTACCAGCCCGCGACGCTGGGCTTCCAGGATCGCCTCCACGCGGCTGACCACGCCGAGATGATCCAGGATGGCGGCCACGTGCACGCGCACGGTGTTTTCCGACAAACCAAGGTGATACGCGATGACCTTGTTGGAGCGGCCCAGGTTCAGCTGGCTCAGCACCTCCAGCTGGCGCGCGGTGAGCTGGCTGAGTTGGTAGGTCGGCGACGGCGCCGTGCCATCGCAGTTGCCATCGGCCGTGAAATGGGTGCCGCCTGCCAGGCAGCAGGCGATGGCTTCCTCGATTTCGCGTGCATCGGCGGACTTTGGCAGGAAGCCGGCGATGTCCTTGCGCGCCTCTGCGGGGATCGCGTCCGGCCCGGAGGTGCCGGAGACGATCAGGATCTTCGCGGTGGCAAAGTGTCGGCGCAAGACCCTGACGCCCTCGATGCCGTTAAGCCCGGGCATCTGGATATCGAGCAGCAGGATGTCGACTTCCTTGTCGCCATGTTGCTGCGCGGCCTCCATGACCGAGCCCGCTTCGATGATCGACGCCACGCTGGGGCTGTCCGCCAGCAGCAGCTTCAGCCCGGTGCGAAACAGGGTGTGGTCGTCGATCAGCAGGAGTCGGGCACGCGGCATAGGTGGGCGCGGGGGCGCAGGGGGCGGAGTGAACGATTGGACTCGATTCTGACGTGCTTGTCCATGCACCTATGCAGGGCGTTGCTCATTCGTGCGGGGTAGTCCGGAAAGATTATTGGTGCTTTCCGAAACGGGTGCCACGATGGCGGCGTGGACGAATTCCGCGACTAGTCCATACCACTTTGAATACCCACTCCACCCGGCTGTGGGTATTTTTTTAACAGCACAAAAAGCAAATGCAGTGAATGCCGCCGCGCCTGGCGAGCGTCATCCTGACTGCAGGGGGCACGAGGCGCCGGTCAGGCAGGCGGGGACAGCGCCCCGGCCGTGACGTCCCAGGTCTGCGTGCCAAGGAACCAGCGCGCCGCATGCGCGCCATGCAGGGTGTAGCGATCGTCCGACACCCGGACCCAGTCGCCCTCGGGCAGCCCCAGCACCGGTGTGGCCGGCGACATCGTGGTGAACTCCGCCAGCCGCTGGTCGCGCGTCTCGCCCCGGAATCCGGGCACCAGCACGTTGAAATAGTGCGGATTGATCTGGAACGGCACCAACCCCAGCGCTTCGAAGCCGCCCGGGTCCACCACCGGCATGTCGTTGGTGGTGCGGATGGTCGGCGTCGCCAGATTGGAGCCCGCGCTCCAGCCGATATAGCGCGCCGCGCCGCTGCGCACCCGCGCGGCCATCGGTGCCAGCAGCCCTTGCTGGCGCAACACCTGCAGCAGCCGGAAGGTATTCCCGCCGCCGACCACGATCAGCTTGGCGGCGTTGACCGCGGCGAGTGCGTCTTTCTCTTCATGCAACGACCGGATGGGGATCCCCAGCGGGACGAAGGCCTCTCGCACCTGCGCGGCGTATTCGTCCCAGTCGCGCGTGACACCGGCAAACGGCACGAACAGCGCCTCGGTTTGTCCATCGGCCAGTTCGGTAATGGCGTCGGCCGCATGGACGAGATAGCCGTCGTCGGAGGTGGAGTTGCTGAGGAGAAGGAGGTCCATGTCGAGGGAATCGCCGCCGTTCCGTCATGCGGAACAGCGGTCCGGGGAATTGGGTAAGCCGGTGATGGTACCCAAGGTGACAGGCGCATGACAACTCGCGGGCCCGATGGTTGCCATCCTTTCTGGCAGCGCTGGCGTGTCCCCCGTACGTTCCCGATTCCCGTTCGCTCAGTCGGGCCACGGCCCGTTGCGCCTCCTAATCGATCAGCCGCCCGTCTGCATCGTAAAAGGGATGCAGCGGACCATAGTCGCCGCTGGCCGCCGCGTGGGTGACGAGCCCATGCACCGGATGCCACCAGTGCAGCAGGAACCCGGGGGGCTCCATGCGAAAGCGCGACACCGCTTGCGGGTCAAGATCCAGCGCCACCTGATGCGCGGGGCCCGGCGCCGTCATGGCGATGGTGCCGCCGAAGCGCCGGATGATATGGCGGTGGAGGTGCCCGCACACCACACGTTCCACCTGCGGATGGCGCGCGATCACGGCTTCCAGCGCGGCGGCATTCTCCAGCCCCTGCTGATCCATGTGGCCGATTCCGGTATGAAACGGTGGGTGGTGCAGCATGACCAGCGTCGGTTGCGCGGACGCGGCGGCGAGCGTGGCGTCGAGCCAGGCCAGCCCGTCGGCTTCCACGCGTCCGCCCGGCTGGCCGGGCACCGTGCAGTCGAGGGCCACCAGCCGAAGCGGGCCCGCATCCACGGCGTAGTGGATCGGCGTCTCCCCGTCGCCGTTGACGAACAGATAGTCGTGATCGGCGAAGACACGGCGCAGCGATGTGCGATGGTCGTGGTTACCGGGCAGCAGCCTGATGGGCATCGGCAGGCGCTGCAGGATGTCGCGCAGGAAGCGGTACTCGTGCTCGCTGCCGAAGTCGACCAGGTCCCCGGTGATGATCACCGTGTCCGGCTGCTGCGGCGCAGCCAGCAGCGTGTCGATCGCGCGATGCAGTGCCCCGGCCGTATCCACCAGCCGATACGAGCGCTTGCCGCCGGCCTTGATATGCAGGTCCGTGAGCTGGGCGACGAGATAGGGCGCGCCGGCCGCCGCCGGCAGCGCGGACGTGGCGGACGGAGAGGCCGAAGCGGACGGAGCGGACGAGGAGGACATTGCGGAAGATGCGGCGGTGGTCATGCGGCTTGCGGCAGGGTGATCAGGAGGCCGGTGTCGATGCGCAGGCTCACGCGTTCGCCGGGCTGCCATCCATCGCGGCGAGCGGTATCGACGACCAGCGGTGCGGCGGCGCCCACATCGACGAGCACCCGCGTATGGTTGCCCAGGAACAGCGCCGTGACGACGGTGCCCTCGACGTGGGCGTTGTCGGCGTGCACCAGCGCGACGTCCTCGGGGCGGAACATCAGGCGCGCTTCGGGCGTCACGGGCGTCTCCGTGGGCGGACCCATCGGCACGGTGCCACCGGGCACGCGCCAGAGTCCCGCTTCGGCCGTGGCCGGCAGGTGGTTCATCGTGCCGATGAAATCGGCGACGAACGCGTTGGCCGGCGCGCGATAGATCTCCTGCGGCGTGCCGGACTGCGCGATGCGGCCGCGGTCCATGACGATGATGCGGTCGCCCAGCGCCATTGCTTCGGCCTGGTCGTGCGTCACGTAGACGGCGGTGATATGCAGGCTGCGCAGCAACTGGTTGATGTCAGCACGCAGGGCATCGCGCAGCTTGGCGTCCAACGCCGTCAGCGGCTCGTCCAGCAACAGCACGCGCGGCTGCACGGCGATGGCGCGGGCGAGTGCCACGCGCTGGCGCTGGCCGCCGGAGAGCTGGTCGACGCGGCGGTCGGCAAGCGGCCCCAGATGCATCATCGCCAGCATGTCGTCGACGCGGCGCCGGCGCGCGGGGGCGTCCACGCGCCGCACCCGCAGGCCATAGCCGATGTTCTCGGCCACGGTCATGTTGGGGAACAGCGCGTAGTTCTGGAACACCATGCCCACGCCGCGCGCCTCGATCGGCTGCTCAGTCACGCGGGTATCGCCAAACCAGACCTCGCCGCCGGCATCCGGCTGCTCGAGCCCGGCAATGATGCGCAGCGTGGTGGTCTTGCCGCAACCGGACGGCCCCAGCAGCACGAGGGTTTCGCCCGCGCCGATCTCCAGGTCCAGCGGCTGGAGGGCCAGCGTGCCGTCCGCGAAGGTCTTCGCGCACTGGCGCAGGCGGATGGTGGTGGGCTCATGCATGGCGGGTCTCGGCGGGGTTGGGCGTCGCGGAAGCGGCTGCCGGGGGAGTGGGGGAAATGAGTCTCGAGGACGCGGCCGATAGCGTGGCCACGTCCGGGTCCGCAACGTGCCGCCGCGCGCGGGCTCCCATCGCCGAGAGCGCCTGCATCAGCACCAGCAGCGGAATGATCATCACGAAGAAGACGATGGTGTACGCGGAGCCGATCTCCAGCCGCATCGACGCGTAGCTGTCGGCCAGGCCCACGGGCAGGGTTTGCGTGGTCGGCGTGTGCAGCATCCAGGTCAGGTTGAACTCGCCGACCGACAGCGTGACCACCGTCAGCGCGCCGGCCAGGATGCCCTGGCGGCAGTTGGGCAGGACCACGGTGAAGAACCGCTGCAAGCGCGTGGCACCCAGGCTGGCGGCGGCATCCTCCAGCGTGCGGATGTCGATGGCGGCGAGGATCGCCAGCACGGATCGCACCATGAACGGCAAGGTGAACAGCACATGGCCGATCAGGATGAACACCCAGCTCGTGCGCAGGCCCTGCCAGGTGCCGTACAGCAGAATCAGGCCCAGTGCCGTGGCCAGGCCGGGCAGCGCCACGGGCAGCATCAGCAGTTCCTCGATCAGCCGCGTCACGCGGTTGCGGCGCAGCGCCATGTAGTAGGCGGCGGGCACGCCGATCACGAGCGTGCAGGCGAGGCATGCGATGGCGATGCCGAGCGACAAGAAGATGGTGTTGCGATAGAGCGACCAGACTTCCAGCAGCCAGCGCGTGGTGAGTCCGCTGGCCACGCCCACGAAGATGTTATTGGTCAGGCCCGCCAGCACGGACAGCGCCACCGGGACGGTCATGAAGACGCAGACCGCGAGCGTGAGCGCCAGTTGCAGCCAGTAGCCGGCGCGGCGACGGGGGGAGGTCATGGACAGGCTCCTCAGGCCGTGGCGGCGACGGCGTCGCCGGAATACCAGCGCGCCAGCGCCAGCAGGGCCCAGGTGACCGCGCCCAGCAGGATCGAGAGCGCGGCGGCCGTGCCGAAGTTGGCGTAGTTGGTGAATTCGTTGTAGATGGTCAGCGGCAGCACATCGAGCTGCGTGGCCAGCGTGAAGGCGGTGCCAAAGGCGCCCATACTGGTGGCAAAGCAGATCGCGCCGCTGGAGAGCATGGCGGGCATCAGCGCCGGCAGCATGACGTCGCGCACCACGCGCCATGGGGTGGCGCCGAGCGATCGCGCGGCTTCCTCCAGCGAGGTGTCGAGCTTTTCGACGGCGGCCATCACGGTCAGGATCACGCGCGGAATCGAGAAATACAGATAACCGACGAACAGGCCGGCCAGCCCGTAGGCAAAGGTCCAGCGGTCGCCGGCCACCACGTCGCCGATCATCGCCAGCAGCCCGTTGCGACCCCCAAGCATGATCACCATGAAGCCGATCACCACGCCGGGAAACGCCAGGGGAAAGGTGAGCATCGCCACCAGCACCGGTTTGCCGGGCACGGGATGGCGCTGCAGGAACGTGCCGGCGATGCCGGCAATGACCAGCGTGGCCAGCGTCACCGTGGCGGACAGCAGCACCGTGACCAGCAGGCTGTGCAGGTAGCGCGTGCTGGTGAGCACCGTCCAGTAGACGCCCGCGCCTTCCTTGCCGGTCAGACTGACTTCGACCAGCCGCGCCATCGGCAGGCAGAAGAACGCCAGGAAGACCACCAGTGCGGGCACGGCGAAGAGGAACAGGGGCGGAGATCGCTTGGTCATGGCAGTGACGGGGCGGTGGTGGATCAAGTCATCAGGGGGCGTTTCCCCTCCGCCATTGCGGACGCATTGGACGGAGGGGAGACAGCCTGCATGCTACGTGCGGTGTCCGGATGCGTCCGGATCAGCGGACTTCCTTCAGGTACTGATCGCTGAAGGCCTTCTGCGCGGCGGCCATCTTGGCGAAGTCCACCGGCTTGGCGCGCGCATAGTCGGCCGCCGGCAGGAAGCGCGCCTGCACCTCCTTGGGCATCGGCACGTTGCGCACCGGACGCAGGTAGGCGTTGGCCCACAGCGCCTGGCCGGCATCGGACAGCACGAAGTCCAGCACCTTGCGGCCCTCGGCCTCATGCGGCGCCTTGTTGACCAGGCTCATGACGTATGGCACCACCAGCGAGCCTTCCTTCGGGATCACGAACGCCACGTTCGCGTTGTCCTTGTAGCGCGCGCGATAGGCGTTGAAGTCGTAGTCCAGCAGGATGGGAATCTCGCCCGACAGCACGCGTGCGTAGGCGGTCTGCTTCGGCACGATCGGCTGGTTCTTCTGCAGGTCCTTGAAGTAYTTGAAGGCCGGGCCGAAGTTGTCCATCGATCCGCCCATGGCCTGGTTCACCGCCACGGCGCCCACATAGCCGACAAACGCGCTGGCCGGGTCCAGGTAGCCAATCAGGCCCTTGTACTCCGGCTTGAGCAGATCCGCCCACGACTGCGGCACGGGCTTGCCGCGCAGCGCATCCACGTTGACCATGAATCCCAGCGTGCCCGAGTGGATGGCAAACCAGTTGCCTTGCGGGTCCTTCAGGCCGTCCGGAATCTCGTTCCAGTTGGCAGGCTTGTACGGCTGCGTCACGCCGTCGGCCTTGGCCTGGATGCCGAAGGTCACGCCGAGGTAGGTCACGTCGGCGACAGGGCTGGCTTTTTCCGCCACCAGTTGCGCCAGCGACTGGCCGGAATTCTTGTTGTCCAGCGGCACGGTGACGCCGGTCTTTTCCTTGATGGCGCGAATCTGCGCGGCCCAGTCGGCCCATTCGGGCGGGCAGTTGTAGCAGATGGCGGTCTGTGCGGCCACGCCCTGGCTGAATGCGGCGGCCGTCACGGCCATGGCCAGCCAGCGCAGCGGACGGCGCCAGGAGGATTGCGTTGACATGTAAGGCTCCCTGGTGGAAATCGAACGAAGAAAGAGACGACGAAAAGTCAAACAGCGAACGGAAAACAGCAACATGCAAAAGGCAGACTTCTGGCTACGCCGTCCGCGAGATCGGCGCGGTGGAAGCCGGACTGGCCGGCGCGGCAACCGTGCCGTTCACGCGCAAGGCATGCGGCAACAGCGTGACGCAAGGCTCGGCACTGGCGACGGCTTCCGCGCGCGTAGCGGCGCGCAGGCGGGACACGATGTGCCGGATCGCACCGGCGCCAATCTCGCTATTGGGTTGCACCACGGTCGCCAGCGGCGGCTCCACGAGCGTACCGAGCGCGATGCCGTCATACCCGAGCACGGACACATCGCGCGGCACGCGCAGGCCCAGCCGCTTGAGGTCGGAGATCACGCCGATCGCCAGCAGGTCATTGGTGCAGAACAACGCCGTCGGCGCGTCCGGTGCCTGCATCAGCGCGCGGATCTGTCCGGCGTTGCTGGCGGTATGGGAGGGCAGGCAGACCGGCGCCATCGCCGGCAAGCCGTGCGCGCGCATCGCGTCCTCGTAGCCCGCAAAACGCTGGCGCGCACGATCGGACGCCGTGAACGATCCGGATGCCACGGCGATGCGGCGATGCCCGGCGGCAATCAGGGCCTTGACCCCTTCGCATGCGCTGGCGCGGTTGTCGACGGAAACCGAGTGACGTCGGCCCTGCGGCGCGGCCTGGTTGTAGGCCAGCACGTACGGGATGGCCTCGGCGTCGAGCTGGTCCAGCACCTGGCTGTGCGCGGCGTCCGCCAYGGTCAGCACCATGCCGTCGACGCGATGGCGCAGCAGATACTCCACACGCTCGCGTTCGCGGGCGGGGTCGTAGCCGCTGGTCACCAGCATCAGGGAATAACTGGCCGCCAGCGCGGCTTCCTCGATGCCGCGCCAGCATTCCGCGAACACCGCGTTTTCCAGCGTGGGCAGCATGACGCCGATGATCCGCGTCTGCTGGGATCGCAATTTGGCGCCCAGCAGGTTGGGCCGGAATGCAAGCCGCTGTGCGGCATCGTGCACGCGCTGCGCGGTGGCCTCGCGCACCAGTTGGGGATGGCTGAACACGCGGGACGCTGTAGCCAGCGACACCCGGGCCGCCAGCGCGACGTCGGCCAGCGTGACGCCGCTGCCGGGTTCGGCGGAGGCGATGCGTGGTGGCGAAGCTGGACGGCGGGATGTTGGCATGGGCTCCTCAACTGGCTCAGTCGCAACTTTGAAAACGTTTTCATTGAAGCGCCGAAAAATCAGGCGTCAAGGTTTTCCGTCGCTGCACTGCCGCATCAGAAGGGAGTGATCGAGGCCGCGGACGGGTCTTGCGCCTGTGTTTGCGGGATGCATTCTCGTCGCCAGATGTGACGGACTGATGACAGCGCGGCCGCCGGATCGGCGGCGTCCAGCGGGTAGCGGGCGACGCGGATTGAAGCCGCTTTGAAGTCGTTTCGAAGCCGGGTTGAAGCCCGGTTCAGCCGATCACTGCGTGGAGCCGATGGTGCCCGTGGCCAACGCCAGTGCGGCGGCGGCGGCCAGCGCGCCGCTATAGGCATCGGCTGACGCATTGCGCGCCAGCAGCAGCTGGTTCTGCGCGAGATTGGCCTCGATCACCGAACCCACCCCCTTGCGATACGCGGCAAATGCCGCGTCATAGGTGGTCTGGGCGGCATCGGCCAGTGCCCGGGCGGCGTCATACGTGGCCAGGCTCGTTTCCAGCGCGCTCTGGCTGACCACGATCTGCCGGACGGATTCCTCCTTGGCGCGCGCAAGCTTCGCGGACGCGCTATCCACGTCGTTGCGCGCCTGCGCCAGCACCGCCGAGCGTAGCCCGCCGTCGTAGATGGGCACCGTCACGCCCAGGAACACGCTGTTGCCGTAGCGGTAGCCATTGAGGTTGACCGTGGGCGGCTGCTGGCCCACCGGCGGTATCGCCGTGATGGCCGACCCGCCCGATGCGTAGGACGCGAACGCGGACATGAATACCTTCGGCAGGAACGCTGCCTCGGCGGACCTGACCCTGGCCTGATTGGCGCGCTCCACGGCATATGCGCCTAGCACGTCGGGCCGCTGCGCGATCGCCGTTTCCACGATTTGCTCCACGGAACTGCGCAGCGCAGGTGACAGCGGCCGCGCGGGCATTTCGGCAATGCGCAGCTTCGACAGCGGTGAAATGCCGATGGCGGTGACCAGGCCCAGATACGCGTCGGTTTCCGCGCCCTGCGCCTGCACCATCGCCAGGTTGGTTTGCGCGCGATTCTGCGTCGCCTGCGCGACTTCCACTACGGTGCCGATGCCGCGGGCGTAGCGGACCTTGGCCGCGGCCAGCACCGCATCCGCGTTGGTCAGCGCCTGCTGGACGGTCCCCGAGCGCGAACGGGCCGCCTGATAGCGATAGAACGCCACGCTGACGTCGTGGATGATGCGCTGATGCAAGGCCGTGAACGCAATGTTCGCGGCAATCGTGGTTTGCTCCGCGGCCTCGACGAGGCCCGCACGCTCCCCGAAATCGAACAGCAGCCACTGCAGTGACAACACAGATACGGCGCCGTCGTGCGAGATATCGGCGCCCGCCTGCCCCAGCGCGGTCGACGTCGACAGATGCCCATTTTGGTAGCCGCCCATCGCCGCCACCGAAATCTGCGGCAGATAGCTGCTGCGGGCGATGCCCGCGGCCAGCGCTGCATTGCGAGCGTCGTTCCACGCGACGCGCGTCAGCGGGTTGGACGATTCGGCCATGTCGATCAGCTCGGGCAGCGAATACGCGTGGCCGGGCTCGAGGGCCGCCGGCGGCGCAATGGTCGCCAGCGCCCGGTTGGCCGGCAGTGTGTAGTCCGATGGCTGGCTCGCGGGCGCCGGCTTGCTGGCCGCACCAGCCACGATTTCCCCGCTTGCCGTGGTGGGCGGCTGCCACGGCCGGTCAGGCTGCGGCGGCGCAAGATCGAGCGCGGACGTGGCACAGCCCGCCAGGGTCAGCGCCACAAGCGCGGGCACGAGTATGAGCGGGAGTGCCTGCGGGTCAGGTTTGCGCATGGGAGGAAGGGGATGTGCCCGGGGCATCGGGCGGCACTTCGGCCAATCGTTTGTCGACGAGCGCCAGCAGTGCGTCGCGTGTCTGGGTGTCGTGATCTGTCATGGGATGCGCGGGTGCCGTGCTGCGGGCCGCTCCGCCGGCGTCGGTGACGGTGGCTTCGGCAGGGCGCAGCGCGCGCAGGCTGGCCGCCACAGCGGGGTCGCCCGGAAAGCGTTCGGCCAGCAGGAAGAGGGGGCCGGCGATGGCATCGAGCACGCCCAGACGCCGCCGGCAATCATCGACCCACGATGACGCGGGCCCCACCGATGCGGGCTCATAGCGCGCAAGAACCAGATCCTGCGCGATGGCGCCTTGCAGGCCGAGCGCGGTGGCAGCGTGCTGGCGGCGCGCATCGGGCAGGCGCGCATCGACCAGTTGCTGCCACTGGCGCGCCAATGCGGCCAGTGCCGCCTCGATACGCCCGGTGATGCTGACCGGCCAGACTCGCGTGAATACCAGATAGACCACCAGGTTGCCGATGATGATGCCGATGACGCGATCGCGCGCAATGGTCAGGTCGAAGCCCGGCGCCGGCCCCTGAATCACGCAGAGGTAGAACGCAAACGCGATCTGGAAGCCCGCGTAAGCGATGCGCGGCGATCCCTGCGCGACCCACGCCGACAGCCACGTGCCCACGAAAACCAGCGCCAGCAGGCCGCCCACCGACGACAGGGCCGGCACGATATAGACGAGGGCCGCGGTGCCCACCACCGCGCCGATCAGGCATCCGGCCAGCCGCAGCGTGAGCTTTTCGACGGATTCCGCCGCCGTTCCCAGCGATACGAGATAGCAGGTGATGAAGCAGGTGTGGATGCCCGGCCAGTTCAGTTGCTGATAGAGCAGGTAGCAGAACATCGCCGCGCCGGTGGTTTTCAGCGCGTAGTGGATATGGGTGCGGTTGGTGAAGGCGTCGGCATCGAGGAAGCCGCCAGCTTTTGCGGGTGGCGGCGCGGTGTGCGGCACCGCCGCCTCGTCCGGCTCCGCGTAGCGCTCGATGGCGCTGCGCAGCGCCCGCCGGACGGACTGCTGGACCGGTGGCAATTCCGCGTCTGGCAGGGAGAGCGCAATTTCCACCGGATAACCGCCCGCATCGAGCATGCGGGCCATGGCGTCGAGCGTATTGGCGATCGGCTCGACCTGCGCTGCCGGCAGCGCGGCACCCTGTTGCCGGCAGGCGACGTCGGCCGCCATCAGGATCGCCATGGTCGACGCCACCGCCTGGCGCAGCGCCACGACGTCCGCCGCGCTCGCGCTGCCTTCAAACTTCGCCAGCTTCAGCCAGCCGGCCACGGGCTGCACACCATCGCGCAATACGGCGCCAAGCGCGGTACCGTCCGATGCCGGATCGCGCAGGCTTTGCGCCGCCACGCGGAGGCAGTGCGCCAGCCGGTCGCAGGCCAGCCGGCGTGGCGACGGCCCGAGTACCAGGTTGACGACGATATTCGTGCCGATCGGAATCGCCACCATCAGCCACGCATAGAGCAGGCCGCGCGTGGCAAGCTCGCCGGCGGGCACCAGCCCGAGTTCGTCCAGCCCGAAGCCGACGATCATCGCCACGATGGCGCCCACGGGGCGAAGCTTGCTGGCCGACGTGAGGAACAGCAGGGCGGCGGACACCACGGCCATGCACGCCACGCGCAGCATCGGATTGTCGAGCGTGTAAGCGCCCAGCAGGATCACCAGTCCGATGATGATGCTGATCAGGATCAGCATCGCCGCGCTCATCACGATGCTGCTGGTGCGGTCGGCCCGGTTGATGAAGAAGATGACGTACGCGGAAATGGCGGCTTCCGGCGTGCCATACATCGCCGTGATGAGCACCGTCAGTGTGCTGGCGGCCGCAATGCGCGTGGTAGCCGCCGTGCGCCCCGGAAACGGCGCCAGCAACGCACCAATATCGGGCACGCCGAGACGCAGCCTCTCAGTGGCAGGCTGCGCCATGCCGGACCTCGACGGTTGCGCTGGCACCCACCCGGGCCAATGTTTCCGCCGGCGCCTCCAGCTTGATCCGCACCGGGAAGCGTCGGGCCACCCGCACCCAGTTCACCGATGCCTGCACATAGGGCAGGGAACGCGGCAGGTTGATCCGGTCGGTGTCGGTGATCCCCGCGCCAATGCCCTCGACCACCCCGCGCATGGCCTGGCGCCGGTCGATCATCGAATACACCGTGGCGCAATCGCCAATGCGGATGTCCGCCAGCTGGGTTTCGCGGAAGTTCGCCACGGCAAACCACTCGCCGGTATGCACGAGCACGAACAGGGACTGATTGGGAATCACGACTTCGCCGGGCAGGACCGTGAGCCCGGTCACCCGGCCATCGTGCGGGGCATGGACCACGGTGTCGTCCAGCGCGCGCTGGGCGATTGCCAGCGCGGCCTCGCGCGCGTGGACGGTGGCAATCGCGTCGGCCTCATTGCCCACGGCCTGCGCTGTCGTGGCACGCTGCACCTGCGCCTGCTTCAGCGACACGGCCGCATCGCGCTTGGCCACTTCGGCCTGGTCCAGCTGCTGCTTCGGAACATAGCCATCGGCGGCCAGAGGCCGCAGCCGTTCCACGGTGCGCGTGGCCAGCGCGTAATTCTGCTCGGCGCGGTCGATCTGGTCGGACGCCACCGACGCCGTGCCGCGCTCCGTGCCGATGGCCCGGCGCCGGGTGCCCAGCATGGCCTGGGCGAGTTCCAGGTCGGCCGTCGCCTGGGCCACGGCGAGGCGGTAGGGCACGGGATCGATTTCAAACAGGATGGCGCCCTTGGAGACCTGCTGGTTCTCCGTTACCAGGATCCGGGCAATGCGTCCGCCGACGGGAGAGGCGACGTGCACCAGATCGGCATCGAGCGATGCATCGTCGGACGACGGATAACGGATCGTGCGCTGGTAGGCGTAGATGGAAAGAAGGACGGCAAGCAGGACAATTGCCAGGGCAATCAATTTCCCGCGCATCGGGCCGCGGCGGACGCCAGCCATTTTCATAGGATGTGCCCCGTGCCGAATAACCAGACGATTTCGGCAATCATCAGGCCGATCGCCGTGTTGACCAGTAACTGTAGACCCACGATTTCCGCCCAGCCAGTCGCGATAAACACCCGCCAGGCGATCAAGGCGCCCGCAATGCCAAGCACTGCGGCGAGTAGCCAGAGCGGGAAGTAGGCCCCGAACAGACTGAATGAGGGGGCCCCGGCACAACCAGACAGCGAAGCGGCCAACGCGACGAGCGCAAGCGAGCGTGCCATGGGATTGGGGGGATTGGGTTCAGGGGGTTTGGGGGCGCCGATGCCGGATTGTAAGGGACAAAGGGAGTTCGGACTAGCCGTGCGGCAGGTTCGATCTTTGGTTCAGGCGTTCCGAACCTTGACAGACGCGCTGGCGGGTGATTTGCCGGCGTGATTTGCCGCCGAATAGTTCGGCGGCATCCCGTCGACAACGCAAACAGTTCACCGGAACGAGGCGCGAATCTCCTCGATGGTTTGCTGCGGGTTCTGCAGGTGCGGGTAGTGCCCGATGCCAGGAAGCAGGGTAAGTTCCGCGTGGGCCTTCTCGGCGAACTCGACGCCCATTTCCTTTTTGATGTAGATGTCCTGCTCGCCCCAGATTACCTTGATGGGTGTCTTGAGCTTCGCCAGGTTCGCCTCGAGATAATCCTCATCGCGGGTGAAGTGCGAATAGTAGTGGTAGAACGCGTCGGCGGATGTCAGCTCTCCGTTCTGCCAGCCACGAGCCATGTCCGCCTTGAATTCCGGAGCCAGCGCATAGTGCGACGCCGCGGGCAATCCGCGCGTGAATGCATTTTCGAGAATCTCGTCGCGCGACTTGTTGAAGGCCGACCGGACCGCGTCCGCCGACTTCGGCTCCTTCAGGCCTTGCAGACGTTCCTGCATGAATTGCGGTCGGTTGAACGGTGCAAAGTCGCCAACGATGATGCGCCTTGCAATCATCGGGTCGTCAATCGCAGCAAGCAACGCCGGCAATGCGCCGATGTCGGTTGCGTAGATCACCAGATTTTGCTTGTCGATCCCGGCTTGCTCGATATACCCCTTCAGCACATTGGCGTAGTCCCGTGGCGCGTAGGCGAACTTGTCGGCGGAGGGGCGGGATGACTGGCCGTATCCCGGCCAGTCGAATGCATGGACTTCGTATTCCTGACCCAGCGTCGCGGCAATATCCTTCCATGCGTAGAGCGTCTCGGGAAAGCCATGCACGAATAGCACAGTGCCCTTTGGCCTGGCGTTATGTACGACCAGCCGCCTGAGTTTGAGATCGGGACGGATCTGCACATACCCGATTTCGGGCACCGATTTAGCCGATGAAGTCATGTTCGCGCAGCCTGCCGCCAGCGCGGCGAGCAGCACGGCCGTGGCCGTGGCGCAGATGGCGCCAGAGCGTCGAAACGAGCGGCCAGCCGTGGATGTTGTCGTCATACCTTTCACCTTTCCATCATCACTGAAAAACAGGCTCCAGCCAATGCGGAGGATTCTGTTGCATATGCAGCATTGAAGGATCGGCATGTATCTGGTCTATGGTGCTCCACAGGTTCGAACGTATCGTTACGTATCCGTGACCGCATTCAATACATTTCCCTACAGACATCGGCGGATGTGATGCGTAAGGGAAGTTGGCCCCGGAATCCGGCTTGTTCAAGGCAAAGGTTGGCGTCAGCGATTACGGCGGAGCGTCGGTGGTCAGCACATAGGACGCGCCGTGGCTGCCATGGCACTGGCCCATTACCGTCAGGCCCTGGTAACCGAAATCGCAATGCAGATTGGCGCCGTCCGATGCGAACAGAAGCGCCTGGCCTGAGGAGCCGGGCGACGTCCACGCGGCAGGCTGGAACGATCTGCCTTTGGATTCCGTGAACATGGGACGCCAGGTCGACTGGTTCGTCACGTAGCTGCCCGAGTAGGCTTTGCCGTCTATCGCCCCCGATACGGTGCGTGAGGCAGGATTGACACTGAAGTGGCTGGCGTTGCCGGAGGCGTCGATCAGGGCGACCTGCGTGACGCAGCCTGCGACCAGCCATGACAGGGTGAGGATGGCGTATTTCATGGGACGCTAGCTTATGCCCAGGTTGCGCCATCCGTTTACCCCGCTGCCGATACTGCGCCGCTTTTGGCGGAAGCGGCCTGATGAATTCCAGGCCCTGTCGCCAAATGCCCCGCGTGCGCCGCTTTCCGTCGAGGACCTCGCGGCGCGTGCGGCATGCGCAAGATTCAGAAGTGTCTCATTGTCAGCGCGACGCCGTGGTGCACGCGAAGTTGCGCGCGTCGTCGATGCTGCCGCTGCCCTTGTACGTTGCCTGCTTCGGATACGCGCACAGGGGGCGCGTGCGGCTGGTGCCATCTGTTACCTGCGCTGCGGTGGCCAGACCTCCGGTCTTGCTTTCCAGGCCCTTGGCCGCTGCCACGATCTGGTCGGGCGCCTGACCCTTTTCCACCCAGTTTTCAAGGGCACCGATGGCGTCGAACGTGTTCGGCCCGATGCCGCCGCGGCAATGGCCCATGCCCGGCGACAAGAACAGTCGTGCGAAGTCGGGGGTATGGCTGACGGTCCGCGTGACGGCTGCGTAGTAGTGGATCGTGTCATTCGCGTTGCCGATCGGATCGGCCAGGCCGTGATACAGGATCAGCTTGCCGCCGCGCCGCTTGAATGCGGTCAGGTCCGGATCGACGGAGTCGACGAGCGGGCCGATTTGCGCCTTCACATGGTCCACATCGCGGTCCCAGTCGAAGCTGCGCCAGTCCCAGTTGGCATCCTTGTATACCCAGTCGCGGAAGAATTCGGTGCGGAACGCCTGCGGGCCCTCGATGGCATAGCCCCAGCCGCCGAGGTAGCCGAACTCGCTTCCGACCGGCCAGCCCGGATAGATCTGCGCCTTGGTGCGCGGATTGCGCGCGCCTGCGTAAAGCCGCCTGAGGGTATCGACCTGCGGCCCGGTCAGGCAGGTATCGGCGTCGGCATTGCCCTTGCACTGAAGCACCCTCGGGTCGAAGCGACACTGGGCGGGATCGCCGATCAGCCCGTCCACCAGTCCGTCCCTGGCGTCGCACGCGGCAATCGCCGCACGATTGATCGCTGGCAGCTTCGACGGCGGGATATAGCCGGGCTGGGTCTTCAGGTTCTGGGTCGCCATCCACAGGAACCCCTCGTTCAGCGCCGTGCGATTGTTACCCGGCGCGCCGGCAATGATGCCGTCGAAGTCCTCGGGATAGCGCTGTGCGGCGGCAAGGCCCTGGCCGCCACCGGTCGAGCAGCCGAAATAGTAGGCGTGGGTAGCATCGCGCTGTTCAAAGGCGGTAATCAGCGCACGCGCCGCAACCGCTGCAGCGTGGACGGAGCGATAGGCCCAGTCGGCGATCTTCTCGGGGTGGCCCACGCCCCAGTTCAGGTTCTCGTTGCGATAGCCGGCCTTGTCGGCATGTCCGCTGTCGCTGGAGATCACGGCGTAGCCGCGGCGCACGGCGGGTTCCAGTTCGTCGTAGCGGATCGCTCCGACGTAGCCGCCGTTGCCGACCACGAGCATCTTGCCGTTCCACGCGTCGGCGGGTGGCATCCAGAGTTCAAAGCCGATATCGGAGTCGGTGGTCGGCGTCAGTCGGCCGGAGACGCGGCAGAACGTCGGCAAGTCGCCAATCTTGTGGCCATTGGGCAATGCCAGCGTCCCGGGAGTTTGTTGCGCGGCGGCAGTCAGGGTCACGCCGGGCAGGCTTGCTTCCATCAGCGTTTCGCAGGCCGTGGCCGCGCGGGCGGCAGGGGAGAGCGTCAGCGCGCCCGCCAGCAGTGCGGCGGCCGGTGTCCACTGTTTCAGAAAACTGGCAGTCAGGGGCATCAGCTTTGTCTCGGGTTCTCAACGCGTGGCGCGTCGGTTTTGTTCTAGCGGTTGCCGGCGGAGGGCTGGCACGCCCATTCTTGACGAAACGACCATAAAAGAAAAATGGATTCTCTTTTAGGGAACCTAAAGAAAAGTTTTATGATGAGCCCCTCCCAAGGCTCACCGATTTCCCCATGAGCGCGATCCGCATGCTCAAGACCTTCATCGCCGTGGCCGACCACGGCTCGTTTGCCGCCGCCGCTGAGCGTGTGGCGCTGACGCCAGCTGCCGTGGGTGCACAAATGCGGGCGCTGGAGGATCTGCTCAGGCGGCCGCTGTTCGATCGCACCGGGCGCGCCGTCACGTTCACGCCTGCGGGCGTGGCGCTGGTGGCGCGAGCGCGGCGGCTGATCGCCGACTACGAGGACTTGCTGGCCGAAGCACCCGCCAGCGACGAAATCGCCGGCACGGTGACCATCGGCGCCATCGTCTCCGCCATGGGCGCACTGGCCACCAGCGTGGTGGACCTCAAGGTGCCCTATCCGTTGCTCGATATCCGTATCGAAAACGGGCGACAGCCCGATCTCTACGCCAAAGTGCTGACCGGCGAACTGGATGCGGCCATCATCGTGGAATCCACCCGACCGGATGGCCGCGCTGCAATCTGGTCGCACCTGTATAGCGAGCCACTGATGCTCGTCGCCAATGCCCGCGTGGCGCTCCCCGGCGTCGATGCCATGGATCTGCTGCGCAGCCAGCCCTTTATCCGGTTCGACCGCGCGGTGACCACGGGTGCGCGAATCGACCTGCTGTTGCGTCGGTGTGGCATACAACCCAACGAGCTGGTGGCCATGAATTCGCTACCGGCCATCGTCGAACTGGTCCGCCAGGGCGCGGGGGTCTCCATCGCGCCCGTGCTGCGTCATTTCGGGTGGGATCGCGACCCCGCGCTGCGTCTGTTGCCGCTGCCGGGCAAGCCTTGGGCACGGCGCGTCGGCATGCTTGAGAGCACCCGCCGGATGTCCGTGACATCGGTAATCCGCGAGCATTTCGTGCGCAAGCATGGGTGCGATACGAGGTAACCGCAGCAGGCACGGGGCGCATGATAATATTCGCATGCGAACTAAACGCCATCTCTTGTGCCTTCCCCAACATGGAACATCGCCTCGTTTATCTATTGAATGTCGGCCAGCGCCGGCTGCAACGGTGGTCGCAAGCGCGAACAACCGCCGGAGGCGTGACAGCAGCCCAGGGCGGGCTGCTTTTCTTTCTGGGTGCGAACGACGGGGCGCTGATGAGCGAGGCGGCCGCAGCGCTGGATCTGGGAGCGCCCGGCATGAGCGGACTGGCCGACCGGACCGAAAGGGCGGGGCTGATCGAACGCCGGCCGGACGAGACGGATCGCCGCGCTTCGCGCCTGTGGCTGACGGAGGCGGGACGCGCGGCTCGCCAGCGCTCCAAGACCGGCATGAAGGCGTTGAATGCCAGGCTGACCGAAGGTTTCACCGAGGCCGAGATCGACGTGGTGGCGCGGTGGCTGACCAGCCTGCAGACGAAATTTCCGACCGTCGGCGAGGGCGAGGAGTAGCCTCGGGAGCCGTAAGGCAGCGAGGCATTCGACTTGGAGGCGCTATCTGGCGCTTCTTACTGGGCGACCTTGGTGAAGTCCGGCTTGCGCTTCTCCGCGAAGGCCGAAAAGGCTTCCCTGGCTTCGGCGCTTGCCAGCCGCTCCTGGAACCTGGCGCTTTCGCTGTCCATCTGCGAAACCAGCTTCTCCGCGTCGCGCATGAGTTTTTTCATCGCACTCAGGGAGCCGGCGGGCTTGGCGGCAAGCTTCTCGGCCATCCGGCGCGCTTCCGCCCGCAGCTGGTCATTGGCGCAAACCTTGTTCGCGATGCCCCACGCCACAGCGGTTTGCGCATCGAGCGGCTCGCCCATCGCAAACATCTCGAAGGCCCTGACGTGCCCGATGCACAGGGGTAGCAGGTAACTCGAAGCCGCTTCGGGCACAAGGGCCAGGTTGACGAAAGGCGTGATCAGTTGCGCGTCCTGCGCCAGCACGACGTAGTCGCAATGCAGCAGCATGGTGGTGCCGACGCCGACGGCCTTGCCGTTGACCGCGGCGACAATCGGCACGGTCGAGTTGGCCAGGGCGTGCAGAAAGCGGTGTACATGGCGTTCGCCGGGGCCCTTTCCCGCCGCGATCGCCGCGAACTCGGCCACATCATTCCCCGCCGTATAGATGTCCCCATCACCCTGCAGCAGCAACACACGGATATTGCTGTCGTGCTGTGCCTGCTCGATCGTGTCGGCGAGGACGCCGTACATCTCGTTCGTCAAGGCGTTCTTCTTGTCCGGCCGGGCAAACGTGATGGTCAGAATGCCGCCGGTCAGTTCAGTGCGAATTTCCGAGGTCATGATCGGTCTCCAGGTGGTTGCGTGATGCCGGGCAGGCATCCGGTTTAAGTTCGCATGCGAAGTATATAGATAATTCGCACGCGAAGTAAACCGCCGGAGCGCTCAATACAATGTTGCGGCACTGCGCGTTACAGGACGTAGAGCATGCCGATGGCAACGAGACAGGCTGACACGGCGAAGTAATACCGGAAGCCATGCGCGCTGCTGTGGCATTCATGGGGAGCCGCCGAACCCGTCAGTTGCCTCGGCATGAATGCCTCATTTCGTGGTGGTTACCGGTTTCAGCTTGATGACGCGGGAAATCTGCCCAAGCGTAAAGCCGCTGTTGACCACATACGGCGCGCATGCGAGCGGCGACGTCAGGGACTCCGCCGCAGTGAACTGCCCGAGATAGCGATACTTGTCCGTCTCCCGTCTGACAAATACCGGGATGGCTTCCGACTGCGTGGCCAGCGTCCTGCCGGCGGCACGGGCCGCTGCGCCACTGCTGCAAAGAATGGCCTCCGGGGCGTGAGGGTTGAGGTCCGGTCGCAGACATACCGCCACCACCTTGCCATTCTTTGTAGGAAGAAACGCTTGCTTGCTACCGCCACAGATCGAATGGATATGCTCGCGGGTGTATTCCTTGCCAATCTCAAACATGAATGATCTCCGAACAGATGCGCACTGGAAAAAGCAGCATCAGGACAGAGACGATATCGAGATCGGCATAAATGCCACGAAGAAGCTGGGGCGTGGAGGATCAACGGCCCGTATCTTTTCTCGCCCGCCACGCAGGGGCGAGAAATCAGAAGCGGTAGCTGGCAAAGAGCCGGCAAACGGAAGCCGCGTCGGGGCAGTCTCTCAGTAGCGCGCGGAAGCGTGCATCGCAGAAGTACCGTGCGACGCTGGCCAGCAAGTGCAGGTGAGCGTTGTTATCCCATTCCGGCGAGAGGATGAAAACCAGGTTGTCAACGCTACGGCCGTCCGGCGCATGAAACGCGACGGGTTCCCGGGTACGTACATAGAAAGCCAATGCTTGCGGAAGACCTCGGACGCGGCCGTGCGGTACGGCAATCCCTTGACCGAGCCCCGTGGAACCGAGCGCTTCCCGTTCCGCCAGGGCCGCCGTCACGGCCTCTGCTTCGAGGCCGAAACGTTGCGCGGCGAGCGCACCGACCTGGCGAAACAATTCAGGCTGGTCCGACGCATGCAGGTCAAGTGCCACATGCGCTTCGCACAGCATCTCGCCAAGCGATCGAGGCCGGAAATCGTCGGCGCTGGGCCATTGCTTCGGACGCGTGCCATGAACCAGATCCATCCATGCACCAGACGGCGATTCAGGAATCTCCACCACGTGACCGAATTCCGCGCCCGGTGCCACATCGCGAATACGCCGCAGGGCATTGGGGATGACCACTCGCGGCAGGGTCAGGGAAAGACGCATCCGCGAGCCCCCGGGCAGCAAGGAAAGGCTGATGGTCCATGACTGCCCGCTGCAGTCTCTTGTCAGGGCCTGGCGCAGTGGCACGGCGTGCTGGACATCGACGACGATATGCATCGTCACCGCACGCACCGACGGCAGGGGGCGAAGCGTATCCGCCTGCTCGCGCAAAGGTCGTCGCTCGGGCGACAAGGAAGTCATGCCAGTGCACCCACTGTACGTGTGGCGTAATCCACCCGCGCACACTCCCGGCCGGCGCGGTCATAGGTCACCAGCGTCGCGCCTTCGCCCCGGGCCAACACCGTCCCGGCCATGACAGCAACCTCGCGATCCGCGTGATGCGAGTCGGCGTAACGTGCGCCTTCATGAATCACATCCCAGCCATCGCGATATGGGACAACTTGTATCTGTGTCGTCATAGACCTCCAGAACCGAACAATCACTACTGAAGAATAGATCGATGACTGAATGGTAGAGGGAGGGGAATCAAGTTGCCGTATCAGGGCACAGTGAACACATCAAAAAGACGTAAAGGGAAGTGATGCCACCTCGCCCACGTGGGGCGGCCCCGCGCGTCAGTTTTCCATCGTCATATTCCTGGCGAACCATTGCTTCAGCGCCAACTCGCCAGCCTGAAGCTGTGTCGACTTCGGATGCACAAGGTAGTACCCGTGAGATAACGGCATGGCTTTGCCAAACGGATCGACCAGCAATCCGTTGGCGATCTCGGACTCGACGAGGATGGCGCTCGTCAGCACGACGCCCTGCGCGCGCACTGCCGCCTCGATCGCCATCAGCGACTGATCGAACTGGATGCCCGCGATCGCTTCGACCTGCCCGTCGGAGAGCGTGCCAAAGCGTGCCAGCCAGGCTGCCCAGTGAGGATGCAGCGTGTTGTGCAGCAATGTCGCCGACTGAAGATCGTCGGGCCGCTTCAGCCGCCATTTCCTGGCGTACGCCGGACTGCAGTACGCACGTGCCTCATCCGGGCAAAGCAACTGCACCGACAGGTGGGGATCGATGCCGTCGAAGTGTCGGATTGCCAGATCCACGGCATCGAGTTCGAAGTCCACCAGCGCGGTCGAGGTGCTCAGGTTCAGTGCGATGCCCGGATGCGCTTGCAGGAAATCCGCCATGCGCGGCGCGAACCACTTCGCGGCGAAGCTGGGCGGCATCGAGAGCCGCACGGCCTTGTGCTTGCGCTCGCGCAAGCGACGGCTCGCATGCACGATCTCGGCAAGCGCGGGCTGGATTTGCGCCATGTATGCCAGTCCTTCCGCAGTCGGCGTCACTTGACGTATCTGCCGTACGAACAGCGCCACGCCAAGCCAGTCTTCGAGCTTCTGGACCTGCTGGCCGACCGCGCCGGGCGTGACCCCGAGTTCCTCGGCAGCCAGAGTAAAACTGCCGCATCGCATGGCGGCTTCCGTGGCTACCAGGGCTTTCAAGGGAGGGATGGGGCGCATGGCGTAGTTTTTCTATTTCATCGGGCAAATATAATCGTTTGTACCCGATCGACGGCGTCACCACAATAAGGTCTGTCATTGCCCTCCGATGCCTCGCCATGAACCCCGCTCATCTCGCCTTTGCTGCGCTTGGCCTCATCTGGGGCACCAACTTCCTGTTCATGAAGTGGGCCAGCGTCTACCTCTCCGCCAGCCAGATCGTCTTCCTGCGCGTGTTGTTCGGATTCCTGCCGCTCCTGGCGTGCGCGCTGGTCGCCGGTGCGCTGAAATGGCGCCATTTGCGGCATGCGCACCACTTCATGGTGATGGCCCTGCTGGCCACCGTGATCTACTACTACGCCTTCGCGAAGGGTTCTTCGCTTCTTGCCTCGGGCGTCGCCGGAATGCTGAGTGGCGCCATTCCACTTGTTTCCTTCGTTTGTGCCTGGATACTCCTGAGGCAGGAGCGCCCGACGACACGGATGCTGGCCGGCATCGTCGGTGGATTCGTCGGCGTGCTGCTGATTGCGCAGCCGTGGCGCGCGAGCGATGCCGGCGTGGATCCGGTTGGCGTGGCCTATATGCTCGCGGGTTCCCTCAGCGTCGGTTGCTCGTTCGTGTACGCGCGGCGTTTCCTGTCGAATCTCGATATGTCGCCACTGGCACTTTCGACGTGGCAGATCGGCTTTGCGCTCGTGGTCGTTGCATGCATTGCCGACTTCCACGGCATCACACGCGTGATCGACGACAGGCGGGCATTGATCGGCCTGTTGTTTGGCCTTGGCCTGTGCGGCACAGGGCTCGCGTACCTTCTTTACTACTTCATCGTCGGCCGGCTTGGCGCATTGGCGGCATCGAGCGTTACCTATATCCCGCCCGTGGTGGCGCTGCTCATGGGAACGATGGTCGCTGGCGAGCCGCTGCATCCCGTCGATGTGGTCGCCATGGTCACCATCCTTGGCGGCGTTTACCTGCTGCAGCGTCGGGGGCCCGCAAAGCCGGAAAGCCCTGTGGCAAAGCCGACGGCTCCGCCCCGCACTATCGTTGACGCAAGTTCCAACTGAACGCCATTTGTACCCGCCGCGCACAACTGTTTGTCCCGCCGGTGTCTTCGAGCGTCAATCGGAATCGCCTAGATTGGAGTACACGGCCGTAGCCGGAAGTTCAGTCGTCAATGAAGTGGGAAGGGAGTGCCATGGGCAATCATCATCGGGTGTTCTTGATCACCGGCGTCAGTTCAGGATTTGGACGCGCCTTCGCCGAAGCTGCGCTGGCGGCCGGCCATACCGTACTCGGCACCGTGAGGACCGAGGCCGCACGGATCGAGTTCGATCGGCTGCACGAGAGCCGCGCGCACGGCGTGGTGCTGGACGTCACCGACCTCGCTGCAGTCGCGCCCACGGTCGACCAGGCCATCGAGCAATACGGGCCGGTCGACGTCCTGGTGAACAACGCCGGATATGGTCACGAAGGCACGATGGAAGAATCGTCGCTTGACGATCTACTCAGGCAGTTCGATGTCAACGTGTTCGGCGCGGTGGCGATGATGAAGGCCGTGCTGCCCGGCATGCGGCGCCGCCGGGCGGGGCACATCATCAACATTACGTCGATGGCCGGTCATATTGGCCTGCCGGGCATTACGTATTACTCGGGCAGCAAGTTCGCACTCGAGGGCATCTCGCAGGCGCTCGCCGCCGAAGTACGTGGTTTCGGCATCAAGGTGACCGCCGTGGCCCCGGGCTCGTTCCGCACCGATTGGGCGGGGCGTTCCATGGTGCGCGCCGAACGCAGCATCGATGATTACGATGCCGTATTCAACCGGCTCCGCGAGGGCCGCCTGGCAAGGAACGGCAAGCAGGCAGGTGATCCCGCCAAGGCGGCTGCCGTGCTGTTATCGCTGGTCGAGAGTGAAAACCCACCGACCCACCTGTTGCTGGGCAACGATGCCTTCGATCTGGTGACGGCGAGGCGAGCGGCGATGGATAAGGAGCTTCACGCCTCGGAGGCCATTTCCAGAAGCACCGATTTTTCGTGATGGCGCAGTGTCGGGCCAGCCCATGCTGCCCGGCACAGCCGCTGAGAAGATCTGGATTGACCGGCGTCGGCCCGGGGTGCACCGCAGCATGAATCCTGCGTCCCGGGTCTGCCGGCGCCTGAGTGGCCCCCTGGCCGCAACGTCAAGCCGTGAATGCACGTCTTGGATGCCCGCAAACCATTGTTTTTGCTGGGCTTTCATCCTGATGTCGCAAGGGAAATATCTGTCCGGAAAGTTTTTGTAACTGGGCGACGGCATCGTGCTGTCAACCATCCGCGGGCTTATGCGTCAAACCGGCATCCCGGTTGCATGCGAGAGGCCTTCCCACATGGCTCACCCCAATCCTCGGGCACGCTGGACCCAGCGGCTGGCGTCGTGGCTCGCGTTGCCGCTGTTGTTGGCGGCATGTGCGCAGCCCGCATCGTCCCCGGATGCCGCCGCCGCTGCAGGTGCCAAAGGCAGCCTGTCCGCCGCGGACCTGCGCTGGCTCAACACGATCAGCTTCGGTGCTGACCAGGCCAGTGTCCAGCGGCTGCAGGCGATTGGCCGCCAGCGCTACCTGGAAGAACAGCTGACGCTGCCCGTGGCCGATCCACCGGCGCTGGCGTCCGCCATCGCGGCATTGCCGGTCAGCCAGGCCGACGCGCTGGCGCGCCAGCAGGCCCTGCGCGCCGAGCGCCAGCGCATCGACGCGCTCAGTGACGAGACCGAGAAGCAGCAGGCGCGTCAGGCCCTGAACCGGCAGGGGCGGGATCTGGTGATCGATGCCGGCCGCCGCCACCTGCTGCGCGCGCTGTACTCGCCGGCGCAACTGCGGGAGCAGATGACGTGGTTCTGGATGAATCATTTCAGCGTCTATGCCGGCAAGGGGCAGGTGCGGCTGGCGCTGCCCGACTACGAAGACAAGGTGATTCGCCCGCGCGCGCTGGGCAAGTTCCGCGACCTGGTCATGGCCACGGTCACCGCGCCCGCCATGCTCCTGTATCTCGACAATGCGCAGAGCGCCGTCAATCGCATCAACGAGAACTATGCGCGCGAGCTGATGGAGTTGCACACGCTCGGCGTCTCCGGCGGGCCCAGCGGGTCCCAATACACACAGCAGGACGTCCAGGAGCTGGCGCGGGTGCTGACCGGCGTCGGCGTCAACCTGCGCGGCGAGCCGCCCCGGCTGGGGCCGGCGCGGGCGGGGTTGTATCGCGGCGAAGGGCTGTTCGAATTCAACCCGAACCGGCATGACTTCGGTCCGAAGACGCTGCTGGGCCAGCGCATCGATCCGTCAGGCTTTGCCGAAGTGGAACAAGCCGTGGCGATCCTGTCGCGCCAGCCGGCCACGGCGCGGTTCATCTCGGCCAAGTTCGCCACCTACTTCCTTGCCGACAGTCCGCCGCCGGCGCTGGTGGATCGCATGGCCGGCACATTCGTTCGTACGGACGGCGATATCGGCGCGGTGCTGACCACGCTGTTCCTGTCGAAGGAATTCGACCGCCTGCCTGCGGCGGGCACCCGCAAGTTCAAGGACCCGATGGTGTTCGTGGTGTCATCAATGCGGCTGGCCTACGACGGGCGGCCGGTCACGAACCTGCGGCCGGTGTTCAACTGGCTCAACCAGCTGGGCGAGCCGCTCTATGGCCATGTGGCGCCCGATGGCTATCCGGCCATGGAAAGCGCCTGGGCCAGCTCGGGCCAGATGGTGCGGCGCTTCGAGATCGCACGTGCGATCGGCAGCGGTCCGGCCGGCCTGTTCGCCGGGGAGGATGGACAGCCAGCCACGCGGCGAGGATTCCCAGTGCCGAACAGCCGTATGTTCTACGACACCATCGAGGCCACGCTCAGCCCCGGCACACGCGATGCGCTGGCGCAGGCCGCGTCGCAGGGGGAGTGGAATGCGGTGTTGCTGAGTTCGCCGGAATGGATGCAACGATGACAGCGCACGGCACGACGGCGCAGGCGACGACCGTTGCAACAGCCGATGCAACGCGCACGAACCCGGGCGACGCCACGCGCGAGACAAGGAGCGGGCAATGAATCGACGGAACTGGCTCAGGACGATGGGTGGTGCGGGACTGGCGCTGACGCTGCCGGCAGTGACTTCGCGCGTGTTCGCGCTGCCCGCGCAGGCCGATGCGCGTTTCCTGCTGGTGTTCCTGCGCGGTGGCTATGACGCGGCCAATGTGCTGGTGCCTGCGGGCAGCGATTTCTACTACGCGTCGCGACCCAATATCGCGATCCGCCGGCCGGTGGCGCCGGACAGCACACCGGACCTGGCAGCGGCCTTGTCGCTTTCGCTGCCCAGGTCGGGGAGTGGAGAGGGCGTCGACACGTGGGCGCTGCATCCCGTGCTGGGCGCGACGGTGCTGCCGCTGTGGCAGCGTCAGGAGCTGGCCTTCGTGCCTTTTGCGGGCACGGACGACATGTCGCGCAGCCATTTCGAGACGCAGGACGGGATCGAGGCTGGCTTGTCCGGCGATGCCCACACCGGCGGCGTGCCGCGCGGCAGTGGCTTCCTGAATCGGCTGGCGCAGTCGATGGGCGGACAGGCGGCGCCCGTCGCCTTCACCGATGGCCTGCCGATGGTGCTGTCCGGTGGTGTCAGCGTGCCCAACGTATCGCTCAAGGGCCCCGGCCGCACGCCGTTCGATGCGCGGCAAACCAGCCTGCTCGCGCAGATGTACCAGGGCACGCGCTTTGAGTCGCTGATCGCCGAGGGCTTCGAGTTGCGTCAGACCGTGGCGGAGCAGGCGGAAGCCATGCGCCGGCATGAGGCCGCGATGCAGGCCGGCGGCGAATCGATGGCGGGGCGGATGCAGGAGATGCAGGCGGCCAACCGGCGGTCCCTGAGCGCGCGCGGGTTCGAGCAGGAAGCGCGCCGCATGGCCGGGCTGATGCGCGACAAGTTTAACGTCGGCTTTATCGATGTGGGCGGCTGGGATACCCACGTCAACGAGGGCGGCGCGCAGGGGCAACTCGCAAACCTGCTGGATAACCTCGGGCGGGGGCTTTCCGGTTTCGCCGAGGAAATGGGGCCGGCCTGGCGCCAGACCACGGTCGTCGTGATCTCCGAATTCGGCCGTACTTTCCGCGAAAACGGGACGCGCGGCACCGATCACGGGCACGGCACGGTGTACTGGGTGGCGGGCGGTGCCGTGCGTGGCGGGCGCATCGTCGGCGAGCAGGTGGCCGTGTCGCAGTCGACGCTCAATCAGAACCGCGACTGGCCGGTGCTCAACGACTACCGGGCCATCCTGGGCGGTGTGTTCCGTCGTCTGTATGGATTGGACGAGAGCCGCCTGGCACAGGTGTTTCCGGGCAGCCGGCCGCGCGATATCGGGCTGGTCTGAGCGTGTCCCGCGTGCGTTGTCAGGGCACGCGCGAGGCAGCCGGGGCATACCCCCGGCAAGTGGGGGCTCAAGTCGGGGCGTGATCGCGCCGTTAGTCAGCGGTGGGAGTGGCTTTCGCCCACAGCACGATCCACAGCCAGTTTGAGTGCAAGCCTTGTCGCGACCTCTGACGCCCTCTATTGCCGATTGCCTCGAACACCAACGCCTGCGGCCGGTATTCCAGCCGATCGGGTCACTCGCCACTGGCGAGGTGATGGGATATGAGGCGCTGATCCGCGGCCCCGCCGGCACGCCGCTGGAAAGTCCCATCGCGCTGTTTGCGGAAGCGGCGCGCGCGGGCTGCCTGGTCCGGCTGGAGCGGCTGGCCTCGCGCATTGCCATCGCCGCGTTCATGCGCGCCAGGCTGCCCGGCAAGCTCTTCCTGAACTACAGCGCCGATTCGATTCGCGAGATCGACGGTTCCCGCGAGGAGGTGAGGGCGTTCCTGCAAAGCCAGGGCCTCACCACCGACCGCATCGTGATCGAGTTGACGGAGCAGGCGCCGCTCGGCTCGCTGGAAACGCTGGCGCAAGCTGTCGCCGCGATCCGTGGCCGGGGTGCCCAGTTTGCGCTGGACGACTACGGCACCGGCCATGCCAACCTCGGGCAGTGGATTGCGCTGAAACCCGACTACGTCAAGATCGCCCGAGTGGTGGTGGATGGCGTGGTGTCGTCGCCGTTCCAGCTGGAGGCATTGCGTGCGATGTGCCAGCTGGCAAAAATCGGCAACACCGCGCTGGTGGCGGAAGGCATCGAACAGGAAGCCGACCTGCTTATCTGCCGTGACCTCGGCATCCACTATGCGCAAGGCTATCTGCTGGCGCGGCCCACGGCGGAACCGCCGCTGACGCTGTCCGAAGCCTCGCTGCGCGCCCTGCGTTCGGGGCCCATCGAGGTGCTGCCCGGTGGCGCCGTAGAGGCGCCTTGCGGCGGCTCGCCCGCACGTCGGTTGCGCTCCGGGGAGTAGTCGCGGCAGGTTGCCCGATTCAGTTCCGGTCGAAAGCCGTCACCTTGGGCAGCACCACCGCAAGATAGTCGACCATGGTGCGTACCGCCGGCAGCAGACCGGTGCGATACGGAATCAGGGCCGTGATGCGGGCATCCGCGGCCATCCAGTCAGGCAGGATCTGCCGCAGCGTGCCGTCCTTCAGTTCAGCCTGGCAGATATATCCGGGCAGGGCCGCAATGCCGATGTTCGCGCAGGCGGCTTCCTTCACCGAAATCAGGCTGTTGCTCTGGAATCTCGGATCGATCGGCACGGTGACCACGCGATTATCCGGACCCTGCAGTTGCCACTGTTGCGCCCCTTTGCCGGTGATGGAGATGATCGAGTGGGACACCAGGTCTTCCGGCTGTTCCGGCTGGGATGTCCTTTCCAGATACTCCGAGCCCGCGAAGAGAAACCACGGCGCCTTGGCTAGCGGATGCTGGACCAGATTGGAGTCCTGGAGCTGGCCGGTATGGCCCCGGATCGCCAGGTCGAACCCCTCTCCCACGATATCCACCATCCGGTCCGTCGCGGATTCGACAATCTTCACCTTGGGGTGGCTGGAGAGAAAGGTGGGCAGCACGTGGCGTAGCGCAAACTGCGCAATCTCGGCGGCGGTCGTGACGCGGATGATGCCGCTCGGTTCCGCAAGCCGCTGACGCATGGCCTCTTCGGCAACCTCCGCGCTCCGCAGCAGGGCCATGGCGTACTGGTAGAACTCCTGGCCCACCTCGGTCATGGCGAACTGGCGCGAGGTCCGGTTGATGAGCCGGACGCCCAGCGACGCTTCCAGCTCCTTGACCCGATGGCTCAGCGTCGACTTCGGCAGCCGCAGCATCTCGCCGGCCGAGGTGAATCCGCCACGGTCAACCACCTGTACGAAGAAATAGACGTCCTTCAGATCCAGCATTGCATGGGGGCGCACTGGCCATTGCCGGCGATGGCAACGGCTGTGGTGGGGGCTGTAATTAGGGCCCGATCATACTCCACGCCCCGTGCGCGGTGCCATCCGGGCAAACCTTGGTGCACGCCACCTCGCACGCCCCGCGATCGTTCGATTTTGCCGAACCTTGCGTACACGTTATGACGGCTTCCCAATCGATATTGAACGCTTAAGCTTGTCGCACCAGAGCGGCCCCCCACGCTGTCTCTTTCTGGTACGTCAATATTCAAAATGGAGAAGACAATGTCGATGATCAAGGGATTTCATCACCTGACTGCGGGTGTCAGACACGCTCAGGAAGATGTGGATTTCTATGTCAAGCTGCTTGGCCAGAGCCTGGTGAAGAAGACCGTTCTGCTTGATGGCGAGGACCCGATCTATCACCTGTATTACGGCAATGCGAACGGCGATCCGGGCACGCTGGTGACGTCGTTTCCGTTCCGCCAGCGCGGCGTGATGGCGCGCCCCGGCTCGGGCCAGGTCAGGGTCATCAACTACTCGGTCCCCAAGGGCTCGCTCGCGTTCTGGCGCAACCGCTTCGATGCGATGAACATCGCGTATGACACCGAGATCACCGAGCGGTTTGATGAGCGGCGCCAGCGGTTCCATCATCCATGCGGCATCGAGTTCGATCTCGTCGAGACGGATCTCGATATGCGCCCCGCCTGCGTGGCGAGCGACATTCCTGAAGCCTGTGCGATCCGGGGTGTGCATAGCATCACGCTGTCGCTGCGCGAAGTCGAGGAATCGATCCGCTTCATGAGCGAAGCCGTCGGCTTCCGCCAGGTGGGTCAGTCAGGGCCTTACTATCGCTTCGAAACGCACACCGGCGGCCCCGGCATGGTCGTCGAGTTCCAGCATGAGCCCGACCGGCTCCAGGGGTCGTCGGTCTATGGCGAAGGCACGATCCATCATGTCGCCTTCGCGGTGGACAGCATGGACCAGCAGATGATCCTCAAGGAAAAGTTCATGGCGCTGGGCTACATCGACACCTCCGAGTCGGTAAACCGCAACTACTTCCGTTCGATGTATTTCAAGATGCCGGGCGGCGTGATGTTCGAGGCGGCGACCACCGATATCGGCTTCGCGATCGATGAAAAGCCCGGCCACTTTGGCGAGGAATTCCAGCTCCCGCCCTGGCTGGTGGATCGCAAGGACGAACTGCTCGGCCGCCTCGAGCCCATCTCCGTTTAACCGTATTCACGCTGTCAGGATCACAAATGCAGAAACCGAAAGTACTGATCGTCTTCTACTCGCGCAACAGCTCGACGGAATTGCTGGCCAAGGCTGTGGCCGAAGGCGCCATCGAGGCCGGCGCCGAAGTGCGCATGCGGCGCGCGCGCGAGGTTGTCGGCCACGACGTCATGCGTCAGGCGCCGGGCTGGCTTGAGAACGCCACGGAGATGAATGCCAAATACGAAGCGCCGACCGAGGCCGACGCCGAGTGGGCCGATGCCATCGTGTTCGGCACGCCGACGCGATTCGGCTCGATCTCGACGGAGCTCAAGGCCTATATCGACGGGCTCGGTGGCCTGTGGTTTCAGGGCAAGCTGAACGGCAAGGTGGGATCGGTCTTCGGTTCCACGTCATCGCGCCACGGCGGCAACGAATCCACGCTGCTGTCGATCTATACGCCGATGGCACACCTGGGGCTGATCATCGTGCCGCTGGGCTATGCCGACGCCGCGATGTTCAAGGCCGGCACGCCCTATGGCGCCACTCATGTCTCGCAGCTCGACGCCGTGAAGCCCGATGAAGACCACTTGGCGGTTGCCCGGTTCCAGGGCCGCAGGGTGACGACCGTCGCGCGTTCCTTGCATTGCGCGCAGGAGCCCGTGGCAGCCTGACGCGCATCGCTCGCGCAGTGTCGCGCTAGTGGCGGCACTGCGGCGACGTTGCGTGACATTGCGGCGACACCCGCCAGTCCGATCGCGTGCCGCGCCGGCAATCGGTAACAGCCCGCGCACGCATCGGGCCATGGTATAGGATGGTTCGGTCGATATGAACGGCTTTACGCCTGACTCGCGGGGTCATGTATGGCTAATCGATCACTGAACATAGCGAGCGAGTTGAACGACGAGCAGCGCTCGGTCAACGCGTCTTTGCCAGCGCCTCCGCGATGAACAGCAGGGGAATGGCCACCAGGGTCAGGTGGCACGGTTTGCATTCCGGGATCTGCTGGCATTAAGTGACCCCTTGGGTCATCGCCCCTGCGTCAACACGGTGCCTGCAGCGCAGGCTCCGTCATCAAGCAAGGGCTCCCTGGTGTTCTTAATGTTATAGGCAACTAGTGTCGTGAGTTAGAAATTCATTGAATAAAATCCCACCTGTAGTACCGTGCAAGTCGATACCACGGACCCGAGGTGGCGACGATGCGCGGAAGACCCAAGGCGGAACTCATATTGAGCGAGGCGGAGCGCGAGCAGCTCACGGCGCGGCGC
>NZ_JBFTSP010000017.1:0-110020 GCF_056400065.1 Cupriavidus sp. 01L415 | reverse complement strand
TGGTTCAATCACCACCGGCTGATGGAACCCCTTGGCTATATCCCGCCCGCCGAAGCTGAGGCAAACTACTATCAGCAGCTTCAAATGCCTGCCGCTGAAACGCTATTAACTTAAACCAACCAGCCTCCACGGTACCCGGGGCGGTTCACGGAACCGTTGAGTCGTCCGCCGACGCGGAACTTGAGGAAAGCGCTCCACTGCTCGGCCTGACGCCAGCGGCAATTCTCTACGACATCACAGTACATGGCTATTGCGCACTGGATGTGCCACACAAGAGTGCCGTAGCGCCACCAGCGCGGTCGAGGCTGACGTGGTAGCTCACCGACTCCCGCCGGCGCCAAGGGCTACCGCCACCACCGCTGCGACGGATTTGCTACAGGACCAAGTCGCAGAAGACCTCGGCAAACTGTGAAGCCAAAACTTGGGCTAGCGCACTTGGATACCGAGAACAATCTGATCTAAGGTGCCACGGCAATAAATCAAGAATCAAGGATGTGTCTTTGCGAGTAGGCCCAAACCTGAGCCGTCTGGTGTTACCCTGAGGATTCAACCGGTCGATGCAACACACTGAAGGCTGCGTGAGCAGAGAGGGGTGTTGCAAATGAAGCAAAGGCGGCGTATCTACTACACGGAAAGCCAGAAGGCGCTGATGTGGGAGCGTTGGCAGAAGGGCGAATCTCTTCAGCATATCGCCCAACTGTTCGATCGTAACCATTCATCTGTACAACGGATTCTGGCGGAAACCGGCGGTATTCAACCAGCGCAACGACACCGCTCCAGGTTGGCGTTGACGCTCCCCGAGCGAGAGGAGATATCGCGCTCAATGGTTGCTGGGCTCTCAATCCGTTCAATAGCGGCCCGGCTCGGACGAGCGCCTTCTACCATCAGTCGGGAGCTCGCGCGCAACGGTGGAGGCCAGGGCTATCGGGCGAATCGGGCTGACCAGCTTGCCTGGGAGCGGGCCCGTCGCCCAAAAGTATGTAAGCTGGTCAGGAACCGAGTGCTGGCGCGCGTGGTGTCGGACAAGCTGCGGATGCTGTGGTCTCCTGAGCAGATTGCCGGTTGGCTCAAGCATGCATGCGCGGTCAACAAGGACTACAAGGTGTCACACGAGACTATCTATCGTAGCCTTTACATACAGGCCCGCGGCGCGCTAAAAAAGGAGTTGCTGGAGCACCTGCGGCGCTCACGAGCCATGCGTCGTTCGCGCCATCACACACAAAAGACGGACGACCACGGCAGGATTTGTGACACGGTGTCGATCAGTGAACGGCCTTCCACGGCCGAGGACCGCGCAATTCCCGGTCATTGGGAAGGCGACCTGCTGTGTGGTAGCGGGAGCAGCCAGATCGTGACGCTTGTCGAACGCCAGACGCGCTATCTTATGCTGGTGAAGATTGCCAGCAAGGACAGCGAGACGGTCGTCAATGCACTCATCAAGCATGCGTGTAAATTGCCGCAGGAACTCTACAAATCGCTGACTTGGGATCGGGGATCCGAGATGGCAGAACACAAGCGTTTCACCGTGGCCACGGACATCAAGGTCTACTTCTGCGACCCTCAGCATCCGTGGCAACGCGGCTCAAACGAAAACACAAACGGCCTTCTGAGACAGTACTTCCCCAAAGGGACCGATCTCGCTGTCTATTCGCAAGCCAAGCTCAATGCCGTAGCGAGGCGGCTCAATGAGCGCCCCCGAAAAACACTAGACTTCGATACACCGGCTGAACGATTCCATCAATCCGTTGCGTTGACCGGTTGAACCCTCAAATCACGAGCTGACGCAGACTAGATCGGACGCGCGACTGATATCTGCAAGAACGCCTATACCGTAGGCAGTACCGCCTTGAAGGTGATTTCAATGAGTTGCTCAGGAAAGGCGAGCCTCGATACGCCGATCAGGTTGCTGGCGCACTGAGGTCGCGCAGTTGCGTAGGATTCCTTGCGCACCTTGCCTGCTACCGAAAACGCTTCATCGACATCGAGCACATAGAGAGTCTCTTCCACGACGTGATCAAGGGTTGCTCCAAACTGCGCGAGGAGTTTTTCCGCGTTTGCATAAGTCACCCGCATCTGCGCCTCCATCGTCGAGAAGTCGACTGGCCGGCCTGTTTCATCGAGCGCGGCAGGAGCGATCATGCGCCCTTTGTCGTCGTGGCTGAGCTGGCCGGACACATAGATCGTGTTTCCGATCTTGATCGCCTGTACATAGCCGTAGTCATCTTCTGCCGGCACACCGTGATAGGCGACTTCTTTCCCGTTCGCCGCAGTCGTGATGGTCATATCTGAGCTCCTGATGGTGCGATTGGTCATTTTTGCTTCCGTTCAAGTTGCATGTGTCTTTGCGTGACGCTTTCGTCAGCTGGTCATGAGTTCAACTTTAGACCTACGTGATACCAATTTCGAGGCGACATATGCTCAATAAAATGCCCGAAAGGATCAACACAACGACGCGATCCAACTCAAGTGGAGCGGGCACTGAAGAACGTTGTTAGCCAGAGCGCGCCCAAACCTGCTGCAAGCCATATCAGGCAGTATCCAACCCTCAATTGCTCGTCCAGGCGGTATGGATTGCATACGCGGAATGGCTCAAAGTTTGTCAAAAACATGTCGAGATGACACGCAGATTCACTAGTTCTCACGGCGGGTCGAACGTCGGCTTTTGAGAGTTGCAACGGACCGCTTAGGGTCGGTAGCAGCGTGTTGGGGGAGGTGTGTACCTTCAGTCCTGCATGTCAAAACGGTGGACCTTGTGGTGTGCGCATCCATGGGCCTGCCGCTGAGCAATTAAGTGGGTCAATCTCCCACAATAAAGCGAGGCAGGCTCACATCGAGCAGACGGCGAGTCCTTGCCTAGCGAGGATTTGCCTCAGTTTATTGTGGGAGATTGACCCACTTAATTGCTCAGCGGCACACAGGCGCTAGCCGCCCCTCCACCAATTCCCTTACAGATACTGGAACAGGTTCATGCCCTGGATCTGCATGAACGACTGCTGCGCGCCTTGCAGCGCGGTCTGGCGCTGGTAGTACTCGGTGATCGCGGCGGCGTAGTCCAGGTCCTGCAGGTCGGACAGCGTCTTGGCATTCGACACGTCGCGGTTCTGGCCGATGGTGTCCAGCGCGTCCAGCTCCTGCATGCGCGAGCCTACCGACGAGCGCACGGTCAGCACGTTGTCCAGCGAATTGTCGAACTGGCGCAGGCCAGTGGCGATCACGTTCTGCAGGTTGGCGTCGGCCGCCGGCTGGTTGGTGCCCACGTTGATCGGCGTGCGCAGCGCGTTGATCACGTTCTGCAGGTTCGCAAACATGTCGGCGCCGGCTTGCTGGGCCGGCTGGGCGCTCATCGTGTCGCCGTCGGCCGGAGTGCCCTTGACCGCGAACGTCACGCCCGCCACGTTGATTGCCACGCCATCGGAGTAGTCGGTGGGCGTGCCGACTGCCGTACCGGTGGTGTTGTCCATGATGCTGTATTGCATCTTGCCCGTGCCGACGTTGGTCTGGAACGTCAGCGTCAGCGAATGGCCGTACAGCGGGTCCGCCGGGTCGCTGACGGTGACGGCGCTGTACGTGCCCGTGCCGGTATTGGCCGAGTTGCCCTTCAGCACGTAGCCCGCATTCGCGGTCACGCTCAGGAAGACTTCCGAGCCGTTGTTGCCGGTTTCCATCTGCCGCGACACATCCACTTGCAACAGCTGGTGGCCCGTGTCGCCCTGGTACACGGCGCCGCCGGCGGCGTTCTTGGCGAACGGCACGGTGCCGGATTGCAGGCCGGAGAACAGGTAGTTGCCGTTGCCGTCGTCGGCATTCGCCAGGCCCAGCAACTGGTCGTACTGGCCTTGCAGCGTGGTGGCCAGCGACGCGCGGTCGTTGTCGCTCATCGTGCCGTTACCCGCATTCACCAGCAACGTCTTGATGTTCTGGAGCGTGGTCGTCACGGTCTGGAGCGTGTTTTCCTCCTGACCCAGCGACGAGTTGGCCTGCTTGCGCGAGGTGGTGTACTGGCCGTTGACCGCGCCGGCCTGCGACACGCTCAGCGCGCGCGTGGCGGCCACGGGGTCGTCGGACGGGGTCAGGATGCGGCGGCCGGTGCCCAGCTGCTGCTGCACGTGCAACAGGCTGGACTGCTGGTTGTTCATCGAGGCCAGGCCCTGGTGATACAGGGTAGAGGTAGCAACGCGCATGGCTTGATTCCTTCTTATCCGGTTGATCTGTCTGTGTTGGCCGCTTGTTACCTGCCGATGCCGATCAGCGTGTCGAAGATCGTGCTGGCCGTCTGGATGACCCGGGCGTTTGCCTGGTACAGCTGCTGGAACTTGAGCATGTTGACGGTTTCCTCGTCCATGTTCACGCCCGAGACCGACTGCTGTGCCGTGTAGATCTGGTTGGTGATGCTGTCTTGCGACGTCGACGCGATGCTGGCGGACTTGGCATCGCTGCCGACGTCGTTGACCAGCTGGGCGTAGGCATCGTTGAAGCTCGACGTGCCATTGATGATCTTGGTGGTCTGCAGCTTCGCCAGCGCCAGCGCGTTGCCGTTGTCCGCCACGGCGCCGGTGTTGTTCGCCAGCGTGAACTTGTCGCCGTTCTTCGGCGTGCCGTCGAAGCTGAACGTCAGGCCGTTGAAGGTGAACTCGGTGGCGGTGCCGTTGACCACGGTGCTGGTCGGAGTCACGACCGTGCCGGCGGCATTGGTAAAGACGTACGCGCTGGTGGCGCTGTTGTACGTGGCAGTGATCGGGCCGCCTGCCAGCAGCGCGAAGCCTTGCGCCACGCTCTTGAGCTTGGCGGTGCCCGTGCCCGTGTTCTGCGTGCTCGCGTCGGCGCGGGCCGGCGAGGCGGCAGCGACCTTCGCCGGGTCTGTGATCAGCGTGCCGAAGCCGGCGGCCGCGTTGCGGGTCGGCTGGATCTGGAACGAGTCGTTGGCGTTCATCGCCACGTTGATGCTGACGGAGAAGCCATCGACATTCATGTTCAGCGGGAACGTCGGCGTCGTGGCCACCACGGTGTTGTCCGACATGCGCGTCAGCGTGTAGTTGGTGCCGTCGTACTTCAGCGTGTAGTCGCTGGTGGTCAGGTTGCTGGCGTTGTTGGCGGCGGTGTTGCCGATGGTGACCGTGGCGATGGCGGCCGACGTATTGTTGTTGTTGGCGTAGACCACGGGCGTGCCCAGCGCGAACATGTCCGTGCCGATGGCGCCATTCAGGTCGATACCCAGCTTGTGCTGGTTATTGAAGGTCTGGCCGATCGCCAGCGACAGGCGGCCGATGGCGTTCTGCGCCGCGTCCAGCGACTGGCTGCGGAACTTCAGCATGCCGCCGATGGAACCGCCCGTCACCGTGCCGTCCTGGGCTTCGATCACGTTGCCGTTGGGCAGCGTGAAACCGAGGACCGTGCGGCTCGGATCGGCGGACGAGGCAATTGCCTTCATGTCATACGAATCCGAACCCATCACCAGCGGCTGGCCGTTGCCGACGAAGACGTTGTAGGTACCACCGTCCTGCACCACCACCTTGGCGCCCACCAATTCGGTCAGCTTGGCGACGGCCTGGTCGCGCTGGTCGAGCAGGTCGTTGGGCGGCTGTCCGCCGGACGCGGCGGTCATGCGGGTGATTTCCTTGTTCAGGTTGGCGATCTGCTTGGTGTAGTCGTTGACTTGCGTCACCGACGACTTGATCTGCGTGTTCAGGCCATCCTGAAGCTGCTTGAAGTAGTCGCTCGACGACTTCATCTGGCCGGCCAGCGCCTGCGCGGCGGACAGCATGCCCTGGCGCGCGGCCGGATCGGCCGGCGTGTCCGACACGGCCTGCACGGACGCGAAGAACTTCTGCATCAGCGGAGCCAGGCCGCCCTTCTGGTCGGCCAGCAGGTTGTCGATCTGCGAAATCTGGTCCGAGTAGGTCGCCAGTTGCGCGCTGGCGGACGTGGCGCCGCGCAGCTGGCCGGTCAGGAAGCTGTCGTAGACGCGCTGGACGGTGATCGTGTTGGAGCCCTGGCCGTAGAAGCCCGAGCTGGTGTACTGGCCGCCCGCCGACGCGATGATCGTGTTCTGGCGCGTGTAACCCGCGGTGGCCGCGTTGCTGAAGTTGTGGCCGACCGTCGTGAGCGCGTTCTGCGCAGTGTTCAGGCCCGAAAGACCGATATTAAAGAGAGACATGTGTCTGACCCCGGATCGATTGGCTAGCCTTCGGCATGCGGCCGACGGCGATGGATGTGCAAGATAACGGCAGAACGGCGACGGGACTTTAGCGGCGCATGCGGGTGTTTTCCGATCCGACCCGCGCCTACATAGTGAGCGTTTGCTCGCGTGCCAACACAGGCGGTAAGCGCCAACAGCGCGGCCGGGACCGGGCCGCGCGAGGCAATGGGCATGACATCTGGCGGCGGGTGCGAAGGCATGCCGCCGTCCCCGTCAGGTGGAGACCTTCTTCATGATCTGGACGAGCTTCTCGCCGTAGGCCGGATCGGTGGCGTAGCCCGCGCGCTGCAGGCCGTGCGCGGCCTCGTCGGCGCTGTTCGCCGCGACCACGCCCGCATAGCGCGGATTGGTGGTCAGCAGGCGCGCATAGTCCGTGCATGCCTCGTCGTAGGACCCGTAGGCACGGAAGCGAGCGCGAACTTTCTGCGGCTGGCCGTCGACATACTCGGTCGTCGTGATCTCGGCCACCGGCCCCTTCCAGTTGGCACCGGCCTTGATGCCGAAGACGTTGAACGTGGTCGAACCGTCCGGATTCAGGATCTCGCGGCGTCCCCAGCCGGATTCCAGCGCGGCCTGGCCGACGATCAGCTTCGCCGGCACGCCCGAGGCACGGGATGCCGCCATGGCGGGGGCCGCCATGCGATTGACGAAGTCGCTGATGTGCTGCGGCGAATCGTCCGGCAGTTGCCCCAGATTGTTCTGGCCATTGCCCTGCCAGTCGGCCTGGCCCTGGTACTGGCGCAGGCCGGCGGTGGGGTTCCACGATCCGCCCTGCACGATCGTGCCGATCGGCGGCGGGCCGTCGGCGTCGGTGGCGCCACGGCTGTCGAGCAGCGCGGCCATTTGCGCATCCTGCTGGCGCGCGGCGCCGCTCGCCCCGCCGGCACCAGCCACGCCGGCGTTGTCCGGCAACTGCGTGCCGGTGGCACGCGCCAGCTGGCGAATCATCACATCGGCCAGGCCGATGCCGCGCGACGACAACTGCTGCGACAGCTGCTGGTCCATCATGGACATGTAGAGCTTGGTCTGCTCGTTGTCGAACAAGCCATCCGACGGCGTGGCGTCGCGCATGCTCTTGAGCACCATCTGCGTGAAGACGGCCTCGAACTGCTTGGCCGCCGCCTGGAGCGTGTTCCGGTTGTTGCCGGCGCGCGCCTGGCCCTTCAGCGCCTCGAAGCCCTGCGTGTCGAGCGCAAAGCGCTGCGAGACATCGGCCTGCGAGGAAAGCGTCGAGCCCGCCATCAGATGATCTCCAGTTCGGCGCGCAGCGCGCCGGCGGCACGCATGGCCTCCAAGATGGTCTGCAGGTCGGCCGGCGTGGCGCCCAGCGCGTTCAGGCCCTTGACCACCGCGGCTAGCGACGCCCCGGCCTTCACGATCTGCAACGACCCGCCCTGCTGCTTCAGGTCGATCTGCGATACCGGCGCCACCACGGTCTGGCCCTGGCTGAACGGCGCCGGCTGGCTGATGACCGGCTGCGTATTGATGACGACGGAGAGGTTGCCATGCGCGATGGCGCAATCTTCCACCGTGACCGCCTGGTTCATGACGATGGAACCGGTGCGGGCGTTCAGGATGACCTTGGCGGCGGCCTTGGCCGGCGTCACGTCGATATTCTCGATGCGTGCGAGGAAGCCCACGCGCGCGGTAGGCGTTTGCGGCGCGCGCACCTGCACCACGCGGCCGTCCATCGCCGCGGCCGTACCCGGGCCCAGGTTGCGGTTGATGGCCTCGACCACGCGCTCCGCGGTGCCAAAGTCCGTGTCCTTGAGTTCCAGGTTCATGTAGCCGCCTTCCGGCTGGAAGGCCGGGACGGCGCGTTCCACCACCGCGCCGTTGGCAATGCGGCCGACGGCGAGCTGGTTGATCTGGACCTTGCTGCCGTTGGCCGACGCCCCGGCGCCGCCCACCAGCATGTTGCCCTGCGCGATGGCGTACACCTGGCCATCGGCGCCCTTGAGGGGCGTCATCAGCAGCGTGCCGCCTCGCAGGCTCTTGGCATTGCCCATCGACGACACCACTACGTCAAGCTGGCTGCCCGGCTGCGCGAACGCCGGCAGCGACGTCGTGACCATCACCGCGGCCACGTTCTTCAGCTGCATGTTCTTGCCCGCCGGCAGCGTCACGCCCAGCTGCGAGAGCATGTTCGTCAAGCTCTGCGTGGTAAACGGCGTCTGCATCGTCTGGTCGCCGGTGTTGTCCAGCCCGACCACCAGGCCATAACCCACCAGCGGGTTGTCGCGCACACCCTGGAACGTCGCCAGGTTCTTCAGGCGCTCCGCTTGCGCGGCGCCCGCGCCCGCGCCGAGAAACAGCGCAAGCAGCAGGCAGACAAAAGAGACCGCGCGACCCGAGCGGGAACGAAGGCCGGGCGGGGTGCCCAACAGCGAGCCTGGCTTTTGGAAAGGCTTCGGAGGCAGAAACATGGCGGGATCAGTACGGTAAGACATTGAGGAAGAAGCGCTGCAGCCAGCCCATGTTCTGCACTTCATCGATATACCCCTTGGCGGTGTACTCGATCCGTGCATCCGCCACCTGGGTGGACGGCACTGCGTTGTCGCCGGTGATCGTGCGCGGATTGACCACGCCGGAGAAGCGGATGAACTCCGCCCCCTGGTTGATGGCCATCTGCTTTTCTCCCGACACCACCAGGTTGCCGTTGGGCAGCACTTCCAGCACCGTGACGGTGATGGTGCCGTTGAAGGTATTGGCGGCGGACGCGCCGCCGCTGGCCTTCAGGGCGTTGCTGCCGTTCACGTCGGCATTCTGGCTGGTACTGAACAAGCCACCGAGCGCACGTGGCACCGCATTGAATGCCAATGCGGTGCTGCCCGTGCGGCTGGCGTTGGTGCCGGAGTTCTTGCTGGCGTTGACGTTCTCGCTGATCACGATGGTCAGGATGTCGCCAACATTGCGTGGCCGCCGGTCCTCGAACAGCGGATTGCCCGCGTAGGAGGACGCGAAGATCGAGCCCGTCGGCGCGCCCATCGCGCGCGGCTCGGCGCGCGCCGTGGTCGGCGTCTGCACGAGGGGCTCTTTCGGCATCAGTGCGCAACCGCCGCTGGCCAGCACGGCCAGGCCGGCCATGGCGTACAGGGCAAACGCACCGATGCGGGACAACTTGGCGGCCATGGTCACTCCCATCATCCCATCTGGGTCAGACGCTGCAGCATCTGGTCGGACGTCTGCACTGCCTTGCTGTTGATTTCGTAAGCGCGCTGGGTCTGGATCATGCTGACCAGTTCTTCCACCACGTTCACGTTCGACGCTTCGACGTAGTTGTTCTGCAGCGTGCCGGCGCCGTTCAGGCCGGGCACTGTGGTGTTGGGCGCGCCCGAGGCATCGGTCTGCACGTACAGGTTCTCGCCCAGGCTTTCCAGGCCGGCCGGGTTCGGGAACGTGGCGAGCTGGAGCTGGCCGACGGTGGCGGCATTGGTGGAGCCCGGCTGCATCACCGTGACGGTACCGTCGCGGGCGATGTTCAGCGAGGTGTAGTTGGCCGGCAGCGTGATGGCTGGGTTGATCACGAAGCCGCTGGAGGTCACCAACTGGCCGTTCGGGTCCACCTGGAACGAGCCGTCGCGCGTGTACGAGGTGGTGCCGTCCGGCATCGTCACCTGGAAGAAGCCCTGGCCGATGATGGCCACGTCCTTGGCGTTGCCCGTTTGCTGCGGGTTACCTTGCGTGTGAATGCGTTCCGTGGCCACGGGGCGCACGCCGGTACCCAGCTGCATGCCCGAGGGCAGCACGGTCTGGTCCGACGACAGCGCGCCGGGCTGGCGGATCGTCTGGTACATCAGTTCCTCGAACACGGCGCGGCTGCGCTTGAAGCCCGTGGTGGACACGTTGGCCAGGTTGTTCGAGATCACGTCCATCTGCGTCTGCTGCGCATCGAGGCCGGTCTTGGCAATCCAGAGAGAGCGGATCATGGTTTTCCTTCTTGATTCTGCGTGAGTTCAGCGCCGCGCGCTTCAGTTGTTCGAGAGCAGCGCGTTGGCCCGCTGGTCGTTGCTGTCGGCGCCGGTGATCATCTTCATCTGCATCTCGAAGCGGCGCGCGTTGGCGATCATGTCCACCATGGCTTCCACCGGGTTGACGTTGCTGCCTTCCAGCGCGCCGGAGATCACGCGCACGTTGGGGTCCTGCTGCAGCGGGTCCGCGCCGGGACGCAGGCGGAAGTAGCCGTCGTCACCGCGTGCCAGCGATTCCGGCGGCGGCGTGACGACGCGCAGCTTGCCCACCTGCGCCAGTCCGTTGGCGGCTTCGCCCGGACCGCGCGCCACGACGCTGCCGTCGCCGCCGATCGTGACCGTGGAACCCGGCGGCACCGCGATCGGACCGCCGTCGCCCATCACCGGGCGGCCGGCGGACGTCTGCAGCTGGCCGTCGGCCGACACCTGCAGCGAACCCGCGCGGGTGAAGGCCTCGGAACCGTCCGGCATCTGCACCGCCAGCCAGCCGTTGCCCTGCAGGGCCACGTCGAGGTCGCGGCCCGTGTAGGTCAGCGGACCCGCCTTCATGTCGGCGCCGGGCGTGGAGGCCAGCGTGAAGGCGCGGGTCTGCGTCTCCTGCCCCACCACCGGCACCGCGCGATACATATTGATCTGTGCGCGGAAGGCCGGCGTGGAAGCGTTGGCCAGGTTGTTCGATACCGCGGCCTGCTGGTCGAGTATCTGCTTGGCGCCCGAGAGGGCGGTGTAGATCATGCGGTCCATGGCGGCGCTTTAGCTCGGGCCGTGCGTCAGATGTTCACCAGGGTCTGCAGGACGGTGTCCTGCGCCTTGATGGTCTGCGCGTTGGCCTGATAGTTGCGCTGGGCGACGATCAGATTCACCAGCTGGCCGGAGAGGTCCACGTTGGACTCTTCCACGGCGTTGGACTTCAGCGTGCCCATGCTGCCGCCGGCGACGCCCAGCAGTTCCTGGCCCGATGCGCCCGTGGACGACCACACGTTGTCGCCTTCCGGCTTCAGGCCTTCCACGTTGCCGAACGTGGCCATGGCGATCTGGCCCAGTGCCAGGGTCTGCTCGTTGGAGTACGAACCCAGGATGGTGCCGTCTTCCTGCACCGAGAAGCCCAGCAGGGCGCCCGAGGCGTAGCCGTTCTGGACGATCGACTTCGGATCGTTGTCCGAGCCGAACTGCGTCGTGCCGGCGAGGTTGAGGTTCATGTTCAGCACCGCGGCGCCGTTGGCGGCCGGCAGCGTGACAACCGGGGCCGCCGGGGCGGTCGACTGCATGACGCCGTTGTTGTCGAACGCCAGGCGGACCGGCATGCCGGCCAGCACGTTGCCCGCGGAATCGGTCACGTACATGTTCCAGTCGGTACCGCCGGCCACGGTCGGGGCCGCGGCCGACTTGGCGAAGTACGCGGTGACCTGCTGCTTGTTGCCCAGCGAGTCATAGACGTTCATCGCCGTGCTGTAGTTGAACATGTTCGATGTCGGCAGCGCGCCCGGTGCGCTGGCAAAGGCGGTGGTCGGCACGGTGCTGCGCGAGTCCAGCTGGAACTGCGCCGTGATGGTCGTGGTGGCCTTCGGCGGCATCTGCGCGTTGCTGATGGTGATCGGCTGCGGCTGCACGCCGCCGGCGGTGGTGCCTGCCGGGTAGCCGGTCACTTGCAGGCCGGTGGCATTGACCAGGCGGCCATCGTCCAGGCGCTGCATCTGGCCGTTACGCGAGTAGAACACCGAACCATCGGTATTGGTCAGGCGGAAGAAGCCGTTGCCGTTGCTGATGGCCACGTCCAGGTTGCGGCCCGACGACGCGATGTTGCCGTTGGTGAACGATTGCACGACGGCATTCACGCGCGTGCCCAGGCCGATCTTCGATCCGGCGTAGACGTCCGCGAACTGTGCCGTGGACTGCTTGAAGCCAACCGTGTTGGCGTTGGCGATGTTGTTGCCAATCACGTCCAGGTTGGACGCCGCGGCGTTCAGACCGCTTACCCCTTGACCAAAACCCATGATTTTCCCCTATGTAGGCTGTCGTTCGTAGAATGCCCGCGCGTGTGCCGGACCGGGTGATGCGTGAATAGTTGGATCAGGAAATGCGGCGCACGTCGTCGACGTTGGCCTTCTTGCCGTCGCTCAGTTCGACCAGCACGCCGGTGCTGTCGCCGCTGATGGCCTGCACCTTGCCGTAGACCAGTGCAATCGGACCCACGTCCTTGCCTTCGGCCGTGGCGGTGACCTTGAAGCTGTAGTCGCCGTCCGCCACTGCGTTGCCCTGGTCGTTCTTGCCGTCCCAGGCGATGTCGTGCACGCCGGCCGTCTGGCCCTTCATGTTGATGTTGCGGACCACGTTGCCGTCCTTGTCCAGCACCTGCACGGTCACCGCGTCGGCCGTCGACGGGATGTCCACACCGATCTTGCCGGCCGTACCGCCGGCCACGCTCACGGTGGAACCCGGCACCATCACGGTCTTGCCGATCAGCGCGGCGGAATCCATCGCGCGGCTGGCCGCGGTCTGCTGCAGCAGCGCGGTCATCGTCTCGTTCATGGTCTGCAGGCCGCTCACCGTGCTGATCTGCGCAAGCTGGGAAGTCAGCTGCGAGTTATCCATCGGGTTGGTCGGATCCTGGTTGGTCATCTGCGTGACCAGCATTTTCAGGAAGTTGTTCTGCAGATCTTGGGCGCTGGAGCTGCCGCTCTTGAGCGCGTCATTCACGGAGGAATTGCTGCCGACAGAAGAGGTGGTCGTCATGTTGTGTTCCGGCTAGTCCTGGAGAGATTCAAAAAACGTGGCGTCACTGACCGATCGTCAGCGTCTTCAGCATCATGTTCTTGGCGGTGTTGAGCACCTCCACGTTGGCCTGGTACGAACGCGACGCCGAGATCATGTTGACCATCTCTTCCACCGGGTTCACGTTGGGCATCGTCACGTAGCCGTTGGCATCCGCCAGCGGGTGCGTGGGGTTGTGGATCATGCGCGGCGGCGCCCCGTCTTCCATGACGCCGGCCACCTGCACGCCGCCGACATCGCTCTGGCCCGGCGTGGGCGCCATCTCGAAGATGACCTGCTTGGCGCGGTAAGGCTGGCCGTTGGGCGCCACGGCGCTGTCGGCGTTGGCGAGGTTGGACGCCGTCACGTTCATGCGCTGCGACTGCGCGGCCATGGCGGAGCCGGCCACGTCGAAGATATTCATGGAGGGCATGGCGGGTCCTCGTTAGTTCTGGATCGCGGACAACATCGTCTTGATCTTGGAGCTCATGACCGTGAGGCCAGCCTCGAAGTGCACGGTGTTGTCGGCAAACGCCACGCGCTCGGTATCCATTTCCACGGTGTTGCCGTCCACGCTGGACTGCAGCGGGATGCGGTAATCGAGATCGGCGCTGCCGGAAGTGGGCGCCTGGCCCGGCAGGTGGCGGGTGGACGTGGTCGACAGGGACACGCCTTCGTTGCGCTTGCCGCGCTCCACGGACTGCGCCAGCGTGCTGGCGAAATCGAAATCGCGCGCCTTGTAGCCCGGGGTATCCGCGTGGGCGATGTTCGAGGCAATCACCGATTGCCGCTGGGTGCGAAGGCTCATGGCTTCCTGCTGGAAGCGCAACGCCGCATCGAGTCTGTCCATCGTGTCTGCCTTTCCTACTATGGCTTCATTTCCGGGAGGGAACTGCCGTAGACCGGGTATACGCCCCAGCCGGGCTTCTTCAGGGTTGCCATCTTAGGGGCCGGGTTGTCACGCCAATCGCGCGAATAAGACGGAGAAATCCGCGCAATTCGCCCCGAGCCTTCGCGCGAGGCTGCCTACAATGGCTTCCACTGACCGGCATCGCCGCGCCCGCCATCCGCGCCGCGTGGGGCTTGCCGGACAGCCAGGGGGCGCAGCCATTCACGGTCCGCCGCGCGCCCTGTGCGATCAACTGTTGTGCGGCGGCATCGCCCGGGGTCAACGCCACCGGGGCCGCCTCATCCTCCTTGCAGGGATGACCCCTATGAATATCTATCGCCAGGCCGCCAGGCTGTTGGCACTGGCCGGCATCGCGCTGGCGCAGTCCGTATTGGCCGCACCTGCTCAGGTCACTCCGGTGGCGGCGCCCACGGCCGCCACGCCGTTTGCCGACGATCCCGCGCGCGTGGCCGTCGAACAATTCCTGCAGCGCCAGGCCAACGGCCTGCCGGGCAAGGTCAGCGTGCAGGTCGTGCCGCCGTCGGGCGGCCGCGCCCCCGAGTGCGTCAATCCGGAGCCGTTCCTGCCCCCGGGCGCCGCGCCCTGGGGCCGCGTGGCCGTGGGCGTGCGCTGCGGCGGCGACCGGCCGTGGACTCGCTATATGCAGGCGCGCGTCTCGGTGCTGACTGATTACTATGTGGCCGCGCGCGCCATGGCGCCCGGCGAGACGATCAGCGCCGCCGATCTCGAGGTCCGCCAGGGCGACCTGGCCGCGCTGCCGCGCTCGGTGGTGACGGATCCGGCACAGGTCAACGGCGCGGTGGCAGCCAACCGGATCGCCGCCGGATCGCCGATGCGCACGGATCTGCTCAAGAAGGCCATCGCCGTGAAATCGGGCCAGACCGTGAACGTCACCGTGGAAGGCGACGCCTTCCAGCTCACCAGCGAAGGCAAGGTGCTGGCCGATGCCGCCACCGGCAATACGGTCCAGGTACGGCTGCGCAACGGGCAGGTTGTCAGCGGCCTGGTGCGCAGCGGCGACACGGTGGTGCTTCAGCAGTAAGCATCACTTTGACGTTATAGGAAGTAAGCAGAAGTAAGCGCTGGGAAGCCAGCCGAAACGGGAACAAGCCGAGTATGCGGATGGCCGTGCGAGAATGCCGGCAGCCCGCCGGATCGGCGCAGGAGAGCCTAAAGTTTCGCGCCCGGCATCCGATAAGTCAGAGGAACCCAGCAAGGATTACCCGTGAAGATCAACCAGTCCACCACGTCCCGGCCCGCCGACAACGCGGCCGCCGAAGGCGCCGCCCGACCGGCCGCCAACGGCGCTGCAACGTCATCGGATCCCTCCGCCCTGACCGGCGTGCGCGTCAGCCCGCTGGCTGCACAGGTCCGCGAAATCGGTTCGCGTCTCGTCAATGAGTCTGACGACGACATCGATACCGGCAAGGTCGAGGAAATCCGCCTGGCGATTGCGGAGGGCCGGATCAAGATCGATCCCAGCAAGATCGCCGATGGCTTGCTCGCGTCCCTGCGTGAGCTGAGCCAGGGCGACAGCCAATAACTCACCTGACATGAGCCAAGCAGCCCTGATCCATACCCTCAAGCTTGAAGCTGACGCCATTGCGGCCTTTGGCCGCGCCCTTGCGGATGAGCGCGAAGCCATCAGGCATCAGGATTTCCAGGCACTGAGCGATCTGCTCAGCAAGAAGATGGAACTGGCTCAGGTGCTGGATCGCGCCACCGCGGCACGCGAGGCGCAGATGATCGCGCTGGGTCTGCGCGTGGGCGCTGGTGGCCTGCTGGTGGGCCGCCTGATCGAACCGGCGGTGGCCGAAGCCTGGCGCAAGGTGGTGTTCTTCGCCCACAAGGCCAAGGACGCCAACGAATTGAACGGCGCGATCGTCAGCGCGCACCTGGCCTTCACGCAGGAAGCCATCCAGGTGCTGCGCCAGGGCGGCATGACCCCGAACGAGATGTACGGCCGCGACGGCAAGGCCCAGAACGCCGCCGCAGGCGTGAGCCTGGCCGCCGGCTGAACGGGGCCCGACCGCAAACCCGACCCGGATCGCTCCGACGCCGGCCAGCGACATGGCGGGCTGGCGATCCGCAACGCGCTGATGCCCGTGCGGACTCGCACCTCGCCACTACGTCACGCAAACGAATGAAAACGGCAGAGCACTCGCTCTGCCGTTCTTGTTTCTCGCCGGTGCCTGGATCTCATCGGCCCGCAACGGCCGGTGTCGTCGCCGAGGCGAGCGCGGGTTAGCCTGATCTACCCTTTCACGCAGACCACCTGCCGCAGCGTGTGCACGATCTCCACCAGTTCGTCCTGCGCGCGCATCACGGCGTCGATGTCCTTGTAGGCCATCGGGATCTCGTCGATCACGTCGGCGTCCTTGCGGCATTCGACGTGCGCGGTCGCCCTGACCTGGTCCTCGACCGTGAAGCGCTTGCGTGCCTGTGTCCGGCTCATCGCGCGGCCCGCGCCGTGGCTGCACGAACAGAACGCCTGCTCGTTCCCCAGCCCGCGCACGATGAAGCTGCGTGCGCCCATCGAACCCGGGATGATGCCGAGTTGCCCCTTCTGCGCCGACACCGCCCCTTTGCGCGTCACCAGCACCTCGCGGCCGAAGTGCGTTTCCTTCTGCACGTAGTTGTGGTGGCAGTTCACGGCCTCGACGTCGGCAACGAACGGCTTGGCGATGACCTTGCGCGTCGCCGCGACGATGTTTTGCATCATCACCGCGCGATTGCGGCGCGCGTAGTCCTGGGCCCAGCCAACCGCCTCCACGTAGTCATCGAAGTGCTTGCTGCCTTCCTCGAAATAGGCGAGGTCGCGGTCCGGCAGATTGGCGATGTGCTGGCGCATATCGGCCTGCGCCAGCTCGATGAACAGGTTACCGATGGCGTTACCCACGCCGCGCGACCCCGAGTGCAGCATGAACCAGACATGGCCGGACTCGTCGAGGCAGACTTCGATGAAGTGGTTGCCGCCGCCGAGCGTGCCGAGGTGATTGTGGTGGTTGGTGTTCCGGATGCGCGGGTACTTGTCCGTGATGCGGCGGAAGCCTTCGGTCAGCGCTCCCCACATCGCGTCCACGGCCTCTGGTGGCGAATCCCAGGCGCCCTTGTCTCGCCTGCCTGGCGTGCGGCCGTGCGGCACCGCGGCCTCGATGGCCGAGCGCAGCCGGGACAGGTTGTCTGGCAGGTCGCTGGCCATCAGCGACGTGCGTGCGGCCATCATCCCGCAGCCGATATCCACCCCCACGGCCGCCGGGATGATCGCGCCCAGCGTCGGGATCACGCTGCCAATGGTCGACCCCTTGCCCAGGTGCACATCCGGCATCACGGCGAGGTGCTTGTAGATGAACGGCATGCGCGCGGTGTTCATCAACTGCTGGCGGGCCTCGTCTTCCACGGGCACGCCCTGCGTCCACAGCTTGATCGGCGCGCCGTGCTCCACGGTGATCGTGTCGTACTTTTTCATCCCTGTGCCTTGCGGCGGGATCGCTCACGTTTTCCAGAGCGATCCCTCGTATTCATATTCAGTATGGCAGTGCCCGATGCGCGCGGCCAAGTCAGAACCGGCCTACGCAACTCTCGGCTATCGACCGATCCCGGCGCGGAGGCGTGTTGCCTACATTGACAGTGAGCCGCGCCCACACGGGCGCCAACCCCCAACGTGTGGAGGTGTCTCTTATGTCATTCGCGCTATATATCGTCGGGTTGCTGCTGCTCGTGGGCGGCATTGCATGGGGCCTGACCATTGCCGGCCTCGCGCCCGTGTACATCGGCATCGCCTGCGTGATCGTGCTGGGTATCGGCGTGATGTCAGCCGTGTCCCGCACGCGGACGAAAGACCCGTCCTAGCTGGCACGCTTGCGCCTGCCCCGCCCCATGCCTCGCCCAAGTGGCCGTGCTCGCGGGGCAGCCGTCGTCATGTCAGGCGATCAGCGCCCGCCCAGGCTGCCGCCACCATCCACCCCCAGCACCTGCCCGGTGATGAAGCCGGCGCCATCGGAGAGCAGGAAGCAGATCGCCGCGGCCACCTCCTCCGGCGTGCCGAGCCGTCCCATCGGAATCGACTTCAGCACCTGTTTCTCGCCTTCGCTGCCCGCCGGGCGCGACTTGCGGAACAGCTCGGTCTCGATTGGCCCCGGGGCCACGGCGTTCGATGTGACGCCATAGCTGGCCAGCTCCAGCGCCCAGGTCTTGGTGCAGCCCACCAGCGCGGCCTTGGCTGCGGAGTAGGCCGTGCGGTCGTAGCCGCCGTGGATCGCGCGGCTGCAGACATTGACGATGCGCCCCTCGCGCCGCTGCTTCATGCCTTCCACAAAGAACTGCGTGACCTGGATGGCCGCGCGCACGTTCAGGTCAAACACGTTCTGCAGCACTTCCAGATCCACCGCGCCAAACGGCTGCGGGCTGGCAATGCCGACGTTGTTGACGATGCGCGTGATCTCGAAGGATTCCGCAATGCGGCCCAGCGCGGTCGCCGTCTGCGTCATGCTCGACAGGTCGCATGCCAGCAGCGTGCCCGGAAATCCGATGCCATCGGCCTGGCGCGCCAGGCCGACGACCTGCTGCCCCTGCGCTGCGAGTTGCGCGGCCACGGCGAGGCCGATGCCCTTGGAGGCGCCTGTAATCAATACCGCAGATGGCTTCATGGGGAAATGTCCTGTGCTGGGTTGGCGAGCGATTATGACCCAGGCGCCGGCAGGCAGGCGGCTGTGCTGTCATCGAAACATTGCGGAACATGCGGCGCGGTCTATACACTGGAGACGTTCCGGTCTCCCAAGTGATCGCCGATATGTTCGAGGCCCTGCGAAAATCAACCAGCGCGCTGTTCGACCCCGACCGACGATTCCGCCAGGCTCGCATCTTCCACGCGACGCGGGTGGCGCTGGCGTTGCTGGTGTCGATCGCGCTTACCACCGGCATCCACATTCCCCATGGCGAATGGGCGACGATCACCGTGCTGGTGGTCATCGGCGGGCTGCAGCACCACGGCAATATCCGCCGGCGCGCCGCCGAACGCGGCGCCGGCACGCTGATCGGCGCGTTTATCGGCCTGTTCCTGATCCTGCAGGAAGCCTACTTCGGCTTCCCGATGCTGACCTACCTGCTGCTGGCGCTGGTATGCGGCTACTGCGCATACCACGCGGTCGGCAAGGGCGGGTATATCGCGCTGCTGGCCGCGATCACCGTCGTCATCACGGCGGGTCATGGCGACCAGCATGTCGCCGACGCGATCTGGCGGACTGTCGACGTGCTGATCGGGACGGTCATCGCACTCGTGTTCTCCTTTGCGCTACCCGCGTACGCGTCGTATTCCTGGCGCTTCAGGCTGGCGGGCCTGCTGCGGGCCTGCGCGGCCGTGCACGCCAAGATCGAACGCGGATTCGAAGGCGAAAAGGAGCGGCAGCAGGACATGATGAAGCTGGGGGGATTGCTGGTTCAGCTGCGCAGCCTGATTCCGTCCGTCGCCAAGGAAACGGGCGTGCCGGCGACGGAACTGGAAGAGGTGCAACACAGCGTCCGGGTATGCATCAGCGCCCTGGAGATGCTGGCCGCGATCGACCCCGAGATAAGCGACCCGTGCGGCAACGAGCGCGGCATTCGCGACCTGCTGCTGGAGATGGCCAGCGCGCTGGAGGCCGGCGACGAAACGCTCGTGCGGCAGGGGGTGTCACTGCCGGCACCGCATCCGGACGACCCTTCCATCGGGCACAGCTCGTTTGCGTTCCTGACGTTGCAACTGTCCGCTGAAATCAGCCGCCTGCGCGACCATCTTTCCCAATTGGCCGAGCGCTTTCGCTTTCCCTATAGCGTGCGCTAGCGCACCGCCTTGTTTGCGGTCGTTGGCGCTCCGCCTTACTTCCGGTCGCTCATGGCGATGCGCATCGCCAGCGCGCCGAGCACCGTCCCCATGACATAGCGCTGCGCGCGCAGCCACCCTTCGCTGCGCGACAGGAACGCGGTAATTCCGGACGCGCCCAGCACCAGCATGAGATTGACCGTGCCGCTGACTCCAATCTGTACCGCGCCCAGCTGCAGGCTCTGCCACAGCACCGAGCCGTTCTCCGGATGCAGGAACTGCGGGAAGAACGACAGGTAGAACATCGCTACCTTCGGATTCAGCAGGTTGGTGATGAAGCCCATGCTGAACAGCTTGCGCGGCGGGTCGTCCGGCAGCGCGCGCGCCTGGAACGGAGCAGTGCCGCCGGGACGCACGGCCTGCCACGCCAGCCAGAGCAGGTAGGCCGCGCCAGCCATGCGGATGGCATCGAACGCGAACGGCACGGCCATGAGCAGCGCGGTCAGGCCCAGCGCTGCCGCCATCAGGTGCACCACAAACCCGAGCAGCACGCCGGCCAGCGAGATCAGCCCTGCGGCACGGCCCTGGCACAACGCACGCGACACGCAATAGATCATGTTCGGACCCGGCGTGAGCACCAGGATCAGGGCGGCTAATGCGAAGAAGGCGAGGTCGTGCAGGGTCAGCATGGCGTATTCCTCGTGGGAAGGGGCCGCGGCGGGATGGCTCGCGGGGGGCTCAAGGTGGACCAATCAAGATGGGCCAATTATAGGGAAAGGTGCCACACTGCGTGGCGTGATGCCCGGGCCGCCGCACCGGGCTCGCCAGGCCCTGACAGGTGCCATTCCCCCCCGCCACCGGAGCTCATCATGGCCGTGACGACACTCGACCCCATGACCGCCCTGATCGTGATCGATCTGCAGAAGGGCATCCTGGCCTTGCCCACCGCGCATCCGACGGACGCCATCGTGGCGAATGCCGCCCGGCTGGCCGAAGGCTTCCGCCAGCACGGGCTGCCGGTGGTGCTGGTCAACGTGGCCGGGCGCGCGCCGGGACGTACCGAACAGTCCGCCCGCGGTTCCACGGCGCCGCCCGCGGACTGGACCGAGCTGTCTCCGGCGTTGAACCGGCAGCCAACGGACCACCTGGTGACCAAGCACACCTGGGGTGCCTTCCGTAACACGGAACTCGAATCCCGCCTGAAGGGCCTTGGCGTGACGCAGGTGGTGGTGGTTGGCGTGGCGACCAGCATCGGCGTGGAATCCACCGCGCGGGAGGCCCACAGCCTGGGCCTCCATGTCACGCTGGCCACCGACGCCATGACCGACATGAATCCCGACGCCCATGCCAACAGCATCGCGCACATCTTCCCGCGACTGGGCGAGACCGGCACCACGCAAGCCATCCTCGACCTCCTTGCCGCGCGCCCCTGAAGGCAGGCAGGGCTGGCGCGCCCGGCGGCGGTGCTGTCAGACAAACTCCTCTTGCCGGGAGGGTGGCGATCAGCCACATTGATCGGCAACGCGGCCCGCTCCCGGGCCCGTCCCCTATTGCCGCCATGCCGATATTCGACGCCCGCGTCCGGCTGGTGCTGAAGCACCCCGGTCGCCTCATCCTCACCACGCTCAAGGATTTCCGCGCCAACCAGGGCCTGCTGCTGGCCGGCGCCGTGGCGTACTACGCCTTGCTGTCGATCGTGCCGCTGCTGATCCTGATGCTGATCGGCCTGTCGCACTTCGTGGATCCCGTGCAGCTGCTGGAAACGCTGGAGCGCTATCTGGAATGGCTGCTCCCCGGGCAATCACGCGCATTGGTGGCGGAGCTGGCCCGCTTCATGAACAACCGTGGGGTGATCGGCTGGGTGTTGCTGGTCTCGATGGTGTTCTTCAGCTCGCTAGCCTTCACCGTGCTGGAAAACGCCATGTCGGTGATCTTCGTGCATCGCGTGGCCATCCGGCGCCGGCATTTCCTGGTTTCCGCCATCCTGCCGTACTGCTATATCGGCGTGCTGAGCCTGGGGCTGCTGCTGGTCACCGTCGTCGCCGGGGGGCTGCAGACCATCGGCGCGCGCCACCTAGAGGTGCTCGGCCACGACTGGTCGCTCGACCGCCTGTCCGGCACGCTGCTGTACCTCATCGGGCTGGCCGGGGAGATCCTGCTGCTGACCTCCATCTACCTGGTGATGCCGGTGGGGCGCCTGTCGGTCCGGCACGCGCTGATCGGCGCGCTGATCGCCGGCGTCCTCTGGGAAATCTCGCGCCATGTGCTGGTCTGGTACTTCGCGACGCTGTCCCAGGTGGGCAAGGTCTACGGGTCCCTGACCACCGCGATCGTCGTGCTGCTCAGCCTGGAGATTGCCGCGACGCTGCTGTTGCTCGGCGCGCAGGTGATCGCGGAGTTCGAGCGCGGCGGCGAGCCCGCCCGCCCTGCCACCGACGCCGGCAGCTTCCATACCTGACCGCCCCGACGCAAAGTGCCTAAAAAGTCACACACCACCTCGCTATACCCGACTAGACCACTCCAACTCTTCTATAAGACATAAGAATCCGGAATTTTGCCAAGCCCCAATTCAAACTTAATTCAATGATCTTGAACGCCATTGCCTGACAAAAACGGCACGATATGCAAAGCACCGTTGAATTCAGATGCATACGGCACACAAATTTCACATGAAGGATCACACCTTCGCCATGCAAAATCAGGCAAAATTCGAGACCTGCCTCGCGCCGCGACCCGGACGGGGCATTTCCCAACCCGAATTTGATGCGAGATAAGCGATGAGTAACCAGCAGCCCACCATTATCTACACCCTGACCGACGAAGCTCCGCTGCTGGCAACCAGTGCCTTCCTCCCGATCATCCGCGCATTCACCAGCCCCGCCGGCGTCAACGTCGAGACCAGCGACATCTCCGTGGCCGGCCGTATCCTGGGCGAATTCCCCGAGTTCCTGACCGAAGAACAGCGCGTGCCGGACAACCTGGCCGAACTGGGCAAGCTGACGCAACTGCCGGACACCAACATCATCAAGCTGCCGAACATCAGCGCGTCGGTGTTCCAGCTGGTCAGCGCCATCAAGGAACTGCAGTCGAAGGGCTACAAGATCCCCGACTATCCGGAAGACCCGAAGAACGACGAGGAAAAGGCCATCCAGAAGCGCTACTCGAAGTGCCTGGGCAGCGCCGTGAACCCGGTCCTGCGCGAAGGCAACTCCGACCGCCGCGCGCCGGCCGCCGTCAAGAACTACGCGCGCAAGCACCCGCACAGCATGGGCGAGTGGAGCATGGCATCGCGCACGCACGTGGCCCACATGAAGCACGGCGACTTCTACCACGGCGAAAAGTCGATCACGCTGGACCGCGCGCGTGAAGTGCGCATGGAGCTGGTCACCAAGAGCGGCAAGACCATCGTGCTGAAGCCGAAGGTCGCGCTGCAGGATGGCGAGATCATCGACAGCATGTTCATGAGCAAGAAGGCGCTGCTGGCCTTCTACGAGGAACAGATGGAAGACGCGCGCAAGACCGGCGTCATGCTGTCGCTGCACGTCAAGGCCACGATGATGAAGGTGTCGCACCCCATCGTGTTCGGCCACGCCGTCAAGGTCTTCTACAAGGACGCCTTCGCCAAGCATGCGAAGCTGTTCGACGAACTGGGCGTGAACGTCAACAACGGCCTGGTCGACCTGTACACCAAGATCGAAACGCTGCCGGAATCCAAGCGCGAGGAAGTCATCCGCGACATGCACGCCTGCCACGAGCATCGCCCGGAACTGGCGATGGTGGATTCGGCCAAGGGCATCTCGAACCTGCACGCGCCGAACGACGTGATCGTCGACGCCTCGATGCCGGCCATGATCCGTATCGGCGGCAAGATGTGGGGGGCCGACGGCCGCACGAAGGACACCAAGTGCCTGATCCCGGAATCGACCTTCGCCCGCATCTATCAGGAAATCCTCAACTTCTGCAAGACCAACGGCGCCTTTGATCCGGTAACGATGGGCACGGTGCCGAACGTCGGCCTGATGGCGCAGAAGGCCGAAGAGTACGGCTCGCACGACAAGACGTTCGAGATCGCCGAAGACGGCGAAGCCCGCATCGTCGACAACGCCACCGGCGAAGTGCTGACCGCGCTGACCCAGCAGGTCGAGCAGGGCGACATCTGGCGCATGTGCCAGGTCAAGGACGCCCCGATCCGCGACTGGGTGAAGCTGGCCGTCACGCGCGCCCGCAACTCGGGCATGCCGGCCGTGTTCTGGCTGGACCCGTACCGTCCGCACGAAGCCGAGCTGATCAAGAAGGTCGAGACGTACCTGAAGGATTACGACACCAAGGGCCTGGATATCCAGATCATGTCGCAGGTGCGCGCCATGCGCTACACGCTCGAGCGCGTGATCCGCGGCCTGGACACCATCTCGGTGACCGGCAACATTCTGCGCGACTACCTGACCGACCTGTTCCCGATCATGGAACTGGGCACCAGCGCCAAGATGCTGTCGATCGTGCCGCTGATGGCCGGTGGCGGCATGTACGAAACCGGCGCCGGCGGTTCGGCACCGAAGCACGTGGCACAGTTGGTGGAAGAGAACCACCTGCGCTGGGACTCGCTCGGTGAATTCCTGGCGCTGGCCGTGTCGCTCGAAGAGCTGGGCATCAAGTCGGGCAACATCAAGGCGAAGGTCCTGGCCAAGACGCTGGACGCCGCCACCGGCAAGCTGCTCGACAACGCCAAGAGCCCGTCGCCGAAGACCGGCCAGCTCGACAACCGTGGCAGCCAGTTCTACCTGGCCATGTACTGGGCCCAGGAACTGGCCGCGCAGAAGGACGACGCCGATCTGGCGAAGACCTTCGCGCCGCTGGCCAAGACGCTGACCGACAAGGAAAAGACCATCGTCGGCGAACTGTCGGATGTGCAAGGCAAGCCCGTTGACATCGGCGGCTACTACATGCCGGACGTCGCCAAGCTGGAAGCGGTGATGCGTCCGAGCAAGACGCTGAACGAGGCGCTGGAATCCGTGAAGGGCTAAGGCAGCAACATCCATCCGCCCCGCCACCCCGGTGGCGGATGGCGCAGGATGGCAGGACGGCCGGAGTCACGCACTGTGCGTGGCGCCGGCCGTTTTGTTTTGGGGGGCAGCAATGCCGTGGACGCCACTCGCCCGCCGGCCCCGCGTGCCGCATCCGTCATGCGGGAGCGCGATGCACTATGGTAGGTAGACGCGTGCAGCGCGCCGGCCTCCATGTGTCGCGCTGTCATCTGTCATGCCATCTCAGGGTGGCCAGACTCGATCGACGGGAGCTCCGCAAATGGCTTATATCGATGGATTCGTTATCGCAGTGCCCACGGCCAACCGGGAAACCTACCGCCAGTTCGCCCTGAAGGCATCGGTGGTATTCAAGGAACATGGCGCACTGAAGGTGGTGGAGTGCTGGGGCGACGACGTGCCCGAAGGCAAGGTCACATCGTTCACCATGGCGGTGCAACGCAAGGATGACGAAGCCGTGGTGTTCGCGTGGATCCTCTGGCCCTCGCGCGAAACGCGCGATGCCGGCATGAAGGCGGTGATGGCCGACCCACGGGTGAAGGAAGGCATGGACCCGATGCCATTCGACGGACAACGGATGATCTTCGGCGGTTTCGAAGTCATCGTCGACGCTTAGAGGTCGCTTCAAAACGATCCTGGCGTCGTTGCGCGGCCTTGCCGTACCACTTGTACTGTCTGCGGCCGCGCGTCTAGCCAGGACCGCTTCGCTTCGTTTTGAAGCAACCTCCTGGGGCCGGGGCGCTTCGCTGCCCTGGTGAAGCGCGGCGTTGTCGGGCGCGCTTATCGCGCCCTTGCAACGCACCTACCGGTAGCTCACCGTCACTTCATTGCTCCGCCCCTGCAGCGTGGGCGTCATGCCGCCCTGCCCCTGTACGCGGAACGCGAACACAAAGCCCTTGGTGGCGTCGTCGCCCATGAAGGCGTCGGTTTTTCCTTCGGCCCCGGACAACAGCACGCAGCGATCCGCGTTGCACAGATACGCCTGCAGGTCGATCGGCGGCGTGCGCGTGAAGCTGTAGCGCCAGCGCACCGACGTGATCAGGCCTTCCGATTGCTGCACCGTACCGGCTGGCAGGATCGGCGGCGACACCGCCCGCTGGCCACGGTTCACGATCATCGGCCCCGCTGTGGACGAGGTCCACGCGTGGCGAGAGCCGCCGGTCTCCAGCGTGGTCCGGGTCAAACCCTGCGCACCCGCCAGGGCCGGCACGCACCCACACGCCGCGGCCGCCGCCATTGCCAGGACCGCCCGCATCACAGCAATCCGCGCAGTTGGTTGCGCAGACGGGTAATGGCCTGGCTGCGGATCTGGCAGACGCGCGATTCGGTCACTTCCAGCACCGCGCCGATTTCCCGCAAGTTCAGCTCCTGGTCGTAGCACAGCGACAGCACCAGCTTTTCCCGCTCCGGCAGCTTGTCGATGGCGCGGATCAGCGCTTCACGCATGCCCGATTCCATCAGCACCGTGAGCGGATTGGCATCCTCGGTCGCGCCGAGATGGCGATCCAGGAAATCCTCCTCGCCGGACCGCTCGAAGTCCTCGTAGTGCAGCAGCTGGCAGCCGTACACCTCGTTGAGCAGCTCCTGGTATTCGTCGAGCGGCATCTCAAGCTCTTTGGCCACCTCCGAATCGATCGGCGTGCGCCCGAGCTTCTGCTCCAGGCCGCGCTGCGTGCGTTCGATCTTGCGCGTGAACTGGCGCAGGCTGCGGGACTGCCAGTCGTTGGCGCGCACCTCGTCCAGCATCGCGCCGCGGATGCGTTGGCTCGCGTAGGTCTCGAACCGCGCGCCGTGGTTGTCTTCATAGCGCTTGGCGGCGTCCAGCAGGCCGATCATACCGGCCTGGATCAGGTCGTCGATCTGGACGCTGGCCGGCAGCTTGGCCGCCAGCTGCAACGCAATCCGTCGCACCAGCGATGCGTGTGACTTGACCACGTCTGCCTGTTCGAGCTTTCCCTGAATCGTGTACATGGTGGAATTCTCGGTGAATGCTTTGTTTCGGGGCCAGTGCCGGCAATGCGATGCCGGCTGACTGGCTGGCTGAGTGTCTGGGTCTTGTCGACTTCTTGTTCTTGGCTTATGCAGGAACGGCCACGGCCGCCCCCAGGGGTTGCGCGTCTTCCCGCAACGGCCATGCGCCGATGCTGCTGGCAACATGGCGCAGCGCGCCGGTGGCCGCGGCGGCCGGATACGCCTCCACGACGCAGCGGCCCAGCTGCAATGCCCGCATCACCAGCGGATCGATCGGCAGATAACCAACCAGCCCCGCCTCCACGCCCAGGTACTGGCTCGCCGTGCGGGCCAGGTTGCGCGCGAGCGCCGTCACCGTCGCCTCCGTGGCCGCCATATTGACGATCAGCTGAAAGTGCCGGCAGGCAAACTGGTGATGCAACCGCTTGATGCAGGCATACGCCGCCGTGATCGATGCCGCCTCCGGCCGCATCACGATCACGATGTTGTGCGCCGTGCCCGCCATCGGCGACAGCGCGCCCTCGGCGTCCGCGCGCGCGTCGATCAGCACGGTGCGCATGCCGGGCAGCGACTGGCCATCGAGCTTCGCGCTGGCCGGCACGTTGCCCGACGGCAGCACCGCGACGCCGCTGGCCGGCCGCGTACCCAGTGCGGCTTCCATCGGCATGCGCCCGGCGAGCACATCGGCCAGCGTCGCGGTTGGCGTCGCGCCGGCCAGCCGCGTGGCGCGGGCGCCGTGGCGGTCTTCGTCCGCCAGCAGCACGCGTTCGCCTTGCAGCGCCAACGCGTTGGCCAGCCCCAGCGCCACCGTGGTGGCACCGGCGCCGGGGTCGCTGCCCACCACGGCGATACGCCGGGTGACGCGCGGGGCCAGCATGCGGCGCAGGCTTTCGGCCTGATCGGAGCCCATCAGGTTCAAGGCTTACTCTCCTGCCGATGCCATTTGCGGCATCGCGTCGAACGCTGCCATCGCGTGCATCGCCGCTTCCGGCGCATCGGTGGCATCGATCGCGTGGTCGAGGATCGCGGCGGGCTCGACGGTGCGGCCCGGATAGTTCTCCAGCACGTCCAGCAGCGCCAGCAGGCGGCCCATGCCTTCATTGAGCACGGCGCCCGGCACCGGCGCATTCACGCGGGCCGAAGCGCGCCCGGCCAGGCGCGACAGGAATGCGGAGGCCGTCGGCGTCGGTGTGTGTTGCAGCCGCAGCGCGGTCAGGCCGAGTTGCGCCGACACCAGGGTGCCGCTCACGCTGGCATCCGCATCGGCCTCGCCGTCCTGCGCAAAGTGTCCGATGGCGTGGCGCAGCGTGCGGAACTGCTCGTCCGCGTCCTGCGTCCACTTGTTCCAGCGCGCCACCTGTGCGGCGTCTCCGGCGAGGGCCGTATCGCACAGCACGTAGTCCACGGCCAGCATGTCGCCGGTGTCGCGATCGACCAGCCGGGAGACCACCAGGCAGGCTTCCGAGCCGCCCTCGGCGGCATTGGCGCGCCCCCGCGCGGCGGTGCGCACCTGGCCTTCGGGAATGCGGACCATGCAATGGCCCAGCCAGTGCACGGCGTCGCGGTCACGCCACGTCGTGTCGCCAATGGCGACGAACGTCAGCGTATCGGCGACGGTGTCGAGCTTGTTGGCCATGCCGTCGGCGATCACGCGCGTCGTCTTGCGCGTGCCAGCCACCCAGCGTTCGCCCAGTTGATGCCAGCGCGCCAGCGTCGCGGCGGAAGGCAGCGTGTCGTTCAGGTTGACGACGGTGCGGGCAGCCGCCAGCGTCGCGCGGACGGTGGCTGCCTCGGCATCCACCTCGGCTTCGGTCATCGACAGGCGCGTGCGGCCGGCCGGCACCACCGTGGTCGCCAGCGGCATGCCGTCGCGGTCAGCCAGCCACAGCGTGTGCTGCAGCAGTTGCGGCGCGCGGCGGCCCTGCACCGTCTGCGAGACGGTATTGGTGACGGCCAGCACATAGCGGTCGCAGGCCCGGCTGGCGTCACGGCACATCGTCAGGCGAACCTGCTGGGCCAACTGGCGCAGCGCCGGCGCACCGGCACCGCGCTGCTGCCACAGGGCGCGCGCGAGGTCGAAGCCGTACTGCGCGCCGTTGAGTTCTTCCACGCAGACGCCCACGGCGTTGGCGCTGTCGGTCAGGGACCGCAGCACGTCGTCGGCGCCGGAGCGGTCAGCCTGGCTGGACGGCGATGCCTCCACGGCACCGGCCTGGCGGCGTGCGGCATCGGCGTCAGCGAACAGGGAACCGCGACGCGGCGTCAGGAACGCGCGTTCGACCAGCGCATCGGCCTGTGCCAGCTCCAGGTGTTCCGGCACGCGCTGGCCGGTCGACGCGTAGTACACCGGCAGACGATGACGGATTACCACGTCCAGCACCGAGCCCAGGTGCGTGGCTTCATCCAGCTTGCTGATGATGCAGCCGTCGATGCCGCCGGCGTTGCCGGCTGCGTCGTTGCGATAGGCGTGCACGACTTCATTGAGCGTGTCGCCGTGGCTGGCGCCGTTGAGCAGCAGCACGCGCTGCATCGGCGCCTGCACGCCGGCCAGCATCGAGATCTGGTCGGAAAGGCTGCGGTCCCGCTGGCTCATGCCAACGGTGTCGATGATGACCAGGTGCTTGTCTTTCATGGCCGACAGCGCAAAGCGCAGGTCGGCGGCGTCCTTCACCGCGTGCACGGGCACGCCGAGGATGTCGCCATAGATGCGGAGCTGTTCGTGCGCGCCGATCCGGAAGCGGTCGGTCGTCAGCAGCGCGAGGCGCCCCGGGCCGTGACGCAGCACAAAGCGCGCGGCCAGCTTGGCGGTGGTGGTGGTCTTGCCCACGCCAGTCGGGCCGATCAGCGCCAGCACGCCACCCTGGGCGAACAGCGTGTCCTCATCGGCCAGCACGGGCACTTTTTGCGCGATCTCCTTGCGGATCCACGCCATCGCGGCCGGACGATCCGTGCCGACGGGCAGGCGGGCCAGCAGTGTGCGGGCCAGCTGGCCGGAGAAACCGGCGTTGACCAGCCATTCGAACAGCGATTCGCGCAGCGGATCGCCGGCGGCCACACCGGGGGCCGCGCTGGAGAGCCCGGCAAACTGGCGCTCGAGCATCGTGCGCATCGACGCGAGCTCGCCACGCAGGTCGCCGATCGCGGCGTTGTCCGCGGCTTCGGCGGCCGGATGCATCGAAGCGGCGTGCATCTGCGACATCGACGGCATCGACGGCTTGTTCAGCGCCGGCGGCGTCATGGCGGCCATCGGCGACATGTGCGACATGTGCGACATCGGGCCGATCGCGGGCAGGATCGGCGACGCGGGCGGCGCCTCCGGTGCGGTGTAGGGCAGCGCGCGGGCGCTGACGGCGCCGAGGTCTTCGTCGCGCATCGCCACGATTTCCACGCCACCTTCCACGGCACGGTTGGACAGCACCACGGCGTCCGGGCCCATTGCCTCGCGCACCTTGCGCATCGCCTCGCGGCCGTTGGCCGCTACAAACTTTGCCACGCTCATGTTCGTTCCCTTACGCTGCGCCGCCGATCATCGCGGTGATGCGGATATTGCGGTTGTCCGGCACTTCGGCGTGCGACAACACCTTCAGTTGCGGCAACGTCCGGCGCAGGAAGCGCGCCATCAGCGGCCGCAGCGGCGACGGCACCAGCAGCACCGGATCCATGCCCATTTGTTCCTGACGCACCACCGCGCCCTGCGCCTGCTGCAGCAGCGCGTCGGCCAGGCCGGGCTCGATGCCGCCGCCGTTGGCCAGCGCCTGCGTCAGCACGCGCTCCAGGCCGGCATCCAGGCTGATGACCTGCAGGTCCGCGTTGTTCGGGAACAGCTGCTGCGTGATGGCGCGGCCCAGGGCCACGCGCACCAGCGCCGTGAGTTCGGACGGATCGCTGACCTTCGGCGCGTGCTCGGCCACCACATCCAGGATCGTGCGCATGTCGCGAATCGCCACGCCTTCGTCCAGCAGGTTCTGCAGCACCTTCTGCAGGCCGGTGAGCGAAATGGTCTTCGGCACCAGGTCTTCGGTCAGCTTCGGCGATTCCTTGCCGATGCGGTCCAGCAGCGACTGCACTTCCTGGCGGCCAAGCAGCTCGGAGGCGTGCATCTGGATCACATGATTCAGGTGCGTCGCGACCACCGTGCTGGCGTCCACCACCGTGTAGCCATAGGCCTGCGCCTGCTCCTTGAGCCCCGCATCGATCCACACCGCCGGCAGGCCGAAAGCCGGGTCGCGCGTGGCGGCGCCGGGCAGCGTGCCCGAGACCTGGCCCGGGTTGATCGCCATCCACTGGCCGGGCGTGGCTTCGCCGCTGCCAATCTCCACGCCCTTGAGCGTGATGCGGTAGGCGTTGGGCTTGAGTTCGAGGTTGTCGCGGATGTGCACCACCGGCACCAGGAAGCCGATGTCCTGCGCAATCTTCTTGCGGATGCTCTTGATGCGGCCCAGCAGTTCGCCGTTCTGGCCACGGTCCACCAGCGTGATCAGGCGATACCCGACCTCCATGCCCAGCGGATCGACCATCGTGACGTCTTCCCACGTGGCTTCGGCGGCTTCGGCCGGCACGGCCGGCGTGCGCTCCTCGCGGGTCTTGGTCTGCGCGGCCGTGGCCTCGCGACGCATGATGTAGCGGCCAAACCAGGCCAGCGCGCCGGCCAGCAGCAGGAAGGCAAAGTGCGGCATGCCCGGGATGATGCCCATCATGCCGATGATGGCGGCGGTCAGGAACATCACCCGCGGATTGGAGAACAGCTGGCCGGTCAGCTGCTGGCCCACGTCCTGTTCGTTCGATACGCGCGAGACGATCACACCCGCGGCGGTGGAAATCACCAGCGCCGGAATCTGCGCGACCAGGCCATCGCCGATGGTCAGCAGCGTGTAGTTGCGCACGGCGGTGGAGAAGTCCAGGTCGTGCTGCACCATGCCCACCACCATGCCGGCGGCGACGTTGATGAACATGATCAGCAGGCCGGCGATGGCATCGCCGCGCACGAACTTGGAGGCACCGTCCATGGCGCCGTAGAAGTCCGATTCCTGCGCCACTTCGGTACGGCGCTTGCGGGCGCCTTCCTCATTGATCAGGCCGGCGTTCAGGTCGGCATCGATGGCCATCTGCTTGCCGGGCATCGCGTCCAGCATGAAGCGCGCGCCCACCTCGGCGATCCGGCCCGCACCCTTGGTGATCACCATGAAGTTGATCACCACCAGGATGGCGAACACCACGATACCCACCGCGAAGTTGCCGCCCACCAGGAAGTGGCCGAAGGCCTCGATCACCTTGCCGGCGGCGTCCGGGCCGGTATGGCCTTCCAGCAGCACCACGCGCGTGGAGGCCACGTTCAGCGACAGGCGCAGCAGCGTGGAGAACAGCAGCACCGCCGGGAAGGCCGCGAAGTCCAGCGCCTTCTGCGTGTACATGCCGACCAGCAGCACCATGATCGACAGCGCGATGTTGAACGTGAACAGCAAGTCCAGCACAAACGCGGGCAGCGGCAGGATCATCATGCCGAGGATCATGACGATCAGCAGCGGCCCCGCCAGCGCCTTCATCTGGGCGCCCGAGCGCAGGCCCGGCAGGTTGAAGATATTCGTCAGTGCGTTCATGCGCGGGCTTCCGGTACGGCAAGTTCGTCCGGCACCGCGAGATCCGTCGGCCCGGCGGGCTGGGGACCATCGGCGTAGTGCCAGTGTTTCAGTTGATAGACCCAGGCCAGGATCTCGGCCACGGCCGTATACAGGCCCGCCGGGATTTCCTGGCCCAGTTCGACGTGACGGTGCAGCGCCCGTGCCAGCGGCGGCGCGGACAATACCGGCACACGGTGTTCGGCGGCCAGCTCGCGAATGCGGGCGGCCACTTCCTCGGTCCCCTTGGCCACGAGGCGCGGCGCGCTCATGCGGCCTTCCTCGTAGCGCAGCGCCACGGCGAAGTGGGTCGGGTTGGTGACCACCACGTCCGCCTTGGGCACCTCGGTCATCATCCGGCGGCGCGCCATGGCCCGCTGCTGCTGGCGGATGCGGGCCTTGATGTGCGGATCGCCATCGGTTTCCTTGAACTCCTGCTTGACCTCTTCCTTGGTCATGCGCAGCTTCTTGTAGAAGGTCCACAGCTGCCACGGCACGTCGACCGCGGCCACCAGCAGCAGGGAACCCGCCACCATGCCGCAGACGTAGAGCACCAGCTCCATCATGTGCAGCAGCGCCTCCTGGACCGGCGCGTTCATCAGCGCGACGGCCTCCGGCAGCTTGCGCCAGAGCATCCAGGCGCCGACGCTGCCCACCAGCAAGGACTTGGCAATCGCCTTGGCCAGCTCCACCAGGGACTGCGTGGAGAACATGCGGCCCAGCCCGGAGAGCGGCGACATGCGCGAGAAATTGGGCATCAGCGCCTTGGTGGAGAACATCCAGCCACCCAGCGCCAGCGGGGCCACCAGGGCGGCCACGCCAAACATCAGCAGCAACGGCAGGAACGCCAGCAGGCTGTCCCAGATCGCCATGGCGAACTGCGACAGCATCCGGTTGGTATCGAATGCGGTGGCCGGCTCGAACGCCAGGCTGGTGTGCATGACGGCGTCCAGCTTGCGGCCGATGTTGCCGCCCATGATCGAGAGGCCGAGCACGCCCGTCATCAGCATCACGAACGTGCCGAGCTCGCGCGAGCGCACCACCTGCCCCTCCTCGCGCGCCTTCTCAAGGCGCCGGGGTGAGGCGGGTTCGGTTTTCTCGAGATCGCTTTCCTCGGACATGGATGCTCCAATACGAAGGCGCAGGCGGCTCTTCGTCAGCGAGGATTATCAAATCCCGGCCGGGCAGGCATTAGGAGGAAAAGGGAGGGAAACAGGTGCCTGTTTCAGGAATGAGGGGGGCAGCGGGAATAACGGCTCGGGGTTGGCGATCTTTAGGAGAAGACCGCCTTATGGCGAGGATCTCGCCAGCTTTGGCACTCGACGGGCGGCATCGTGGCACGTTGCGGACGTCGCCTCCCGCAGCGGGAAACTCGCGTTGAGGCGGCCGATTCCGGCTTGGGTTTCCGTCGGGCGGTGCGGGAGGCTCCGGGTTCGGAATGCAATATAGTGCCGATTTAGGCACTTACAGCAAAGCAGCTTCGGACCCCGGCACCCCGCATCGCCGCGCAATGCCCGACGCGATATGAGAAAAGGCGCCGGTCACTTCCGTGCCGGCGCCCTTCGTTGGCGAAGCGGGCAAAGCAGGCGATGCCATACCGCTCATGTCAGCAACGCCGGCCTTGCGCCCATTGCGTCAGGCCACTCACCGCACCACGTCATCGTGGTCGGTCGAAACCGCCAGGTCGCGCCACGCGGCCAGCTCGCCTTCCACGAACTTGTGCTTCTGCTCGATGCGCGCGATGGCATCGGTGCCCAGCGGCAGGCGCACCGGCGGGTTGTCGCTGTCGACCAGCTTCAGGATGGCCGCGGCGAGCTTCTCCGGGTTGCCCGGCTGCTGGTGATTGGCCCCGGCCGCGAAAACGCGCATCTTGCCCACGGTGTCCGCATAGTCGGCAATCTCGGTCTTGGTGGAGACCAGCGAATTGTCGTGGAGGAAGTCCGTACGGAAGAAGCCCGGCTCCACCACCGTCGCGTGGATGCCCAGCGGCGCCAGTTCCTGTGACATCGCTTCCGTCAGCCCTTCCACCGCGAACTTGCTGGCGCCGTACACGCCCCAGCCGTGATAGGCCGAATAGCCGCCCAGCGACGAGATGTTGACCACATGGCCGCTGCGCTGCTTGCGCATCTGCGGCAGCACGGCGCGCGACACCGCCAGCAGGCCGAACACGTTGGTGTCGAAGTTAGCCTTCGCTTCGGCAATGCTGGTTTCCTCCACGGCGCCGAGCACGCCATAGCCGGCGTTGTTCACCAGGATGTCGATGCGGCCGAAACGCTCGACGCCCTGCCGTACCGCCTCGACCGCATCGGCCTCGTTGGTGACGTCCACCTTGACGGCCAGGAGATTCGGCTGATCGCCAAACGTCTCGATGAGGCTCTGCGGATTCCGCGCCGTGGCGATGACGCGGTCGCCACGCTGCAGGGCGTTGCGCACGAACAGCGTGCCGAAACCGCGCGACGCGCCGGTGATGAACCAGACCTTGCTTTGGGATTGGGTGGATGCGGACATGGCTGACTCCTGGGTATTGGATGGGTTGGGACGGCGCCTTTTGCATCGGTGCGTAGGTCGCTGTGCTGCCGGAACCGTTAGGACCCATCGTAGGCAGTCCGCCTTCAGCAAACAATGGTGATGTGGATTGGAGTTATAGCAACCAAAAGTTGCTAATCTGGGCGAGGGTGGGATGGATACCGGCCGGCGACGTGGGCTATACGCCGGCGGAAGCCGTCCGCGCCGCGCGCACGGTTTCGGCGATGGCCTGCCGCAGCGCATCCGCAGCGATCGGCTTGTGCAGCACCCGATAGCCGCTGGTATGCAGCGCCAGGAGCCGGTCCGGTGCGGTGTCGCCGGTCACGATCAGGCCGGGGACGTCGGCATCCAGGTACTCGCGGAGCCAGCCGATTGCCTGGTCGCCGGTGACCTGTCCGGCCAGGCGGTAGTCCGCCAGGATCACGTCGACGGGTGCCGGGCCTTCGATCCTTGCCTGCTGGTGGGCCGCGCAGACGGCCTCCACCGTGGCCCCCGCATACACCGCGTGCCCCCAGAACGCGAGCAGGTCGCCCAGCGCGGCAAGGATCTGCGGATCGTCATCGACCAGCATCACGCCATGACGCGCGTAGCCGTCCTCCTGGCCCTGCGCTTGCGCGTCGGAGGCCGCCGGCCTGTCCGGCACCACATCCTGCGCCAGCGGCACCGTGACCGAGAAATTGCTGCCCCGGCCGGGGTGCGATCGCAGCGTGATGACGTGCCCAAGCAGGCTCGCCAGCCGCTGCACGATGGACAGACCGAGCCCGAGCCCCTGTTCGTCCGGACCGTTGGACAGCTGTGCGAATTCCTCGAACACCAGTGCCTGGTGCGCGGGATCAATGCCGGGGCCGGTGTCGATCACCTGGATCTCCATCGCACCCTTGCGCCGGCGCGCGCCGATGAGGATGCGCGACTTCGGCGCGTAGCGCAGCGCGTTGCTGATCAGGTTGTCGAGGATGCGCCGAAGCAGTTCGGGATCGCTGTCGATCCACGCGTGCGCGGCCACCACGCGCAAGCTGCTGCCGTGCAGCTGCGCCTGACTGGCGTACTCGTCGCGCAACTCCGCCAGCAGCTTGCCCAGCGGCAGCGGCCGGCGTCGCGCGGCCATCAGCCCGGCATCCAGGCGCGACACATTGAGCAGGCCGTCGAGCAGGCCGCCCATGCGCTCAAGCGTACCGTTGAGACGCCGACTGATCTGCATGGCGGCGTCAGGTCGCACATCGCCCCGCTCCGCGATGGCGGCCAGCGATGCCGACAACAGACCCAGCGCATGCACGGGCTGGCGCAAGTCATGGCTGGCGGCGGCCAGGAAGCGTGTCTTGGCCTTGTCGGCCGCCGTGGCGCGGTCACGCTCGCGTTCGAGCTGTCCGATCAGCGCCAGGTTCTCGAAGCGCAGCCTCACACTGGACAGCAGGCTTCGATAGGTGACGCGGCAGAAGAAGATGTTCACGACGACCATGGCGATGCCAAAGGCCGCATACACCTGATAGGTCGGCTCGGGCCGCATCAGGCAGTAGATGATGAACGGCGAGGCCATCAGCGTGACCATGCCGAAATAGATGCGCGGCTGCGCCGACAACGCGGGCACCGCACCGCAGGACATGCCGGCCAGCACGATGCAGGCGAAGGCCGTCCATTCTGGTGCGGGCGGCAGCAACACCGTGGACCCGATCAGCCCCCACAGCACCGCCGATAGCCACGACAGCACCATGAAGCGGCGGGCCCATGCGCGCGGTGTCGCTGCGGATTCATGGCGATGGAATCGCATGGACAACGCCAGCCGCCCCAGCGTCAGCACATAGAGCGCCGCCATCCACGCCAGCAGCGCCCACAGCAGGTCGCTGTCGTGCAGCACGTAGACGATAGCCAGCGGGATGACGAAATTGGCGAACAGGATGCCATGCGACTGCTGGTACAGCAGTCGCACCATGGCGGCCTGAATGTCGCCATCGTTCTGGCTCATGAGGGTTCCGGGCGTGCGGGATGGTTGGGCTGGCACTGCCCACGGACGTGGGCGCTTGTTTATAGCACCGATTGTGCCGGACGTTGCGGCACACCGCCCACGGCTGAACACTCGCCGCAACACCCCACCTCTGCGGGGCGGCGGGCACAGCGGGAATCGCCGTGCCGGGTCATTCCCCCAGGCGGCCGCCCTCGATCGGGATGCCCAGCTGCCCCGCCATCTCCTCCACCAGGGCCTGGAGCCTTGCCACCTTTTCCGTCAGCTCGCGCTGGCTGATACGCAGGGCTTCCAGTTCCGATGGCGATACGCTGTCACCCGCGTCGCCACGCGGCGACACACGCGGCATCATCTCGGCCACATTGACCTCCCCGCACATCAGATGCATCCAGCGGTTCTCGCGCTCGCCGGGGCCACGGGGCAGCCTGATCACTAGGGCGGCGGGAGCCCGCTCGGCCAGCTCGTCAAGAAAACCTTCCACTGACGAGATATCGGCGAACGCATGTAGCCGTGCGGAATTGAGGCGCAGCTCCGCGGCGGTTTGCGGGCCGCGCAGCATCAGCGTCGATAGCAGTGCCGCCGACTGGCTCGGCACGCCGAGCACCTTGGCCATGTTCTGTTCGAAGCGCGGCACGCGGCTGCTGCTGCCTTCGAACACGAGGCTGAGGGATTTCAGGCCATCGATGGCGGTCAGGATCTCGTCCTCGGTCACGCTCATGACCGGCAGCCGCGCGGTCTTCTGGTTGCAGCCGGAAGCCAGCGCGTTCAGCGACAGGGGATAGGTGTCCGGCACCGTGAACTGCTTTTCCAGCAGCACGGCCAGCACGCGACCCTCCAGCGCGGTCAGCGCGCGCAGCGGCGGACGAGCCGGCGATGCAGGGGAATCGGGGGTCGCAGGGGTGGTATTCATCAGGGGGCGTCACGGCGGGATAGGCAAGGCACCCATTGAAGCGCATGCGCCCCGACTATGCAACCTCGCGCGGCGCTTTGTAGCGATATGTGTCCAGGGGCGGTAACGCTACACAAGCATGCAATGGGTACGGTCCGGTGACACATGACGGATACGCGGCAGACGGAGCCTCGGTGGCGGACCTATCACCTGGAGAGAGAAACCATGTCCGAACCCATCAACCCACGTCGACGCCAGTTGTTTGGCGCCGCGGCGGCGACGCTTGCCGCCGCGCCCTTTGGCGCGCTCCGCGCCGCCGGCGTGGAGTCGCCCGGTAAATCGCCAACGCTGCCGGCCATCCAGCCGGGGGCGCATACGTCGTTCGCGAAGATCCGGCAGATCGATGCCGGCGTGCTGAACATCGGCTACGCCGAAGACGGCCCGGCCGACGGCCCCGTCGTGATCCTGCTGCACGGCTGGCCCTACGATATCCATAGCTTCGTCGATGTGGCCCCGCTGCTGGCGTCGGCCGGCTATCGCGTGATCGTGCCGCATCTGCGCGGCCACGGCACGACGCGTTTCCTGTCGGACAAGACGTTCCGCAACGCCCAGCAGTCCGTGGTGGCGCTCGACATCATCGCGCTGATGGACGCCCTGCACATCCAGCGCGCCGTGCTGGCCGGCTATGACTGGGGCGCGCGCACGGCCAACATCATCGCGGCGCTCTGGCCCGAGCGCTGCAAGGCGATGGTGTCCGTCAACGGCTACCTGATCAACAACCTGGAGCGCAACAAGGCGCCGTTGCCGCCCAAGGCGGAATGGGGCTGGTGGTATCAGTTCTACTTCGCCACGGAGCGGGGCCGCGCCGGATACGAAGCCAATCGCAAGGCCTTCGGGAACCTGATCTGGAAGGTCAACTCGCCGAAATGGGCCTTCGACGCAGCCACGTTCGACCGCGCCGCCGCGTCGTTCGACAACCCGGACTACGTCGCCATCGTCATCCACAACTACCGCTGGCGCCTGAGCGTGGCCGCCGGCGATCCGCAGTACGACGCGCTGGAGCAGCGACTGTTTGCCGGCCCGGTCATCAGCGTGCCGACGATCACGCTCGATGGCGACTCGGATGGCGTGACGCCCGCCACGGACGGCAAGGCCTACGCAGGAAAGTTCTCAGGCAAGCGAACGCACCGGATCATCCCGGGCGTCGGCCACAACCTGCCGCAGGAAGCGCCGCAGGCATTTGCCGAGGCAGTGATCGAAGTGGATCGCTACTAAGAGGGACCGCACGGCCGCCGCAAGGCGGCCGTGCGGCACGTATCGCGATTAAAAGGCGGCGGGGACTCAGGGGAGCGTGATTTCCGCAGAGAGCCCGCCGCCTTCGCGATTGCGCAGCTGCATTGACCCGCCCATCGCCAGCACGAGCTGCTGCGCGATGGCGAGCCCAAGCCCCGTGCCACCGGTCTCCCGGCTGCGGGACTGCTCCAGCCGGAAGAACGGCTGCATCACCGCATCGAGCTGATCTTCGGGGATACCGCTGCCACGATCCATCACCTGGATCCGCAGCGATCCGTCCGGGTGGCGTTGCGCGGCAAGCTCCGCCGATCCACCAAACTTCAACGCGTTGTCGATCAGGTTGGTCAGCACGCGGCGCAGCGCGTGCGGCTTGGTGACGACGGCGCCTTCGGGGCGACCGGTCAGCGTCACCGCCTTGCCGGTATCCTGGTAGTCGTAGGCCAGGCTTTCCAGGAAGGAGCCGACGTCGATGCGCGTGGACACCTCCGCATGGCCGTGCACGCTGCGCGCGTAGGCCAGGCCCTCGCGCACCAGGCGTTCGATCTCGGACAGGTCGCTGATCAGCTTGTCTTTCTCGACGGATTCCTCTGCCATTTCCGCACGCAGCTTCATGCGGGTGATCGGCGTCTGCAAGTCGTGCGAGATCGCGGCCAGGATGCGGACGCGCTCCTCGACGAACTGCGCGATGCGGTCGCGCATCGCATTGAACGCCGCTGCCGCGTGGGCCACCTCGCTCGGACCGGCCTCGCTGATCCGCGGCGCAGTCTCATTGGGGTCCAGCGCATCGGCCGCCTCGGCCAGCGTCACCAGCGGGCGAATCGCCACGCGCACGGCCAGCCAGCTGCACAACACCAGCAAGCCAAGTTGCGCGATGAGGACATAGGGCAGCCACTGCGCTAGCGGCATGGACCCCGGATGCACGTCGATGGTGAGCGGGGCGCCATCGCTCAACTTGAAGTGGGCCTGAAGGCGCTTGCCATCGCCTGGAATCATCTCCACGGTGACCGGCACCTGCCGGCCCGCTGCGGACTGGATCGTGTTGGCGATGTCCTCCGCCTGGCTGGAAAGCGTCGGCACGCCGGGCAGGCCGGGGCCCAGAACATAGCGATAGTTGCGGCGGTCCAGCCTGGGCAGCCATGCCGCGCGCTCCGCGGCGGGCAGGCGGTCGAGGATCGAGATCGACGTGGCCACGTCGTTTTCCAGCGTGCCGAGCATGACCGTCTTGGACGTGACGTATCGCTCGAGGAACAGGACGGTGAACGACAGCGCATACGCAATCACCAGGCCGGCCAGCAGGATCAGGAACAGCCGCGCACCGAGCGTGCCCGGCCACAGTCGCGGCGGCGGCCGCGTGACAACGGCAGCCGTGCTCATTCGCGGGCCTCGGTGATTTCGACGGGCACGGCGAACACATACCCTTCGCTGCGCACGGTCTTGATGTAGGCGGGTTCGCGCGCATCGTCGCCGAGCCGTTGCCGCAGCCGGCTGACCAGCAGGTCGATGGAGCGGTCGAACAGTTCGGCTTCCCGGCCCTGGGTGAGGTTGAGCAGCTGGTCCCGGTTCAGCACGCGCTGCGGATGATCGACGAACACCCGCAGCAGGCGATACTCCGCACCGCTCAGCGCCACCACGGTGCCGTCCTTGTCGAGCAGGTGCCGCGCCGTGGTATCGAGGCGCCAGTCGCCGAACGTCAGCAGCTGGCCAGCCTCGGACACCTGCAGGTTGGGCGGCAGCATCCGGGTGCGGCGCAGCACGGCCTTGATGCGCGCCAGCAGTTCCCGCGCGGCAAACGGCTTGGCCAGGTAGTCGTCGGCGCCCATTTCGAGGCCGATGATGCGGTCGGTTTCGTCGCTACGCGCGGTCAGCATCAGGATCGGCGTCGTCTTGTGCTTGCCCGCGCGCAACTCGCGGCAGAGCGTCAGCCCGTCATCGCCCGGCAGCATGATGTCCAGGATGATCAGGTCGACGGCGTTGGCCTCCAGCACGCTGCGCATGTGCCGGCCGTCCGGCGCGATCGTCACACGCAGGCCGTTTTTCTTGAGGTACGTGGAGACCAGTTCGCGGATTTCGCGGTCGTCGTCAACAAGCAGGATGTGATCGATGTGGGTGTCCATCGGCGGCACCTTCGGCAAAAGGGGAAGTGGCGACGGGGCAAGTGTGCCCGGTACCGGCATTGTAGGCACTTCCCTTGTGTATCGCAGTGTATCCACGCCTCGGCGCCGGACACTGCCTTACACATGCGGCCACGGTGGATACATGCGGGACACGGCGCCGGTGTCTGATGCAGGCAGTCCCGCACGTTTCAAGGAATCCATATGCCACTCCCCACTTCCTGGCTGGGCCGCACGCTCGGCGCCGTCCTGCTCAGCAGCCTTGCCGCCATCGGCCTGGGCTTCGTCAACGGTCAGCTGCCCGGCCTCGCCAATGCCAGCGCCGCGCTCACGGAAGGGCCCGCGCCGGCGCTCGACGGGGCGACGACCTGGCTCAACTCGCCGCCCCTCTCGACGGCCCAGTTGCGCGGCAAGGTCGTGCTGATCGATTTCTGGACCTATTCCTGCGTCAACTGCGTCAACACCCTCCCCTACGTCCACGCGTGGGCCAAGAAGTACAAGGATCAGGGGCTCGTGGTGATTGGCGTGCATACGCCCGAGTTCCCGTTCGAGAAGGACATCGGCAACGTGCGCGACGCCATTCGCCACTTCAAGATCGACTACCCGGTGGCGGTGGACAACGACTACAAGATCTGGCGCGCGTTCAGCAACAACTACTGGCCGGCTCTCTATTTCATCGACGCCAACGGACGCATCCGTCACCAGAAGGTGGGGGAAGGCGACTACGAAAAATCCGAGCAGGTCATCCAGGCGCTGTTGCGGGAAGCGAAGGGCGCCACAACGCCGGCGCAGCCGGCGGCGCAGTAAGTCATTTTCATCGGAGACACTCATGAAGCTCTACGTCAACGAGATTTCCTCCGCCGCGTCGCGCGTGCGCATCGCACTCGCCCTGAAGGCGGTAACGGTTGAGACGCAGCCGGTCACGATCCTCGGTGCCGAGGCCGAGAACCGTCAGGCCGACTACCTCAGGGTGAATCCGCAGGGGCTCGTGCCGGCGCTGCTGACGGACAATCACGAACTGATCACGCAGTCGCTGGCCATCGTCGAATATCTCGACGAGTGCTACCCGCTGCCGCCACTGCTGCCCCGGGATGCCGAGGGGCGGGCGTTCGCACGATCGATTGCCCTCGCGATTGCAAGCGAGATTCACGCGCTGGTGCCGCCTCGCGTGGCAGCGCGCCTATCCGGCGAGTTCGGCATCGATGCGCCGGGCGTGTCCGCATGGAACCGCCACTGGATCGTCGAAGGCCTGGCGGCCGTGGAGGCGCGACTGGCCGCTCGGCGCACCGGCGCATACGTGGTGGGCAATGCGCCGACGGTGGCGGACATCTTCCTGTTTCCGCAAGCGATCAATGCGGCGCGCGCGGGGGTCGACCTGAGCCAGTGGCGGAACATTACCGAGATCGTCGACCGGCTGCGCGGCCTGCCGGTGTTTGCGGACAATGCGCCGGCGCCCCGCAAGTAAGGAAAAAGAGGCAATTCCCCGTCGGCCGGGGCGCGGGACCCGGGACGATGTCGCACCTTTGCAGCATGAAACGCATGTGCCACATTTCCCGGCACCCCGGCGGGGCGTAGCGGCCTGACGGGCGCGCAGGCGCATTGCGGGATCACGCCCGCCGCTGCACACCACCCTCACCGCCCTCGCCGGACTTGCCGGACTTGCGCCGCAGCGCCTCGGCCGCTTCGAACACGGCCATGCCGGCGATCATCGCGCCGACGAAGCCCCACGCCTTGGCATACCCCGCGCCCAGCGCAACCAGGGCGGGGCCCGGGCAAAAGCCCGCAAGGCCCCAGCCCACGCCGAACGCCGCGCTACCCAGCACCAGTCTCAGGGTCACGCGTGCCGCCGCCGGGATCTGCATGGGCAGCCCGAGCCACGATCGCGCGCGCCGCCTTGCCACGGCGAACGCCACGACGCCAACCGCCACCGCGCCCGCCATCACGAACGCCAGCGATGGATCCCAGGCGCCCGCAAGATCGAGGAAGCCGAGCACCTTGGCGGGATTGGCCATCCCCGAGATCATCAGTCCCAGGCCGAACAGCAGGCCGGCCGCCAGCGCGACCACGGGCGCCACCACTAACGCGACGAATTGCGGCATCGTTCAGCCCCCGAAGATGTGACGCTGCACGAAGACGGTCAGGAAGCCTGCCGCCATGAACGTGACCGTCGCGACAATGGACCGCACCGATCCGCGAGACATGCCGCACACGCCGTGCCCGCTCGTGCAACCTCCGGCATAGCGCGTGCCGACGCCGACGATAAAGCCGGCGACGAGCGTCTGCGTCCAGCCGGCCTCGATGTCGACCTCGGGCGCCAGGCCGGCCGCGATGGTCAGCAGCGGCGCACCGATCAGGCCGGCGAGGAAGGCGGCTCGCCATGCGCGGTCGCCGCGCGACTGCCCGCGCAGGCCACCTAGCAGGCCGCCCAGGATGCCGCTGATGCCGGCGATCCGGCCATTGCAGAGGACAAGCACCGCGGCCGCGGTGCCGATGATGAGCCCGCCAGCCAGCGCGGGCCCGGGTGTGAAGTGGACGAAGTCGATCGTCATGGCAAGTTCCGTGAAAGGCGGCCGGGGCCGCTACGTGCGGTACTGTACCGCGCGGCCCGGCGGGCCTGGCAGCCATCGGGCCGGGTATGCATATGGAACCACGAAATGATTCGTTCGCTTGCGCCGCCATCGTGCGTAGCGTCTGAGCTTGTTGATCCCATTCATTCTGCTCCGCGCCTCCCGATGACGACCTCCCGCCGCCAGTTCCTGCGCCAGACTGCCACGCTTGCCGCCCCTTCGATACTTTTGCCGACGGCCGCCCTGGCCCAGGCACGCCCGGTTCTCAAGGCAGGCGATCAGAAGGGCGGCCTGCGGGCGCTGCTCGAAGCCGCCGATGCCCTGAAAGGCCTGTCCTACGACATCCAATGGACGGAGTTCCCCGCCGCTGCGCCGCTTGCGGAAGCCTTGAATGCCGGCGCGGTTGATTGCGGACCGATCGGCGATGCGCCCGCCATCTTCACGCTGGCAGCCGGCACGCGCATCAAGCTGATCGGCGCCAACCAGTCGGACCCATATGGCACGGCAGTGCTGGTACGCCCGGACTCGCCCCTGAAGACGGCCGCCGATCTCAAGGGCAAGAGCATTGGCACGAACCGCGGCTCCATCGGCCATTTTGTCGCACTCAAGGCGCTGGAATCGGCCGGCCTGAAGCCCGAGGACGCCAACATCCGCTTCCTGCCGCCGGCAGACACGAAGCTGGCACTGACCAACGGTTCCGTCGATGCCTGGGCGACCTGGGAGCCCTATACGGCTATGGCCGAAACCAGCGGCCATGCACGCGTGCTGGTCAACGGACGCGGGCTCTCGGCGGGGCTCAGCTATCTGGCGGCAACCGATGCCGCCCTGGCCGCGAAGCGAGCGGTCCTGGCCGACTTCCTACAACGCGTGGTGCGCGCGCAGACGTGGTCCTACCAGCATGTATCGGATTTCTCCGCCACGCTGGCACGCATCATCGGCATCGCCCCGGAAGCGGCCCGGCTGCAGTTCGAGAGGCGCCGCACGCAATGGCGAATCATCGATGCCACGCTGATCGCCGAACAGCAGCGGACCGCCGACTTCTACCTCAAGGCGGGATTGCTGAAGCAGCGGCTGGACGTCAGGACGACCTTCGATACCAGCTTTGCCATTGCGGCGTAGCGGCACGCAAGGCCGGCCCGCCGGCCGGCGGGACTAGCCTTGCTTCGAGCCTTACGTCGACGCTGACTTCGACCCTGACTCGACCCTTACTCGACCCTTACTTCGCGGGCCGCTTCGCCAGCAGCGGTGCGCCGACGCCTTCCACGCCGACGAGCCCCAGCACGGTAGTCAGTCCCCACTGCGCCCCTTCGTGCGCATTGGTCGGGTCAAACCACTCGTCGCGCGAGTGGGACCCGCCCGACTTGCCGCCGCTGCCAAGGATGATGGCCGGGATCCCCAGCGACATCGGCACATTGGCGTCGGTGCTGCCGCCGCGCAGGCTCGGTGCTTCCTTGCTGTTGGCCTTGATCACGCGCACGGCCGATTGCACGATGACCGAATCGGTGGGCGTGATGCCCGCCGGCCGGTCGCCAATCTGGCGCGTCTGGAACGAAATCTGATTGCCCTGGCTGGGCGACCAGCGGCGGTTCTCCTCGGAAACGCCGGTCTCGATCGCGGTCATGATCTGCTTCTCGGTCTCGAGCAGCGCCGGCGTGCCGTTGGAGCGGATATCCACGGCCATGCGCGCATCGCCGGCGATCGCGTTGACGGACGTGCCACCGCCCACCGTACCCACCGTAAAGGTCGTCTTGGGATCCGCCGGCGGGCGGACGTCGCTGACCCGGGTGATGGCACGGCCCATTGCGTGGATCGCGCTCGGCAGGCCGAACGCGCCGAAGCTGTGGCCACCGGGCCCGCGGAACAGGACTTCGTAGCGATGGCTGCCGGTACCCTGCGTCAGCACGCGATCACCGGTGCCCGGCTCCAGGCCGACCATGCCGTCGATATCCGGATGATCACGGAACACGGCCTTCATGCCGCGCAGGTTGCCCAGTTCTTCCTCGCCGACGTTGCCGACGAAAACCAGGTCCCCCACGGTGCGAACCTTGTTGTCGTTAAGCACCTTGAGCCAGGACAGCAGCACCGCCAGGCCACGGGTGTCATCGCCAATGCCCGGGGCATACAGCTTGCCGTCGCGGGACTTGACGGTAACGTCGGTGCCCTCCGGGAACACCGTGTCGAGGTGCGCCGAGATCAGCAGCTTCGGTCCGTTGCCCACGCCCTTGCGGATGCCGATCGCGTTGCCTTCCGCATCGATATGCGCATCCGTCAGGCCGAGCGCCTTGAGGCGGGACACGAAGTACTCCGCCCGCGCGCGCTCCTTGAACGGCGGCGCGGGGATCTCCGTCATGGTCTTCAGTTCGGTCAGCGCGCGCGCATCGTCGGCCCGGACGTCCGCCAGCACCTTCTTGAGCAGCGGCGACGCCTCCAGGCGGGTATAGGCGCTGTCAACGGCGGGGGATACCTGCGGAACGGTCAGCGTCTGCGCGCTGGCGGCACCGGGCAGGGCAAGGATGGCGACGGCAACGGCGTGGAGCGCGAGTGCGGGACGGCGGAAATACATGGGGGCGTGATCCTCTGGCAGTAGGACGTCATGGACATCCGGCATGCAGGATCAGGGCCACGACAGCGGCGAGGCAATGTCCATACATCGCCCGCCGTGCGCAACGCTGTACCCGGAAGCCGGGGTGCCCTGGCATTCTGCCAGCGAATGCCCACAATTGCCGACGATTGCCTTCCGCGGTGACACGCGACGTTGGCGTGAGGAGACAGCGGCGGATGAGAGATCCGCGCCATCTGTGGTCAACTAGCGCTTCGGCCAAAAACAAACGGGACGATCACCTGACGCGATCGTCCCGTTTTGTTCTGGCGCGTCCTGCTTCATCCCCACACAACAGCCCCGGACTCAGAATCCCAGGCTTGCCAGCAGATCGTCCACCTGCGACTGGTCCGATACCACATCGGCCTTGCCTTCCGGGTTGATCTGCGGACCGTTCATCAGCGTGGAAGGTGCCTCCACGCGGCGCTCGGCCGGCACGTTATCGATCAGCACCTGCAGCARTTCCTGCTCCAGGCTACGGATCATGTCCATCATCTTCTTGATCACCTGGCCGGTCAGATCCTGGAAATCCTGCGCCATCATGATCTCCAGCAGGTGGCTGCCGGTGGCCTTGGCCTTCTGGGGCACATCCGTCAGGAACTCCCGCGTGTCCAGTACCAGGGCGCGGGCATCGCCCAGCTCCACCGGTTTCTCGAACCACTCGTCCCAACGCTTGTCCAGCGCCGTGGCCTTGGCCTCCAGGTCTTCCTGCAGCGGCTGCGCCAGCTCGACGGCCGTCAGCGTGCGCTCGGCGGCCTGCTCGGTCATGGCGGCGATATAGCTCAGACGGTCGCGAGCATCGGGGATGGCCTGCGCGGCACGCTCGATTTCCTTGTCGAGCCCCAGCTCCCGCATGTTATCGCGCAGCATCCGCGTCAGGTTGCCGATGCGATGGATGATCTGCTCGGCCGATTCATTGCTGATAGTCGGAGTCGTCGACATGTCGGCTACCTCTTATTGACCCAGCTTCTCGAAGATCTTGGTGATCTTCTCGTCCAGCGTTGCCGCGGTGAACGGCTTCACCACGTAGCCGTTGGCGCCGGCCTGCGCGGCAGCGATGATGTTCTCCTTCTTGGCCTCGGCGGTCACCATCAGCACCGGGGTCTTGGCGATCTCGGGAATCGCGCGGATCGATTGCAGCATGGTCAGGCCATCCATGTTCGGCATGTTCCAGTCCGACACCACGAACTGGAAGCTGCCGTCCTTGACCTTGTCCAGGCCGGCGGCGCCGTCCTCGGCTTCCTCGACGTTGGTGAAGCCCAGCTCCTTGAGCAGGTTACGGATAATCCGACGCATGGTCGGGAAGTCGTCGACCACCAGGATCTTGATGTTCTTGTCCACTCTACGGCTCCAAAACAGTTGTGGATGGGAATATGAACCGGCTGCGTTTCGCCGCGCGAATCCCTCGCGCCACGCCCGCCGCCGTTGTCTTTTGTTGCTGCGCGACCTTATACGCGCTGTGCCCGCGCACCAAACGTCGCCAGGTGCGCCATGACGCGCTGGCTCATCTGGTGCAGGGGCACCACTTCATGCACGCCGCCGGCAGCGATGGCTTCCTTCGGCATGCCAAACACGATGCAGGACTGCTCGTCCTGCGACAGGTTGTACGCGCCCGCCTCGCGCATGCGGAGCATGCCACGGGCGCCGTCCTTGCCCATGCCGGTCAGGATCACCCCCGTCACGTTCTTGCCACCGTGCACCGCGGCCGAATCGAACAGCACATCGACCGACGGCCGGTGGCGGTTGACGGGTGCCTCCTGCGACAGGTGCGCCACGTAGTTGGCACCACTACGCGCCAGCAACAGATGCGAGTCGCCGGGGGCGATATACGCGTAGCCCGGCAGCACGCGCTCGCCGTGCTCGGCTTCCTTGACCGTGATGCGGCACAGGCCGTTCAGCCGCTGCGCGAACGACTTCGTGAAGCCGGCCGGCATATGCTGCACGATCATCACGGCCGGACAATCCGGCGGCAGCGGCATCAGGAATTCCTTGATGGCTTCCGTGCCGCCCGTGGACGCGCCCACGATGATCAGCTTTTCCGTCGACAACAGCGGCGTGCGCAGGATCGGTGCGGCAGGGGCGCCTTCCGCCGGGGCTTCCGCCCTCACGCGCACCCGGGCGCGGGATGCCGCGCGGATCTTGTCCGCGATGGTGTCCGTGTACTCGATCAGCCCGTCCCGGATACCGAGCTTGGGCTTGGTGACGAAATCCACCGCGCCCAGTTCCAGCGCGCGCATCGTGATTTCCGATCCGCGCTCGGTCAGCGAGGACACCATCAGCACCGGCATCGGCCGCAGGCGCATCAGGCGCTCCAGGAAATCCAGCCCGTCCATGCGCGGCATTTCCACGTCCAGCGTCAGCACGTCCGGATTCAGGCGCTTGATCAGGTCACGCGCTACCAGCGGATCAGGGGCGGTCCCGACAACCTCCATGTCCGGCTGGCTGTTGATGATCTCCGTCATCAGGCTGCGAATCAGCGCGGAATCGTCCACGCACAGCACCTTGATTTTCGCGGCGGTCATATTCGTCTCTACGTCTCACATTTCAGGCCAGCGGTCTCGCCGTTGCCTGCCGCGTAAATAATTCCACTGCGCCTCGGGTGGGCGCCTTTGTGGATGTGGACAGCGCGCGCGCCAGTGCGCGTTCATCGCGTTCCACGCCTACCGTGTCATCCTGTCGCGTCAGCCGGCGCACCAGCGCCAGGCCGCTCGATGGGAAGTAGCTGACCCGTCGCGCATGCGGCCCGCGCAAATCCTGCGCCGCCACGCGAATCTCTTCGGTCTTCAGATACTTCAATACAAAATCGGCATTCCGGTCCCCAATATTGAGGGTCGTCATGTTGGCCAGGACGGCTCCGCCGCCAAAAACCTTGGCCTCAAGACGCTCGCGCCGGGCGCCCATCTTCAATAGTTCATTGATCAGCACTTCCAGCGCATAGCAGCCGTAGCGCATGGAGGCGGACAGCATGCGGTCCGCGCCGGCATTCTCGTCGTCGGGCAGCATGAAATGGTTCATGCCACCGACGCCGGCCACTTCGTCGCGAATGCATGCGGCCACGCAGGAGCCCAGCACCGTGGTCAGGACCACGTCCTCGCCGCTCACGTAGTACTCGTTGGGCAGCAGCTTGATGGCCTGCTTGCCGAATTCGCGGTCGAAGTATTTGCGCGTGGCGATCGCCTCGGGCATCTGGGGCGTCCGCATCATGCGCCTCCTCCGCTGCCCTTGCCGGCCAGCTCGTAGACGGTTTGTCCACGCAGCTGGAACGCGCGCGTCACGTAGGAGAAGTTCTCCGAATGACCGGCGAACAGCAGGCCGTTTGGCTTGAGCAACGGTGCAAACCGCTCCAGGATGCGGCCCTGGGTGGGCTTGTCGAAATAGATCATCACGTTGCGGCAGAAGATCACGTCGAACTTCTCGCGCAAGCCCCAGTCCGGCGCCAGCAGGTTCAATGGCTCGAACGCGATCGTCGACGCCAGGTCCGGCTTGACCTTGACCGATCCCGCGCGCGCGCCGGTGCCCTTCAGGAAGAAGCGCTTCAGGCGTTCCTGCGACAGCCGCGCGACCTGCTCGCTCGTGTACACGCCGTTGCGCGCCTTGGCCAGCACCTGCGTGTCGATATCGGTGGCCAGCACCGTGCCGGCGCGGTCGCCCAGCGCCTCGGCCAGCGTGATGGCGATGGAGTAAGGCTCTTCGCCCGTCGATGCTGCCGCGCACCAGACGCTGTAGGGCCGGCCAGTCTTCTTGGCGTGCTCGGCCAGCAGCGGGAAGTGGTGCGCCTCGCGGAAGAACGAGGTCAGGTTGGTGGTCAGCGCATTGGTGAAGAACTCCCACTCCTGGGAGCCCTCGTCCGATTCCAGCAAGGACAGGTAGCTGCCGAAGTCGCCCAGCTGCAGCGACCGCAGGCGCCGGGCCAGCCGGCTGTAGACCATTTCGCGCTTATGGCTGCCCAGCGAGATCCCCGCGCGCTTGTGAATCAGCGCGCGGACTTTCTCGAAATCGCGCTCGGTCAGCAGGAAGTCACGCATGTCGTCGCGCAGCGGCGCCAGCACCGGTGTTGCGGGTGCGGCGGCCGCGCCTGGCTTCCCGGTGGCGCTGGAGGAAGAACGGAGCGGCGTCATGGTGTGTTTCTTTCAGGTGCCGATTAACGGCGTAACTGCTTGTTCGGATCGCTGCGGCCCGGGCTGCCCGGATCAGGCGAGCTCGGCCTCGACCAGTTCCATCTCAGAGCTGGTCATCATGCGTTCGATGTCGATCAGGATTAGCATGCGGCCATCCACCGAGCCCAGACCCGTCAGGTGCTCGTTGGATACCGACACGCCAAACTCCGGCGCCGGCTTGATGTCGCCGCCCGTCAGCGTGAGCACGTCCGACACGCCATCCACGACGATGCCGACCACGCGGCCGGCCACGTTCAGGATGATCACCACGGTCTGGTGGTCGTAGCGCACGTTGCCCAGGTTGAACTTCAGGCGCAGGTCCACGATCGGCACGATCACGCCGCGCAGGTTGGTCACGCCCTTGATGAAATCGGGAGCGTTGGCGATGCGGGTCACCGTCTCGTAGCTGCGGATTTCCTGAACCTTGAGGATGTCGATGCCATATTCCTCGGTCCCCAGCGTGAAGACCAGGTATTCCTGGCCAGAGGCTTCGCTGCCCTGGGTATCGATATGTCCGATGCCGGCCATGTCTGTTCTCCTTGCTGTTGATTACTGTGCGACCACGGGGTCCTGGCGGCGCACGCCAGTGCGCTGCAGCGCGCCCACATCCACGATCAGCGCGACGCTGCCGTCGCCGAGGATCGTGGCGGCGGAAATGCACGGCACCTTGCGATAGTTCGTTTCCAGGTTCTTCAGCACCACCTGGTGCTGGCCGATGAGCTGGTCCACCAGCAGCGCAAAGCGCTTGCCCTCGGCGGACAGGATCACGGCGATGCCTTGCGTCGGCTCCTGCAGCGCGCCGGTCACGTTGAAGACCTTGTGCAGCTCCAGCAGCGGCAGGTATTCGCCGCGCACGTTCATCACGCGCTCGCCATTGGCGGCGGTGTGCACGTCTTCGGACTTCGGCTGCAGGGACTCCATCACGCAGTTCAGCGGCAGGATGAAGGTCTCCTCGCCCACGCGGACGGACATGCCGTCCAGGATGGCCAGCGTCAGCGGCAGCACGATGCGGGTGGTGGTTCCCAGGCCCGGACGCGAGCTGATTTCCACGTGACCACCCATTTCCTGGATGTTCCGCTTGACCACATCCATGCCCACGCCACGGCCGGACACGTCGGTCACCACTTCCGCCGTGGAGAAGCCCGGCGCGAAGATCAGTTGCCAGACTTCCTCGTCGCTGATGTTCTCCGATACCGGCAGACCGTTCTGCAGGGCCTTGGCCAGGATGCGGTCGCGGTTCAGGCCGCCACCATCGTCGCTCACTTCGATGACGATGTTGCCGCCCGCGTGCTGTGCGGAGAGGATCAGTTGGCCGGTCGCATCCTTGCCGGCGGCCAGGCGCTTCTCCGGCGTTTCGATGCCGTGGTCCAGGCTGTTGCGGACCAGGTGGGTCAGCGGATCGATGATGCGTTCGATCAGGCTCTTGTCCAGCTCGGTCGCCTTGCCGAACGTGACCAGGTCGATCTGCTTGCCGAGCTTGCTGGCCAGGTCGCGCACCAGACGCGGGAAGCGCGAGAACACGTAGTCCATCGGCATCATGCGGATGGACATCACGGCTTCCTGCAGGTCGCGCGCATTGCGCTCCAGCTGGCCCATGCCCGAGAACAGGCGGTCAAACAGCACCGGGTCCAGCGACGACGCGGTCTGCGCGAGCATCGACTGGGTAATCACCAGCTCGCCCACCAGGTTGATGATCTGGTCGACCTTCTCGGTCGGCACGCGGATCGATCCCGAATCGGCAGCGGCGGCCGCCGGCTTGGCCTTCTCTTTTTCCTTGTCCTTGGCAGCGGCGGCCGGTGCCGCAGGCGCGGCTGCCACGGGTGCCGGCGCAGCCACCGGCGCCGGTGCGGGCGCGGCAGCGGCTGCCGGTGCGGCACCGCCGTCCACCGATTCCACGGCGATCTGCTTCTCGTCGATCACGAAGCAGCAGACCGCGATGATGTCGTCGGCGCTGCACTGGCTGTTCAGCCAGATCGTCAGGTCGCCGTCTTCTTCCTGCTGGCCGGTGATCTCGCCCAGGTTGGCGATCTCTTCGCGCAGCAGTGCCTGGTCGGCCGCCGATACCTTGATCAGGCGGACCTTGAGGTTGCCACCGGACGCGGCGGCTGCAGGCGCGGGCGCGGCGGCCACGGGCGCCGGGGCCGGCGCGGCGGCATGGCCCGCGTCGCCGCCGGCTTCTTCAGCCAGCTGCTGCAGGACGGCGCAGATACGCGCCAGCGTTTCCGGATCGGGTTCGGTGCCGTTGCGGTAGGCGTTGAGCTGATCTTGCAACACGTCCTTGGTTTCCAGAAAGGTGTCGATGATGACCCGCGTGAGGGCCAGTTCCCGCCGACGCGTACGGTCAAGCAGGTTCTCAAAGATGTGCGTGGTCGCGGTCAGAGCCGCGAAGCCGAACGTCGCCGCGCCGCCCTTGATGGAGTGCGCAGCGCGAAAGATCGCGTTGAGCTCTTCCGCATCGGGGGACTCGATGTCCAGCCCGAGCAGCAGCTGCTCCATTTCAACGAGCAGTTCCTCGGCCTCTTCAAAAAAGGTCTGGTAAAACTGCGTGATATCGATATCGACAGACATGCCCGTCCTGACTCGCTAAATTGCTCTGAAAGATGTGCCACCCGTGATAGGGCAGCACGCCTCACTCGATCTTGCCTTTGGGCCCGCTGGCCGGCCTGGCCGCAGGGGTCGATGCCGCTTCCAGCTGCGCCTGCATTTCCTGCCCTGCCTTGCCCTTCTGCGCCTGCACGGAGACTTCCGCCGCGCTGGCGTTTTCCGATTCAAACTGGGCCTGGGCGCGCTTGTTCAGCACCACGATGCTGATGCGGCGGTTGACAGGCGCCAGCAGGTCGTTCTTCTCTAGCGGCATGGTGTCCGCCAGCCCCAGCACGCGCAGCACCTTGCCTTCCTGCATGCCACCGCCGATCAGTTCCTGGCGCGAGGCGTTGGCGCGGTCGGCGGAAAGCTCCCAGTTGCTGTAGGCGCGTTCGCCATTCATGTACGTGGCGGAATCCGTGTGGCCGGACAAGCTGACCTTGTTCGGCATTTCATTGAGCACCGGCCCGATCTCGCGCAGGATGGTGCGCATGTACGGCTCCACCGAGGCACTGCCGGTGCGGAACATCGGACGGTTCTGCGTATCGAGGATCTGGATACGCAGCCCTTCGCTCGTGATGTCCAGCAGCAGCTGCGGTCGGAACTGGCGCAGCATCGGGTTGTTCTCGATGATCTGTTCCAGACGACCCTTGAGCGCGCGCAGGCGCTCGCTGTCCAACTGGTCGCGGCGGCGCTGGGCGTCCGACGGATCGTTGGTCGTCGCACGCATGACCTCGCCGTCCTTGGCCATCGGGTCCTTGCCGCCGCCGGGAATGACGCTCTTGGAGAGGCTGCTCTTGTCGCCACCGGCCACAGCCACCTTGAGCGGTGTCTTGAAATACTCGGCCACGCCGACGAGCGTCTTCGGGGAAGCCGAGCTCAACAGCCACAGCACCAGGAAGAGCGCCATCATGGCCGTCATGAAGTCGGCGTAGGCGATCTTCCAGCTGTGGTTGCCGTGCGGCTTGGTGTGCGACTTCGCCTTCTTGATGACGATCGGACGCAGGTCCTGGGCGCTGCTCATGGCGGATCTCCGTCAGGTCAGGCTCTTGACTTCACGGACGTGGTCGTCGAGCTCAAGGAACGACGGACGTACCGTGGAGTAGAGCACCTTGCGGCCGAATTCCACCGCCACCAGCGGCGCGTAGCCGTTGAGCGAAGCGAGCAGCGTGACCTTGATGCACTCGTACATCTTCACGCTTTCCGACACCTGGTGTTCGACGCGGGACGCCAGCGGCGATACGAAGCCGTAAGCCAGCAGAATGCCCAGGAACGTTCCCACCATGGCGTGGGCGATCAGCGCGCCCAGCTCGGACGGCGGCAGGTCCGCGGAGGCCAGCGCATGCACCACGCCCATCACCGCGGCCACGATGCCGAAGGCCGGCAGGCCATCGCCAACGCGTGACAGTGCGTGGGCGGGAATCTCGGCTTCGTGGCGATACGTTTCGATTTCGTGGTCCATGAGCGCCTCGATCTCGAAGGCGTTCATGTTGCCGTTGACCATCATGCGCAGGTAGTCGGTCAGGAACTCCATCATCTTGGCATCGGCCAGGATGCGCGGGTACTGACTGAAGACGCTGCTCGATGCGGGATCGGCAATTTCCTTTTCGAGGAACAAGATGCCTTCGCGGCGCGCCTTGGACAGCAGCACGTACAGCAGCGCCATCACGTCAAGGTACAGCTCCTTCTTGTACTTGGAACCTTGCAGCAGTGAGGGCATGGCCTTCATGGTGGCCTTGATGGCCTTGCCGCTGTTGGAGCTGATGAATGCGCCAACGGCGGCGCCGCCGATGATGATGAGCTCCGCCGGTTGATAAAGCGCGCCCATGTGGCCGCCGGTGAGGGCGTAACCACCCAACACCGCCACGACTACGACGACATAGCCAAGAACTACTAGCACGATCGGATCCCCGTCTGAAAAACACGCGTCAGGCACGCACAAGGGCATCCTGTACGGGCCAGCGGGGTCACCGCTCGCCAGGTACCGGGAGCCCACCTGCTACGCGGACGTCTGGCCAGATGGAATCAGGCTTCGGTCTGCGCGGCTGCGGCGTCCTTCGAGAGCTTCTTCACCTTTCCGGCACGCGACGGCGGGCGGCACAGGCTGCACACGAAATTCGCGTGCGGCTCATAAGCGTGCGTCACGAACTGCCCGCCGCAACACGTGCAGGTGGAAAGCTGCAGCATATTGCTCTCGAAAAACCGTACTAACGTCCAGGCACGGGTGAAACTTAAGACAATTTCGCCGCCAAGCAGCGAAACGTGCTCGAGGTACAGGCGATAGCTCGCCACCACTGCGCGAATGCCAGACGTCTCGCCTTCCTGCACCATGAACTGGTACGCGGAGAAGAACAGCGAGGAATGGATATTCGGCAGCCAGGTGGTGAACCAGTCCGTCGAGAACGGGAGCATGCCCTTGGGCGGCGACGCGCCACGGAGCTCCTTGTAGAGGCGGATCAACCGGTCGCGCGAGAGCGTGGTCTCGGCTTCAAGCACCTGAAGGCGCGCACCCAGGCCGATCAGCTCGATGGCGAGCTGCGTCTGGTTGGCATCCTGCAGGACGCTCTTGCGGTTGGGGATGGGAGTGGCCGTAAAGCTTCGGGCTGGCTGGGCCTGGAGGAGCGCGGTCAATTGAGCGACTCCACAGGTTGCCGGGCGAGAAGGATAGCAGCGTGGATCTGCTGCATATCATGGCTCTTGGCCGTGTGAGTGAGTGTGGAAAGCAGCGCGTGATCGTCGAAGCGGAAACGGCACAGCACCATATTCGATGCGGCCAGCTTGACGAGTTGCGCCGAGGTCAGCTTGGCGAGAATGTCAGCGATTTCCTTGCTGACGCCAAGCCTGAACATGGCTTCCACCTGGTTTTCGCGCACCAGTCGTTGCGCGAGCAGCAGATAGGCGAGGTTGACCTCCCTGATCTCCTGGAGAACTTCACTGCTTTCCAATTTTTCCCCGCTACCAAAAACCCTTCGACCGCTTGTCCGGCGCTTACCGACTTTTTTGCTGCAAGTCGGCGACCAGATCGTTTGATGCGTGTTCGATGGGTACGACGTACTACGAAAGGAACTGCGCCCGGTTACACCACTTCTCGTAAACGTTACAGATGTTACAGAGTGTAAATGAAACTGTTACGTTTATATCGGCAATTCGCCCGCACTGCCAATCCCTACTTGAGTTGGGGGATAGCAAATGTCGCACGGAAAAGACATGGCCCTCCGAATTTGTAACAGCTCGGGGGGCTGACTTCTGATTTACATCAAGGCTGTAACACTTCACTTACTGAACGGACACTCCACGTTTGTGGTGGACATGCCGACGCCCTGACGGATTCCACTATTGACGAATCAGACCGCCTTGGCTAAACAGCTGCCGCAACCACGCAGCCAAACGCGCGAAGATATCGTCGGGCGCTTCGCGGAACAGATGCGGCCGCGCACGTTCCACCTGTTCGAGCACGCGTGCGGCTTCCTCTGCACTGACAGAACCGTATTCGAGCGCCAGACCCAGCAACGCGCGCAGCTCTCCCACCTTGCTCCGACCCAGTGCTTCGCTCTGCTCAGTCTGCAGCGCATACATGACGTCATACGCGCGCTGGCGAAGACTGTCGGCCATGCGCCACGCCGGTGTGCGCATGCGTTCCTCGAGCGTGCGGATATCCACGGCGGATGAGGAGATCTGTGCCGCGAGCGCTCCCGTGAAGGCCGCATCCGCGCCGGCCTCCGAAAGAATCTGCGTGGCCCAGTCACGCGCGTTGTCCACGCGCTGCTGGGGCGTCCAGTCCGGCTGTACCGCCAGACCAAAGCCGAAGCGCTGCGCATCGCGCATCAGCGCCGCCAGCGCATTGGGTAACTGCTTGTCGAAGACCTTCTTCGCCCAGCCATATTCGCCACTGGCCAGCAACCGCATGACGGCGCGCTCGGTCAGCGGGCCATCCTGCTGCATCAGTCGCGCGCGCAGGAAGTCATCGAATGCCGGCGGGATGAACTCGGCATCGAGCCCCGTGGAGACTTTTACAAAGGCATCGAAGTCCGCGCGCAGCCGCGCAGTGGCTTCGGCTGACAGGGACAGGCTGATGTCGGTGGTCATGATGTCATTGGACGAGAAAGCGCCCCGGCGCGCTTCCTACAACACGTCGCCGGGGCACACTGCATCGCTCGTGGCGTTGCATCGGAGCGCGTTATCGGCCGCTCAGAATGCGCTCCAGTCGCCGTTGTCGGATGCGCTGCTCGCCAGGGCGGCAGCGGGGCGTACCAATGAACTATCGGCAGCTTCGTCGGCAACTTCAGCGGCGGCCATCACGGCAGGCGCTGCAGCGGCCGCGACCAGCGCCGTGCTCGTCGACTTGCGCGCGGTGCGACCCTTGGCTGCCTTCAGCGTGGAGGTCACTGCGGCCTTCACACCGGGCTTGGCGATCGAACGTGCCGCCGGTGCGGCAAGCGCGCCGAGCGACGGGCTGGTGCTGGCGGCATCGTCCTGCGACAGGCGGAAGGTCGAGACCGACTCCTGCAGCCTGCCAGCCTGATCCTGCAGGGACCCGGCGGCGGCGGCGGCCTGCTCCACGAGCGCCGCGTTCTGCTGCGTCACCTCGTCCATCTGCGCCACGGCCTGGTTCACTTGCTCGATGCCCGAGCTCTGTTCCGCCGATGCCGCGCTGATCTCGCCCATGATGTCGGTCACGCGCTTCACCGCCTGCACGATCTCGCCCATCGTCGTGCCAGCCTGGCCCACCAGTGCCGCGCCGTTATCCACGCGCGCCACGGTGTCGCCAATCAGGCCCTTGATTTCCTTGGCCGCATTCGCGCTGCGCTGCGCCAGGCTGCGCACCTCGCCGGCCACCACGGCAAAGCCGCGGCCTTGTTCGCCAGCACGCGCGGCTTCCACCGCGGCGTTCAGCGCCAGGATGTTGGTCTGGAACGCGATGCCTTCGATCACGCCGATGATGTCGACGATCTTGCGCGATGCCTCGTTGATCTCGTCCATCGTCTGCACCACGCGGCCCACTACTTCGCCGCCGCGCACGGCGGTCTCCGAGGCATTGGCCGCCAGGCCGCTGGCCTGCCGCGCGTTGTCGGCGTTCTGGCGCACCGTGCTGGTCAGCTCCTCCATGCTCGATGCGGTTTCCTCCAGCGACGCGGCCTGCTGCTCGGTACGTTGCGACAGGTCGTTGTTGCCGGCGGCGATCTCTCGCGAAGCGGTGCCGATCGATTCGGCGGATTCCTTGAAGTCGCGGACCATGTGCGACAGCTGCTGCTGCATCTGGCTCATCGCGTGCAGCAGGCTGCCACGGTCACCCTTGCGCAGCGATACCTTGCCGGAGAAATCGCCTTCGGCAATGCGTGCGGCGATGGCGGCGGCGTAGCCCGGCTCGCCACCGAGCTGGCTCGACAACTGGCGCGCCAGGAACCAGCCCAGCAGCACGGACACCGCCACGCCACCGATGACCAGCAGCAGCATCAACACGCGCGAGCTGTTGTACACGCTGGTCGATTCTTCCATGTTGGCCTTGGCGCGGTCATCGCGGCGCTTGACCATCTTGAACAGCACGTCTTCCAGCGCGCGGCTTTCCTTGAGCAGGTCCGCGCTTTCCGTAAAGACGGTGCTTTCAAACTGCGACGTGTCCAGCGGCTGCTTGCCGACCAGTTCCACGTACTTGGTCATGCGCTCGCGGAACGGCGGCACCAGCTTGTCGTATTGCTTGAACAGCGCCTGGCCTTCCGGTGCGTTGAACGAATCCTTGGCGGCCTTCACGCGCGCTTCCATCGTCGTCAGTGACTTTTGGATCTCGTCCTTCTCGGTCGCGCGCTCGCCCATGGTCGAGGCCGACAGCAGCGCGATCTGGGCGCGGCTGGCGTAGACCAGGTTGATGTTGCCGTCCTGCACGGCCTTCAGGGCCTGCAGATCGGTGTTGTAGATCTTGCCGGTCCATTCCGCCATGCGCCCCATATTCACCACGCCCAGCAGGCCGATGATGGCACCGATCACGGATACGACCAGGAAGCCAGCAATCAGCCTGGTTGTAACGCGCAGTTGATTGAACCACTGCATAGAACTACCCCCTTCTGTCAGAAAAGACCGGGATTGGCATCGACTGCTCCCTCCCGCGTTGTCACGGCGTTTCGTGCGCCGCTCTTACCCCGTTCCTGTGAAACTCAGGCTGTTGCCAGCCCGGCTTCGCGCCCCACTTCACCGATCGCCGCCACCCGTCGCGCGCGCGCCGGCCGGATTTCGGCCTGCATGCTGACGCGGAAGGTGGAGACCGATTCGCGCAGGCGATCGGCTTGTTCTTCCAGCGAGCCCGCCGCGGCAGCGGCCTGCTCGACCAACGCGGCGTTCTGCTGCGTCACCTCGTCCATCTGCGCCACGGCCTGGTTCACCTGTTCGATGCCCGAGCTCTGTTCCGCCGATGCCGAACTGATCTCACCCATGATGTCAGTCACGCGCTTCACCGCCTGCACGATCTCGTCCATGGTTGCGCCTGCGTCGCTCACCTGTGCCGCGCCGTTATCCACGCGCGCCACGGTGTCGCCGATCAGGCCCTTGATTTCCTTGGCTGCATTCGCGCTGCGCTGCGCCAGGCCGCGCACCTCGCCGGCCACCACGGCAAAGCCGCGGCCCTGCTCCCCGGCCCGCGCGGCTTCCACCGCGGCGTTCAGCGCGAGGATGTTGGTCTGGAATGCGATGCCTTCGATCACGCCGATGATGTCGACGATCTTGCGCGACGCCTGGTTGATCTCGTCCATGGTCTGCACCACGCGGCCCACCGCCTCGCCCCCGCGCACGGCGGTCTCCGAGGCATTGGCCGCCAAGCCGCTGGCCTGCCGCGCGTTGTCGGCGTTCTGTCGCACCGTGCTGGTCAGCTGCTCCATGCTCGAAGCGGTTTCCTCCAGCGACGCGGCTTGCTGTTCCGTGCGTTGCGACAGGTCGCTGTTGCCGGCCGCCACCTGGTGCGTCGCCGTGGAGATGCTGGCCATGCCCGTCTGGATGTCGTGCACGACGGACAACAGGCTGCGCTGCATGGTCTGCATGGCGCGCGACAATGCGCCGATTTCGTCGTTGGACCGATATTCGAATCCCGTGGTCAGGTCACCGGCACCCAGGCGCAGCGCGAAGTCCAGCATCTCGCCGACTGGCCGCTCCACGCGCGAAACCAGCATCGAGCCCGCCGCGAACGACGACAGCACCGCCAGCCCGAATGCGCCCCACAGCCACGGCCACAGTTGCGCGGTGACCTCGGGGGCCAGCCAGTGCGCGCCCGTGACGGCGGCCAGGAACCACACCAGCCCGGCCAGCTGCGCCCAGAGGATGCGGCGCTTCAGGTTCACGCGCGTAAGTCGCCCGATGAAGCCGGCCACACCGGTACGCACCACGGCGCCATCGCGAATCGCCAGCCCTGCGGCACGGCTTTCGCGGAAGCGCTGATACAGCGCATCGGCGGCTTCGATCTGCTCGCGGCTGGCCATCGAGCGCACCGAGGTATAGCCCACGATCCGGCCATCGACGCTCGTCGGCGTGACGGTGGCATGAACCCAGTAGTGGTCGCCGTCCTTGCGTCGGTTCTTGACGATGCCGACCCACGACTTGCCCGCCTGGATCGATTGCCACAGGTCGGCAAACGCCTCGGGCGGCATGTCGGGATGGCGCACCAGGTTGTGCGCCGCGCCCAGCAGTTCCTCAGCCGTGAAGCCGCTCGTCTCGATGAACGCCCGATTGGCGAACGTGATCCGACCCTTGAGATCGGTACGCGAAATCAGGTAATCGTTCGACGAGAGCAGGTGCTCGCGCTGGGTAACTGGCTGGTTGTTTCTCATGGATGATTGCTGCGTGGTCGCCGATGGCCCCGGCGCGCTTTGTCAGGCGGCGCGCACCGTTGGCCGGGATGGAAAAGCCGGGCTGCCCGGCAGGTCTCAGGCCGTGCCGGCCGCGGCGTCGATGGCCGCCAGGTCGTCGAGATCCATCAGCTTCTCGATGTCCGCAAGAATCAGCATGCGGCCCTCGAGCGATCCCAGGCCACGGATGTATTCGGTTTCCACGCCACCGGAGAGCGCCGGTGCCGGCTTGATCTGCGATGGGGTCAGCGTCAGCACGTCGGACACGCCGTCCACCACGATGCCCGTGGTGCGTGCGTTCAGGTCGACGATGATCACGACCGTGTACTGGTCATAGGTGACCTCGGCCTGGTTGAACTTGATGCGCAGATCGATGATCGGGACGATGATGCCGCGCAGGTTGATCACGCCCTTGAGGTAAGCCGGCGCGTTGGCGATCTGGGTCACCGATTCGTAGCCCCGGATCTCCTGAACCTTGAGGATGTCGATGCCGTACTCTTCGCGGCCAAGCCTGAACGCCAGGAATTCCTCTCCCGCGCCGTCTGCCTTGTTGATGCTGGTATTCATGGTTGCCCCCGCTGGCTTGGTTGGTCGTGGCCGGGTGACGTCTCCCTGGCTGCTGGCGACCGGAAGCAGTGCCCCGGCGCTGGCCGGGCACCTGCTATGGCCCTCCAGTATTTACGGCAGGGCGCGGGGTGAATAAAGGGCGACATGGCCGCCTGGTTTACCCCTCTGTGGGAGGGGCAAGCAGCGCCTGGACCGAGTCCATCAACTGGTCGGGATCGAACGGCTTGGCGAGGAAGCCGGAAGCGCCGGCTTCCCGCGCCTGATCGAGGATGCGGTCGTCATGCTCGGTGGACAGCATCAGGATGGGAATGGCGGCGTAGGCCGGCGTGGCGCGCAGCGCGCGGATCAGCGTCAGGCCATCCATGCCGGGCATGACCTGGTCGGTCACCAGCATGCCGAAGTCCCCCTCCTGCGCCACTTCATGCGCCTCCTTGCCATCGGCGGCTTCCGTGACCGTATAGCCGCCGGCCCGCAGGCAGGCACCAATCATGCGGCGCAGGGAAGGCGAATCGTCGACGACGAGTATGCTCGGGAGAGACATGGGGACTCCGTGAATGGTTGGTCCGCCAGGGGGGCGCAACGCACATACGGCGGCCGGCGGCGGACAGGCCAGCCGGCGAGCACGCCGTGCGCGTGCCACTGCCCTGTATTCGGCATATCGTCCGGCCGTGGCCGCGATGTAGACCGCCGACGGCGGGATAGAGGAAAACCTCTAATTCCGGCGCCGGCGTTTACCGTCGCACCGGTTATGCGGCGCGAAGGGTTTCGGCGAACGCCGACGGGTCCAGCGGCAGGGACATCAGGTAGCCCTGGACTTCGTCGCAACCCATCGCGTGCAGGATGTCGAGCTGCGACGCGGACTCCACGCCTTCGGCCACCACCTTCATGCGCAGTTCGTGCGCCAGCGCCACCATCGACCCGACGATCGCCCGCCCCTGCGGGTCGGCATCGAGCCCGCCGATCAGCGTGCGGTCGATCTTGAGCGTGCCCACGCGCAGCCGCTTGAGGTAGCCCAGGCTGGAATAGCCGCTGCCGAAGTCGTCGAGCGCCACGTGGATGCCCAGCGCCTGCAGCTCCGCCAGCGTTTCCAGCGACTTGCCGATGTCTTTCATGGCCGCGGTCTCGGTGATCTCCAGCGTGATCGCGGACGGCGGGATGTCGTGCTGGTGAATCTGGTCCAGCAGGTACTGCGGGAAATTGCGACTGGCGAAGCGCAGGCCGGAGACGTTGATCGCCACGGGCACCACGGGCAGCCCGGCATCCTGCCACTGGCGCACCTGCGCGCAAACCCGGGCGATGACCCAGTCGTCGAGCTTGTCGATCTGGCCCGACTGCTCGGCCACCATGATGAACTCCGCCGGGTTGACGATGCCCAGCGCGGGATGGCGCCAGCGGCAAAGCGCTTCGGCGCCCACCACCCGGCGATGCCGGACGTCGAACTTCGGCTGGTACATCAGGGACAAGGCGTCGTCCTGGATGGCCAGCCAGAGGTCGCGGCGGATCACGCGCGTGCGCCGCGCCCGCTCGCCGGCGGCGGAATTGAATACGCGCACCTGGTTGGAGCCGCTTTCGCGCGCCTCGGTCAGGCTGACGCGGGCCGCCTGCATGAGCGCCTCCGACGTCTGTGCGTCGCGCGGATAGATGGCGATGCCGATGTTGACGCCGATCTGCATCTGCAGCCCGCGCGCCGCCACGAATTCGGCCAGCGATCCCAACACCCGCGAGCCCAGTTCATGCGCGCGGTTGTGCTGGACCATTTCCGGCACGCCGACGGCGAACTCGTCGCGCGCCAGCCGGGCGAGGAAGTCGTGGGGCTCCAGCGCGGCCTGCGCCAGCGCGCCGGCATCCTGCGCCAGGATGTCGTCGGCACGCACCTCGAAGACCTCGTCCACCTCACGGAAGTCGGCGATATGGATCAGCAGCACCGCACAGGCCATCTCGGACAGCCTGGCCTGCGCAATGGTCTGGTCGAGCCAGCGCCCAAACGCAACGCGATCCGGCAGCTCCGTGCTCACGCTGTATTCGCCCAACGGCGCCTGACCGCGTGCAGCGGGGCGCACGGTCAGGCCGGGAATGCGGGCGTGGCCGCGCCGGCTCGGCCTGGACTCGGTGTGGCGCGCGATCTGCGCGGTGGGAATCTCATCGATGAGGTCGTCGATCAGGCCGCCCTCAGCGCGTGCCGGCACGGTCAGCCATCCATTCGACTGGGCGCGATGCACGGCGAACATCGCCAGGCAAAGCAGCGTGAGCCCGCCCGCCAGCCAGGCCGGGCCGGGGAGTCCCGCCGCATCCATGCACGCGCGTGCCGTCATCGACTGGCCGCCACATGTGCGGCCCAGCCGCGTACCGGCCACGGCCACCAGCCCGGCCCCGGCGACCATTGCCACCACCACGGCGGCACGCCAGCCACGCGTGCCCTGGCGCAACCAGTGGTAGGCCGAGGCAAACCATTGGGTGGCGACGACGCTGGCCACCAGCGAGGCGACCAACGTGGCCGCAAGCTTCGCGCCGTCGTTGACGGCGGTCAGGGTGCCGGACGCCAGCGCCACCCAGAGCGGCATGCCGATGATGCCCTGCGACATCAAGGCCGCCGACCACATCAGGGACCGGCCTGTCTTGCGTGCCTGCCCGCCCTCCGCGTTGGCTGTGCGCACCCCCCGCGCGGCGGCAACGCCGAGCAAGGCTGCAAGCAGCAGGAGGCTAGAACTCGTGGCAATCATTGGGGCTGCGCGATGTTGGACGAGGCGCGCGCATCGGAACACCGGGGTGCGGACCTGGAAAGGTCCGCATCATGGCATCTTGCGGTCGCCGTGTGAACAGTAATGCGCTGATTCCGGACGGATTACCGACTCAGAATGCGGCCCAGTTGTCGTCGGCTGCCGCTGCTGGCGTCGTGCCGGACAACGCAGGGCGCAGCAGCTTGTCTTCGCGCGACTTGCGCACGACCGGCGGACGCGTCGACGTCGGGCGCGCCGGCGCGCGATCGGCACTGCGCGCATGTCCGGCAGGTGCCTTGATCGCCGGTGCGGCCGATGCCGCCGGTCTTGCCTTCGACGCAACGGCCGGCAGCGCGGCGAGCGAATGGGCCGGACGCTGTGCGGCGATGGCGGCCTGGCGGACGTCGCCGCCCGCGCTCAGCGTGAAGACCGACACCACGCTCTTGAGCTTCTGCGCCTGCTCTTCCAGCGCGCCGGCGGCGGCCGCGGCTTCCTCGACCAGCGCCGCGTTCTGCTGCGTGACCTGATCCATCTGGTTCACGGCCTGGTTGACCTGCTCGATGCCGGTGGTTTGTTCCTGCGACGCGGCGCCAATCTCGTTCATGATGTCCGTCACGCGACGCACGGCCTGGACGATCTCGCCCATGGTCTGGCCCGCTTCGGCCACGAGCCGGGTGCCGCTTTCCACGCGCTGGCCGGACTCGCTGATCAGCGACTCGATTTCCTTGGCGGCGTTGGCGCTGCGTTGCGCCAGGCTGCGCACCTCGCCAGCCACCACGGCAAAGCCGCGGCCCTGTTCGCCGGCACGCGCGGCTTCCACCGCGGCGTTCAGCGCCAGGATGTTGGTCTGGAACGCGATGCCTTCGATCACGCCGATGATCTCGACCACCTTGCGCGACGCCCCGTTGATCTCGTTCATGGTGTCAACCACGCGGCCGACCACGTCGCCACCCTTCATGGCGATCTGCGATGCCTCGCCGGCGAGCACACCGGCCTGGCGGGCGTTATCGGCGTTCTGGCGGACCACGGTGGTCAGCTCTTCCATGCTGGCGGCGGTCTGCTCCAGCGACGACGCCTGCTCTTCGGTACGTTGCGACAGGTCCGTGTTGCCGGCGGAGATCTGCTGCGTGGCCGAGGCGATGGAATCCGTGCCACCGCGCACTTCGGCAACGATGCCGGACAGACTGTCCTGCATGGTGGCCAACGCCTGCATCATGCGGCCAACCTCGTTCCGGGACATGCTGGTGATGCGAGACGTCAAGTCGCCGCGCGCCATGCGCTCGAACACGTCCAGCGCCTCTTCCACGGGACGCACGATGGCGCGATGCAGCGCGACGGTGGCCACGATGGCAATGGCGATGCCAAAAGCGATCAGTGCGATCGACACAACGCGAATCGTCTCAAAGCGAGACTGCGCGGCGTCGAAGTTCTCCTTGCCCGTGTTCAGCTGGAACTTCTCCAGGTTGTCGTGCGCGGTGGACAACGATCGCTGCAGATCGGGCAGCACGTCCCGCGCCAGGCGCAGCGCCTCTTCCTTGCTGCCGGCAAGCAGTGCCTTTTGCAGCGGAAGCGCACCCTTCTCAAAGAAATCCTGGCGCCGGGCGGCCAGCGCGCTGGCCAGCGTCTTTTCCTCGTCCCCCTGCGGCAGCGCCATGTAGCGCTTCCAGCCGGCATCCGACGACTCCACGAACACCATGGAGCGGTCGACGTGCTTCTTCATATCGTCGCCTTCCGCGCCGGGCATGACGCCCCGGTCCAGCGCCAGGCGCACGCGGGTGGTGCCGAGCATCGCTTCGCTCAGGGCCAGCGACGACGCAAGCTGGTTGGCGTAGGTCTCCTTCAGCGCATCATTGGTCTGCGAGATGCCATGCAAGCCAGCGCCGCCGACGAGCAACAGGATGGCCGCAAGCATGGCCATGGCGCCCCGCAAAAGGGTCTTGATCTGAATATTGTTGTGGAAGGACATGATGTGCTGATCATTAGGAGGAAACCCGACGCCACTCCCCTGCGCCGGTCCGGCAGGCCGACACCCTGACGGCCTGCTCAAGACACGATAACGGCCGGGCCAGAAGCATCCTTGAGGCATACGGTAAATCGGCACTTTGAATGACGACTGACGCACTTTCAAACGATCGGAAAATACCGGCGCATATGCCACATGACATCCCGCAAATGCTGCGGCACACCAAACTGAAAACCACCGCGGGCCTGTTGCTGTTCAGCACCTGCTGAATTCGTCCGCCATCGGGAAGTCGATTGAACAGTCGTTTGGCCGGTCCATTAGGGCCGCGCCGCGTAACAGAAGACGCGCGAAAACGCGCGACTACACAAGTGCACGGTGTGCCATTCCGCGCCGGCATGTCGCCCGGAATGCAGCCGTTATTGGGACCGCGTTTTGCTGTCGACGCGATACGCATCGCAATTCCTGCCGGGATTTATCCCGGTTTTTTCGCATGCTATTCACGCGTCGATGAACATGCCGCTTGCAAATGCCACGGAGGACTACGCACCTACTTAAAAGTTCAGCGAATATATCGATTTGAGACTTTTCGTAAATTTGGTCTGTTTAGCGCCGGGGGGATTTGCAGCATGGCATCGTGTGGTTATAATTCCGTCTGCTATTCACAGACCCACCGATAAATCGAGGCATACAAATGGCGACATATCAGGAAATCGTTCAGAAAATCAGCGAACTGCAGAAGCAGGCGGAAGAGATCAAGGCACGCGAGCAAGCCACCGTGATCGCCGATATTCGCGAGAAAATCGAACAATATGGCCTGACCGCCGACGACCTCGGTTTTGGCAGCAAGGCCGTAGCCGGCAAGAAGGCCAGCCGCAAGGTCCCGGTGCGATATCGCGACAGCGCCGGCAATACCTGGACCGGCCGCGGCAAGCGCCCGGGCTGGCTGACGCAGGCGCTGGCCAACGGCAAGACGGTGGATGACTTCCTGATCCGCTAAGCAGTGGCCGAAACTGTCGTATGCATTAAAAAACCGGGCAATTGCCCGGTTTTTTTATTTTGTGCCGCTCACACACCCCCGCAGAAACGGGTACGCGTGACGGTCGGCACTAGGCGGCAAACCCCTTCGGATTCATCGACTGCCAGCGCCAGGAATCCGCGCACATCCGGTCGATGTCATGGCGGGCGCTCCAGCCAAGCAGTTCCCGGGCGAGCGTCGGGTCGGCATAGCACGAGGCAATATCGCCCGGCCGACGCGCGACGATCTGGTAGGGAACAGACCGGCCGCTGGCACGTTCGTAGGCCTTCACTACCTCCAGGACGCTGTAGCCGCGCCCGGTTCCCAGATTCACCGTCACGCTCCGCGCCTTGTCGCGCAGATAGCCCAGCGCCGCCACGTGTCCGTCGGCGAGATCACAAACATGGATGTAGTCGCGGACGCCCGTACCGTCGATGGTCGGGTAATCGCCGCCATAGATGCTGAGCTTTTCGCGCCGGCCGCCGGCGACCTGTGCCACATACGGCATGAGATTGTTGGGAATACCGCCGGGGTCTTCTCCAATCCGGCCGCTTTCATGCGCCCCGACCGGATTGAAATACCGCAGGTAGCCAATTCGCCAGGAAGGATCGGAAATCTCCAGATCGCGCAGGATCTGCTCGCTCATCAGTTTTGTCTGACCGTATGGATTGGTGGCCGAGAGCGGGAAATCCTCGAGGATCGGCACGGTATGCGGATTTCCATACACCGTGGCGGATGAACTGAACACCAGTTGCCTGACGCCTGCCGCCTGCATGGCGGCGCAAAGCGTGACCAGTCCATTGAGATTGTTGTCGTAATAGGCGAGCGGCTGACTCACCGATTCCCCCACGGCCTTGAGCGCGGCGAAATGAATGGCGCCCGTGATCTTGTGTTCGGCCAGCAGGCGGTCCAGCAACGCCCGGTCTCGCACATCGCCTTCCACGAAATGCGGCGTCTTGCCGCTAATGGCGGCCAGGCGGCTTACAACCTCCCGGTTACTGTTGCACAGATTATCGAGCCCGATCACGTTGTAGCCCGCTTCAAGCAGTGCCACCCATGTGTGCGAAGCAATATAGCCAGTGGCGCCCGTCAGCAGTAAGGTCTCAGCCATGTGAATGTTCAGGTTCAGAAATCGTTGCAGAAGTGCCAGCAGTCCGCGCGGCGTGGCGCTATGTGGCGAACCGGGCGGCCGCCATCATAGCGCCGCCACGTTACGCCGGGGATACGCCACCCGGGGCCTTGCTGACCGGCTTTGGCGTGGCCGGCAGACCGGCACGTGACTGCCACGCCTCATACGCCGCGTGCAGCCGCCAGCCGGATTCCAGATCCCGCATCCCTAGCAATTGCGCCACGGCGGCGGGGGATGTTCCCACGTCGAAATGCATGGCACCACAGGTATTGCGCAGTGTCTGTGGGGAGGCGCGCTCACTGCGCCCGGCCAGGACGCCAGCCTCATCCAGCAACACTTCCACGCGGCGATACACCGACGCCGCGTGCATGGGGCGCCCGTTTGCCATGGCCGGAAACACCAGGTCACCCAGCGTCTCCGCGGCGGCGCGCAGGGCCAGCCAGTGCCGCAGCGGCTGATGCGCAAACGCAAACAGCGGGACGGTATAGGCCCGGCCGTTGTCGGTGCGCACCATGCGTAGCGCCATCGGCCCACCATCAATGCCGTCGATGCCGTCCACGCGCAGCGCCCGAACTTCGGCCACCTTCAGTCCGCCGCCCAGCAATATCGCCATCAGCGCCACGTCGCGCGCCCGCTTCCATTGTGTGGGCGATATCCCGCGCTTTTCCTGACTCCCGGCGTCCGGCGCCGGCGCCAGGATGCGCGCGACCAGCAGGTCGCGTTCGCCCGGCAACAGGAAGGCTGTGGGATCGTTCTCGCCCTCGGCGAGGTGGTTCTTCACCGCCTGGCTGGCGGGGTTGTGCAGGTTTTGCTGAAGCCGCGACAGATGATGAAAAATCCGCTCTATCAATCGCGCATAGCGATAGCGATGACGCTTGTGCAGGTCCTGGGCGTCGAGGAAGTCGCCAATCTGCGCGGCGGACCATGTCAGCGGCGGCACGCCGCGTTCGCCCGACCAGCGCAGCAACTTGCCCCACATCGCGCGATACACCACGGCCGTGCCGTGGCGGAACCCATGCTGGGCAAGCCAGCCATCGAATGCGCGTTCCGGCTGGTTGCGCCACGCGGCGAGGTCGGCTTCGAACAGGCCATCTGGCAGCGCGGTGTGCGGCGGACCCGCTCGATCAGCTCGATCAGTCTGGTCGGCGCTCGTGTGGGTGGTCACTGACTCTCCTGCTTCGCAAACGGCAATGGGCTCATTGTAGACAAGGCGCCACAAAATGCGCCCCATTCCACCGCCAGCCCACGGAGCATATGTCGGACCCTGAAGGATGCTTCGCCGAATTGGACTTGCGGCCCGCTTTTCGGGCGTGTAATCTTCTCAATCAATATGCAACCAGTTGCATAAAAAACCAGATCGGACCTTTCGACCCTGAGGACCCTGAGGAGACACCATGCACAGCATCTCGCTCGCCCCGGCCGCCCGGCAATCGCTGGACACGTGGCATCAGATGATCGCCACCCATTCGATGGATGCGCTCGGCAGCATCGTTGCCGATGACGTCGTGTTCCGTTCCCCGGTGGCCCACACCCCTTATCCGGGCCGTGCCGCCATCCAGTTAGTGCTCACTACCGTCAACGAAGTCTTCGAGAATTTCCGCTACCACCGCAGCCTCGTGAGCGAGGACGGCCACAGCGTCGTGCTGGAGTTCAGCGCCAGCGTCGGCGGCAAGGCACTGAAGGGCATCGACATGATCCGCTTCGACGCGGCCGGCAAGATCGCCGAATTCGAGGTCATGATCCGGCCGCGCAGTGGACTCGAGGCGCTCGGCGCGGCCATGGCGGCCCGGCTTGGCGACCAGAAGCAGGTGCTCACCGGTACCTGAAACGTCTTTCCCGATTTCCGGTTTCGATGGCACGGCGCGCGCGTCGCTCTTGCCGTCGAACCACCGTCTTACGCATTCGCAACACATCAAGAGAACCGACATGGCCCTTCCCGCCCTGCTTCAGAACCTTTCCCTGCCGGCCGTCTGCTCGCCGCTGTTCATCATTTCCAACCCTGACCTGGTCATTGCCCAGTGCAAGGCGGGCGTGGTGGGATCCTTTCCGGCGCTGAACGCGCGCCCGGCGGAAAAGCTCGAGGAATGGCTGGACCGCATCACGACCGAGCTGGGCGAGCACGACGCGAAGCATCCGGACCGCCCGGCCGCGCCGTTCGCGGTCAACCAGATCGTGCACAAGTCCAATGACCGGCTGGAACACGACCTGGAACTGTGCGTGCGCTACAAGGTGCCCATCGTCATCACCTCCCTGGGCGCACGTGTGGAAGTCAACGAGGCCGTGCATTCGTATGGCGGCATCGTGCTGCATGACATCATCAACAACACGTTTGCCCGCAAGGCCATCGACAAGGGCGCCGATGGCCTGATCGCCGTGGCGGCGGGCGCGGGCGGCCATGCCGGCACGCTCTCGCCGTTTGCGCTGCTGCACGAGATTCGCGAATGGTTCGACGGCCCGCTGCTGCTGTCGGGTGCGATTGCCAGCGGCGACGCCGTACTGGCCGCCCAGGCCGCCGGCGCCGACCTGGCCTATATCGGATCGGCGTTCATCGCCACGCAGGAGGCCAACGCGCAGGACGCCTACAAGCAGATGATCGTGGACAGCACCGCCGACGACATCGTCTATTCAAACCTGTTCACGGGCGTGCACGGCAACTACCTGCGCAACAGCATCGTGCGGGCGGGGCTGGACCCGGAGGCGCTGCCCACCTCCGACGCTTCGAAGATGAATTTCGGCTCGGCCAGCGCCAAGGCATGGAAGGACATCTGGGGCGCCGGCCAGGGCGTTGGCGCCATCAAGCGTGTGGTGCCGGCAGCCGAGCTGGTGCGCCGCTTTGTGGAAGAGTACGCGCTCGCACGCCGTCGTCTGGGCCTGGCCGACACGGCCGGCGCCAGCGCCGCGCGTATCGTCGATCCGGCCTGAGCGTCAGGTCAGTCGCCGCTGCTGGCGGGCATTGCCAGCAGCGGCAGCAATGCCTGGCCCCAGGCCACCCAGTCTTCCTCGAACAAGATGCCGCGCCTGAGCAGCGCATGTTGAATCTGCTTCGCGCGGTCCATGTCGCCCGACGAGAAATCCTTGCGCTCGATATTGCGATACGTCTCGAGCCGCCCCTGATGCAGCGCGATCAACCGCACCAGTTCGTCTTCCAGGCCGAGCGGGCCGATGGCGGCATCCGCCCGTAGCTTGACCAGAATCTCTTCCCGCTGATCCAGCCCGTGCCCGGGCGCCAGGACCCAGCGCGCGAGTTCATCGCGGCCAGCCGGCATGACGCGATACACCTTCTTCCGATTCTTCTTCTCGACGCCATCGCCATCGGCCCCACCGGCGGGCTCATCGGCGACGATCCAGCCGCTGTCGGCCATCCGACCCAGCTCCCGGTAGATCTGCTGGTGCGTGGCGTGCCAGAAATAGCCGATCGATTTGTCGAAACGACGCGCCAGGTCGTATCCGGACGATGGCTTTTCGATCAGGGAAATCAACAGGGCGTGTTGGGTGGACATTCGACGGGTGGAAGGGGAAACGGAGGCGCTGGCATGAAGGTTGCGACCCGGAGCACATCGTGGCCGCGAGGGTCGCCCCGGGGGTGGCCGCGGGGGTGGCCGATATGGTAGCGCGCAAGTCACGCCAAGTCATGCCGTTAACCCCTTGGATATGCCCTCGTTGCAGCTCGCAGCAGCGCAGCCGGCGCACCTGGTCCGATTTATGACAATTTAGTCAATTATCTCGAAACTGATGTAAAAAATTCGAAATGGCATTTCCCGACCGCTTGCAATACATTCCAGACATTGCCACCCGCATGCGCGCGCGCCCTTCTTGCCGGCCCAACGTTCCGCGCCATGCGCCTCCCGGGAGTTGTCCATGAACGCAAGACCGGAATTTGCCGACGGCGGTGCCTCGGGCGAGTCCGCCCCGCCTGCCACCGCCACCCGCGCGCGCGCCGGCTCGGCCCCGATCTACTACCGGCTGCCCGATACGCCGGAAGGCCACCACATCAAGGAGTACGCCAGCGGCCTGCGCCAGCTGGTGCGCTTTGTCGGCGTGGAAGAGCAGGTCGTGAAGTACAGCCTGACCTGAAACGGCCAGCACCGAAGGTTGTCTCCTCCTGTCCCCCAAGGGATCTGGGATTTGTGCCCGCGACTGGTTCGCGGGTTTTTTCTGCGCGAGATCGGATCGTCGCGATCGGCACTTTGGGGAATCGGGCGCACCAGAGCGCAGCCGGGGCTGCACCGGCAATGACGCCGCGCACCACGCACGGCACCAAAGATAAAACCGGCCCGCAGGCCGGTTTTATCACAACACGTCAGACGCGGTCGATCAGTCCACCGTCGCGCCGGATGCCTTCACCACCTTGGCCCACTTGGCGGTTTCGGTCTTCATGAAACCAGCCAGCTGCGCCGGCTTTTCCGGGTGCGGCTCGGCGCCCTGCTCAGCCATCTGCTTCTGCACTTCCGGCATGGCCAGGATCTTCACCACTTCGGCGTTCAGACGGTCGACGATCGGTTGCGGCGTGCCGCCCGTGGCATACAGCGCGAACCACGACGTGGCTTCGTAGCCCGCAACACCGGCTTCGGCCACCGTCGGCACGTTCGGCAGAGCCGGCGAGCGCTTGGCGGACGTCACGGCGATGGCGCGCAGCTTGCCGGCCTTCACGTGCGGGTACGACGACGGCATGTTGTCGAACATCAGGCCGATCTGGTTGCCCAGCAGGTCATTCACGGCCGGGGCGCTGCCCTTGTACGGAATGTGCTGGATGTGCAGGCCGGTCATCGAGTTGAACAGTTCGCCCGACAGGTGCATCGACGAGCCGCTGCCCGACGAGCCGTACGCCAGCTTGTCCGGATTGGCCTTCGCGTAGGCGATCAGTTCCTTGATGTTGTTGACCGGAACCTTGGGGTTCACCACGACGAGATTCGGCACCATGGCCACGCGCGTGATCGGCGCGAAGTCCTTCACCGGGTCATACGGCAGCTTGGAGTACAGCGACTGGTTGATCGCGTGCGTGCCGATGGTGCCCATGAACAGCGTGTAGCCATCGCCCGGGGCCTTGGCGGCCAGCGATGCGCCAATGTTGCCGCCCGCGCCGGGGCGGTTGTCGATCACCACCGGCTGGCCGAGCGCCTTGCCCAGTTGCAGGCCAACGATACGCGCCAGGATGTCCGTGGTGCCACCCGCCGAGAACGGCACGATCATCGTGATCGGCTTGGTCGGATAGGTGCCTTGTGCTTGCGCGCCGGTCATGGCGGCAAAGCCGGCGGCCAGTGCCACGCCGGCGGCCAGCAGGCGTCTGCGCGCCTTCGACGGTTGATTGGTCATGCTCATCTTGTGCTCCAGGAATTGATGCAAGCCAGCAGCGCCGCCAGGGCGCCACGGGCACAAAGCTTGAATCGCTGTTTCCGCCCCGTGCCAGGGCGGGCATTTTCTTATACGGGTGCCACGCCCAGCGTGGTTCCGCCACAGACGTAAAGTACCTGTCCGGTCACGAAACCATTTTCGGGCGAAAGGAAGAACAGCGAGGCACGCGCCACGTCTTCCGGCGTTCCCATGCGTTTCACGGCAATGCTCGCAAGAATGCGCCGTGTCTGTTCGCTGCCCTCCGGATTGCTCCGGCGGAACAGCTCCGTGGCGATGGGACCCGGTGCCACGGCGTTGACGGTGATGCCGTCGCCGCCCAGCTCCATCGCCAGCGTTCGGGTCATGCCAACCAGCCCGGCCTTGGCCGCGGAATACACCACGCGCTCGGGCTTGCCCAGCGCCGCGCGCGAGGCCATGTTGACGATACGGCCAAATCCGGCCGCGCGCATGGCGGGCAGGCAGGCCTGGGTGAGCAGCATCGTGGCCTGCAGGGTCAAACCCACCACGTAGTCGAGATCCGCCGCGGTGGCCGTGTCGGCGGTGCCGGGGCGCGTGGCGCCGGCATTGTTCACCAGCCGCGTAACGGCGAATCGGGAGGTCACCTGCGCCGCCACCGCGCGCGTGGCGTCGGCATCGGTCAGGTCGGCCTGGAAGAAGGTCAGGTTGGGGTGCGACCATGCGGGTTCCACATAGTCGACATTGACCACCTGGGTCACGCCATCCGCCAGCAGCATTTCTGCGATGGCGCGGCCGATACCGGAACTGGCACCGGTCACGAGCGTGGCAACGGGAAGGGACATCTCAGTACTCCGCACCGGCAACATCAGCCGGCTCCATCAAAAAAGATGCGGCAAGACCGGCGAGCCCGTCGGCCTGGCCGCAATGCTCTACCTCGTTGGGGAAGAGACACCACTGAAACTTCCCACACGGCTTATCGGCAGGAAGTGAAGAACATTAAGCAGGCGTCCGACATGTACAGACATGGGAACGGCCCGACGGTGGCGCCGGGCCGCTCGATTCACATCCTGGCCTGCCGCCGCGATCAGACGCGCTCGATCACCATGGCGATGCCCTGGCCCACGCCGATGCACATCGTGCACAGCGCGTAGCGGCCACCGGTGCGGTGCAGCTGATACATCGCGGTGGTCACCAGGCGGGCGCCGCTCATGCCGAGCGGGTGGCCCAGTGCAATGGCGCCGCCGTTCGGGTTCACGCGCTTGTCGTCATCGGCGATGCCGAGCTGGCGAAGCACGGCCAGGCCTTGCGCGGCGAACGCTTCGTTCAGCTCGATCACGTCGATCTGGTCCAGCGACATGCCCAGTTGCTTCATCAGCTTCTGCGTGGCCGGTGCCGGGCCAATGCCCATCACGCGCGGTGCCACGCCGGCCGTGGCCATGCCGACGATGCGGGCACGCGGGGTCAGGCCGTGTTGCTTCAGGCCGGCTTCGCTGGCCAGCAGCAGCGCGCAGGCGCCGTCGTTCACGCCCGATGCGTTGCCGGCGGTCACCGTGCCATCCGCGCGCACCACGCCCTTGAGCTTGCCCAGCGCTTCCATGCTGGTGGCACGCGGGTGCTCGTCGCGATCCACCACCAGCGGGTCGCCCTTCTTCTGGGCAATCGTGACGGCCGTGATTTCCTGGGCCAGCGTACCGTCGGCCTGGGCGCGCGATGCCTTTTCCTGGCTGCGCAGCGCCATCAGGTCCTGGTCTTCGCGGCTGATCTTGTAGTCGGTGGCGACGTTCTCGGCGGTCTCGGGCATCGAGTCCACGCCGTAGGCCGCACGCATCGCCGGGTTGATGAAGCGCCAGCCGATGGTGGTGTCGAAGATCTGCGCATCGCGCGAGAACGCGCTGGCCGCCTTGCCCATCACGAACGGGGCGCGGCTCATGCTTTCCACGCCGCCGGCGATCATCAGGTTGGTTTCGCCGGACTTGATGGCGCGCGCGGCCGTGCCGGTGGCATCCATGCCGGAGCCGCACAGGCGGTTGATGGTCGAACCCGGAACCGCTTCCGGCAGGCCGGCCAGCAGCAGCGACATGCGCGCCACGTTGCGGTTGTCTTCACCGGCCTGGTTGGCGTTGCCGTAGATCACGTCGTCGATGGCGGACCAGTCCAGGTTCGGATTACGTGCCATCAGCGCCTTCAGGGGCACCGCGCCCAGGTCATCCGGGCGCACGCCGGACAGGCTGCCGCCGTAGCGGCCGATGGGGGTACGGATGGCGTCGCAGATAAAAGCGTCGGTCATGGTTTGTCTCTCTCGTCTTTGGTGTATCAGGCGGACACGGCTTGCTTGAGCGGCACGCCGGTTGCGCGCTGCAGTTCCTCGAAGGACAGGCCTTCGACCAGATCGCGGGCGACCAGTCCGTCAGGCGTGACGTCCAGCGTGGCCAGGTCCGTGTAGATGCGCGTGACGCAGGCAATGCCGGTCAGCGGATAGGTGCATTCCGGCACGATCTTGCTTTCGCCCTGCTTGGTCTGGTGTTCCATCATCACGAACACCTGCTTGGCGCCGATGGCCAGGTCCATCGCACCGCCCACGGCGGGGATGGCGCCGGGCGCGCCGGTGTGCCAGTTGGCCAGGTCACCCTTTTCCGAGACCTGGAACGCACCCAGCACGCAGAAGTCGAGGTGGCCGCCACGCATCATGGCAAAGGAATCGGCATGGTGGAAATAGGAACCGCCGGCCTTGATCGTCACCGGCTGCTTGCCGGCGTTGATCAGGTCGCCGTCTTCCTGGCCAGCCGCGGGCGCGGGGCCCATGCCCAGCAGGCCGTTCTCACTGTGGAGCAGGATCTCGCGGTCGGCCGGCAGGTGATTGCCGACGAGGGTAGGCAGGCCGATGCCGAGGTTCACCACGGCACCTTCGGGAATGTCTTTGGCCACACGGGCAGCCATCTGGTCGCGGGTCAGGCGTTGCATCTGTCTCTCCTTCTACGGTCAGGCGGCCTTGGCGGCGGCGCCACCGACCTTGACAACACGCTTGACGAACAGGCCCGGCGTGACGATGTGCTCGGGATCCATCTCGCCCAGTTCCACGATGTTGCTCACCTGCACGATCGCGCATTTGGCGGCCATCGCCATGATAGGCCCGAAATTGCGCGCGGTCTTACGGTAGGTGAGGTTGCCCCAGCGGTCGGCCGTGTCGGCCTTGATGAGGGCAAAGTCGGCGTGGATGGGCGTCTCGAACACATAGCCCTGGCCGTCGATGATGCGGCATTCCTTGCCCTCGGCCAGCGGCGTGCCGTAGGCGGTACGGGTGAAGAAGCCGCCGATGCCGGCACCGGCGGCGCGGATGCGCTCGGCCAGGTTGCCCTGCGGCACCAGTTCCAGCTCGATCTCGCCGGCGTGGTAGAGGGAATCGAAAACGTAGGAGTCGGCCTGGCGCGGGAATGAGCAAATGATCTTGCGCACGCGCTTGGTCTTGAGCAGCGCGGCCAGCCCCGTGTCGCCATTGCCGGCGTTGTTGTTGACGATGGTCAGGTCGCCGGCACCCTGTGCGATCAGTGCGTCGATCAGCTCGGCAGGCATGCCAGCCATGCCAAAGCCGCCAATCAGGATCGTGGCGCCGTCGTGGATACCGGCCACTGCCGCTTCCACCGAGTCATATAGCTTGTTGATCACTTGCGTTCCAGTTCGGAGGGTCCGGCAGAGAACCGGGACCGGCCGCAAGGGCGCGGCACGCAAAGCTGTCTCCGGTCATGCTGGACTAGGCGTCCTCACGGCAGCCCCGTGGTGACGCACGATGGCATGGCAGGACAGGATGCGACAATCTGCAGTTGTCTTGGCGGCCGTCTATGCGGCTTTTTGCTTTGTTCGCTCTACGAACCTCAATTCGCAGAATGAACAAAGGTTACACCCGCCCTCAAAACAGGGTCAAGGATAGGTCCTGCATCGCGGGCGATAATCGGTCATCGCCCCCGTTTTATGGCATGCGCAGCACAGCTTGGCTCCCGGCCACGCCGGGGCGGACTTCGAGGCGTACGTCGATTCGCTCGCGCAGCTCCGAAACGTGCGAAATGATGCCCACCAGCCGGCCCGCCTGCTGGAGATCCAGCAGCGTGCGGATGGCGAAATCCAGGCTTTCCGGGTCCAGCGTGCCAAAGCCCTCGTCGACGAACAGCGTGTCGAGCTGGATGCCACCCGCGCGGGACTGCACCACGTCGGCCAGACCCAGCGCGAGCGAGAGCGACGTGAGGAATCCCTCGCCCCCCGACAGGGTATTGGCCGGCCGGGCGCTGCCGGTATCGTGATCGAAGACTTCGAGATCGAGGCCGCCCGCCGTCCGCTGGTCGCCCTGTTCGCGCACGCGCTGGAGCGCGTAGCGGCCGCGACTCATGCGCAGCAGCCGCAGCGAGGCCGCCTCCAGCACCTCGTCGAGCAAGGTGGCCAGGACAAAGCGCTGGAACGTCATGCGGCGCGGGTTGTTGCCGTTGGCCACCTCGGAGAGGCGGCCGAGCACGGCGTAGCGCGCCTCCACGTCACGGTTTTCGGCGGCCAGCGAATCGAGCAAACCCTGGCACTGCAGCAGGCCGTCGCGCGACGCGGCGACCTCGGTTCGCTGCCGGATCGCATCTTCCAGCTGCACGGCCGCGGCGTCGCGCGCGCCGAGCAGCGCCGGCAGGTCGGGCGCCTGCAGGCCACGCGCCGCCGTCGCCGCGCGCTCACGCCGGTCGATGGCCGTGGCGAGGTCGACTTCGAACGCGCGAACCTGCTTGTCGAGTTCCGCGATCGTCTCGCCCGGCAGGCACGCGGCCGCGTATGCGGCGGAATCGGCAAAGCCGGCATCGGCAAGGCCCTGGCGGAGCGCCGCGTCATGTTGTTGCAGGCGCATGTCGGCCTGCAGTACGCCGGCCCGCGCGGATGTGAGCGCGGCCGTGGCGCCGGCCAGCATCGCCACCGCATCGCGCTCCGCACCCTGGGCCGCCGTGAGCGCCGCCTCCAGCGCGCCGGCTTCCCGGCGCGCTGCATCAAGCGCCGCGGCAATGACGTCCGGATCGCGCGAGTCTTCCGGCACCCGCGCGCACTCGGCCTGCCATTCGCCTTCGAGCCTCGCCTGTTCCTGGGCCGCCGACCGGGCGGCGGCATCCGTCATTTTCACGGCGGTTTCCGCGGCCTCGCAGGCGGTGCGGCCCTGTGCCCGGGTGGCGGCAAGCGCCTCGGCACGCCTGGCTGCCGTCTCAGCCTGCGTCACCGCACCGGACAGCGCGGCGATATCCGCTTCGAGCCGGCGCACGCCGTCTTCGGAAATATCGCCGGCAGCGTCGGCGAGATCGGCCAGCCGGGCCTGTGCCTGCGCAACGCGGAGCTGGGTCTGTTGATGCGCGGCGGTGGCGCTCGCCAGCGCATCGTCGGCGCGACGCAGCGCTTCGCGGCAACCATCCAGGTCGTCATCCGTCACCAGCGCCAGCACCTGTTGCGCCAGCGCCGGATGGTCCTTGCCGCCGCAAACGGGGCAGGGCTCGCCGCGAGCGAGTCCGGCCGCCAGACGGGCGGCCTGTCCGACGCGCCACGCCGACTCCGACTGTGCCAGCGCCGCCCGCGCGACGTCGCGCGCATCCGTGGCCCGTGCGACCTGACGTTCGGCCGCAACCGACGCGTCGCGCAGTGGCGGCAGCTCGGCTTCCACCTGACGATAGCGGGCGATGCGCGCGGCGCGCTCGCGCGCATTGTCGCGCTGGAGCATGGCGGCCTGCAGGCCTGCCGCATCGCGCCCGGCCTGTTCGAGCTCCTGCTCCACGGTCTTCAGCCTGGCCGTGACAGTGGCCAGCGCACTGACCGCGTGGTCATGCGCGGCCTGCGTCTTCGCCACCACGGCGGTGGACTGCGCGAGGCCGTTCTGCAGCACGCCTAACCGGCGTGCGTGCGGTAGCAACGCCTCCAGCGTCGACACAGCGCGTTGTGCCGCCAGCCGGGCTTCGCCGCGCGCCAGCTCGGCGCGCAACGTGTTGACAGCGGTCTCGGCCGCCTGCGTGGCCCGCGCGGCAGCGGCTTGCGCCTTTTCCTGCGACGCGTGCGCTTCGACGCGGTCCCGCGTGGCGACCTCCAGGTTCTGCGCAAGCGGCGTCACCTGCGCCGCGCGGCGCGCCGTCTGCAAGCGCGTCCGATCCGCCTCCACGGCGGGAGCACGTGCCGCCAGCACGGCACAGGCACCCTCGGCTTCCTGCCATACCTTGATCTGCGTGCCTTCCATCTCGCCCTTGCGCAACGATGCCTGCGCGGCTTCGCTGGCGGCACGGGCCAGCGTCTCGCGGCGTTGCAGCTCCGCCAACGTTTCCTGCAGCGCGGCGATGCGCTCGGCGAGCGCATCCGTCGACGGCAACTGATGCTGATCCAGCAGCGTCTTGCGGCGCAGCGCGATCTCGTCCGCCTCACGCCGGATGCCGGCCGCCTGCTCCTTCAGCAGCTCCTCGACGCGACGGTAGAGCTCGGTATGAAACAGGCGTTCCAGGATGCCCTGCCGCGCCCGGGAATCGGCAGTGAGCAATTCCCGGAAGCGGCCCTGCGGCAGCACGATGACCTGTCTGAACTGCGCGCTGTCGAAGCCAAGCAGGTCGCGCACCGCATCGCTGACGCGGTTGGGCTGGCTGGCCTTGCTCTTCCAGCCGTCGTCGATCTGCATATCGAGCTGCGCCTTGGCGGTCTCCTTGACGAATCCGCCGGCGGCGCGCTGGCTGGGACGATCCTGCGTGGGGGACCGCGTCACGCGATAGCGCATGGCGCCCAGGCAGAACTCCAGCGTGACTTCCGTGCGCAGCGCGGGATCGGCGTTGGCGCTGCGCATGTCCTGAGCGTTGCGCTCGCCGCCGGAGGTGTCGCCGTAGAGCGCAAAACAGATCGCGTCCAGCAACGTGGTCTTGCCCGCGCCGGTCGGCCCGTGGATCAGGAAGAAGGCCTGCTCGCCGAGCCGTGTGAAATCGATGGTCTCGGTGGCGGCGAACGGCCCGAATGCCTGCAGCTTCAGGTAAAGCGGTTTCATGCCGATTCCCTTTCCGACGCCGCCATGCCGGCCAGCAAATCTTCGAGTGTCCGACGCTGGTCGCCATCCAGATCCGCGTCAGCCACCTCGCGGAAGAAACTTGCGAACAGCGCGCCCGTATCCAGTTCCCGTAGTTGTCGTCCCGCTTCGCCGGCCTGCCCGCTACGCGCCAGCACCGTACGCTCCATCGCCAGCGCATTCGGGTAGACCCGACGCAGCCGCGCCATCGGGTCCAGCAACGCGCCGGTATCCGTCAGCATCGCGTAGACGTAGTCGTCGCGGCGCGCATCGGTCGCGCCATCGGCCAGCAACGCCGCCAGTTCGCCGGTGAGTATGCGGAGATCGCGCAGCGGCTGCAACGGCACCGATTCAATCTGGACGTGGCCGTCGGCATCGATGTCGATCAGCGACACCGTCTTCACGTGATCGGCTTCCGATAGCGAATACTTGAGCAGCGATCCCGCGTAGTGCACGCGTTCGCCGATCGTCTGCGGCCGGTGCAGGTGGCCCAGCGCGACGAAATCGAAGCCGTGGAAGACGTCCGCCGCCACCGCGCCGCTGCCGCCCACCGAGAGCGGGCGTTCCGATTCGCTGACGGCACCACCCACCACGAACGCATGAGCTACCGTCACCGCACGCACGCCGGCGGGATGCGTGGCGCGGATCGCGTCGAGCTGCGCGGCCAGTGCCGCCTCATGTCCCGGCACGTCCACGCCCAGCGCATCGCGCACGGCCGCGGGCTCGGCATAGGGCAGCGCGTAGATCCGCACCTCGCCATGCGCGTCGCGCAGCGTCACGCAACTGGCTTGCGGACCGGCGCGCCCGGCCACGTGCAGCCCCTGCGCCGACATCAGCCGCGCGCCGAAGCCGAGCCGGTGCGCGCTATCGTGGTTGCCCGCGATCATCACTACCGGCACGCCGGCATCCACGACGATGCGCGCGAGCACATCGTCCAGCAGCGCCACGGCCTCCGGCGGCGGCACCGCGCGGTCGTAGACGTCGCCGGCAATCAGCACCGCGTCCGGGCGCACGTCGCGCACCAGCGCGACAAACTGGTCGAGCACATGTGCCTGGTCTTCCAGCAGGCTGCGGGCATGGAACAGCCGACCGAGATGCCAGTCGGCGGTGTGGAGAAAACGCAATCTGAATCCTTCGGCGCCGTGGCGCGAGAAGCACGGCGAAGCCGCGCGGTCCCGCATCATAACGTCGTCGGCTGGCCCGTCGCTTACCGGGTCAGTAGGGGGGCGGCGCCCGGGCCGCTACGAGGGGCGTCAGGCGCGTATTGCGAAGGCATGGCGAGAGCGATAGGGCCGCCCGGACGGGCGCACAGGTGGGCGCCCGCGCGACGGACGCCGCGCGGACTGCTGGCTTGCCGCCCGGTGGTCGCGACCCGTCCGCTCAGGTCACGCGGAAACCGATCTTCAGCGTGACCTGGAAGTGCGCGACCTTGGCGTCCAGCACGTGGCCGCGCATTTCCACCACCTCGAACCAGTCGATATGCTTGATGGTTTCACCGGCCTTGGCCAGCGCGCTGCGAATGGCGTCGTCACTGCCATCGGGCGACGATCCGACAATCTCGACCAGCTTGTAAGTGTGGTTGGACATGGTCTGTCTCCTGTGTCGCGTGGCACACGGCGCGGTGGCAGCCAGCCCACCGCCGAATCTCTCCATCATAGGCAGCGAAAATGGATAGCCCCAAGGGCCGTTGCCGGTTGCCTGGGAGGGGCTCGGCCTGTTACGCTGCGGGCCGCCGATTTCCCGCCTCAACCTCTAAACGCTGATGCTCCTTTCGATTTCCCGATTCAGGCGGCTCGCCGTGGCGAGCCTGCTCTTGGCCGCCGCGGGCGCCGTCCAGGCCCGCACCACTTCCACGCTGGAACGCCTGGCCGATGCGCTCGGCACCCCCAGCGCACGCCCCAGCCAGTTTGCGAGCGGCAGCACCTATACGCTGTGCTTCGTGCCCGATGGCCCGAGCTGCCAGGCCATGCTGATCGACGCCATCCGCAACACGCGCCACAAGCTGCTGATCCAGGCGTACTCGTTTACCAACGCGCAGATTGCGAAGGCCGTGGCCGAAGCGCACCAGCGCGGCGTGGATGTCCGCGTGATTGTCGACAAGAGCCAGGTATCCGAGCGCTATACCAGCGCCACCTTCCTCAAGAACGCCGGCATTCCGGTCGTGGTCGATACCAAGCCGGCGATCGCCCACAACAAGGTCATGGTGTTCGACGACCAGGCCGTGTTCACCGGATCGTTCAACTTCACCAAGTCCGCGCAGGAACGCAATGCGGAAAACGGCATGCTGATCCGTGGGGACGCCGCCGTCGTGCGCGCCTATTCGGACAACTGGCGCACCCGCTTCGAGCAGTCCTCGGCGTACTGATCGCGCCCGTTGACGGGCCGGCACTTCTGCCGGCCCGCTTTCCTTCCGCTTTTCGCTTTTTCCTCCCGCTTTTCCTCCGCTTTTCCTTCCGGCTTTCCCTGCTCATTCGCCGCCCGCCTCCCCGGCACCCCCCGCGGCATCGTCCCGCAGGAAGATCAGTCAAACGCTGACAGATCCTGCGCCGGCGCGGGTGTGTACTGCAAGCGTGTACCTCCGGAGACTGTGACTGGCTGTTGTCTCTCCGATGTGCCGAACCTGCCGCGCACGTCCCCGCCATCCTGTCGTCCGGTCAACCTGGCAGGAGGAAACCATGTATATCGATCGAACTACGATGCGCCGACAGGCGCGCGCCATGTGTGCCATCGGCCTGGCCGTGGCATCCCTCGGTGTGACGATTGCCGCCCGTGCCGACATGACCACATCGACCGCCGGCCCCTTCACTTATATGTGCGGTGGCGTGGCGGCAGACGAGCAGGCCGAGATGCGAAGCGAGGCCCGCAACTACGATATGGGCCTGCTGTTCACGCAAGGCGGTCGTGGCGAGTATCTGTCGGACGTGAATGTCCGGCTGATGCGCAACGGCAAGGAAGTGGCGCAATTCACGTCCACCGGGCCGCGCTGCCTGATCAGGGGGCCGCACGCCTCGTATCAGGTGGTTGCCACGTATGAAGGCATGTCCAAGCGAGCCACGGTGAGTCCGGGCGAGAAGAACGTTCAAATGCGCTGGTGAGGTCGACCTCACTGGCTGACTGGTAAATAGCACTGCGGCCGCCGTCCCTGCGCGGCCCCCATGCCGGCACCCGCCCCCGCGGTGCCGGCATTTTTTTGCATCGGCCGGGCCGCCTGCACGATTGCACGGCCAGTGGCACACTTGCGCCTTGCTTCGCAAGCATTGCTCCCAACCCCTGGAGAATCATTCACCATGACGACCACGCCCAACAGCCGCTGGATCCGTATCGATACCACCGATGGCAGCTTCGATGCCTACCTGAGCCTGCCGCCCGCCGGCAAGCAGGCGAACAACCCTGGCATCGTGCTCGTGCAGGAAATCTTTGGCGTCAACGAACATATCCGCTCGGTGGCGGACCAGTATGCGGCCGACGGCTACGTCGTGCTGGCGCCGGACGTGTTCTGGCGCAAGGCACCGCGCGTGGAGCTGGGCTATGCCGGCAAGGACATGGAAGAGGCGATGGCGCTGCGCAAGTCAGTCGACGTGGAAGCCGCCGTGTCGGATATCGCCGCAACCGTGAAGACGTTGCGTGCGGAGATTGGCGCGGGCGGCAAGGTGGCGGCCGTGGGCTACTGCTTTGGCGGCCTGCTGGCCTACCTGGCAGCGGCGCGCGGACTGGTGGATGCGGCCGTGCCGTACTACGGCGGCGGGATCCAGAACAACCTGCACGAAGCGGCAGCGATCAACGTGCCAGTGCAGTTCCACTATGGCGCGCTCGATGCCCATATCACGCCCGAGCATGTGGAGCAGGTACGCCAGGCCGTCGCCGGCAAGCGCGGCACGGAGATCTTCGTCTACGACAAGGCCGATCACGGCTTCAACTGCTGGGCTCGCGGTTCCTACCACCAGCGCTCGGCGGCGCTGGCCCACGGTCGCGCACTGACGTTCCTGGTCAATACCTTGTCCTGAGGCGGACCATACCGGCGGTCCCCACCCGAGCGGGGGCCGCGCCGACTGCCCGGGTCACCGGGCCACTGGGTCACCGGGCCACTGGGTCTGCGCAGGCGCGCAGACCACGAAGCACCAGTCAGTAGGGCATGGCCACGCCGTTCTGGATCTTTACGCGATCGCCATTGCGCAGGTTGTACGGGCTGCTTTGCGTGAGCGTGAGATAGCCGTTGTCATTCGTCCGCACGCGCACGCGATAGGCCGGCGGCGTGGCCGCCGAGCGCTTCTCCACCTCGTTGCCGGCCACGGCGCCCGCCACGGCGCCGCCAATCGTGGCCACGGTGTTGCCGCGTCCGCCACCCACCTGGTGGCCCAGCAGGCCACCGACCACGCCGCCGATCACCGCGCCCGCACCGCTCGTGCCGGCGGGCTGTCCGGGCATCGTCTCGATCGATTCCACCCATCCGTACCGCACCGCGTACGGATCATTGGCATAGCCGTTGTAGCTGCCCTGCGCCTGCCCGGGATAACCGTACTGGTCGTAGCCCGCCTGTTGTGGATAGCCCTGCTGCGGGGATCCCTGCTGCGGATACGTGGTCTGCGGGTAGCCTTGTTGCGGATAGCCTTGCTGGGGATACGCGGCCTGTGGGTAGCCTTGCTGCGGGTAGGACGTCTGCGGATACGTCTGCTGCGGATAGCCGGCGCCGCCACTCAGTTGCGTGCCGCTGGTGCCGTAGCCGCTGTTGCCATAGCCACTGGCGCTGGTGCCGTAGCCACTGTTGCCGTAGCCGCCCCCGTAGCTCCCGCCATAGCCATTGCCATAGGGCGCGGTAACGCAACCAGCCAGCGCGCCGGAAGCCAGCACGGCCAGCACGGCCGAACGAAGCGGGAAAGACATGGTGGGAACTCCTGCGCCAGTGCGCGTGTGGTCGATGCGCGGGAGTCTAGGGTCACGACCCGGCCGCAGGTGTCACGAGAGATTGTGTTGGGTAACGGACTGTAACGGCGAGACCACGGCGCGGTGTCGCACCTCAGAAGCGGTCGGCACCGTCGTCATTGAACGCCGTGATGCGCGCCACGCGGAAGGTGTTGCGCAGGGACTCGAGCTCGGTCCGATGCAGCAGCGCCAGCCGGTTCAGACAGCGCTCCCCCTTGGCCAGCAGATGGATTTGCACGACGCGACGGTCATCCGGATCGGCCTTGCGGCTCACCAGCCCGGCGGCTTCGCATCGGTTGACGAGCGCCACCACGCCATGCTGCTTGGCCTGCAGCCTCTCGGCCAGTTCTCCCACGGACGCCCAGTTCTTTTCCTGGCAGCCGCGGATATGAAGCATCAACAGGTATTGCTGGACCGTCACGCCCTCGCCGCGCGCAGCGTCTTCCGAGAACCGCAGGAAGCGCCGTAACTGGTAGCGGAAATCAGACAACGCCTCGAAGTCCTGCTTGGTCAGGGCGGCGTTGTCGATGGCGGACTTCGCCGGGGCGGACTTGCGTGGCATGGGGGTGATCTTCGGCGCTTGGGTAGAATCCGGCGCTCATTATAGGGGCGGCGAGTACTGCGCCCGGTGCGCTCTCGCGCATTCATGATGCGCACGCGGCGTGGTATGGCAGAATCTGTGCGGTCGCCGACACCCTACAACCGTCACCCGGAAATCCGCCCGATGTTCACGGAAATTGTCCTGTTCCTGCTCGATACCGTCTTTACGCTTTTCGGCATGGCGCTGCTGCTGCGCCTGTGGATGCAGCTGACCCGGCTGCCGTCCCGCAATCCGGTCTCGCAGGGCGTGTTCCAGGTCACCGACTGGATCGTGCGGCCGCTGCGGCGCATCATTCCCGGCATTGGCGGCATCGACTGGGCCACCGTGATCGCCGCCTACCTGACGGCGGTGCTGTTCCTGCTCTGCCGTGCGCTGCTGCTGGGCGCCGACCCGCTTGCTTTCCTGCCCGTGATCCTGGCGCTGGCCTTGCTCAATGTGCTCAAGTGGGCGATCAGCATGGTGATGTGGGTGACGCTGCTGATGGCGGTGCTGTCGTGGGTGAATCCGCAATCGCCGATGGCGCCCGCCATCTGGCACCTGACCGCGCCGTTGCTGCGGCCCATCCAGCGCGTGATCCCGCGTCTGGGCGGCTTCGATATCTCGCCGCTGATCCTCTTTGTAATCGCGCAGATTCTGCTGATGGTGATCGCCAGCGTGAGCCGCGGCGTGGTGTGACGGTGCCGGGGGCGCCCGGCCTCCGAACCCCTGAAGGATGGCGGAGCGTGCCGCCGCCCTAGCACAAACCCGCGCTATAGGGTTAACCCTTATTGTTCAGCGAGTTGGACAGTCTGTCGAGGATTCACGCTTTTTCCGGTGCGTGCCGAAGCCTACATTACAGCCATCGCGGAATCCCACCGCGATATCTGCCAAAACAAGTAGGAACCGCACAATGAAAACCCTCGCCCTCTCCCTGCTCTGCGCCATCGGCCTATCGGTCGGCGCCACCGCTGCCCAGGCTTCGCAACCCCTGTCGGACCTGGCCCGCCTGGACGGCAGCATCGGCCGCGTCGGCTCCGTGGATCCGTACACCGACGGCGCCCGTGGCGTGACCGAAAAGCGTGACGTGTACACGGATGGTGCCCGCACCGTATCCGACAAGCGTGACCCGTACACCGACGGCGCCCGCACTGTCACCGAAAAGCGCGACGGCTTCTCCGAAGGCGCCTGAGGCGTCCAAGGCACCCGAGGCTCCTGAAGCCCGGCGCCTTAGTTCAGCGCCCCAGACACCTGGACCCGGCCTGAAGCAAGTTCCACCGGAGCACTCCCACGCTCCGCTACTGTCCCAGATCGTCGAGGTCGGTTCCCATCATCGACTCGATGGCCTCCATGAACGCACGCACCTTGCGCGGCTGGAGGCGGCGATCAGGCAGTAACGCAAACACCCGGAGGGGCGGCAACGGATAGTCAGGCATGACCCGTACCAGCCGTCCCTGCGCAATCTCCGTCTCCGCCGCCGTCATCGGCACCCGGGCGATCCCCAGCCCAGCCAAAGCGGCCTGCATGCGCAGTTCGGCGTTGTAGGTCTGCATACGCGGACGAATCGGCACCGAGATCCGCTCCCCGTTTCGCGCGAATTCCCAGACTGATACACCGGGCGTGGCCAGCGTCGGCATGTTCGACAGGTCTTCCGGGTGCATCTGCGCCGGCAGGCTGGCCGCCAGTGACGGCGCCGCCACCAGTCCGCGTTCCACGTGCCAGATGCGCCGGGCAATCGTGCCGGAGTCCGGCAATTCTGTTTCCACGGTGACGAAGGCGATATCGAATCCCTCGCGGATCGGATCGACCAGCCCCTGGGAAATCTCGACGGTGATATCAAGCGCCGGGTGCGCGGCGAGCGTCCGGCAGATCACCCCGCCCAGCTGCTGGGCACCGAATTCATAGGGCGTGGCGATGCGCAGCATCCCCTGCACACGTTCTTCGCGCGCAAGGGTTTCCTGGCGGATTTCGCGCAGTCGAGCGAACAGTGGCGCCACGTCGCGATAGACCGCGCCACCGGCATCGGTCAGCCGCATGCGGCGCGTGGTGCGCTCGAGCAGCTTGGCGCCGATGGCCGTTTCCAGCCGGGCCACCGCCGCCGATACGCGGGACTTGGGGCAGTCGAGCGTCTCCGCCGCCGCCGTGAATGTGCCCTGCTCGACTACGCAGCAGAACGCTTCCCAATCATTCCACTGGATGGTTTCGTTCACCGGACGCTATTTCCTTTACTGACACAGTTGTCGTGGCCACCGGGGCGACATTGTGCGGATGCACATTATGAGGGAGACGCGCGCGTCCGTCAGCGTGGCGGCATGTGTCGGGGGACGGTAAAGCGAGCCACGGACTAGCGAACCCGCCGCATTTCCTCTACCCTTTCGGCCTTTCCGAGCCAATTCCGGCGCGCCCGCGCCGGTGTCCCCATCGATGGCGAGCCAAGCCGATTCCGCAACGCCCCGCACACCGGGCAACGCCGCAACAGAAAAGCCAAGCGACAGCTATGTGCAGTCCTTTGCACGCGGCCTGTCGGTGATCCGCGCGTTCGACGCCCGCCATCCCGCGCAGACGCTGACCGAGATCGCCCAGGCCAGCGGCCTGACGCGTGCCGGCGCGCGCCGCATCCTGCTGACACTAGTGGGGCTGGGCTATGTGCAGGCGGACGGCCGCCAGTTCCGGCTGACGCCCAAGATCCTGGACCTGGGCTTTGCCTACCTGACGTCGATGCCGTTCTGGAACCTGGCCGAGCCGATCATGGAAGCGCTGTCGCAGGCCGTCCATGAAAGCTGCTCGATTTCCGTGCTGGACGGGACGGAGATCGTCTATGTGCTGCGCGTGCCCGCGCGCAAGATCATGACCATCAACCTGTCGATCGGCAGCCGGCTGCCGGCGTATTGCTCGTCGATGGGCCGCGTGCTGCTGTCCGGGCTGGACGCCGAGGAGCTGGACCGCGTGCTGCGCGCGACGGACCGGCAGCCGCGCACGCGACGCACCGTGACGGATATCGACGAACTGAAGACACTGATCGCCGACATCCGCACGCGCGGCTGGGCACAGAACGATCAGGAGCTGGAGGAAGGCCTGGTGTCGCTGGCCGCGCCCATCCGCAACCGGGCCGGGCAGGTGATCGCCGCCATCAATATCAGTGGGCAGGCCAACCGGACGAGCGCGCAGGAGATGGTGGATCGCTTCCTGCCGCCGCTGCTGGAAGCCTCCGAGAAGATTTCAGGGCTGGTCGGGCTGCGCACCTGAGGCGCCAGAAGCGCCAGAAGCGCCGGAAGCACTGAGGTGCCTGAGACACCTGAAGCGCCCGAGCCGGCTGAAACAGCCAGGGCATCTGAATCGCCGGAAGCACCGCGCGCACGCGCATCCGGTGCTCCCGGGGGCGATAACCCTCCAGCCCCGCCGCGTTATCGCTACCAGGCTACGGCGATGTCGCCGCTCACAAACGTCTGGCACGCCATGCGATAGCCCGCGCGCAGGTCGTCGTCGGTCAGGTGCTTGCGCTCCTTGGCCTTGACGGCATCGGTATGCTCCAGCCCGCGTTCGATCCGGCACTTGCAGGTGCCACAGATACCCCCGCCACACTTGAACGGAATGCCGCCCTGCTCGCGCAGCGACACGCGTAGCAGGTTGCTGTTTTCGGGCGCGGTGACGGTCTTGCCGTCGTTCGTCACGAAGGTGATCTCGATCATCCGGGTCTCGGTCACGGTGGCAACCGCATCGGTCTCGGCCTGCATCATTGCTTCCTTAAAGAGAGGTCCATGCTGCCGAACCGGGCCAGCGCCTCCAGGGCGGCCCGCGCAGCGTCGAGCGTGTCGAAGCGCTCCAGGAACTTCGACGGCACGTGGTTGACGACGGGCTCGGCCTCCGGCCCGCCGGTTTCGTCGATCACCCGCACTTTCACCGCCTCGCGCAGCTCGGCAATCACGAAGCTGGCGGTGACGCGGCCGTAGAACAGGTATTCGTAGGTTTCCAGGGGCTCCACGCCCGCCACCGCTTCGGTGCGGAACTGCCCGGGCTTGCTGGTCAGGATCACGTACATGGCAGTGGACATCAGGCGGGTTGTTGTTCTTCCTGCACCAGCTCGATGTCGTGCGTCAGCCAGATCTGGCAGGCGAGCCGGAAGCCCTGGTCGAGCCGCTCGCCCAGCTGCTTCTTCTCCTTCCAGTTCGGCGGCGGCAGGTGCTCCGCGCCCGCCAGCACGCGGCAGGCGCATTTGGAGCATTTGCCCATGCCGCACTCGTAGCGCAGGTTCGGATACGGAAACTGCTTGATGCCCGCACGGACAACGAGGTTGGTCTCGGGCTTCACCTCATCCTCGAAGACCTGGCCGTTCTTATGAAATACGACTTTCGGCATTTGTATACTTTCTACACTCTGATTCGGGCGACACGCATTCCGTATGGAACAGCACGGGATGCGAGTCGGAACCGGGGAAAAGGAAAACGGGGGAAGCGACGCTCAGGCTGCGATCAATGCCATAGCAGCATCGCGCAGATCGTGGAGACCACCAGCCCGGCCAGCACGGGCAGCAGCAAGGCGCGGACCGCGTCGAGCACCGGCACCCGGGCAAATCCCGCCACGGCGATCAACGACGACCAGGCGATCAGCGTGCCGCCACCGGTCCAGACGGCGCCCATCTGACCCACCGCCGCCAGCGTCGCGGAGTCAAAGCCGACGACCGGACCCAGGGCCCCCGCCAGCGTGCCGGTCAGCGGCAGCCCGGCAAACCCGGAACCATCGATCCCCGTGATCATGCCGACGAGCAGCACGCCGAACGCCACCAGTACGTGGTTGTCCGGGATCATGTGCTGGTACGCCTGAATCAGCTCGAACAGCAGGCTGGGCGCGCGGCCGGTATCCACGCCGAGGATCTGCGCGGCAGTTTCGCCAGCACCGACGAAGAAGAAACCGGCAATCGGCAGCACCGAGCCCATGGCCTTGAAGGCGAACACAAAGCCGTCAGTAATGTGTTCCGGGCAGATGTCGAGCATCTTGCGCGGCCCCTCGGCGGCCAGCGTCGCCAGCATCATCAGCAACGCCGCCACGCCCCCCACCAGCGCCGCCGCCGCGCCACCCTTCAGGTCCGGCATGCCGGACGCCAGCTTGGGCAGCACCATCAGGCTCACCACGCAGACGAATGCCACCGGCGTCAGCACCGCGAAGAACTTGGACCATTTGATGCGGCGCTTGGCGACCATCGCCAGGCTGCTTTCGATATTGGCGTCCGTGGCAAGCGGTTCCGTATGCGACGTACCGCGGGCAATCTCGGCCTTGTCGAACGTGCCCGTCGACTCGACGGTGGTGTCGACTCCGGTGGCGCGAGCCTGCCAGCGGTCCAGCAGCGCGCCGTTGGCCGGCACGATGTGCCGGCGCATCGACAGGTAGGCCAGGGACAGCGCGATGGCGCCGGTGATGATCGACAGGATCAGCGCCCGGTCCGCCACCACGGCTGCACTGACGGCGGCGCCTGCGGCCTTGGCGCTGATGCCGGGCGCCACGCCGATGACGTAGTCGGAAGACAGCGCCATGCCTTGTCCCGCGATGGCGATGGCCATCGCCCCGGCCAGCGGCGGCAGCCCGGCGGCGATGGCGGCCGGCAGCAGGATTGCCGACACCAGCGGTACGGCAGGCGTGGGCCAGAAGAACAGCGAGATCACATAGGTAATGCCCGCCAGGATGAAATAGGCGCTGTGTCCGTTCTTCATGATCACGCGGAAGGGCTCGACCATGCGGATATCGGACCGCAACGTCTTCAGCGCATTCAGCAGCGCCGTCATGAACGCGATCACCAAGAAGATATTGAAGAGCTCTTTGGCCGCGACGAGGCTCGCGGAAAAGATCCCGCCCAGCGCGGAGACCGGGTTGCCCGTGATGGCCAGGATCACGAGGAAGGTGCCGACGATGGACGGCACCACGACATTGGCCCGCATGATCATGGTCAACACGATCACGGCCACGCCTAGCAGATACACCCAATGTGCCAGGCCAATCACTACGGTTTGTTGCATGAGGCTCCCCTGATCGTGGAGGCCCTTGTGGGGGCGATGTTATGAATCTGTCGTAATCCTGTTTTTGTATACTATATCCCGCAGCAGCGGGATAACAAGCAAAAACTGCGTACGCTAGGGAAAGCCCCCAATGCGGTGCGCAATCCCGCTTCAATGCACGGTTACAGCGCACCTCGCACCAGTTTCGACAAAGCCGCCAACGTGCCAGCCTCACAAATCTAGGTGGCTTTTTTTTCGAGCTTGTGTAGACTGTATACCGAAATAAGCCTGAGACACCCACTGACGCCATCATGCTCCATATCACCGACGCACTGATTGATCGCCATGTCACGGCCGCCGACGCGCAGGCTGCCATGCGGGATGCCTTCTGCAGTTTTGGTCGCGGCGATGCCGCCATGCAGGAACGGATTCGTACGGAGGCCGGTGGTGTGAAGCTTTCGACGCTGGGGGCGGTCATCCCCGGTCAGCAGGTGGCCGGCGCGAAGGTATATACAACGATCGCCGGTCAGTTCTCGTTTGTCATCCTGCTGTTTTCAACGGTTGACGGACGGCCGCTTGCCTCGTTCGACGCTGGCGCGATCACAAAACTGCGCACCGCGGCCTGCACGGTGCTGGCTGCGCAACATCTCGCACGACCCGACGCCGCGACGCTCGCGCTGTTTGGTGCCGGCACGCAAGGCGCGCAGCATGCGATGCAACTTTCGGCGGCGCTGCCGCTGAAGCAAATCCTGGTGTGTGATCCGTACGCCGATGCCGGCGCGGCGGATCGCCTGGCCAGCCAATGCGGGATTCCGGTGGCGTTTGCGCAGCCGGAAGCTGCCGTGGCCCAGGCCGACATCATTGTGACGGCCTCGCGATCCACCACCCCGCTGTTCTCCGGCGCGCTGGTCAAGCCCGGCGCGTTTATCGCGGCCATCGGCTCCAGCCTGCCCCATACCCGTGAACTGGACGACACCGCGCTGTCCCGCGCTGCGGGCGTGGTCGTCGAATGGCGCACGCAATCGCTGCGCGAAGCGGGCGACCTGGTGCTGGCCGACAAGGCCGTCCTGCCGGACAGCAAGATTGTCGAGCTGGCTGACGTGTTGCTGGATCGGCAACCGGTCCGCCGACATGCCGACGACATCGTGATCTACAAGTCCGTCGGCGTGGGTCTCGAGGACATTGCCCTGGCGGGCGTGGCCTATCGGCGCATCACCGACGCGGAGGCCATCGCCGCCTGAGCGGTGTCCGCGCCCAGGGCCTTCGTTCGCCTAAAAACGATTGCAGAAAGTATACAAACCACAAACCCTCGCGATGCTCGTTGCTTCGTCCGGCGAGCCGCGAATTTCCTAGCCCACCCCCTCTCGTCATAACAGGAGCCCCCAAATGGCCGAACTGATGAACCGTGAAGCATTCCGCGCCGCCCTCGAAAACGCGATCAAAGGCAAGAGCGCCAACCTGGCCCCGTTCAGCAAGGCGTGGGCCAGTGGCACGCTGACCCGCGAGCAACTGGGGCGCTGGGCGGAGAACCACTACCACTATGTGGGCCCGTTCGCGGACTACCTCGCCTACATCTACGCCCGCACGCCGGACCACATGACCGAGGCCAAGGACTTCCTGCTGGCCAATATGTACGAAGAGGAAATCGGCGGCGATCGCCACACCGATCTGCTCATCCGCTTTGCTGAAGCCTGCGGCACGACGCGAGAGCGCGTGGTCAATCCGGACAATATGTCGCCCACCACGCGCGGCCTGCAGAGCTGGTGCTACGCCGTGGCCATGCGCGAAGACCCGGTGGTGGCGGTTGCCGGGCTGGTGGTCGGGCTGGAGTCGCAGGTGCCGTCGATCTATCGCAAGCAAACCCCGACGCTGCGCGAGAAATACGGCTTCACCGACGAGGAAGTCGAGTTCTTCGACCTGCACATAGTCTCCGACGAGATCCACGGCGAGCGTGGCTACCAGATCGTGCTGGAACACGCCAACACGCCCGAACTGCAGCAGCGCTGCCTGAAGATCTGCGAGATCGGCGCCCAGATGCGCCTGCTGTACACCACCGCGCTCTACTACGACTACGTCGAAGGCAAGACGGAAGCCATCGCCGCCTGAAAGACGCCGCCCGGACGCACGCCCGTGCGTCCGGCTTCCCGCTCCTGCACAAGGCCTGAGAGATGACCGAGACGTACCGCAACTACATCGACGGCGAATGGTGCGACAGCACCAGCGGCCGCACCACCGACAACGTCAACCCTGCCGACACGCGCGATATCGTGAGCCGGCACGCCGCCTCCGACGCACGTGACGCCGCCGCCGCCGTGGCCGCCGCCGCCGCCGCATTCGAAGGCTGGAAGAAGACCCCGATCGGCAAGCGCGCGAAGATCCTCAACGACGCCGCCGCACATCTGGAGGCCAACGCCGACGCCATTGCCGTCGAGCTGACGCGCGAGGAAGGCAAGGCGCTCGCCCTGGCCCGCGACGAGGTCTTGCGCTCCGCCCAGACGCTGCGCTTCTACGCCGTGGAAGGCCAGACCTTCTCGGGCGAAACCTATCCGAACGACGATCCCGACATGCTCGTCTACAGCCAGCGCGAGCCGCTTGGCGTGGTGACGGTAATTGCGCCGTGGAATTTCCCCGTGTCGATTCCCGCGCGCAAGATCGCGCCGGCGCTGATCACGGGCAACACCGTGGTATTCAAGCCGTCGTCCGACGCGCCGCTGTCGGGCTTCCGCCTGGCTGAGGCCTTCGTGCGTGCCGGCATCCCCAAGGGCGTGCTGAACTTCATCACCGGCAGCGCCGCCGAAGTCGGCCCGACCCTTGTGGAGTCGCGCGCCGTGCGTGCCGTGTCGTTCACCGGGTCCACTGCGGCCGGCGAGCAGATCCACCGCGCGGTGCCGATGACCACGCGCACGCAGATGGAACTTGGCGGCAAGAATCCGCTGATCGTGATGGAAGACGCGGACCTCGACCGCGCGGTGGACCTGGCCATCAAGGGCGGTCTGTCGTTGTCCGGCCAGGCCTGCACAGGCACGAGCCGCATCCTGGTCATGCGCGAGGTGAAGCAGGCGTTCACGGAAAAGCTTGTCGCCAAGGTGAAGACGCTGAAGATCGGCAGCGGCATGGCGGCTGGCATGGACCTGGGTCCGCTGGCCACGCGCAAGCAACTGGAGTCGGTGCTGGGCTACATCGCGGCCGGCAAGGCGGAGGCGACGCTGCTGTGCGGCGGCGAACCGCTGACCGAAGGCGAGTTCGCCCACGGCTACTACGTCTCGCCGGCCGTGTTCACCGATGTGACGCAGACCATGCGCATCGCCCGTGAGGAAATCTTCGGCCCAGTGCTGGCGATCATCGAAGTCAGCAGCTACGCCGACGCCATCGCCAAGGCCAACGACACCGAGTACGGCCTGTCCGCCGCCATCGCCACGCGCAACCCGCGCTATATGCACGACTTTGCGCACGACATCGAGTCTGGCACGGTAAAGATCAACCGGACCACCACCGGCAACCTCGTCAATGCACCGTTCGGCGGACTCAAGCGCTCCAGCACTTCCACGTTCCGCGAGTCGGGGCGCGCCGGGCTGGATTTCTACACGCAGATCAAGACCGTCTATCGCGGCTGCTGAGCACGCCGCGGCTGACGCATCGTACGCACAGAACGCATCGAAGGAATCGACATGAAGAAAGCCATCAAGCTCGAATTGAAGGAAGCCCGCCATATGGTGGCCGCCGCCATCCGCAAGGCCGAAGAGATCGGCGTGCTGGAATCGGTGTGCATCGTCGACGACGGCGGCTATCCGCTGTTGCTGGAACGCATGGACGGCGCGCGCATCACCGGGCCGCAGATCGCCTGGAACAAGGCGTTCACGGCTGCCGGCCACAAGCGGTCGACCCACCTGTTCAATACCGCGCCCAATGGCCCCGCTCTGCCCGGCAATGAAGCGTTCGGCATCCAGTGGAGTTTCGAGGGCAAGTTCGCCGTGTTCGTGGGTGGCTACCCGATCGTGGTCAATGGGGAAGTGATCGGCGGCGTCGGCTTGTCCGGGGGCAATGGCGAGCAGGACACGGCATGCGGCGTGGCCGCGCTGGAAGCACTGCGCGACCTGCTGGCCGCCGACGACCTGACCGTTCTGGCCCAGGCCGACATCAAGAAGTAAGCGCGGAGGAGGCCGTCATGTCCTGTCGCATTGAAATTCTGGAAACGCAGGAGTCGTTTGTCGTGGCACCCGGTGAATCGGTGCTCGACGGTGCGTTGCGCGCCGGTATCCGCCTGGCCCACGAATGCACGTTCGGCGGCTGCGGCACGTGCCGCGTGCGCGTGGTGGAAGGCAGCGTCGGCTATGAGGAATTTCCGATGGGGCTCTCCGAGGAAGAGGATGCCGCCGGTTTTGCGCTGGCTTGCCAGGCGCGCCCCCGGGGCAACCTCGTCCTCAGCACCGCCCGAGCAGAGGAGCCGGCGGTGCCCGCGCGGCGTGCCACTGCCATCGTGCAGGCCGTGGCGCCGCTCGGACCCGACGTGCTCCATTTGCGCATGGCGTTGCCGGACGAAGCGCCGCTCGACTTCCAGCCCGGCCAGTACATGAAGATCCTGCTGGACGACGGCAGCCATCGCAGCTTCTCGATGGCGTCGGCGCCCAGCGGCAATGCCATCGATTTTCACGTGCGGCAGATTGCCGGCGGACGCTTTACCACAGGGCAGTTGCCCCGGCTACGGCCCGGCGACAAGCTGGAGGTTGAAGTGCCGCTCGGCAACTTCAGCCTGCGCAAGGAGGACTATCGCCCGCTGCTGATGGTCGCCACGGGCACCGGGCTGGCGCCGATCAAGAGCATGCTGGAGTCCCTGATGGATGACCCGGACTGCCCGCCGGTGTCGCTGTACTGGGGCATGCGCTCGGCAGCAGACCTGTACCTGCACGACGACATCGCCAGCTGGGGCGAGCGCCTCTACGACTTCCAGTACGTGCCGGTGCTGTCCCGCGCCGACGAGAGCTGGCAGGGCCGGCGCGGCTACGTGCATGACGCCGTGGCCGCGGACATCGGCGATCTGTCGGAACACGCGATCTATCTGTGCGGATCGCCCAACATGATCCGCGACGCCAAACAGACCTTCATGGTGCTGGGTGCCCAGGCGCCATTCCTGTATGCGGACGGCTTCACTTTCCAGCATACATAGGCGCTGCCTAATGTCTGGTATCGGGGGCAGCGGTATACAATAGCGGCATTCACGTCGGGGTCCATGCCCCGGCGCTTATCGATTTTGACGGCCGATCCCGACCATGAACGACGCCACCGCCAGTGCCTTCAGCCCGAATCCGGATGCCCCGGCTGCCAGCCTCGGGGCCCAGCATTCCCCGCTCTTCGCGTTGGTGACCGACACGCTGCGGCAGCGGATTCTCGCCGGTCAGTACGAACAGGGCGAGCGACTGGTAGAGAATACGGTGTCGCAGGAGCTGGGTGTGTCCCGGATTCCCGTCCGCGAGGCGTTGCGCGCACTGGCGGCAGAAGGGCTGGTGCGGATCGAACCGCGGCGCGGCGCATCGGTAGCACGGCTGTCGCCCAACATCGCGCGCGAGATGGTAGAAGTGCGCGCCACGCTGGAAGGCCTGAATGCCAAGCTGGCCGCGCAGCGGCGCGACCCGGCACTGATCCAGGAACTCGAGAAGGTCTTGAAGGAAGGCAATGACGCCGTGAACAGCGGCCAGACCGAGCGCTTTGTCGAGCTGAATTCGCGGTTCCACGAAGTGCTGGGCAACATCGCCGCCAACAGCGTGCTGCAGGACATGATGCGGTCGCTGCGCGAGCGCACGGCCTTGCTGTTTGCGCCGGCCAACTTGAGCCGCGCCCAGACCAACTGGGATGAACACGCCCAGATCCTGCAGGCGGTCATCGCCGGCGATGCCGACCTGGCCGCACTGCTGGCCACACGCCACGTCTTCAGCGCCGCCAAGGCCGTCGAGGCCATCAACGCCGCGCCCGGCGCGGACACCGCTTCCGACAAGGCCGCCTGAACGGGGCGGCTGAGGGCTGCTGGTTGACGGCTGGCGGCTGGCGGCTGGCGGCTGCGGAATTGTTCAGCACGATTGAAGGCGGCTGAAGGCTGCTCAAGGCGACTCTGCGTTCGTTCAGCGCGACGTGTGGCCGCCGACATCAGCTGACGGCTGCGTCGCTTTTTCTCCCTTCCCCTGCTGCCTCGTGCGAAGGCGTGCGGGCATCCCTCGGCTGCCCTCCCCCACCGCGCGGCATCCTTCAACTGCCCCCTGCCGCGTCCCCCTATTGCATCCTGGTGCACCACCCGTTGCGGCGGCGCATTCCCATGCCCGTGCCGCACCACCAAATGGCGCATCGCACCATCGCGGTGTATACTGTAGGCAGATCTGAACCACAATAGGGAATCACCATGATGCAATACCCGGATGCTTCGTACTTCGACCGTCCGGTGGGCGAGCAGCTCTTGAGCCACTTCGCACGCCGTGACGTCGTTCGCCACGCTACGCCGTTGCTGCCGTTCCGCTTCGCTGACCTGCTGGCCCTGTTTCGCCAGGGTCCTGCGCACGGCAAGACGGTCTGAGCGCCTGAGTCCGGCCAGATCGCTGCCGGACAACAAGAAATAAAAAAGCCGCCCATTGATGAGGCGGCTTTTTCGTATCTGGCCGGCTGTGCTGCCGGCCGCGGGTAAGTCAGAGCGCGACTGGCGGAAGCTCCACGCTGCCAAACTCCGCCGAACGCGTGCCGGCGATGGGCCGATTGCTGGCGCCAAAGTACGCAAACGCCACCGAAAGCTTCACCGCTTCGGAATCGTTGCGGCCGGCGGCATGGAACAACCGGCTGTCGAACATCAGCACGTCGCCGCGATGCAGGGCCAGCGACATGGTCCCTTTCAGCAACGACTGGCTGGCCGGATGGGCTTCCACCAGGAATTCGGCCGGATCGAGCTGTGCGGGGTCGAGCTTTGCCTTGTGGGAGCCGGGAATCACGCGCAGGACGCCGTTGCGTTCATCCTCGTCGCCCAGTGCCAGCCAGACGGTCACCAGTTCCGGGCTGACGAAGGACCAGTAGCGCGTATCGCGGTGCCAGCCGGTCTGGCTGCCGTAGTGCGGATGCTTGGTCATCACGCAGTTATGGTGCGCCAGCGTCAGCCGGGCGGGCTCGCCCAGCAGCGCCTCCACCGTCGACACCACACGCGGGTCGCTGGCCCAGCGGCGGAAGACTTCGTCGCGGCCATAGGCCTGGCGCAGGCGTCGCACCGTTCCTCCGCCCACCGCGTCGCGCGTGGCCGGTGCGCCCGGGTAGCCCAGATCGGCTTCGAATTCCACCGGCGGCACCGCGGCGGCCAGATGCTGGCGCGTAACGGACTCAAGCGCGGCGCAAATGGCCTCGCTGGCGAAGTTGCGCAGGATCACGTAGCCGCCCGCGTGGAATTCGCGCGCCAGGCTGGCCAGGCCAGCCTGGTCTGCCAGCGGCGCCGAGGAATCGAAGTCGAGGGAAGAGGACGCGCCAAACGCGTGGTGTTGCGGGGCAGTCATTGCGGCAGGAGAGACGAATCTGAAAATAGCGGGAGGCCAACAGGTCGATGATGCCAGAAGCGGCGGGATCCGGCGCGTCCGGCGGGCCGATTGTGCCTCCGGGGGGCCGTTTCGGTGCGGTTTCTGACCGGTTTGGGGCCGAATCCGGTAGGGATGACTGACGACACCGGCGTTCTCCAGCGTGCGGAAACCCACTGTCCGATGCGACCCCGGCGCCGCTACAATGGCCGGACTCTGCCACCCTGCAATCCAACCGGACAGGCCAACGTGACCGCCCGACCCAGGATCATTGCCTCGCTCGCCGAGGCCCAAACCCAGCTAGGCCGCATTGTGCTCGGCAAGCCGCGCCAGGTGCGCCTGGCGTTGGCCTGCATGCTGGCCGGCGGCCATCTGCTGCTGGAAGACGTGCCGGGCGTGGGCAAGACCACGCTGGCCCACGCACTTGCACAGACTCTTGGCCTGCAGTATCAACGCGTGCAATTCACCAGCGACCTGCTGCCGGCCGACCTGGTAGGCGTGTCGGTCTTCATGCGTGACGCCGGCGATTTCCGCTTCCATCGCGGCCCGGTGTTCGCGCAACTGGTGCTGGCCGATGAAATCAACCGCGCCCCGCCCAAGACGCAGAGCGCGCTGCTGGAAGCGATGGCCGAGCGCCAGGTCACGCACGACGGCACCACGCACGCCCTGCCGTCGCCGTTTTTTGTCATCGCCACGCAAAATCCGCTGGAGCAGATCGGCACACACGCGTTGCCGGAGTCGCAGCTGGACCGCTTCACGATGCGGATTACCCTCGGCTATCCCGATCCCGCATTCGAGCGCGTGCTGTATCTGGGTGGTGCCGGCGCGCAGGAAGCCGTCGCCGTGATGGATGCCGACCAGGTCATTGCGCTACAGGCGGCGGCGGCCAAGGTCTATGCCAGCCCGGCACTGGTCGACTATGTGCTGGCGCTGGTCCAGGCCACGCGTGCCGAATCCGCTTTCGCCGCCGGCCTGTCTCCGCGTGCCGGGCTGGCCTTGCTGGCGTGTGCCCGGTCATGGGCGATGCTCGACCAGCGCCAGATGGTGGTGCCGGAAGACGTGCAGGCCGTGTTCATGCCGGTGGCCGCGCACCGCCTGCTGCCGGCCGGGCATGCGGCATCGGGTCAGGCCGCCGCGGCGCTGGACCGGCTGCTGTCCAGCGTTGCCATTCCCTGACCGCGCGGATCGCGTTGCCATGGAGCGCGCCTCCGCAACCGTCAACCGACCTCCCGCCTCCGTCTCGAGCGGGCGATTGACGGCATGGCTGCGGCGCACGCATGGTCCGGTCAATGGCGTGATCCGGCTGGACCGCCGCCATCTCTATATCCTGCCAACGCGTGGCGGCATCGGCTTTGCCGTCCTGCTGATGGCAATGCTGATGACATCGCTGAACTACAACATCAGCCTGGGCTTTGCGCTGACATTCCTGCTGGCAGGCATCGGCATGGCCTGCATGTGGATGGCGTACCGCAACATGCTCGACCTTGCCGTGTCGGCCGGGCCGGCCGCCCCGGCGTTTGCCGGCGCCCACGCCGTTTTCGCACTGCATGTGGACAACGCCGATGCCGACGCCAGAATTGGCGTCGAAGCCCGGACGCCGCTGTCGGACCCAGCGGCGCCGTCGTCTCTGACGCTCGACGGCCATGCCAGCGGCGAGTTGCCACTCCGGCTTCGCGCCGAGCGGCGCGGACGGCTGGCCCTGCCCCGCGTCACGCTTGCCAGCCGTTTCCCGTTCGGCCTGTTCCGTGTCTGGAGCTACGCCGACCTGCCGCTCTCCACATTCGTCTACCCGGCGCCCGAATCCGACGCTCCGCCCCTGCCGCTGACGCCCCGCCCCGATGATGCCGACGATGGTGCGCTGGTCGTGGCGTCCGACGACGGCATCGACCAGTTGCGTCGCTATCGCACTGGCGATCCGCTGCATCGCATCGCCTGGAAACACAGTGCGCGGACCGGTCGCTGGCTCAGCCGCACAGGACAAACGCCGCGTCAGCCCGGATGCTGGCTGGAGTGGGATGCCATGCCACCGGCCTTCGAAACCGAAGCCCGGTTGTCGCGCCTGTGCGCGTGGGTACTGGCGGCGAGCGACGACATGGACATCGGCCTGCGGCTGCCGGGCGTGGAAATCCCGCCCGGTCACGGTGCTGCCCACCGCCGTGCTTGCCTGGAGGCGTTGTCGCTATGGCCGGAGCGGCGCGCATCATGACGCGGCAGGACGTCCGCCCGCTCGCCCATCAGGAACACGGCATGCTGATCGGGCAGCTGGCACTGGTGCTGGCGCCGCAGGCGCGGACGCTGCCGGTGGCCGTCAGCCTGCTGCTGCTGGTGTTGCTGGCCTGGCGTTGGCTGCTCTGGCGCCAGCGGGCACCGCTTCCATCGAAATGGATGATGGCGCTGACCGCGGTGCTGGTGCTGGTTACCTCCGCCGCGCTGGTCTGGCAGGCCGGCGGCAGCCTCGGGCGCGAGCTGTGCGTGGCGCTACTGGGCGCGTTCGTGATCCTCAAGCTGTTGGAAACCCGCGCGCTCTCCGATGCCACGCTCGTCACCCAGTTGTCGTTCTATCTGCTGCTGACGCTCTATCTGGCCGATCAGCCGTTCTGGCTCGCGCTCTACAGCATGGCGATCGGCGCATGGATTCTTCGTAACTGGCTGTTGCTTCACCACCCCGAGGCGCGCGGACGGCTGGCGATCTGGCCGCTGCTCGGCCGCATGGCACTGTTCGGCCTGCCGTGGGCGCTGTTCCTGTTCGTCCTGTTCCCGCGCCTGGACCACCCGCTCTGGCGGCTGCCGCAATCGGAAACCGTGGGGCGCACCGGCATCAGCGACACGATGAAGCCCGGCAGCATCGGCGAACTGATTCGATCTCCGGAAGTGGCGTTTCGCGCGGACATCGTCGGCGATCCGCTGCCGACCAGTGCGCTCTACTGGCGTGCGTTCGTGCTCTGGGATTACGACGGGCAGGCCTGGCGCCGGGCGGATGCGTCCATGCAATCCACGCAGCCGGCGGCGGGGCTGCGCGACGACGCGGGGGAAGACAGCCTCGCGGGACCGCCCGCGCAAGGGATGCGCGAGTACAACGTCACGCTCGAGCCCCATCAGCAGGCTTGGCTCTATCTGCTTGATCGCGGGGTGGCGATTTCGTCCAGCCTCGAAGCGCGTGTGTCGGCGGACGACGAGTACTTTTCCCGCGCGCCGGTGGATCGCGCCCTGCGCTATCGGGGCAGATCCATGCTGTCGGCTTCGCCGCAGCCGCTCACGCGGCGCACGCTGGCGCTGTCGCTGACCTTGCCCGAGGGCAATCCGCGCAGTCGCGCGCTCGCCGCGCAGTGGATGACGCAGTACGCCGACCCGTGGCAGCGCGTGCAGGCCGCGCTTCGGCTGTTCGCCAGCGCTCCATTTGCGTACACGTTGTCACCGCCATCGCTGGGCCAGCAACAGGTAGATAGTTTCCTGTTCGACACCAGGCGCGGTTTCTGCGAGCACTACGCCAGCAGCTTCGTCTTCCTGATGCGCGCGGCAGGCGTGCCCGCCCGGGTGGTTGCCGGCTACCAGGGCGGCGAGTACAACCCGATGGGTCGGCACTACATCATCCGACAATCCGATGCACACGCCTGGGCCGAAGTCTGGCTCGAGGCCCGTGGCTGGGTCCGCGTCGACCCGACCAGCGCGGTGGCGCCCAGCCGCGTGGAGGAAGGCCTGGATGCAGCGCTGGCCGGCGACGAGGCCGCGGAACTCCGTGCCTTGCGTGGCCCGGAATGGCTTCGCGACCTGCGCTGGGGCGTGGATGGGCTGATGTACAACTGGGGGCGTTGGGTGCTGCAGTACGACCGCACCCAGCAATCGCGCCTGCTGCAACGCTTCGGCATGGCCGACCAGTTGCCAACGCTGCTGGTCGGCGGGCTGGCGACACTGAGTCTGCTTGCGCTGCTCCCCCTGTGGCTACGCCGCCGCCAGGTGGACCCTTTACAGGCGCTGTACGAGCGATTTTGCGCGCTGCTGGCACGTCAAGGCTGCGAGCGCGGCGCCGCCGAGGGGCCGCATGACTTCGCTGCCCGCGTCGGCAAGGCGATACCTCAGGCGGCCAAGTCGGTGCTGGCCTTTACGGATGGCTACGTGGCGATGCGCTACGGTGCGCCGGAGCAAGATCGCCCCGAGCCGGGACTGGCAGGCCTGCGCAAGGCGCTGAATGAGGTGAGCCGGGCAATCCGCCAACGATAGGCGGATCAGGATGTCGTGACGCGTCCGGCGCTGGGACCCCGACGTCCGGTGATTTTGAACCCCGGTGACGTCGATCACCGGGTTGCAAGGCTTGACGCTCGCGCATATAGTTACGTTCGTAACTATATCGACTGAAATCAAAATAGCCAATGTGGAGCGCAATCCACACGACGATTCCGGAACGCCATCATGTCCTTCGAGCAACGTATCGACCGCTTCTGCGCCCAGCATCCGGAAGCCCCGCGCGACCTGATCCTGGCCTCCCGGCTGCTGCTTCGGTCGGCGCGCCTCTTGCGCAATCACATTGAGCGGACGCTTGCCCCGCACGAACTCGACCTCAGCCAGTACCTCGTCATCAGCATGCTGGCCGCCGATGCCGGCCAGCCGACCATTCCGTCCGAACTCGGCATGACCATCGACGCGACCCGCACGCAGATGACGCGGCTGATCGACGGGCTGGAGGCGCGCGGCCTCGTGCTTCGCAAGACATCCACCCAAGACCGCCGCAGTCTGGAACTGAGCCTCACCCCGGCTGGCCACGCGTTGCTGGAGCGTACGGCGCCGGCCGTTCACGCCGCGTACGGTCAGGCCTGGGCGCCGATCGGCGCGGACGGCCTTGCCGCCGTCACCCATCATCTCAATCAGTTGCACCAGAATCTGGTGGCGCTGGAGGCGACGCAGCCGTGACCGCCCAGGCACGACTGGCAGGACGCTGGCATCGCCTGCGTGCCGGCATGCGCTGGCTGCGTTTGCTGAGCCACCCGCAGCGGCAGACGCTGCTCATGATGTTGCTGGCGCTGGCCACAGGCGTGGAGTTCCTCGAGAACATCATGTTCGTGTTCGCATCCAGCCATATCGTGGGCGGCATCAACGCCGATCCACGCAGCTTTGCGCTTGTGCAGGCCGCCTATGCAGTGGGCAGCATGCTGATGATCCTCAAGCAGCAATGGCTGGCCCGGCGATTCGGGTATCGCTACTACCTCACGGGATCCCTGCTGCTGTTCATGGCCGGCACGCTCGCCGCCGCAACCAGCACCGGGCTGCCACAAATGGTGGGCGCACGCTTCGTCCAGGGTGTGGGCGGCGGCGCACTGTTCACGAGCTGCCGGATTCTGGTCAACCTGATGTTCGGGCCGGCGGATCGCCCGCGCGCCACGCGTATCTTCATGCTCGGGATCTTCGCCGCATCGGCGCTGGCGCCCGCCTTTGCCGCCGAGCTGGTCGAGAATGGCGTCTGGCAGGACGTCTTCTATGGCGTCATGCCGTTCGCCGCGATCGCCACGCTTGGCGCCTGGCTGCTGCTGCCCGATGCGGAGTCGCGTGACGACATGGAAGGCCCCGCGCTCGGCCCGCTGCTGTTGTTCGGTGTCGCCATCGTCGCGCTGCAGGCATCGCTGACCGAGGCACGCTTCGACATTTTCTCGCACCCCGCTCGCGTGGCAGCCATCGCCACGGTTGCCTTGACGTTGCTCGGGGCGTTTCTCTGGCACCAATGGCACCACGCCGCGCCGGTGCTGCGGCTGCACGTCCTGCGTCAACCGGTCTACCTGACGGGGCTGGCGATGTACTTCGTGTACTACATGATCAGCAACCTGAGCGGCTATGTCTTCCCGATCTATGCAGAACAGGCGCTGAAGTTTCCGCTGGCGACAACGGGCTGGCTGAATACGTTTGCCGCGGGCATCAGCCTGGCCGGCATTTTTGTGTATCTGCGCGTTGCCCGGCGGCTGACCCACAAGAAGCCCGTGATGGTGACCGGTCTGCTGTTGATGGCCGCGGCGATGTCGTATTTCTCGGTCATGCCGCCGGACGTGGGGCCGGCCGCGCTCGTGGTCGGACTCGTTGGAAAGGGGTTGTTCGGCGTGATGGTCATCATCCCGATTGCCGGGCTCACATTCCGGTCATTGGCTGGCGACGACTTTTCGCATGGCTACCGCAGCAAGAACCTGATCCGGCAAATCGCCAGCTCGTTCGCGTCGGCAGTTGGCGCTGTCTTGCTGCAAAACCGTCAGTTTTCCGTGCATACGAGCCTGGTTCACGCGATAGGGCAGCGGCCGGCCGAAGCGGCGCAGTGGATGCAGACCGCGCAGGCCGCACTGACCGCCCGCGGATTCGATGCGGGGCAAGCTCACGCAGGTGCGCTGGCGCAACTTGCAGCCATGGTCGATCAACAGGCTCGCCTGATTGCCTGTGAGGATCTGTATCGATTGATTGCCGTGCTCGCCTTGGCGGCGGCGGCGTGCATGCTGGTGCAGCGTCGGCTGGATTAGCCTGGCTCAGCGAAACGGGAGGACGATTGGCGAGGTGCCGCGTTCAATGTGCCCGGCCGAAGGATGCGCCGAAGTTTGCGGTCAACAGGCAGGCGACAGGTGGGCCATGACGGCGGATCGCCATCGCGGCAGTGCGGAGTCAGGGCGCGTTATCGGGCCTGGCCGCTCAGAACAGGGACAGCTGGCGCATGCCAAAGCCGATCGTTTCTTCCACGCGAGCACGCGCATGGGCCAGCGAGCCCTCGGCGCCGGAGTAGTTGCCGGCCGCCCAGCGGTAGACCACGGGAAGCTCGCCACGATCGGACAAATGAACTTCGCCCAGCTTGTCGCCGCGTTCATTGCGATAAAAGTGGGAACGATAGCCGCGCTCCCAGTGGGGCGCTTCGGCTTTCTTGCGACGACGCGGTGTCGTCGGGTTAGTCGTGGCTGGCGTCAGTCGCCGCGCACGGTCGGTACCCTGCGTAATCGGGGCGCGGGTGAAATCCAACTGCATAGACTTCCTTCTTCTGTCGATTCAGCAAGAACCAGAAATGGTGACCGTGGCCACCACACGCTTCATGCATCGCAGTCGAGATCATACCCGTTCAAACGCGTTTTTGGGGTGATTTATCGCCTTGAATTCCGCCTCTGGCAAGGGTTTGCGGGCCGTATACCGGTTTACCGTATACGGCCCGTATACCTGTTTCGCGCACCGTAAACCACTTCTCGCAAAGCGTTAACCGAGGTCCAGCGGAATGAAAATCCGCGCGTCGTCGCGCTGAACCAGCAGTGCAACCTGCTTGCCCGACTTCGACACCAGCGCGCGCAATTGATCGGCGGAACTGATCGGCGTGCCATTCAGGGAAAGGATGACGTCGCCCGGCTGGATGCCAACGCGCGCGGCCGGACCGGCCACGTCCTCGACGACCAGCCCGCCATCGATGCCGCTATCGCGCTTCTCGGCGGGCGTCAGCGGGCGCACCGCGAGCCCCAGTCGACCGCCAGCCTCTCGCCCGCTGGCCTTCTGCGCGACGGCGTCCTCCTTGGCGGTACCCACCTTCACGGTCAGCGTCATCGGTTCGCCCTTGCGGATGACCTTGAGCTGGGTCTGGGTGCCCGGCTGGATGTCGGCCACGTGCTCGGGCAGATCGCCGGAATGATCGATCACGTCGTCGCCCAGCTGCACGATCACGTCGCCTGGCTTGAGCCCGGCCTTGGCAGCGGGACTGTCCGGCTCCACCGAGTTGACCAACGCGCCGGTCGGCTTGGGCAGATTGAACGATTGGGCCAGCGCCTGATTGACTTCCTGCACGGCAATGCCGAGGCGTCCGCGCGTCACCTTGCCGTGTGCCACCAGTTGTTCCTGGACCTTGGTCGCCACGTTGATCGGAATCGCGAACGACAAGCCCTGGTAGCCGCCGGTCTGACTGTAGATCTGCGAGTTGATGCCAATCACCTCGCCACGCTGGTTGAACAGCGGGCCTCCGGAGTTGCCCGGGTTCACGGCCACGTCGGTCTGGATAAACGGCACGTAGGTATCGTCCGGCAGCGAACGCGACTTGGCGCTGACAATGCCCGCCGTGACGGTGTTCTCGAAACCATAGGGCGACCCGATCGCCAGCACCGGTTCGCCGACGCGAATCCTGGACGGATCGCCCAGACGCACGGTCGGCAGGTTCTTCGCATCGATGCGGATCACGGCAATATCGGTCTGCGGGTCCGCGCCCAGCACCTTGGCCTTGAATTCGCGGCGATCGGTGAGCTTGACCGTGACTTCTGTCGCGTTATCGACAACGTGGGCGTTGGTCAGGATCAGGCCATCTGAACTCACGATGAACCCGGAGCCCAGGCCCCGTACCGTCTGCGATTGCCCGTTCTGCGGCCCCTGGAACTGCGGGCCGAATCGCTTGAAGAACTGGAACAGCGGATCATCGGGGTCCATGCCCTGTGGGGCTTGTGCGGACGTACGTTGGGCGCGAGCGGTCACGCTGATGTTCACGACCGCAGGCCCGTACTGATCCACAATGCCCGAAAAGTCGGTCGGCGTGGCCACAGCGACTGGCGATGCCGACGCGGTCGTCGGCGTGGGCGCCGCATATCCCGGTGTAATCGCATCCTTCTGCAGATATGCATAGCCGCCGGCAAGGGCAGCGAGCGCAGCGACACCAACAGCGGAGCGGGCGAGAGCGTGGCGGATCATGGTGCTTTCCTTTTCATGATGGTCCTGGCGCCGGCGGGTTCCTCGGCGCGATGGAAGCATCGTAAGCAGCCATCCTTAAACCAGACTTAAAGTGCCCGGCGGACGCGTCTGGCAAAGTCAACCTTTGATCGGACTCGACCTGCCCCTATTCTCTATAGGGTCGATTGAAAATTTAAGTTGCGCACAATTTAATTGTGTATAAGATATGTACATGACTCAGGCAACGATTCCCTCCCAAACGGAAGACTGGCTCCAGCTGGATCGACAGCTCTGCTTTGCGCTGTACTCGACCTCCCTGGCGATGACCAAGATCTACAAACCGATTCTGGGTGAGCTTGGACTCACTTATCCCCAGTATCTGGTGATGTTGGTCTTATGGGAGAACGAGTCGCCGACGGTTTCTGAGCTTGGCGCGCGGTTGTCGCTGGATTCCGGAACCCTGACACCGCTACTCAAGCGGCTCGAGGCGGCTGGACTGGTGGATCGGTTGCGCGATACGGAAGACGAACGCCGTGTCCTGGTCAGCCTGACGGATGCTGGTCGAAGCCTGCGGGCTTCCGCCACCGGTATCCCGGAAAAGATGTTGTGTGCGACGCAGTGCTCGATCGAAGAGATCCAGTTTCTGACGGCGCGCCTGCATGCGTTGCGGTCCACGCTAGAAAGCGCGCGGTCCGATGATTGACTGCCGATCGCCGGCAACTTTGATTAGCCTGCCCATTGGGCAAACCTAGGAGCGTTCAAATGAAACTGGAAAAAGTTCTCTATACCGCCCATGCATCCGCAACCGGTGGCCGTGATGGCCGCGCGGTGACGTCGGATGGTCAATTGGATGCCAAGCTGGCCGTGCCCAAGGAAATGGGTGGCAATGGCGCTGGCCTGAATCCCGAGCAATTGTTCGCCGCCGGTTATTCGGCGTGTTTCCTGGGCGCTATTCGCTTTGTGGCTGGCCAGCAGAAGATCAATGTGTCGCCTGACGCCAAGATCGAAGGCGCCGTGGGTATTGGCCAGATTCCGCAGGGTTTCGGCATTCAGGTAGACCTGAAGATTTCGCTGCCGGGCATGGAGAAGGAAGCTGCTGAGAAGCTGGTCGAAGCGGCACACCAGGTTTGCCCATATTCCAACGCCACGCGCGGCAACATCGATGTCACGCTGACGGTGGTCTGATCCTTATGGGATTGGCGCTGGCTGCGGCCGGCACGGTTAAAGAAGAAACGCCGGCTTATGCCGGCGTTTCTTTATGCTCGATTGGATTGGAGTTGCGCGCAGAAGGCGCGTTTTTGCGAGGCGGATAGACGCTTTGTCGCCAGTTCGGCCCGCAGTGCTTCAGATTTAGTGGGGAATTGCATCCAGCCGAGAAGCCTCACTGGCTTGCGGGATCGCGTGTATTTCGCACCGGTACCGGCGACGTGCTGCGCATATCGACGCTGAACGTCTGTAGTGATTCCGGTATAGATCGAGTTGCCCTCGCATTCGAGCAAATAGAGAAACCAGGGCGTTTCCTCGAAGTCGGCGGGGTCGATATTGGATGACATGGCACCGCGGATCATACGGTTTGCCTAAGGGTGCCGCAATATGCCTTTAGACATTGTGCAATGCATTGACTCTTTGGGCAGTCAGGCCCGGCTGCCTTCGTCCCCCATGCACATTTGCTGTGAACTGAGCCGAAAAAGCGAACGCCGACGTGGAATTTGCCGCCGCAAAGCAAAACCCCCAGCTTTTGAGGGCTGGGGGTTTTGGGTATAAGAGCCTGGCGATGACCTACTTTCACACGGGTAGTCCGCACTATCATCGGCGCAAAGTCGTTTCACGGTCCTGTTCGGGATGGGAAGGGGTGGTTCC
>NZ_JBFTSP010000016.1:0-113451 GCF_056400065.1 Cupriavidus sp. 01L415 | reverse complement strand
CGAAGGACCAAACGAGAGGGAGTGTTCGAAGCCATGTCGATGCAACAGGCACTGCGTCAGATGCCCGCGCAAGTGGGGCGAGCGGGAGAAACGGACGGTGAAGCCGGACGCGCACCCGTCTGCGACGAAGCCGGTGGCCCGCGACATGAATCGGAGAGCACAGGGCTAACCTCAACCTCTCGAACCGCCCGGTGCGGACCCGCATGCCGGGTGGTGTGGCAAGGGCGCAGCCACGATGGCTGCCCCCTATGCCGATTCCAGCACTCTGGTTGCCGGCTTGCCGGCCTTCCTGCGTGTCGGAGGAGGACGTCGCCGTCCCCCGCCGACACCATCAGTACGCCAGCGACGCCTGGGTGTAGAACGTGCGCGGCTGGCACCACCCTCAACGCGGTGACCGTCGTCGGCAACTGGCTGGAAGCAAATTTGTGTCCGACCTGTGGTATTCATGCATCAACTTAGATACATGGAGGCACCGCCGCCCAGGCACTGGCTCGGCTAAAATTCCCTGCTTTGCCTGAGGACGCTTGTCCCGGGCGTCTTGGGACAGTCTGACGCGGCCCCGTTTGCCGTCGTCATGTGACTAAAGGGGCCTTTTGGCCTCTCGTCCTGCTCATCGTGCGTGTCGTGACGCACCCATACGCCCCATGTCCACCGCCACACCGCTGCCGGCCGCCGAGCCGGACACCGTTTTCCGCGATCCTGCCTTCCGGCATTTCTGGTTCGCCCGCCTGTGCACGACCATCGGGTACCAGATCTTCACGGTGGCGGTGGGGTGGCAGATGTACGACCTGACGCGCGACGCCTTCATGCTCGGCATGGTCGGGCTGGTGCAGTTCCTGCCCTCGATCGTGCTGCTGCTGATGTCCGGTCACGTGGCGGACCGCTTCGATCGCCGGCTGATCGTGCGCACATGCCAGGCGCTGGAGGCCGTGATTGCCGTGGCGATGGCCGTGGCCAGCTTCTCGGGCTGGGTCACCCGCGAGCACATCTTTGTCTTCGTGGCGCTCATCGGCGCGTGCCGTGCCTTCGAGACCCCCACGCTGCAGGCGTTGCTGCCGAGCGTGGTGACCCCGCGCCAGTTGCCGCGCGCCGTCGCGTTGTCGAGTTCGGCCGGGCAGACCGCCATCATCATCGGACCGGCGTTGGGCGGGTTTGCCTACGTGGCTGGGCCGGGCGTGGTCTATTCGATCAGCGCCGCGCTGTTTGCCATCGCCGCGATCCTGGTGGCGACGCTGAAGCTGCGTCAGGCCGCCCAGCGCCTGACTACGCCGGTCAGCCTCAAGACGCTGTTTGCCGGCTTTACCTATATCCGCAGCCACCAGGTGCTGCTGGGTGCGGTGTCGCTGGATCTGTTCGCCGTGCTGCTGGGCGGTGCCACCGCGCTGCTGCCGATCTATGCGCGCGACATCCTCCATACCGGCCCGTGGGGCCTGGGCCTTCTGCGCTCGTCGCCAGCCATCGGTGCGCTGGTCACGGCGCTCTGGCTGGCCCGGCATCCGCTCAACCGGCGCGTGGGCCGCGTGATGTTCGGCGCGGTGGCCCTCTTCGGCGCGGCGACGATGGTGTTTGGCATTTCGCATTGGTTGCCGCTGTCGATGGGCGCGCTGGTGGTGCTGGGCGCCTCGGACATGATCAGCGTGGTCGTGCGCCAGACGCTGGTGCAGCTCGATACCCCCGATGACATGCGAGGCCGGGTTGGCGCGGTCAACTCGGTCTTTATCGGCGCGTCCAACCAGCTCGGCGAATTCGAGTCCGGCGTCACCGCCGCGTTTCTCGGCCCCGTGGGGGCGGTGATGCTGGGTGGCGCGGGCACGCTGCTGGTGGTGGCCGCGTGGATGCGGCTGTTCCCGGCGCTGGCCACGCGAGACCGCCTCCATGACCATCCCGCGCAAGCGCGCTGACGTGCGTCGGACCTGTCCGCGTGGCGGAAGGGGCGGCCTGGCCGCCCTTTTTTCAGACCGGAGCGTACCCGTTTCTGCGTGCCGTCCGCGTGCGCGCATCGCCACCCTCATTGCCCGCCGCACTGCCCACATTCGCACGGCAGTCGCGCTATAGTCGCGCCATGCCGCACGCCTCCACGCCCCTCGACGGCAATGCCGTGTTCTCCGCACTCACGCAGTCGCGTGCGTCGCTGGAGCGCGCGTGCGCGCTGGGCGATGGCCTGGGCCTCGCGCTCTGGCGCAACCGCCACGACGACACCGCCTACGCGCGCCCGGGTCACCATACGATGTCGGTCTACCTCGAGGGCGGCTATTCGACGTATCGCCGCGATGCCCCCAACCGCAAGGGCGCGCCGGACCGCGTCTGCCTGTTGCCCGCCGAGCATGAGTCGCGCTGGCATGTGGGCGGCACCCAGCGCTTCCTGCATCTCTACTTCCAGCCGGAGCACCTGGCCTGGCATTGCGTGCGCGTGCTCGATACGGAGCCCCGGGCGTTGCAGTTGCAGGACCGCCTGTTTGCCGAGGACGATACGCTCGTCGCACTGAGCCGAAGGCTGGTGGCGCTCGACTGGCGCGATCCGGATGCGCGCATGGTCGGCAATGCGATGGCGCATGAGGCCGTGATGCATCTGCTGCGCTCGCATGGCGCGCGCAAACCACTGACCGACTGGCGCGGCGGGCTGTCCACCGCCGTGCGCCGCCGCGTGGCCGACTGGATCCACGCCCATCCGGCTAGCAACCCGACACTGGGAGAGCTGGCCGCGCTGGCAGACCTTTCCGAGTTTCACTTCGCGCGCATGTTCCGCGTCTCGTTCGGCATGCCGCCGCACGCGTGGGTGCTGCGCGTCCGGCTGGAACGCGCACAGGCGCTGCTTGGCGATGCGCGACTGTCGCAGCAGCAGGTTGCGGTCCAGGCGGGGTTCGCGTCGCCCAGTCACTTCAACAACCGCTTCCGCGCCGTCTATGGCGCGACGCCAGGCCAATGGCGCGCAGGCCGCGTCGCCACGATTACCTCGGCATCGTTGGGCGCCGGGCGGTAAGCGCAGGCATTTCCGCCTGCGCGCTCCCCATGCTGTAAAGGCTGCATGCGCATGCGCGTGCATGGGGGGTGGCTCCCCCGACGGAGTGATGCCGTCGCCGCGCCGGACGCCGGCCATGCTGGTCAACGTGTCACGCAGAAACGGGTACGCTTTGCCGGATTGACGGGCTGTGGCTGGTGGCACGTCCTTCGCAATGCGGAGCTGTTCAGCCACAGCGAGGCCGACGCCCGCGACGCCCGCAGGGCACCGCTGCGTCGGCTGAGCTGATCAGCTTTCCTCGGCAAACAATGAGCACGCGCCGGTCTCGGCTGTGCTCACATGCGCGCGGAACCCTCCGAACAGGTCGCGCCCCACGCCGTGCCGGTTGGCTGTCAGGTCGGGCCGCTCGATGGGTCGCGCGGCCCATTCGGCCGGGTCCACCTTGACGGTCAGCACGCCCGCCGGCGCGTCCACGCGGACGATGTCGCCGGTGCGCACCTTGCCGATATCGCCGCCGGTCAGTGCCTCCGGGCACACGTGGATCGCCGCGGGCACCTTGCCCGATGCGCCCGACATGCGCCCGTCCGTCACCATCGCCACGTGAAAGCCGCGATCCTGCAACAGCGTCAGCGTGGGCGTGAGCTTGTGCAGCTCCGGCATACCGCATGACGCCGGCCCCTGCCACGGCAGCACGGCCACGAAATCGCGCTCGAGCTCGCCGCGCTTGAAGGCGGCCAGCAGGTCGTCCTGTCGATGGAACACGATGGCCGGCGCCTCCACGACCTGATGCTCGGGTTTGACCGCCGAGGTCTTGATGACGCAGCGCCCGAGGTTGCCAGCGAGCAGCTTGATGCCGCCATCCGCCGCGAACGGCTGGTCCGCGGCGCGGACGATGGTGTCATCCAGCGTGGCCGCGGGGCCGTCGATCCAGGTCAGCTGGCCTTCGCGCAGCACCGGTTCGCGTGTGTAGTCGCCGAGGCCGCGACCCACGACCGTGGTCACGTCGTCATGCAGCAGCCCCAGGGACAGCAGGCCGCGGATCACCACGGGCAGTCCGCCCGCCGCCTGGAACTGGTTCACGTCCGCGCGGCCATTGGGATACACGCGCGCCAGCAGCGGCACCACGGCGGACAGCTCGTCGAAGTCGTCCCACGTGAGCTGGATGCCCGCCACGCGTGCCATCGCGATCAGGTGCAGCGTATGGTTGGTGGAGCCGCCCGTCGCCACCAGGCCGACGACCCCGTTGACGAACGCGCGCTCGTCGAGCACATCGGCAATCGGGGTATACCGGTCGCCGCCATGCACCAGACGCAACGCCTGGCGGGCGGATTCACGCGTCAGCGCCTCGCGCAGCGGTGTATTCGGGTTGACGAAGGCGGTGCCCGGCAGGTGCAGGCCCATGATCTCCATCAGCATCTGGTTCGAGTTGGCCGTGCCGTAGAACGTACAGGTGCCGGGGCCGTGGTACGACCGGGTCTCGGCCTCCAGCAGTTCCTCGCGGCCGATCTTGCCTTCGGCGTAGAGCTGGCGGATATGGGCCTTTTCGTCGTTGCCCATGCCCGTGGTCATCGGGCCGCCCGGCACGAATACGGCCGGCAGGTGGCCGAACGACAGCGCGCCCATCACCAGCCCGGGCACAATCTTGTCGCACACCCCGAGGTACAGCGCGCCGTCGAACATCTGGTGCGACAGCGCCACCGCGGTCGCCATCGCAATCACGTCGCGCGAGAACAGCGACAGGTCCATGCCATCCTGGCCCTGCGTCACGCCATCGCACATCGCCGGTGTGCCCCCCGCGAACTGCGCGGTGCCGCCGGCTTCCAGCGCGGCTTCCTTGAGCCACTGCGGAAACACGGCCAGTGGCTGGTGCGCGGACAGCATGTCGTTGTAGGCGGACACGATGGCCAGGTTGGGCCGCGCCTGCGCCTTGAGCCGGATCTTGGCATCCTCCGGCATGGCCGCCACGGCGTGGGCGAGGTTGGTACACGACAGATTGGCGCGTTCGACCTTCTGGCCGGCCATGGCGCGGGTGCGGTCGAGGTAAGCCTGCCGCGTGGCCGCGCTGCGGGACACGATCCGGGCCGTGACCCGTTCAAGGACTGGGTGACGTGGCATGGAGTTCTCCTGTAGGGCGCTATCAGCGTAGCCGAAAATTCTCCGCTGCGTGACCGCCAGCGCACCGGTGGTGGGGCCTGCGGCGTGCGTCGTCGACATCGGCGAATACCGGTGGGATCGATGGCGGACGGGGATGTTCCGGCGTCCCGAGACATGGCGATCCGCGCGGCGGCCTCGCCGGGAATCGCGGCGGATTGTGGCAAAAGCCGCACGCCTGCGAGCCGGCCGATGGCGCGTCGGATCCACGCAGAAACGGGTACGCTGCGCGCCGCATCGCGGTGCCGTGGGCCGGTTTTGCCACCTCGCCGCCGCATCATTTGCGGCACCTTCCCCTGCCCAAGCGGCAGCGAGTGACGTAACATGGCCGAACAAATGCGCCGCCCCGGGGGGCGCTCCCACATCCCCGCAAGGAGCCCAGGGTGAGCATGCCCGATTTCGACATGGTGCTGTTTGGTGGCACCGGTGACCTGGCGCGGCGCAAGCTGCTGCCGTCCCTCTTTGACGCGCATCGCGCGGGCATCCTGCACCCGTCCGCGCGTATCCTGGCCACCGGCAGCCACGCGCAGACCACCGAGCAGTACATCGCCACGCTGGAAGACACCGTGCGGCCGGCCCTGGAGCATGCGCCGCCGGAAGCCTGGGCGTCCTTCCTCGCGCGCATCTGCTACGTGCAGGCCGATGCACGCCAGCCGGCACACTTCGACGCGCTGGCCGAGAAGGTGCTCTCCCGCAAGCCGGAGGTCGTGGTCTGCTACCTGGCCACCGCCCCGCACATCTTCGTGCCGATCTGCGAGCAACTGGCGCGCACCGGCCTGAACACCCCCAACGTGCGCGTGGTCCTCGAAAAGCCGCTGGGCCACGACCTCGAGTCGTCCGAGGCGATCAACGCCGCCGTGGCGCAATACTTTGCCGAGGACCAGATCTACCGGATCGACCACTACCTGGGCAAGGAATCGGTCCAGAACCTGATGGCGATCCGCTTCGGCAACGCGCTGTTCGAGCCGCTGTGGCGCCGCGAATGGGTGCAGGACGTGCAGATCACCATCGCCGAGGAGCTTGGCGTCGAAACGCGCGGCGACTTCTACGACCGCACGGGCGCGCTGCGTGACATGGTGCAGAACCACCTGGTGCAGCTGCTGTGCATGGTGGCGATGGAGCCCCCGGCCAGCCTGTCCGAAGACGCCATCCGCGACGAGAAGATCAAGATCCTCAAGGCGCTCAAGCCCATCACGCCGCAGGACGTGGCCGAGAAGACCGTGCGCGGCCAGTATCGCGCCGGCGCGGTCGGTGGCAAGCCGGTGCCGGGCTATCTGGACGAGCAGGGCATCGCGTCCGACAGCCGGACCGAAACCTTCGTCGCCATCAAGGCCGAGATTGCCAACTGGCGCTGGGAAGGCGTGCCGTTCTATCTGCGCACCGGCAAGCGCATGCAATCGCGCGTGGCCGAAATCGTCATCCACTTCCGCGATGTGCCACACGCCATCTTTCCCAAGCCGCTCACCCTGTCGCCGCAGAACCGACTGGTGATCCAGCTGCAGCCCGAGGAAAGCATCCGGCTCTATTTCCTGGTCAAGCAGCCCGGCGACACGCTCGAGCTGACGCCCACCTCGCTCGATCTCGACTTCGCCAACTCGTTCAAGGTCCGCCGCGCAGGGGCGTATGAACGCCTGCTGCTGGACGTGATTCGCGGCCGCCTGGGTCTGTTCGTGCGGCGCGACGAGCAGGTGCAGGCCTGGCGCTGGGTGGAGCCGATCATCGACACCTGGGGCGAAAGCACCGTGCCGCCCAAGCCGTATACGGCGGGCACATGGGGGCCGGCGGCCTCCTCGGCGCTGATGTCGCGCGATGGCGCGCTCTGGCACGAAGAGGTCTGATTCGCGGCAGCCCCGACCACCCGACACTCCGACAACCCCGACCAAAGGAACCCGCCATGCGGCAATTCGAACACGCCTCCGTGATGGACCAGGCCGAATCGCTGGCGATTTCCGTCAGCCATGCGCTGGACCTCGTGATCCAGGCCAAGGGCTGGGCCGTGCTGGCCGTATCGGGTGGGCGATCGCCTGTGCCGATGTTCGAGCGCCTGCGCTACCGGCCGATCCGCTGGGATGCGGTGACCGTGACGCTGGTCGACGAACGCGTCGTCCCGCCGGACGACGCGGCCAGCAATGGCGCGCTGGTGCGCAACAGCCTGCTGCGGGAAGCGGCGGGCGTCGCCGCATGGGTGCCGCTGATCCAGGACGCGGCCGAGGCCACGCAGCCGCTGCGCGCCGTCGCGCGGCTCAACGAGCGTTTCCAGCAGCCGGACGTGGTGGTGCTCGGCATGGGCGAGGACGGTCACACGGCGTCGCTGTTTGCCGACGCGCCGGAACTGCAGACGGCGCTCTCCGACCCGGATCCCGGCTACCTCATCACGCATCCTTCCAGCGCGCCGCATGCGCGCATCACGCTGAACCTGGCGGCCCTGCTGGCCGCGGAGCGCACGTTCCTGGCGATTGCCGGCGAGAAGAAGGCCGAAGTTCTCGCGCGTGCGCTGGAGGCGCCCACACCGGCGCTGCCCGTCAGCCTGGTGCTGGCCCGGCATCGCCATGGCGTGGATATTTTCCGGACCTGACAATGGCCAAGGCTCGTCACGCTGCGCAACCGGCATCCTCCTATCCCCGTTTGCTTGCCGACGTGGGCGGCACCAACGTGCGCCTGGCGCTGGAGACCGCGCCGATGCAGATCGGCGACGTCAACGCGCTCAAGGTGGCGGACTTCCCGTCGCTGGAGGCCGCGATGCGGCACCACCTGCAGGGCATTGGCGGACCGCTGCCGCGTCACGCCTCGATCGGCCTGGCCAACCCGGTCACCGGCGACCACGTCAAGCTGACCAACCACAACTGGGCGTTCTCGATCGAAGCCATGCGGCAGGCGCTGCAACTCGACACGCTGGTGGCCATCAACGATTTCACGTCGCTGGCACTGGCGCTGCCGCACCTGCCCGCTGAAGGGCTCGCGCAAGTGCGCGCAGGCACGGCGGTGGCCACGGCGCCGCGTGCCCTGATCGGGCCGGGCACGGGGCTGGGCGTCTCGGGCCTGATTCTCGCGCCGGGCGGCGCCGCCGTGGCATTGGCGGGCGAGGGCGGGCATATCGAGGTCATGCCGGTCACGGATGACGAATGGATTGCCTGGCACGCGGCCCACAAGTCACTGGGCCGGGTGTCCGCCGAACGGCTGCTGTCGGGCATGGGCCTGTCTCATATCCATGCCGCGCTGGCCGCAGAAACGGGTACGCTTTTGCCCAAACCCCTCACGCCGGCGCAGGTTACCGAGGGAGCCATCCAGACCGGCGATCCCTTGTGCCGGCGCGCGTTTGCGGCGTTTTGCGGCCTGCTGGGATCGGTGGCGGCGGACGTGGCGCTGGTCCTTGGTGCCCGGGGTGGCGTCTATATCGGCGGCGGCATCGTGCCGCGCTTTGTCGATGCGGTGCGCGCCTCGCCTTTCGGCGAACGCTTTGCCGCCAAGGGCCGCATGGGCAACTACCTGGCCGACATCCCGGTCTTCGTGATCACGGCCGACTATCCCGCGCTGCCGGGCCTGGCCCGCGCGCTGGCGGACCGGCTCGACGACGATATGCGTCACGCCGCGACGCCCCATTCCTGAACGACATGCGTGTACTGCTGGTGGAAGACGACGCCATGATTGGCGAGAGCGTGAAGGTCGCGCTGCGCCAGGAAGGCTTTACCGTGGACTGGGTGCGCGATGGCGACGCCGGGCTGGATGCCGCATCGGACCAGCACGGTCCGCGCGCTGATGGCGGCTACGATCTGGTCCTGCTGGACCTCGGCTTGCCGCGACGCTCGGGGCTGGATGTCCTGCGCGCCATGCGCGCGCGCAACGTGCGCACCCCGGTGCTCATCCTCACCGCGCGCGACGCGGTGGCGGACCGCGTGGCCGGCCTGAACGCGGGCGCCGACGACTATCTGATCAAGCCGTTCGACCTGCAGGAACTGGCCGCAAGGATGCACGCGCTGGCCCGCCGCGCCGAGGGCCGCGCCGAGCCGGTGCTGCGCTATGGCGACATCGTGCTGAACCCTGCCACGCGCGAGGCCACCCGGCAGGGCACGGCGATTCGCCTGTCGGCGCGCGAGTTCGCGCTGCTCTCGGCGCTGATGGCGCGCCCCGGCAAGGTGTGGTCCGTCGCGCAGCTGCAGGAGCGGCTCTACGGCTGGGATGACGAGGTGGGCAGCAATACCGTCGAGGTCTATATCCATGCGCTGCGCCGCAAGTTCGGGGCCGCACTGATCCGCAACATCCGGGGGGTCGGCTACGTGATGCCGCAGCTCGACGACCAGGCGGCCAGCAGCGCCGAGGGGACGCCGGACTGATGCGATCGATTCAACGTACGTTGCTGTGGTGGCTGGCCGCGGGGCTGGCGGCGGGCATCGCCGTGGCCACCGGGCTGATCTACGCGCAGGCCCGGCAGGAAGCCAACGCGCTGTTCGACTACCAGATGAAGCAGGTGGCGGCGGCGCTGCCGAGCCAGTTCTCGAATCCCGTGGCGCCCCCGCCGTTCGATGCCGGCAGCGGAGGCGCCAACGCGGACCTGCTGCATGCCGACGAGGACGTCGTCATCCATATCTGGGACGGTTCCGGTCGCAGTCTCTATCTGTCGCATGCGCATCCCGTGTTGCCGCCGCGCGCGGAACTGGGCTTCTCCGATGTGCGGACCGATTCGGGCGAGTGGCGCATCTACAGCGTCCAGCTCGGGCCGGCCGTGGTGCAGATCGCCCAGCCGCTGAGCGCGCGTCGCACGCTGGCCGCGCATATGGCGCTGCGTACGGTGGCACCCCTGCTGCTGCTGCTGCCGCTGCTCGGCTGGCTGGTCTGGATGGCGGTGGGACGCGGATTGCGGCCCCTGCGCGAGATTGCCGCCGAAGTGCAAGCGCGCGATGCCAGTACGCTGGCGCCACTGGCCCTGCGCCAGATGCCCGATGAGATCGCGCCGCTCTCGCACGCGCTGAACCAGTTGCTGGCAAGGCTGGCGCAGGCGATCGACACCCAGCGCGCGTTTGTTGCCGACGCGGCCCACGCCTTGCGTACGCCGCTGGCTGCCTTGCAACTGCAGGCGCAACTGGTGGAGCGTGCCGGCAGCCCGGAGGCCCGGCAGGAAGCCGTCGGCCAGCTCCGGCGCGGCCTGGAGCGTCTGACGCACCTGGTGGCCCAGCTCCTGACGCTGGCGCGCCAGGAGCCCGGTGCCGCGCCGCCGCCGCACGAGCCGGTGGACCTGCGCGCGCTGGCCGCGGAAGTCGTGGCCGAGATGGCGCAGGCGGCCATCGACCGCGATATCGACCTCGGGCTCGAGGCCACGGCGGCAGGCGAGGCGCCCGTCACGATTCGCGGCGATGCCGATGCGCTGCGCATCCTGCTGACCAACCTCATCGACAATGCGCTCTGCTACATCCCGGCCGGGAGCCGCGTCGACGTGCACGTGATCCCCCAGGCGAACGGCAAGGCCGTCACGCTGGAGGTCACGGACAACGGCCCGGGCATTCCGGCGACCGAGCGGGCGCGCGTGTTCGACCGCTTCTATCGCGCCCCGGAGGCGCCGACGGGCGGCAGCGGACTGGGGCTGGCCATCGTGGCCGAGATCGCGCAATCGCACGGCGCCCATGTATCGCTGGAAGACGCCGCACCGGGCTTGCGGGTGCGGACGGTGTTTCCGGCGGCGTGAAGCGCCGGAAGGCCGGCTACCTGAATGCGGAACCGCGCGGCGGCTGCGCGATTGATGGCCTGTCTCGAAGGCCCGGATAGCGCGGATAGCCGCTAGCCCGGTCGCAAGGGCCAGCCGGCAGCATCCGAAGGCAGCGTTCAGTTCACTGGCGCGAACAGCGGCTCGCCCGCAAAGTGGCGGCGGGCGTTCTCGATGAACTGATTGACCGAGGCCTGCACGGCTTCCGGCGACCAGCCGGCCATGTGCGGCGTCAGCACGACGTTCGGGCAATCGAACAATTCCACCGGCGGCGCCGGCTCGCTTTCGTATACGTCGAGCCCCGCGCCGCCGAGTTCGCCGGCGTGCAGCGCGTCGGCCAGCGCCGACGTGTTGACCACGCTGCCGCGCGCGATATTCACCAGGAAGCCGTTCGGCCCCAGCGCGCGCAGCACCGGGGTATCGACCAGATGGCGCGTATCCGCGCCGCCCGGCGTGGCGATCACCAGATAGTCCGCCCATTCGGCCAGTGCCCTGACGTCAGCGAAATACTCGAACGGCACATCCGGGCGCGCCCGGCGGTTGTGATAGCCGATCTCCAGATCAAAGCCCTGCCCGCGCTGCGCAATGCGGCGGCCGATGGTGCCCAGGCCGACGATGCCCAGGCGCTTGCCGGACAGGTTGGGCGGCAGCGGCAACACGTTGCGCCAGATGCCGTCGCGCGTGGCGCGGTCCAGCGCCGGCACGCGGCGCACTGTGGCCAGCAGCAGCGCCATCGCGTGGTCCGCCACGCAGCTGTCGTTGGTGCCGGCGCCATTGCCCACGGCAATGCCGCGCGCGCGGCATGCGGCGATGTCGATGTTCTCGTACCCGGCGCCCAGCGCGCAGACCAGTTCCAGTTCCGGCATGGCGCCGATCTCGTCGGCGGTCAGGCCCGTGGAACCGTTGGTCAGCACCGCGCGGAAGCGCGTGCCGTGAGTGGCCACTTCGGCCACGCGCCCTGCAGACGTTGGGGCGTAGCGGATATCGTAGGCCTCACCGATGCGGGCGAGATGGTCGGAATCAATCTGGATCAGGACAAGCAGGGCGGGCTTCATGACGTGACAGCGGGGCAACGGAGGAAGAGGACGTAATGGGGAGTGCCGGGGCGTTGCCATGCACGGCGGGGCGGATGGCGCACAAACCGACGCCACATTCTATGCCCGGACCCGAAATGCCGCTCGACCAGTTTGGCCTGCTGGTGCCCCGAGGCGGGCGCCGGATGCGGCCCCCCTGCGCCCGATTATCAAATCCTCGACAACAGTGATTCCTCCACGCGCCCGATGATGCGGCGCGCGGATTTGGCCACAATCGTTGGTGTTGGCTGGCAAGCCTGCTGGCCGGATCCCGTACAAGGAGCGACCCCATGTTTCCCGATTTTTCTTCCGCACGCGTGCTCGTCGTCGGTGGCAGTTCCGGCATCGGACTGGCCACGGCCAAGGCCTTCGCTGCCCACGGCGCCCAGGTGACCATTGCCTCGCGCAATGCGGACAAGGTTGCCGCCGCCGTTGCCGAGGCCTCGGCCGGGGCGCGCGGCACGGTGCAGGGCGCGCAGATCGATACGACCCGCGACGACGACGTGGTGCGCTTCTTCGCCGACGGCCAGCCGTGGGATCACGTGGTGGTGTCCGCCGCGCAGACGCCGACCGGGCAGGTGCGCAAGCTGCCGCTGGCCGATGCCTACGCCGCGTTCGACAGCAAGTTCTGGGGCGCGTACCGCGTGGCGCGTGCGGTGCAGATTCGCGATGGCGGGTCGCTGACGCTGGTCTCCGGCTTCCTCGCCACGCGGCCGAGCAAGGCCTCGGTGTTGCAGGGCGCGATCAACGCCGCAGTGGAGGCGATTGCCCGTGGGCTGGCGCTGGAGCTGTCGCCGGTGCGCGTCAACACGGTGTCGCCGGGGCTGATCGCCACGCCGCTGTGGGACAAGCTCGATGCCACCGCGCGCCAGTCGATGTATGACGGCGCGGCCGCCAGCTTGCCGGCAAAGCGCGTCGGCCAGCCGGAAGACGTCGCCAACGCGATCCTCTACCTGGCCGGCACGCCGTTCAGCACGGGCAGCACCGTGCTGGTCGACGGCGGCGGGGTGATCGCAGGGTGATTGCAGGGTGATTGCCTGAGGCCTGGAAGACGGCCAGCCAGCGGCATCGGGGATGGTCCGGCGAGCCATCGTCACGCGTGCTTCGCGTGGCTTTCACGTGGTCATCGAGCAGTGATCGCGCAGTCGGCGATTCACGCAGAATCGGGTACGCTTTGGCGCGCAGACGCGCTGCGCCGTCCCGCGCCAGCCCTGATGGCATAAGGGCTGGCGGGGAATTCGAAAGGCGCTCCACAGGCCTCTGGCGCGCGCGCAGAAACGGGTACGCTTTTGCCGCGCTCCGCGCTCCGCGCTCCGCGCTCCGCGCTCCGCGCTCCGCGCTCGGCGCTCGGCGCTCCGCGCTCGGCGTCTCGCGTTCCGCGTTCCTCGTCTCGCTTCCCCCATCTCCCCTCTCCCCTCACACCTCTCGCCTCCCGTGCTTCTTGCCCTGAGGCGATCTCCCGCCACGATCGTGCTGACGGGCGAGCCTTTCCCGTATGCTTGCGATCAGGTTCGCGACGGCGAGCCACCGTTGCCGAATCGCTCCCATGTCCTCCACCGTGACCCAACCCGCGCCCCGCTGGCGCTGGCTCCCCGCCCCGGGCAGCTGGCAGTACCACGCCTTGCTCGGGGCGGCCGGCATGCTAGTGCTGGGGCCGCTGGGCGGCGTGGCGGCGGCCTATATGAACTTCTCGCTCGGCTTCTTCGTGGGCGGGCAGGTGCTGGCCGGCATCCTGGGCTCGGCGGTCACCGCCGGTTATGGCGCGGCGGGGCGGCATGGCGCCAACTACATTCAGACCGCGGCGGCTTCCGTGGCCGGCATGGGCGGCATGGCCGTCGTGATCCAGGCGATGGGATGGATGGGCATGGCCGCGCCGTCGCTGTGGCAGCTGATCGGCTACATGCTCTGCATCGGCATGTATGGCGTCGGCGTCGGCATGCTGTATACGCCGTTGCTGGTCGATCGCATGCAACTGACGTTTCCGTCCGGACTGGCCGTGGCGAATATCCTGCGCGCGCTGACTGACCCTGTGCTGCTGCGGCGGTCGGTGGCGCGGCTGGCCGGTGGCATGGGGCTCGGCGTGGTGGCGGGTGTCGGCGCCACGCGCATCGCGTTCCTGGGCGCCATCGACTTGTCGGCTTCGACGTTCGGCGCCGGCATGATCGTCGGTGCCCGGATCGGGCTGGCCGCGCTGGTCGGCGGGCTGGCGGGCTGGGCCCTGACGCCTTACTTCGTGTCGATTGGCTGGCTGGCGCCGGGCGATCCGTACCGCAAGATCACCTTCCTGTTCGCGCTGGGGATGATCATGGGTGCGGCGGCGGTCGACGTGTCGCTGCTGCTGGTGCGCGCGTGGCGGCAGACGCGGTCGGGTTTGCCGTCCGCCGTCGGCGACAGGGATCGCGACGCAGCCAGGGTCGCAGATCCGTTCGCAACGCTCGACGCGGATGGCAACAAGGTTCGCGACAAGGTTCGCGGCAACCGGCGCCCCGCATCGCCGCCGATGCGCTGGATCGCGTTGTGGGTCGTGTTCTGGGGCGCAGCCGTGGTCGCCACCGGTTCGATGTGGTTTGGCCAGCCGGTCGGCTATCAACTGATGGCCGTGGTGCTGGTGCTCGTGTTCGCGCTGGTCAACGGCATCTCGGTGGGGATGGTGGACCAGAACCCGATCTCCTCCGCCTTCGTGCTCACGGTCATCCTGATGGCTGCCGTGGGGTTGCGCCAACCGCATGTCGGCCTGATTGCCGCGACGGTGCTGCTGATCTCCACCGCCGAGGCCTGCGACATGCAGCAGGACCGCTCCACGGGCTGGCGGCTCGGGACCGATCGCATGGTGCAGTTCGGCTATCAGGTGGTCGGCATCATCGTGGGCGCGGTGCTGGCCGTGCTGCTCGCGCGGCTGTTCATGCAGGCCTATCCCGTGCTGTGGCTTGACCAGACCACGCTGCCGGCCGACCAGCAGCCGGCGCGGTGGACGTCGGCCATGACCTACAAGATCGTTGGCGCGCTGCGCAGCATGACGGAAGACAAGCCGTACCAGCGGCTGGCCGTGTGGATCGGACTGGGGATCGGACTCGCGACCGAAATCCTGCGCAAGCTGATCCTGGGGTCGGCACGCTACCGGCGATTTGCCACGACCGGCCGCGCGGGGCGGATCTGCGATTTCCTTCTCGATGCCATCGTGCTGCCGTCGCCGTACGCGTCGTCGTTCGGTGGTTTTGTGAACCTGCCTGCGGCCGCGTGGATGGCAGCTGGCGGCGTGCTGGCGAGCGTGGCGGAAAGTCGGGCGGCTCCGACGCCGAAAGACGCAGGCCTGCCGGAAGATATGAGTACGACCTCGCTGGTGGGCGGTGGCCTGATCGCGGGCGATGCCCTCGCGGCGCTCGGCCTCGGACTGATCGGGTTGGTTGCCGTCGTAAGCTAAGAGGCCGTTTCAGTTCCGCCTCTACACCTGACCCACCGGCGTCCGCCCGGGAAACTCCAGGCGGAATCTCGTCACCTTGCCGGGGGTCGACTCGGCTTGCACCGAGCCATGATGCAGATCCATGATGGTCTTCACGATGGCCAGTCCAATGCCCGAGGATTCCCCCGAATTGGCGCGCGCCGGGTCTCCACGGAAGAATCGGTCAAACAACCGGGGCAGATGGTCGGGCGCGATGCCGGGCCCCGGATTGCACACCTCGATGCGCGCCTGCCCGCCCTCCTCGCGTCCCACCAGCACAATCGCTTCCCCGGCAGGCGTGTATCGAACCGCGTTCGAGATCAGGTTGCCGATCGCACGCCGCAGCAGCATCGGATCGGCGAATACCTTGCCGTGCGCGTCAACGCGAATCGTCACCTCCCTGGCTTCCGCCAGCAGCTCGAAGTAGTCGGCCTGCCGCGCCAGTTCATCGGCCAGGTCGAGCATCGTGCAATGCATGGCCACGCGCGCATTGTCCGCGCGAGCCAGGAACAGCATGTTCTCGATCATGCGTGCCAGGCGCTCGTATTCTTCGACGTTCGATGCCAGCAGCGCCTGATATTCCTCCGTGGAGCGGTCGCTCGACAACGTCACCTGGGTCTGGCCGAGCAGGTTGCCGATCGGCGTGCGGAAGTCGTGCGCCAGGTCCATCGAGAACTGTGAAAGCCGGTCGTATCCCTCGTGCAGTCGCGCGATCATCTGTTGCAGCGCCAGCGCGAGTTCCCTGAGTTCCAGCGGCAGCTCCGCAGGATCGATGGCGAGGTCGGCGCTGGAGAAGGTGATCGCCTGCGTGCCGGCGGCGATGCGTCGCAGCGGCGCCATGCCGGCGCGCAGCGCCGCGTACCCGAGGCCGCCTGCCGTCAACGCCCCCAGCAACGTGGCCAGCGCCAGTTTCCAGCGATAGGCGCGCAGCAGCGCCATGCGGGAAATCGCCATCTGGTAGACCACCACCTGCATCGGCGTATCGACCTCCGGCATCCGCGCCATCAACCGAATGCCGCGTACCGGGTGACCGTTCACGCCTACCCAGCTGTGGATCGCGCTGGCGTCGACGGGGGCGTCCATGGCCAGCGAGGGGAAGTCGGGCGGTGATCCGGCGTTGGCATTCGCCGTGACCCGGACCCTGCCATCCGCGCCCCGCACCGTCAGCGCGAACTCGTCATTCCCGGACACGATGCGGCTCAGCTCGCGCCATCGATCGTTGCCGGCGACATGGTGCTCGGCCAGCTCCGCGCGCACGCGCGTGGCCTTGCGCATCAGCTCCGCGTCGTCGCGCTCGACGATCTGCATGGCCAGCGCGCGATAGAGATAGGTGCCCACGGCCCCGAAGGCACAGCCCGCGACCAGCGCGAAGGCCAGTGCAAGGCGCGTCGTGAGCGAATAGGCTCGTTTCACGGTTGCCGCTTCTCGAGCACGTAGCCGATGCCGCGCACGCTGTGAATTAGCTTGGGCGCGAAATGGTCGTCCATCTTGGCGCGCAGCCTGCGAACGGCCACATCGACGACGTTGGTGTCGCTGTCGAAATTCATGTCCCAGACGTGGGAGGCGATCTGGGTGCGGCTCAACACTTCGCCATGACGCCGGGCCAGGAAGTGCAGCAGCGCGAACTCGCGCGGGGTCAGGTCGATGCGTTGGCCGGCGCGGTTCACCCTGTGGCGGATGAGATCGATCTCCAGGTCCTCGATCTCGATCCGGTCGGCTTCGCGTACCGGCCCGCGCCGCAGCAGCGTGCGCACGCGCGCCAGCAGTTCGACAAACGCGAAAGGCTTGGCGAGGTAGTCGTCGCCGCCCAGCTCCAGGCCGCGTACGCGGTCCTCCACTTCGTCGCGCGCGGTCAGGAACAGCACCGGTGTGTCCTTGCGTTCGCGCAGTTGCCGCAGGAGGTCCCAGCCGTTCATGCCCGGCAGCATCACGTCGAGGATGATCAGGTCGTATTCGTGCTCCGTGGCCTGGTGCAGACCATCGCCGCCCGTCACGGCCAGATCCACGACAAAGGAGGACTCCGTCAGGCCCTTGCGCAGGTATTCACCTGTCTTCGGTTCATCTTCCACCACCAGGATCCTCATCACCGCTCCCCTTCCGTGCATTGCCGCGTGTTGCCATATCCGGCATGGCGTTGCCCGCCAGCCATTGCGAGCCGATCTTAGCGCCGGCCCTCGCGGCAGTGGATGACAAGACTGTAATCGTTTCGTTCGCATCCGGCACCCCGCCCGCTCCATAGAATCCGCAGGACTCGCCAGCCCCCCGCCCGCAGGGCCGGACGCATGGCGGGCATCCGGGAGAAATCGAAATGTGGATTGTCAGGCTCGCCCTGGGGCGACCCTATACGTTCGTGGTGTTGGCGATCTGCCTGTTGCTGGCGGGCCCGCTGATGATCCTGCGCACGCCGACGGATATCTTTCCGTCGATCAACATCCCCGTGGTCAGCGTGGTCTGGTCCTACAACGGCCTGTCGGCCGAGGACATGTCGCGCCGGATCGTCACGGGGTACGAGCGGTCACTGACCAACAGCGTCGACGACATCGAGCACATCGAGTCGCAGACGCTCAGCGGCGTGTCCGTGATCAAGGTGTTCTTCCATCCGGGCGCCGACATCAATCGCGCCATCGCGCAGACCACGTCGGGCGCGCAGTCCTTGCTCAAGACCATGCCGCCGGGCACCACGGCGCCGCTGATCCTGAGCTACAGCGCTTCCACCGTGCCGATCCTGCGGCTGGCACTCGGCAGCGACCAGTTGCCGGAACAGGAGCTCTACGACCTTGGCAACAACTTCATCCGCACGCAGCTGGCCACCGTGCAGGGCGCGTCGGTGCCGCTGCCATACGGCGGCAAGGTCCGGCAGGTCATGGTCGACCTCGATACCCGCGCGCTGCAGGCGCGGGGCCTGGCACCGCTGGACGTGGTCAATGCCATCAACGCGCAGAACCTGATCCTGCCCGGCGGCACGGCCAAGATCGGCGCGCTGGAGTATCGCGTCGACCTGAATGGCAGCACGCAGACCGTCGCGGCGCTGAACGACCTGCCGGTCACGAGCGGACCGGACGGCGTCGTCTATGTCCGCGACGTGGCACAGGTGCATGACGGCTACGCGCCGCAGACCAATGTGGTGCGGCGCGACGGCAAGCGCGCCGCGCTCCTCGAGATCGAAAAAAGCGGCAATACCTCCACCTTGTCGATCATCGCCCAGATCAAGGCCATGCTGCCGAAGGTCACCGCCGGCTTGCCGAAGTCGCTGCAGGTGCAGCCGATCTCCGACCAGTCCGTGTTCGTGACTTCCGCCATCGACGGCGTCCTGCACGAGGCATTGATCGCCGCCTGCCTGACCGCGCTGATGATCCTGCTGTTCCTCGGCAGCTGGCGGTCGACGCTGATCATCGCCATCACCATCCCGCTGTCCGTGCTGGCCGCGCTGATCGCGCTGTCCGCTCTGGGCGAAACGCTGAACATCATGACGCTAGGCGGGCTGGCACTCGCCGTGGGCGTGCTCGTCGACGACGCCACGGTGGCGATCGAGAACATCACCCACCATCGCGAGATGGGCAAGCCGCTGGAGACGGCCATCCTCGACGGCTCGGCGCAGATCGCGCTGCCCACGCTGGTGTCCACGCTCTGCATCTGCATCGTGTTCCTGCCGATGTTCATGCTGAGCGGCGTGGCGCGCTACCTGTTCGTGCCGATGGCCGAAGCCGTGGTCTTCGCGATGATGGCGTCGTACTTCCTGTCGCGCACGCTGATTCCGACACTGGCCCACTATCTCCTGCGCGGCGAGGCTGCCGATGGGCTTCCGGCCGCGCAGTTGGCCCCGCATCCGGCTCCACCTCCGGGCCGTCTCCGGCACATTGGCAGCTTCCTCGGCCGCCTCTTCCACGGCCTGCACCAGCGCTTCGAGCACGCGTTCGAGGCGATGCGGCTGCGCTATGCCGGCGTGTTGCGGGCCGCGCTGGCCGCGCGCCGACGCACGGTAGCCATCTTCCTGATCGCCTGCGCGGGCTCGATGGCGCTGGTGCCGTTCCTCGGCCAGGACTTTTTCCCAAGCGTGGACAGCGGCGAGATCCGCCTGCACATGCGCGCCCGCACCGGCACGCGCATCGAGGAGACGGCCCGCATCGCCGATCAGGTGGAGGCGTCGATCCGCCAGACCATCGGCCCGGCACGCGTCGCCAGCATCGTCGACGACATCGGTCTGCCGGTCAGCGGCATCAACCTGACCTACGACGCCGCGCTGCCGATCGGCACGGCGGATGCCGAGATCCTGGTGTCGGTCAAGCCGGGCAGCGGCGGCACGGCCGCGGATATCGACAAGCTCGGCACCCTGCTGCCCAAGGCCTTTCCCGGCGTGAGCTTTTCGTTCCTGCCGGCGGACATCGTCAGCCAGATCCTCAATTTCGGATTGCCGGCGCCGATCGATGTGCAGATCGTTGGCAATGACCTGGCGGGCAACCGCGTCGTGGCCAATCGCCTCGCGCGCCTGCTAACTGCCGTCCCGGGCCTCGCGGACGTGCACCTGCAGCAACCTGCCGACCAGCCCGCGCTGACCATCGACGTGGACCGAACCCGCGCCTTGCAGGCAGGCCTGTCGCAGCGCGACGTGGCGCAAAACCTGCTCATCTCGCTTTCCGGCAGCGGCCAGACATCGCCAAACTTCTGGCTCAACCCGAAGAACGGCGTCAGCTATCCGCTGATGGTCTCCGTGCCGCAGTACGCCATGGGGTCGCTGCAGGCCCTGGCGAACATTCCCCTCGGGCTCGGTGCCGACACTGCGGCACAGGGCGGCGCCGGTCAGGTCGGTCTGTTCGGCACCGTTACGCGGACCAGCCAGCAAGGCGTGGTGTCGCACTACAACGTGCAACCGGTACTGGATATCTTCGGCGCGGTGCGCGGGCGCGACCTCGGCGCGGTGGCGACCGATATCGACCGCATCGTTGCGAGCGTGCGCAAGGATTTGCCGCCCGGATCGGACGTGGTGGTCCGGGGGCAGGTGCAGACCATGCGGACCTCGTTCGTGGGGCTGGTGGGCGGGCTCGGCGCGGCGATGGTGCTGGTGTATCTGCTGATGGTCGTCAACTTCCAGTCCTGGCTCGACCCGCTGGCCATCGTCGGTGGCTTGCCCGTCGCGCTGTCCGGCATGGCATGGATGCTGTTCGCGACGGGCACCACCATCAGCGTGCCCGCACTGACGGGCGCCATCATGTGCATTGGCATCGCCACGGCCAACAGCATCCTGGTCGTGAGCCGCGCGCGCGAGCTGCTGGGCGAAGGCATGGCCCCGGTGCAGGCGGCCCTCGAGGCCGGCACCGGCCGCTTTCGCCCGGTGGCGATGACCGCGCTCGCCATGCTGTTCGGCATGGTGCCGATGGCGCTGGGCGCGGGCAGCGCGGGCGCCCAGAACGCTCCGCTCGGCCGGGCCGTCATCGGCGGGCTGGCGTTCGGTTCGATCGCCACGCTGGTGCTGGTGCCCGTCTTCGTCGCCATGCTGCATCACTGGCTTGGCGGCCGGACGCGCGTTGCCCAATCGCCTCCAGCCACCTCCCCGGTCACGCCCTCACCCACGCCCTCAGTCACGTCTTCAGTCACCTCTTCAGTCACGCATACGGCAGATCCCAGATGAAACCTTCCACGACGCCCCCACCGGTCGATGATCTTCCGCCCCCGGGGCGGCATTCGATGGCGCCACGGCATGCCGGGCTGGCCCTGGCAGCGTGCGCGCTGGTGGCCGGTGCGCTGGCGCTCGGCATCGTGCCGCGCCTGCAGGCGCATGCGGTCCTTGCGAAGCGCACGGCTCAGGCGACAGTGCCCGCGGTCGCCATCGTCCGGCCCGGCGTAGCCGCCGCGCAGCGCGAAATCGTCTTGCCGGCCGATGTCCGGGCCTATCAGGATGCCCCGGTGTACGCCCGCGTCAGTGGATACCTGCGGCGCTGGTACGCGGATATTGGCGCACAGGTCACGCAGGGGCAGCTGCTCGCCGAGATCGATGCGCCCGAAGTGGCGGACCAGCTCCGGCAGGCGCGCGCGGACGAAGCCACCGCTGCTGCCAATTTCGCGCTGGCCAAGAGCACGGCCGAGCGCTGGAAAGACCTCCAGCAATCCAACTCGGTCGCGCAGCAGGAAACTGACCAGAAGGTCGCCGACATGCAGGCGAAGGGCGCCGTGCTGGCGGCGGCGCGCTCCAATACGTCGCGTCTGGCGCAAATGGCGTCCTATACGCAGATTCGTGCGCCGTTCGACGGCATCATCACCGCGCGCAACGTCGATACCGGCGCACTGATCGATGCCGGCAGCAGCCCCAGCCAGGGTCGCGAGCTGTTCCACCTCTCGGCGGGCCGTACGCTGCGTGTGTATGTGCAGGTGCCGCAGGACGACAGCGGCATCGTGGGGCCGGACACCGAGGCGTGGCTCACGCTGCCGCAATCGCCGGGGCAGCGTCTGCCGGCCACCGTCGCACGCAATGCCGGCGCGATCGACCCGGTGACGCGCAGCCTGCGCGTGGAGCTGGATGTCGATAGCCACGACGGACGCATCCTGCCCGGCGCGTATGCCGAAGCGCACCTGAGCGCCAAGGCCGCGCGCGCGGGATTCGACCTGCCAGCCAATACCTTGCTGTTTCCGGCGCAAGGGCCTTCCGTCGCCATCGTCGGCGACGACGGGCGGCTGGCAATCCGGCGCGTCGCGCTCGGCCGCGATTTCGGCTCGCACGTGGAAGTGTTGAGCGGCCTGCAGGGCAACGAGCGCGTCGTGGTCAACCCCGGCGATGGCGTGGTGGCCGGCACGCCAGTGCAGGTTGTTGCCGATCGCGCCCCGTCCGCGCCACCGTCCGCGTCACCACCAGCGGCACCATCTGGCGCCCCTGCCACGCAACCATCGAACGATCATGCCAGTCACCCGTAACCATCGCGGCACGCCTGTCTGCAAATGGCCGCTTGCAGCGGCGGCATTGGCCGCGATCGTCCTGCTAGCGGGATGCGCCACGGCGCCGCCTTACCAGCCGCCCGCGATCGACCTGCCGCAGTCCTACAAGGAGGCCGGGGCGACGCCGGCTCATCCCGGTGGCCCTGCCAACATCTCGGCGGTGTGGTGGGGCGTGTATGGCGACGACGGGCTCGACGCGCTGGAAGCCCGCATCGATGTCTCCAGCCAGACGCTGCGCAAGGCCGTGGCGCTGTGGCAGGATGCGCGCGCGCAAGTGAGGGTGGCCAGATCCGCGTACTTTCCCACGGTGAGTGCCGGCGTCAGCGTCAGCAACAGTCATACGTCCGCCAACGTCGTCGGCAAGTCCCTCGCGGGCAAGACCACGCCCGACCACACGCTCGGGCTGACGGCTTCATGGGAGCCCGATCTGTTCGGCCGCATTGGCAACACCGTCGACGCGGCGCAGGCGCACGCCGAGGCCAGCGCCGACGACGTCGCGGCGGTCCGGCTCGGCCTGCAGGCGGAACTGGCCACCGACTACTTCGGCGTGCGTTCGCTCGATCGTGAAGCCGCGCTGTTGCAGCGGACGATCGACACCTATACGTCGGTGTTGGAACTCGTGACCAACCGCTACTACGGTGGCATTGCGACGCAAGGCGACGTGGCCCAGGCGCGCGCGCAACTGGAGAGCACGCGCGCGCAATTGTCGGATTTGCAACTGAACCGGACCCAGCTGGAGCACGCCATCGCCACGCTGGTCGGCGAGTCGGCCAGCCGCTTCTCGTTGCCGCCATTGCAGGCGGATACGCCTTCGGCGCATCTGCCGATGGTGCCCGCGGCAGTGCCTTCGCAATTGCTGGAACGCAGGCCCGACATCGCGTCGGCGGAGCGCCGCGTGGCCGCTGCCAATGCCCAGGTCGGCGTGGCGCGCGCGGCGTTCTTTCCCGATCTGATACTCGCGCTCGGCGGTGGCCTGGAAAGTACCAACCTGGCCGGCTGGCTGACCGCGCCCAGCCGCTTCTGGGCCATCGGGCCGGCGCTCGTCGGCACGATCCTGGATGGCGGCCGGCGCCGTGCCAACGCGGACAGCGCCCGCGCGCAGTTCGATGCGAGCGCGGCGGACTATCGGCAGACCGTGCTGCACGCATTCCAGGAAGTGGAGGACGGGTATGCCGCCGTGCAGGCGCTGCAAAACGAAGCCGCTAGCCAGCAGGCCGCATCGGAGGCGTCGGCGGAGGCCCTGCGCATGGGGATCGACCGCTACCGGAAGGGCGCCGTGGCTTATCTGGAAGTGGGCGTGCTGGAAGGCGCGGCGCTCGCGAGCGATCGGGCACTCGAGAATGTCCGGCGCCGGCAGCTGGTGGCGAGCGTGAGCCTTGTGAAGGCGCTCGGCGGCGGATGGGAGCCAGCCGGTCAGGCCACGGCGCGCGATGGGACGCGTGCCGTGGCCGCCGCCCCCGCGCCATGACGGCGCGTGGCGATGCGTCGGTCATCAGAGCCGCTGCAGCTGCACGGGTGTGCCCGGCTTGCCATCGACCTGGGGGGCCACCATCAGGTAGCGCCGCTTGTCCGTGGCCGTCGAGCCCGGCGCCACCACCTGGCGAATCGGCCCGATCGAATTGACGATTGCCGAACCGGCCGGGTTGGTCATGAACGTCGCCAGCGCTTCCACGTTGCCGCTGCCATCCGGCTTGTCCGACAGCGCCAGCACATATGCGGACTTGGGCTGCAGGCCCGTGACGGAGGCCTGTAGCACCTGCACAAGGCCCTGTTCGAACAGCGTGACGCTGGTGGGGGCCGCGCCATCGTTGCTGCCGCCCACCGACGCCAGCGCGAGATGTGTGGCCTGACCGGCAACCCCGAGCGGCTGCAGATTCTGCGTGCCATCGCCCTCCGGTACCGCGTTGGGCACGTAGGCAATCGCCTGCGGCGCCTGCCCGACCGGCACGTTGGCAACGACCTGGTTGGTGGCCGTGTCGATTGCCGCGAGCGCGTCGGCATTCTCGAGACCCACATAGATGCGTGAGCCATCGCCAGACGGCCAGATGCCGTGCGGCAGGTTGCCGACCGGGATCGTCGCGACCTGCGAGAAATCATCGGTTCGGAACACCTTGACCTGGTTCAGGCCGCCGATGGTGACGTAGGCGAACGTACCCTTGGCCGTGTGCGCGAAGTTGACGTGGTTCGTGATCGGCCCGGTGTCGAGGGTCTTGATCAGCGAGAACGGCGGGCGTGCATCGAAGACCTGCGTGCGGCCCACGTCCTTGAGCGTGAACCAGACCTGCCTGCCATCCGGCGTCGCGGCAATATTGGGGCAGAACGGGCTGTCCTGCTTCACGGTGCCGACGATCTTGTGATCGGCCACGGATACGACCTTGGTTTCCGGATTAAACGACGAGCAGATATAGCCGTACTTGCCGTCCGGGGAGAAGATCTGCATGCCGGGGCCGGCGGGCGTGACGATGCGCGTCTTCTCCTGGAACGTCTTCGCATCGAGCACTGCGACGTAGTTCTCGCCGCGCACGGTGACCCACACTTCGCGGCCATCGGGCGTGTAGAACGCCTCGTGCGGCGAGCGGCCGACATAGGTCGTGTGCCGGACCGTGTTGGTCTGCGTATCGATAAACGTCACCGAGTTCGATCCGATCGAGACGATCGCCAGCATGCGGTGATCGGGCGAGAAGCCCATGCCGTGCACCAGCACCTGGCCGCGGTAGAGCGGGCTGAAGTTGCCCGGCGAAGGATCGCCGAGGCGGATCACGCCGAGCAGCTTGTTATCGACGGGATCGGTCACGGACACCGTATTGGAGAACTGCTCCGCGGCGTAGATCCGGTCCTTGTGGCTGACGGGGATATCGGGCGCGGACATCGCGCCGGGTGCCTGGCCAGCCCAGGCGAGCGTGGCCGCCAGTGTGGTCCCCACCAGTGCGGCGCGGACCAGCGCGGTGGAAAGGATGTTGCGTGTCATCGAGGCTCCTGCGGGGTTGTCATTCGTGGTGGGACATCGGCTTGCCATGCTGCATGCCGTGGCCGGCGGCTGCTGGCGATGCTGACGGTGAAGCGGGCGCTGCCGCCGGGGCCGTCGGCGCGGGGGCCGAAGGCGGCAGCGGCTGGCCGAGCGCCAGCCGCATCGCGGCGATCTCCTGTTGCTGGTCGACGATGATTTCCTGCGCGATGCGTCGCAACTGCTCGTTGCTGCCGTAGCGCAGGAACGCCCGGGCCATGTCGATCGCGGCCTGGTGGTGGGGGATCATCATCGCGACGAAATCCTTGTCGACATCGCCGGTCGGCTTGACGGCCATGTCGGCCATCATCTGGTTCATGGCGGCGTCGTTTTCGCTCAGGAACGCGGATTCGTCGGCAGGCGGGCCGGCGAACGCGGTGGAGGCGCCGAAGGCGGCCAACGCGGTGACCAGTATGGTCACCAATGAGGTGGCACGCGCGGCACGTCGTGTGGAAACGGGTCGCGCGGAAATGGTTGTCATGGGTGGCTCCCTGTCGTGGCCCGCAGGCCGTCATCCGCGACCATCCGCGTACATCCGCGTATACACAGGCGCGACGCGCTTATTCCATCGACGCCAAAAAATCGTGGGTGGCGCCTGCGGCGCTTCCGGGGAGAGCCAGGAAAAATGTCGGGGGGAGGCGGAATAAACGGCCGCGCGCGCGTGTATGCAACAAGAGAGCGCCAGCCAGGGTGGCCGGCGCGGCAAGGATGGACGATGAGCATCCGCAACGCCCTGATCGATCACGTGCCTCGGCTGCGCCGCTATGCGCGCGCGCTGATTCACAACCGGGAACTTGCCGACGACCTCGTGCAGGACACGCTCGAGCGCGCGCTCGGCCGTACGGACCAGTTTCGAGTCGGCGCCGACCCGCGCGCCTGGCTGTTCGCGATCATGCACAGCCTCTACGTCAACCACGCGCGCCGCGCGTCGGCCCGCGCGGTCCACGTCGCCATGGATGAGGACACGTTCGGCGACGACGCCCTGACCATGCCCGACGGCCAGACCCGCGCGCATGAAATGCGCGACCTGGACGAAGCGCTCCAGCGGCTGCCGGCCGAGCAGCGCGCGGTCGTGCTGCTGGTCGGCCTGGAGGACATGAGCTATGCCGAGGTGGCGCTGGCGCTGGATATTCCGATCGGCACGGTGATGTCGCGGCTTTCGCGCGGGCGCGAGCGATTGCGGGTGCTGATGGCGGGCGAGGCCCCGGGAGATAGCAAGGCGGGTGGCAAGGCAGGTGGTCCGAAACTGAGGGTGGTGCGATGAACGAGCAACGAACTACCGTCGACGAGGCGGAGCTGCATGCGTATGTTGACGGGCAACTGTCGTTCGAGCGGCGCGCGGCGGTCGAGCGTGCGCTCCAGGCGGACCCCGCACTGGTGGCCCGCGTGGATGCGTACCTCGCGCAGAAGCATTGGCTGCATGCGCGCTATGACGATGTGCTCGACGAACCCGTGCCGCGCCGGCTGCGTCCGAGCGATGCGCGGCGCGCCGCGTGGCCGCGCTGGATGGCGATGGCCGCCATGCTCGTGCTCGGTATTGGAATCGGCATCGGCATGGACGTCGGTAGCCTGCCGGGCACGCTGGTGGCCTCGCGCGAGGGCAAGATCGCACGGGCCGGCGCCGAGGCGCCGGCTGGCTTTGCCCGCCAGGCCGCGCTCGCCCATGTGGTCTACATGCCTGACGTCGTCCGGCCCGCCACGCTCGGCGCCGATCGCGAACAGGACTTCGTGCAATGGCTGTCGGACCGGCTCGGCACGGCCGTCCATCCCCCCGTGCTGACGCGTAGCGGCTTTGAACTTGTCGGCGGCCGATTGCTTCCCGATGCCGGCGGCGACGTCGCGCAGTTCATGTATCGCGACGCCGGGGGCCAGCGGATCACGCTGTGCATCTCCCGTCGCAAGGCGGACAGCAAGACCACTGCGTTTCGTCTCTATCAGGATGGTTCGGTCAACGTGTTCTACTGGATCGACGGCGATTTCGGCTATGCCGTCTCCGGCGGCATCGGCCGTGACGTGCTGCTGGAACTGTCGCACGACGTGCACGCGCAGCTTGAGGGGGCGCGTGGGCGCTGACGTGTCGCGGCCGGCGGTCTGCAACCGGATGTCATCCGGCCGAAGTCATCGTGCAGAAGACCGCCGGCGGATTTCCGCCGGCTGACCTTCATCGCAGGATCAGACCTCCCGGGTCATCCCCTTGAAGTCGATCCACTCATCGAATTGCGCATCGTTGAGGTGGCCGGAGGCAATCGCGGCCTCGCGCAGCGACAGGTTCTTCTTCACCGCCAGCTTGGCGATCTCCGCGGCCTTGTCGTAGCCGATGTGCGGATTGAGTGCCGTCACGGACATCAGCGAGCGCTCCAGCAACTCCTGGATCCGCGCGCGATCGGGCTCCACGCCTTCCACCATGTGTTCGGCGAAGCTCGACGCCGCATCGGCCAGCAGCGTCACGGATTGCAGCAGGCTGTAGACGATCACCGGCTTGTACGCATTGAGTTCCAGCGTGCCGAGCCCGTTGGCGAGCGTCACCGTCGTGTGGTTGCCGATGATGCGGCAACAGACCATCGCCAATGCCTCGGCCTGTGTCGGATTGACCTTGCCCGGCATGATCGACGACCCTGGCTCGTTGGCCGGCAGTTGCAGCTCCGCAAAGCCGGCGCGCGGGCCGGACCCCAGCAGCATGAAGTCCCGGGCGATCTTCAGGAATGACGAGGCCGTCGTATTCAGCGCGCCCGAGAGGTCGGCCAGTGCATCGTGGGCGGCTTGCAGCGCGTAACGGTTGGGTGCCGGTTCGAAGGGCAGGCCCGTGTAGCTGGCCAGCGCGCGCGCAAACGCTGCAGCGAATCCCGGCGGCGCATTCAGGCCGGTACCCACCGCGGTGCCGCCCTGCGGTACCGGCATCGCACGTAGCATGGCCTGCTGCAGGCGCGACTGCGCATCCGACACCTGGGTCATGTAACCGGAAAATTCCTGGCCGAGCGTCAACGGCACGGCGTCCTGCAAGTGCGTGCGGCCGACCTTGACGATGTCCGCGAACGCCTCGACCTTCTTCGCGAAGGTTTGCTGCAGCTTTTCCAGCGATGGCAGCAGGGTTTGCTGGATCGCGCGGGTGGCCGCGATATGCATTGCCGTGGGAAAGCTGTCGTTGGAAGACTGGCTGGCGTTGACGTGGTCGTTGGGGTGAACAGGCTTCTTGCTGCCGACCTCGCCGCCGAGGATCTGGATCGCACGGTTGGCGATGACCTCGTTCAGGTTCATGTTGGTCTGCGTGCCGGACCCGGTCTGCCAGACCGACAGCGGAAATTCGCCCGGCCATTTGCCGGCGATCACTTCTTCCGCCGCCTGTTCGATGGCGTGGGCCAGGTCCGGCTTGAGCACACCCAGCTCGTGGTTGGCACGGGCCGCGCAGAGCTTGAGGACGGCGAAGGCTTCGATCAGCGCCGGCGGCATCTTTTCGCTGCCGATGCGGAAGTTCTGACGAGACCGTTCGGTCTGGGCACCCCAGAGATGATCGGCGGGGACGGCGACGTCTCCCAGGCTGTCTTTCTCGATACGGGTGGCGGGCAACTTCTCGGACATGAGCGGACTCCTTGAGGAAGAGATCACAGCAAGCAACGCAAGATCCTTAGCATAGCCTTCCTGTGTCACATCCGCCGCTTTCGGGGGCAATGCCCCTGCCGCCGGCATGCGCATTCCGGGCGCATGTCGGCGACGATTGCCTGCCTGGGTTACGGAGTGTTCAGGCGGTCATCTTCAGGCACATCTCCATGCAGGCGGCACAGGCCCTGGCACATTCCTGGCAATGCCAATGGTCGTGGTGCTCGCATTCCTCCTTGCACCATTTGCAGACTTCGGCGCAGTCTTCGCATACGAGCGGTGCGAATTCGCTGTTGCGCAGCATGTACGACGCGGCGAGGTTGGCGATGCCGGCGCAGTCCATGTCCAGCGCGATGCAGCGCGCCATCTTCTTGGTGTCGGGCTCTTCCAGGCAGGCTGCGGCGCATTTGAGGCAGGCGGCGGCCGCGGCGTTGCAGGCGGCGATACAGTCGGCGTAACGGGTGAAGTTCTCCTGCACGGTGGGTCGAATCATCGGTGTCCTCCTTGGGGGTGGGTGGTAGGCAACCGTTATCCACAATAGCAGGCGTAGTCGGGTCCTGCCGTAGAGTCGGGGTGGTCTACAATGGCCGGCTCCGCCTCGCTATCCCACCTTCGGGTCTATTTCCTGATGCGTGGCGATGCGTGGAGAAGCATTTACAAGACGGCAATTTATTGGCGAAAGCCAGAAGAAAGGATGGCACCATGGGTGACGCAAAACGACGGGGCACACCCGAGGAGCGGGCGCAACAGGCGCGTGCGCGGGCAGAGGCGCTGCGGCCGGCACAACTGGTCTGCGGGTCGTGCAAGACCGCATTCACCAATTTCGACGCCATCCCGGCACCGGGCCTGCGTGGTATCGACGCGGTATTCGGCGGCCAGTGCCCGAACTGCGGCAACGATGTGATCGTGTTCAAGGGGGAGCCGAATGCCGTGGCCGAGGCAATGCTGGCTTACGAAAAGATGATGGGCGAGAGCGCCAAGCTGGGCTACCAGTCGGCCGACGGCCGGCATGTGCCGTTTGACGCCGATGCGCCACAGGCGTCGGACGCTTCCGACGAATCGACCAAACACTGAGACGGCCACCGGGGAGCGGCATCGTCGGCGGGGGAGACCCGGCAGGCGATGTGAGCAGGCGCTTTCAGCGCCGAAAGTCGACGCCGCTCAGGCTTCCTGCGTCATCAGTTCGGCGGGGCCCATCTCATAGCGGCCTCGGCCGAGTGCCTTGGCGCGGTATAGCAGGACATCGGCCATGCGCATCAGCGCTTCGTCGCTCATCGTGCCGCCCCGGTACAGCGCCACGCCGATGCTGACGTCCACGTCGGCCAGCACGCCGTCGAAGTAGAAGCGACGGCTGACGGATTCCAGGATGGCCTCTGCCACGCGCCCGGCGACGGCGGGGATGCCGATGTCTTCCAGGATCACCGCGAACTCGTCGCCGCCCAGCCGTGCCACGTGGTCCTCGTCGCGTACGCAGCGGCGCAGGCGCAGGGCGAACGCCTGCAGGAGCAGGTCGCCCGTGGCGTGACCGTGTACGTCGTTCACGGCCTTGAAGCGGTCCATGTCGAGATACAGCAGCGCCATCAGACTATTCTCATCGCGGCTGTGGGCCATGGCGGCGTGCAACTGGGTTTCGAACGCGCCGCGATTCTGCAATTGCGTCAGGTGATCGGTCCGGGAAATGCGCGACAGACGCAGGTTCTCCAGCTTGCGCTGGGTGATGTCCTGCACGTGGATATGCACGCCCACCACCTGCTTGCCGTCTTCACTCCATTCGGGGCGATAGGTCATTTCCATCCAGTGGTGCTGCGGGTCTTCATACTCGGCCTCGAAGCTCACCACCGCACCGGCCAGCGCCTGCTGCAAATAGGGGCGCGCCCGGGCATAGCGGGCCTCGCCCAGCACCTCGCGCACGGTCTTGCCGCGAATGTCATCGACGCTCATGCCGAACGCGCGCTCATAGGCGATGTTGTTGAAGACGTAGCGCTCGTCGGTGTCGATGAAGGCCAGCAAGGCCGGCAGCGTATCCGTGACGGCGCGCAACCGCCGTTCGCTGCGCGCCAGCTGGTGGCCGCGCTGGCGCACGTCGCGCATGAGCCGGATGAAGGCGCGGGTCACGTCGCCGATCTCATCGCGTTGCGGGCGCTGCGGCAGCCGCTCGAACGCGTCGGCGTCGCTGGCGCTGGCCCGCACCACCTGGTGCAGGCGCGACAGCGGCGTGAGCAACCGACGCACCGCCAGCCAGATCAGCAAGGCCACCACCCCGAGCGCCAGGCCCGACGCAATGAGAAAACGCCGCTGCATCTGCCGCAGTGGCGCGTAGGCTTCCTGGGCGGGCAATACCGCCACGAGCTCCCAGCCGGTTGTCGACATCAGGTAGCGGGCGATGATGGGGCGCGTCGGCGTCAGGAATTCCAGCGGCGCGGTGTGGTTGTCCATGCCGCAGGTGTCGCCGACGGCCCGGGCCGGCTGGCGCGCCTGCGCGGGGTCGGGGTGCTGCACGTAGACCGGGTTTGCGCCGGCCGAGACCAGACAGTAGAAGCCCGTGCTGCCCAGCCGACTGTGGGCGATCTCCACCAAGAAGTTGGAATTGGACAGATCCAGCCAGCCACCGACCAGCCCCAGGAAGGTGTTGGACGACGACAACACCGGCACGGCCACCAGTGCGCCGATGGCGCCATCGCTGCGGCCGCGGATGGGGGCAGCTACCACGGTGTTGAGGGTGCGCGCCGCCTCGCGGAAGTAGGTGCGGTCGCCGACTTCGATCGGTGTGCCGCCACTGGTCAGGACCGCGCCGGATGCGTCGGTGACCAGCACGGAATTGAATGCGGCCGGCACCGGCACCGTACGCGACACCACCTGCTGGACGCGGGACCGCACGGCCTCGCGCGGCGCCGCGCGGGCGGCTTCCAGCACCTCGCGCACCTGCGGCGCCATGTGGGAAAGCAGCACGATGCGGTCTTCCATCGCCGTGTCGAGCTGGTCGGCGGACAACTTGACGATGGAGTCCTGCTGATTCTGCAGCGCGTCTTCCAGATCGCGATGGGCGTAGTAGAGCGAGCCAAGGACGATGCCGGCGCCGAGCACGGCGGCGAGCACCGTAGTGATGAGCGCGATACGCGCTTTCAGCGAAGGCAACAATGGGGGCATGCGGTGAACGGGGAGGGGCGCGGCAAGGGTACCGACGAGGGTGTCGACAAACGGCCCGTGGGCGCACGACGATCCTGGCGATTCCAGGCTTGCCCCGCCATGCGCGCCCATGCACGCCCAAGGCAGACGCCGAAGTACACGCTACAAGGCATGCTTAACGTAGCATGCTTCACCCGTTCGAGTCAGCCGGGAGAAACAGGGTTTGACAAGCGTGGGCCCATGCGGCAAGTGGCGCCTGCGGCGTATTCGCAAGTGTGTGCCGCGGCACTGTGCGGGCCGAAATCGGCGCGGTATAGTGCGCCCGACACGTCGCGCATCGCGCCACCCGAACGGGAGGGCGCCGCGGCGATGTTGATCGGGCCCGCTGTCCAGGGGCGCGCCACGCATCCGCTACCGTCTGTCCATGAGATTGCTCTCGTTGTCGCCTGCCGTGCTGTCACTGCTGGTCGCCGCAGGCGGCGCCCTGCTGACGGCGGGCGCCTGGCAGCAGGCGGCCCGGCTGGAGCACCAGGTGGCGGCACAGGACGTGGACGCGCTGCTGGGGCGCACGGCCGACGCGCTGCGTGATCGCCTGCAGGAGAATGAACGCCTGTTGCGCGGGGCTGCGGCGTTGATGGCGGCGGATCCGGGTACCACGCGCGCGCAGTGGCGTAGCTATCTCTACTCGGCGCAGCTCGACGAATTGCCGCCGGGCACGCAGTCCGTCGGCTATGCGCCGGTTGTCACACGCCAGCGCCTGGCCGATGTGGTGGCTGCGGCGAAGGCCGATGGCCTGGCGGACTTCGACGTCTACCCTGCCGGAAATCGCCCGCTCTATGCGCCGATCCTCTATGTCGAACCGTTTGGCGGCCGCAACGCGCGGGCTGCCGGCTTCGATCTGCTGAGCGACCCGGCCCGGCGCAGCGCCCTGGAGGCCGCGCGTGACAGCGGCGAGGCCCGGCTTACCCACGGCCTGAATCTCGTCCGCGAGGCGGAAGCGCAGACCCACCAGCGCGGGGCCCTGATCTTCGTGCCGGTGTTCCCCGCCGGCAAGTCGGCTGCCACGCGCGAGGAACGGAGCGCGGCGCTGGCCGGCTATGTCTATGTATCGATGCGACTGGGCGACCTGATGCGCGGGGTGTCCGGCCCCGCGGCGGGCGAGCTGGTGCTGACGCTGTTCGAAGGGCCCACGCACGCGGGTGGCGTGCGGCTGTCTGGCGACGGCACCGAGGGCGAGCGCCGCGATGACGGCCACGCCCCGATGCTGGAGGCCGAACGGCAGATCCAGTTCGGCGGCCAGACCTGGACGCTGCATGCGGCCACGCGGCCAGCTTTCGAAGTCGCGCACACCGGCCAGTACGGCGTGCGCGTGCTGCTGCTGGGCGGGCTGGCCACGATGCTGATGGCCTGGCTGGCCGGATGGCTGGCGCGCGAGCGTCGCGAAGCGCGCCAGCAGGCCGTGCTCGCCGGGCAGGTGCGCCGGGAAGAAAATGCCGGGCTGCGCGCCAGCCTGGCTCGCGCGGAGCAGACGGCCTCCACGGCCAGCTTGCGTTATGCGCGCCTGCTCGACCACGCGCCGTTTTGCGTCATCACGTTCGACGAGGACGGCATCGTCACCGGCATCAATCGCGCCGGCCAGCGCATGCTCTGGTACAGCGAGGCCGAACTGATCGCCCGCATTACCTACGCCAACTTGCACGATCCGGACGAACTGGCCGCGCGCGCCCGCGAACTCTCGCGCGAAATCGGCCATCCCGTGGCAGCGGGGCTGCCCACGCTGATCGCCAAGGCGCAGCTGGGTTTGTCCGATGAGCGCGAATGGACCTATCTGCGGAAGGGCGGATCGCGGCTGCCGGTGGCGTTGACGCTGACGGCGATGACCGAAGGCGGCGTGCTGAACGGCTACCTGGCCATCGCGCACGACCTGACCGAGCGGCATCGCGTGGACGAATACATCCGCCATCTGGCGCAGCATGATGCGCTGACCGGCCTGCCCAATCGCACGGAACTGCACGCGCGCACCGAGGTGCTGTTGTCTGAAGCGCGCCGCAGCGGCGCGCGTGCGGCCCTGCTGGTGCTGGACCTGGATCACTTCAAGCACATCAATGAGACGCTCGGCCATCCGGTGGGCGATGACGTGTTGCGCACGATCTCGGACCGTATTCGCGGCGCGGTGCGCCCGGGCGATGTGGTCGCGCGCATGGGCGGCGACGAGTTTGCCGTGGTGCTGGGCGGGCTGCGGCAGGACAGCGAGGCCGAACTAGTTGCCGCCAAGATCCTGGCGCGCGTGTCGGAAGAACTTCGGCTCGCCGGCCAGCCGTTGCGCGTGACCCCGTCTCTGGGCATGGCGATGTACCCAGAAGATGGCGACACGCTGACGGAGTTGCTGAAGTCGGCGGATTCCGCGATGTACGCCGCCAAGCAGGGCGGCCGCGCGCAACTGCGCCGCTTTTCCAGCGAGATGGCCGAGGCCTCGCTCACGCGCTTCACCATCGAGGCGCTGCTGCGGCGCGCGCTGGCCGAGCAGGAATTCCGCCTGCGATACCAGCCGATCGTCGACGTGGCGACGCTGGCGGTGGTGGGCGTGGAAGCGCTGATCGCCTGGGCGACGCCCGAGCGCGGCCCGATGCCGCCTTCGGAATTCATCCCCATTGCCGAACAGTGCGGGCTGATCGGCGAATTGGGCGAGTGGACGCTGGCCACCGCCTGCCGCGATATCCAGTCGCTGCGCACCGAATTGCGTCGCGATATCGACGTGGCCGTGAATATCTCGCCGCTGCAGCTGCGCCTGGCGAACTTCCCGGAAACGGTGGCGCGCTGCCTGCAGTCCGCGGGCCTGCCGGCCGGCAGCCTGACCATCGAGGTGACGGAGGGCATCCTGGTGGATGGCGGCGAAACCACCATCGAGACTTTCCGCCGCGTGCGCCAGCTTGGCGTGGGCATGTCCATCGACGACTTCGGCACCGGTTATTCGGGGCTGGGCTACCTGACGCGGCTGCCGATCAGCAAGCTGAAGATCGACAAGTCGTTCGTCGACGATCTGGCCATGCCGGGTCACGACCGCGCGGTGGCCGCGGCGATCATCGCGCTGGGTCATCAGCTGCATCTGCAGGTGGTGGCCGAAGGCGTGGAGTCCATGGCCCAGTTCGAATTTCTGCGTGGCGAAGGCTGCGATGCCGTGCAGGGATTCCTGTTCTGCCAGCCCGTGGGACTGGACGCGCTCAGGCAGATCCTGGTGGGTGGCAAAACCTTCGCCGGCACGGGCGTGCGCGTGGCCTGAAGCCCGTTGCTTTCGGCTCGGCCAACGTCAATTCACACGCCTGCGGCCAGAATCCCGCTCACCTCCACGCTTCGGCGGCGGCCAAAAAGCAAATAATGACTCTCATGGGCTGGCAGACGGCGGATCACGCCTTCGCGTCACGCCGTTAACGAGGAGGGGTCGTCATGGTGGGGAAGATTGTCCGGCATTTGCGTGCCATGCCGGGATACCTGGCGCACCGTGCGCCGGCTGGCGGACACATCGAACGTTTCGAGATGCAGCGGCTGGCCCCGGACCAGCGCCGTCATCTCTGGCTGTCCTTCATCTGCTGCGTGGCCTTGCTCGGCTGAGGCACGCAGAAACGGGTACGCATCGGGCGGAAAAAAACCCGGCGGATCCCTCGGCCGGGTTTTGCATGACGGGTCGCCGCAGCGCTAGGCGTTGCTGGCGGATGTGGGAGAGGTGGCGTTGTCACCGTTCGGGTTGTGCAGCCGGCGGTACAACTCGTCGATGCGCGAGCGGCTGCTGGCCAGCTCTTCGCGGCCCTGCTCGGTCAGCAGGTAGACCCGCCCGATACCGTCGCGCAGGACGCTTTCCAGATAGCCTTCCATCTGCAGCGCGCGCAGCAGGGGTCGTACGGTGCCGATATCTACCTGGAATCCATATTCCATGAGCATTTCTGCAAGCATGGCCACGGTGGCGGGCACCTCCATGGCGAACTGCATGACGTAGACGCGGGCTAGCAAGCCGAGGAACTGTCGTTTCATGTGGCAGGCAACGCAAAACTGGGGCTGGCGGTTGACGCCGGATTGCAACGAACGCGGAACACCCCAACCCCAAGTCGTCCCGCTGTCGCATACGATACGCTTTTCGTGGCGCCAGAAAAAAAGAAGCCGCCAGGAGTTGCCTGGCGGCTTGTCGGGAATGCGTCGGAGGGGTCAATTAACTCTGGCGCAGGGCAGATTTTAAAGGAATCGAATACGCGATGTCACGCCTTGTGGTAACGCCCCCTACATTTGGGGGGTGAGGCTGTAAGGCAACAGAAAGCGCTGGTGCGGCGGAAATGCAACAATCGTGGCTTTTGCACCATATTCGCGCCGAAATCTGTGGTTTTGCCGGTGCCGGCAACGACATTGCCCGGGCAGGAAGAGGTCCGATTCCAGCGCGTGCATCGCCATTTTCCCTGCTGTAATGACAACTGTCCGTGGGCCGACATGGGCTTTGAGATCGATTCGCGGCCCTTCATGTGCTGTTTGTGTCTCAATTAAGCAACGGTTTAATGCCAGTTGGCCGGATCGTTGCATCCTCTACATCCAATGAAACCAGCCGATCTGTTTCGCCTGCTGTTGCTGTCCGCCATCTGGGGCGCCAGCTTCCTGTTTATCCGCATCGGCGCTCCCGTACTGGGGCCGCTCCCGACGGCCTTCTTCCGCGTGCTGATCGGCGCGGTCACCCTGGCTGCGTGCCTGACGATGCTCCGCGTGAAATGGGACATGCAGGGCAAGTGGGGCGCCGTGGTGGCGCTCGGCGTGATCAATTCCGGGATTCCGTTCGTGATGTATGCGGTGGCTGCGCTATGGCTGCCTGCCGGCTACTCCGCCATCTTCAATGCCATGACGCCGCTGATGGGCGTGCTGATCGGGTCATTGTTCTTTGCCGAGAAGCTGACCCGCGCCAAGGCGGCCGGGGTGCTGATCGGGCTGGCAGGCGTGGCGGTGCTGACGCGCACCGGGCCGGTGGTGTTCTCGCACGACGTGCTGATTGGCGCACTGGCGTGTCTGGTGGCGACGTCTTGCTACGGACTGGCGGGCTTCCTGACGCGGCGCTGGATTACTGCCCGCGGCGGGCTGGATAACCGCCTGGTGGCGGGAGGCAGTCTGGTCGGCGCAACGTTGTTCCTGCTGCCGTTCAGCGTGATCGCCCTGCTGCGTGAGAATACGCTGCCGGCCGCGGGCCCCGGTGTCTGGGCAGCCATGCTGGGCCTCGGCATGTTCTGCACGGCGATTGCGTATGTACTCTATTTCCGGCTGATTGCCGATCTGGGGCCGGTGCGCTCCCTGACGGTGACGTTCCTGATCCCGCCGTTCGGGATCGTCTGGGGCTGGATGTTCCTCGGCGAGACGCTGTCGTGGGCCCATGCCGCCGGGATGTTGCTGATCGGCGCGGCGGTCTGGCTGGTGCTGCGGCCCGCCGCCCCGGCTGTGGCGCCTGCGGCGGCGAGGCCGTAGCCCCCGGTCGATCAGCGACGGTAGTCGTCGCGATCGTGGCGATGCCAGGCGTGATACTCGCGACGGTCGTACCAGCGACGGCCGTCCCAGTAGCGGTCGCCGTGCCAGCCGATCACCACAACAGGCGCCGGGGCCACGACGACGGGCGCGGGACGATAGACCGGCTGCGGTGCGACGTACACCGGTGCGGGACGTGGCTCCATATAGACCGGCGCCGGTTGCACATAGACGGGGGCCGGGGGCGGCGGGGCAACATAGACGGGCGCCGGGGCGACGGGCACGCCGAGATTGACGTCGATATCGACACGAGCCAGCGCGGAAGTGGAAGCCGCCAGCGCGGCGGCACCGGCGAGGAAAATCGAGAAGTAGAGCGGGCGCTTGTTCATGGTAGTCACCAGTGGGTGAGATGCTGTACCTCCACTCTACCCATCTGGCGTATTACCATTCGCGCACGTTTGTAACAGAACTTGGCTTATCTGTAAGCGTCGCTCTTATCATTTGCCAGCGTCGTCAGGCGACGTCCGCATCCTGCACTTGGCACGTCGGACACAAGCCATAGAGCACAAGCATGTGCTCCTGCAGCACGAAGTCGTTGCTGGCGGCGACCTGCCGCTGACGCTGCTCGATCCCCTCGTCCCGAAATTCCTCGACCCGCCCGCAACCCATGCAGATCAGGTGATCGTGGTGGCCGCCTTCGTTCAGCTCGAACACCGCGTGATCCGATTCAAACGTGTGCCGCAGCAGGATGTTGGCCTGCACCAGCTGATTGAGTACGCGATAGACGGTGGATAGTCCCGCGTCGACATCCAGTGCCAGCAGGATCCGGTAGACATCTTCCGCGCTCAGGTGACGGCGTTCGCTGTTGCGAAATGCCTCAAGCACGTGCATGCGGGGCGAGGTGGCTTTCAGGCCCGCACGCTTGAGAGGGATGAGATCGGACTTTACGGATGACAAGGACATGCGGAGGCTCGCGCCCGTCGGGGCGCGCTCGGTTAATTCCAGTCAGCAGATCCGCGCGGCGGGGCGAAGCATCGACGCTGTGGCCGAGAGCCCACCGGCGGCGGGCGCGGCGGATATCAGGCGGGAAGCGCCCGCGCCGGACTGCACGGCTCCGTCGCTGGGCGGCGCGCCGTGCCTGGTCGGCGCGCGGAATAAAAAGGTGGCCTGGCTTGTCACTGGATGACGCGATCGGGAAAACGGGGTCTGGATGTTTTCCCGATCATCCTGCAACTGGCTACTACCAAACGCTCCGTGTGTCGGAGCGGTCCCCACAAAAGTCGGTAACAGGCGCGGCTTCGCAATGACTGCATCGAAGCCACACCCTGAAATCTCTTTGCCCGATCCCCGTTTGCATCGCTGGCCGCGAGGGCAGTGGATCTGGCAACCATTCAACTGTCCTGTCCGGGCCGGCCGTGCCGTTCGTCAGACAGTGAAGCCAGTGTAAATGGGAATCGATCTCATTTCAAGAGGTTTTCTTCGCGATTCTGTTTGGACCCTTGTCCTTCACGAAATCCGGGCTCTGCTCCTGCAAGCTTCCCAGCCCGAGCGATCGCAGTGGCAACTCTGTACCGACAATGTGGTGGCTCTGACGCATCGACGACTGTCCAGCATCAGCTGGACCAACCCATTGCGGGACACTCGTCCCGTCAGGGAAGGGATGTCCCGTCCATTCTTGAGGACATCCGTGAAGTTTCCCAAATCCTTTCTCAGGCGGTTGTCGCAGGTGACATGGCGCTGGATAAGTTGCCCAAGCGTTACCAATTGGCAATGTGAGAATGCCCCGCCCGGTTTGCTAGCTTCTCTCTCTAACGCCGGCATTAAGAATACGCTTATAAAAGCCGATTTCGTTGATGATCGCCTTTCCACTATTGGCTCGCAGCAGTGCCATCTGCTGCTGCGCGCGCGCCGTATCGCCTCGTTTCGCCGCGACGTAGCCCAAAAGCATCCATGGATAGCCTGCACCCGGGTCGATCTGGGTGGACCAAGTTGGCGCGTGCGTATTCAGATAGGCATAGCCATTGTCATATCGGCTATGCGTGGTCACAGTATCGGCGGATAAGGGGACTTCATAAAGCTGCGGAAAAACCTGCGTGACCGTGCCAGGATAGAAGTCCGGATTGATAGTATTTGTGGAATCTGCGACAGAAAAAGTTGAGCCATCGGTTCGGCCCTGAATGCCTGCGGCGACCGATATGGCAATCTGGTTGTAATAGCTCGAATCCGCATCGCCCAGCGCTTTGAGTGCATTGGAAAAATCGATCAGACCCCGGTAATTTTCCGTATTGTCCTCCGTGTAAGCGATACTTGACGGAGTAAAGGTGGCGCAATATGTCGGATGGGTCGGTGGCGTGTAGTCTTGTCGGAAAACCGAAATCAAGCCGCTCGGCTTTTGCGGAACGGCCAGATTGGCGTAAGCGATGGATTTAAGGGTCGGCAGGTTGCGCCGAAACCATTCGATGTCGCCAGTCACTCTCATATACTCGGATGCGAGGGACAGGAATGTTGACGCATACGAATCGTTGGAATCTGCGGGGCACTGGATTGGAGAATTCAGATCGCCGCCAAATTTAATGTCGTTGATGGTGTAGTTCGCAGGGCTAACATTCCGGATATACAAATCCATGTAAGTCCGAACCTCATTGGGGCGGTCATTAATGAATGCGAACAGGCCAATATTTGCAAAATACCAATTCAGCCAATTGCTGCCAACGCCAACCTGATAGGCTCCGGAAAAGGGGCCAGCGGTAATTTTCAGGGCATCCAGATTTGCGAGGATATCAAATCCGGGATTTGCCTGTGCAGTCTTAAAGGTTGGGGTAGCGGCAGTGGATTCTGAAGAGTCACCACCTCCGCCACAACCCGCGATCGTCAGCGTAAGAGCAGTCAGGAGAACCAATCCCTTGGGGGGAAGGTCATGCAAAGGGTGTAGAAATTTCACTTCCATACTGGTTTGATTGATTTAAATCTGGATTTCAGAACGAGCACTATTTATTTCCACGCATCGGGGCCCTGCCCATGCGGGCTTTTCGATCGAACTGCGGACCGATTCGACGATAGCGATCGAGCTGCACGAAGCCCGGGGCATCGCGACTTGGTCGTTAAGAGTTGGGGATACGAAGGCTTCGCACGCTGAGCAGCCGGTTCGGTGGTGTTAGCCGTCACGAACCGGAGAAGAGCGCGGGGGCAGCCAAGGCCACCTGGGGTAGCGGTATAGGAGAACTGTTGATTACATAACACCGCGGCTCGATACCCCAAGCGACGCGAAGCGCGCTTGTAGCTCGTCGGAAGGCCCGAATTGTCAGCCGAGGAGGATACCTCATGACTCTGTCCACTCCCGGCTGACCTAGCGATCAGTCCCGAGAACGTCCCGGCATGGGCAATGGTTTCCGCTTGAAGTGCCCACTTGCCGCCCGCCGGGATAAGCGTGCGGTGCTGACTCGTCAGGACGTTGCTCCAGCGCACACTGCTGATCTCGACTTCGATGGAGGTAACAACGAAAAGGCGGATCAAGATCTCGCTTGGCTCATGCAGTCCGGTCGAATTCCGAGAGAGCCTCGGGCTCGCGGCATAAACGAGTCCAAGATTCCTGCCGCACCCCCGGTGGGTCAGGATTCAGTGCAAATCAACACCTCGGTAGACGGAATACTGCTTCTGGGCTGGAAGGAACTGTTCGCCGGCGACCACCACAAGCATGGAGCACGACAAACACGACCGCGCTGCGCAGTAGCGCCATGGCGGGTGAGACCAAACTCCAATAACCGTCAGGCGCATTAGCGTCTAATTTTAGAGATGCGCCGCGTCCCCGAGGATCCAATGCGATTGACTGCGGCGAAATGTAGGGGAGCCGCACGTCGGTTTAAGCGATCAGTGCAGCTTCTTTTTGGTGTAAAGAGATAGGCGAGCGGAGAGCCGTGAGTGCCCCCGCTACGCAGGTTGCGGCTATCTGCTGCACAAAATGCGGAGCAATTGTGAAACTAGTGCTTGGCCATCCCTGAAGTGGCAATGTAGTACGGAGCGCGCACCTGCGATTTAATTCCAACTCCGCTAATGACAAAGGAACTCGGCAGGATTCCCAGACTGGAGCCGCCGACGGCGCGGCTCCGCCGCCCACCTCACTCCACCGTCACCGATTTCGCCAGGTTGCGCGGCTTGTCAACATCAGTTCCGCGGATACAAGCGGTGTGATAAGCCAGAAGCTGCATCGGCACCGCGTGAAGGATCGGTGATAGCGCTCCATAATGCTCAGGCAGACGGATCACGTGTGTACCGTCACTGGAGCCGATACCCGAATCGTTGTCCGCGAACACGTAGAGGCGGCCGCCGCGCGCGCGCACCTCCTGCATGTTCGACTTCAGCTTCTCCAGTAACGCATCGTTAGGTGCCACGGTGACCACCGGCATCGCCTCGGTAACCAACGCGAGCGGGCCGTGCTTCAACTCTCCCGCCGGATAGGCCTCGGCATGGATGTAGGAGATCTCCTTAAGCTTGAGCGCGCCTTCCAGCGCAATCGGGTAGTGCACGCCGCGGCCTAGGAACAGTGCGTTCTCTCGTTTTGCAAAGTCCTCGGCCCAGGCGATAATCTGCGGCTCCAGGGCCAGCACACCGGCCAGCGCGACCGGCAGGCGGCGCAAATTGGCCAAGGCGATAGCCTCCGCTGGCTTGCAGAGCAGCCCGCGCACCTTGGCGAGCACCAGCGTCAGCATGTAAAGCGCGGCGAGCTGCGTCGTGAAGGCCTTGGTCGAGGCCACGCCTATCTCGATGCCGGCGCGCGTCAGGAAGCGCATTTCGGTTTCGCGCACCATTGCGCTCGTCGCCACGTTGCAGACGGCTAGCGTGTACTCGTGGCCCAGTTCCCTGGCGTGGCGCAGCGCGGCCAGCGTGTCGGCGGTCTCGCCGGATTGGGAGATTACGATCACCAGCGCGCTGGGATTGGGAACGGTCTCGCGATAGCGATACTCGCTGGCCACTTCCGCTTGGGTCGGGATTTTCGCGATCGATTCGAGCCAGTACTTGGCGGTGCAGCCCGAGTAGTAGCTGGTGCCGCAGGCCAGGATAAGCACGCTGTCGATCCGCGCGAAGATCTCTGCTGCGCGTTCCCCGAACATTTCCGAGGTGATGACGTCGATGTCATTAATCGTATCGCTCAGCGCGCGCGGCTGCTCGAAAATCTCCTTCTGCATGAAATGACGATACGATCCCAGTTCCACCGCGGCGGCACATGCCTTTACTTCCCGCACCTCGCGCTCGACGGCGCGGTCGCAAGCGTCACGGATCTTCACGCTATTGAGCGTGAGTTCCATTACATCGCCATCTTCCAGGTAGATCACGCGGTTGGCGGTACCGGCGACGGCAAGCGCGTCGGAAGCCAGGAAGGCCTCGTTCTGTCCAAGCGCCACCACCAGTGGCGAGCCCGATCGTGCGCCGACCAGGCGGTCGGGCTGGTCTTTCGAGAAGACCGCGATGGCGTAGGCGCCGTCCAGGCGCTTGGTAATCACGCGCACCGAGGCAAACAGGTCCCCGCGCGTGGTACTGTTCGGGCAGGTATAGGCTTGATGGATCAGGTGGGCCGCCACTTCGGTGTCGGTCTGTGACTCGAAGCTGTAACCAACCGCGCTCAGCTCCTCACGCAAGGTCTCGTAGTTCTCAATAATGCCGTTGTGCACCAGCGCGATGGTCTCACCCGAGATGTGCGGGTGAGCGTTGACGGTGTCGGGCTTGCCATGGGTGGCCCAGCGGGTGTGCGCCACGCCTACCCGCCCGGCCATGCCCGAGGACCGGCTCCGCGCGTCGAGCTCGGACACGCGCGACACGGTGCGGATGCGCTCAAGCGTGCCTTCGCGCACCACGGCCAGACCGCAGGAATCGTAGCCGCGGTATTCCAGCCGACGCAGGCCCTCTACCAGGACCGGGACGATGTCGCGCGAAGAGATCGCGCCTACGATGCCACACATGACTATCACTCCATGCGGCACGAGACACTGGAGTCGATGCCGTCGGGTGCCGGCCGCCACGCACCATCATCGGCGCCTTGATCAGCGCCTACACACGTTTGGGGATCCGCTGCGACTGAGGCCGTCCTGGCAGGGCCAACGTACCAAGGCTCTACAGCGCGCCGCGCTCAACGCGCTTCCAACTCATCGCCCACCCATACAACGCAATACACCCAAACACCAGCATCGTAGGCCCGAACACAAACGACAGCAGCGGCATCATCAACAACGAGCAGGACACCATCAGATATAGGTGCGACGCCAGCTGCATTGGCACCGCGATGACCACGAACACAAGCGTGATCAGCGTCAGAAATATCTTCTTCGGCCACGAGAAATCAAAGATGTAATAGACCAGCGCATGGGCCCAGGGCAGCAGGAACAAGAAGCTGGCGCAGGTCTTCACGCCGTTGTCCACATACCTGCTGGCCGTGTACGGAAAGCTCTGCGGCGCCACCGCGAAGAACAGCAGTGCCGTGCCCTGGATGAACACGGCGAACAGCAGGAAGTACCGTAGCGGCAAGTAGAGGTCCCGTATCCGGAAGGCCATCAGGCAGACGGCGACCGTCGCGATCAGCGTCACGCACCAGGTCAGCACGTCTGGCACTGGCGCAACGACATCGGTGTAGGGCAGGTTGAAGTCGAACCATGCCACCCGCGTCAATTGTTCGATGACGGCGCCATCGATGTCGAGCCTGTCGATCCAGAAGCGCAGCACCCCCGCCCACATCCCGCTGATATGATCGCGCAGCATCCATTCGGCAACATTGAACGCGGCCGGCACCAGCAGTATTCCCATGAGTGTGGGGGCGGACAGGGTCAGATGATCCAGCGAACGATGCCTGGCAAGGCACAGGATGGTCAGGCCAAGAGCGTCGCTCTGGTCGCGTGTGGCTGCGGTGTGTCCAGTAGGGTGCGTCATGGCTAGAACTCCGCGAAGACCCCGATTTCTGCTTGCTTGCGCGTGTAGGACGGGTTGTTGTAATAAATCGCGCGCATGTTTATGCCGTAGCGCTTGGTAATCCATTTGCGCCAGATCAGCGAGACCTCATGGCTGTTGAAGTCGCTCAGCAGGGCCTGCTCGCCGGTGAGCTGGTAGGCTTCGCTGCCGCCGTCGTATTTCAGGGTGATGAACTGGTCCTTGTCGCGCCCGTAGGTAACGGCGACTATGCCGCGATTGGAGCGGACATTGCCAGGATCGCTGCGGTTCAGCCGCGCGCCAAGCTGGACGATCCAGGGGGCGTCGAAATAGTACGTCAGGCCGAGTAGCAAGGTCTTGTCGGTATAGATCTCCTTGGCGCGGTAGTAGGTGAAGCCTACGCTCGCGACCAGGTTTTTCTTTTCGAGCAGTTTGCGGAACAGCAAGCCGTCGGCCCGGAACTCGGGCAGGAAGAAGCCGCCCGCGCTGGTGCCGGCGCTCAGGAAGCCGTACCAGTTCTCGTCGAAGGTGCGCGTGTAGCCCAGGCCGAAGAATGTGCCCTGGTCGCCAAAGTGGCTCTGGTGGCTGATTTCGCCGGTCACGTAGTCCTTCGGGGTGACGTTGACCCCGCCTCGCAAGTACTGGTCGTTCCAGTTGGCATTGTCGCCGGAGAGGTTGGCGTGGCCAAGTCCGCCTTCAATGAACCCCGTGAGCAGGGGAGCAAACGTCCTGGGCGCGGTGGCTTCTGCCTGGGCGCGGACATCGGTGGCGGCAAGCAGTGCAAGCATGCCCAGAAGGGGCAGGGCATAGGGGCCGTGGGGTCTGGTATCCGGGAGCTTCGCCATGCGAATCCTTCGATCGTGTCGATGTCGCACGGAGGGTCCCGCTCAGGAGCCTCCGGCCCGCAAGCTGCTGTAGAACCATACACTGCTATGCCATGAGCAGTCGATAATGGAAAGGACGGAGAGGGCGCGTTATGCATGAACGTGATGTAAATCAGCGACACCGCATGCCCGGCGAAGGCGGTGCCAGCGCCTGCTCCGGGGTCAAGCGTGCCTCGAATGCCAGGTACAGCGCTTCCTCCAGGACATTCCAGTGTTTGCCATGCCGGAACTGGATGGATCGCATGCGCCAGCATGCAATCGAATCCTTGTCCCCCATCTTGTCGGCCACCAGGGCCACCAGGCCCCAAGGGAAATCGGCTTCGGACATCTGCAGCCACGCCATGCGGTTCTCCTTCATCCACAAGTAGTAGGCCGCCGTATGGGGCCGGCCGGCGGGCCGGATATCGGCCAGGATGGGGAAGATCTGCGCCACGGCATCCGGGTAGAACGCCGACTCGTCGCGTGGCTGGGTGCTGACGAGGTAGCCCTTGCCGGGGCGCCAGAACACACGCAGGATGGCCTTGTCGAGTTCTTCGGCCTTGCGCATCCAGCCGGCGGCGCCTGCGGCGTCTCCCTGGCGCTGGCGATAGTTGCCGGCAGCCTTGAAGGCGCTTGAGACCTCCACGTTGTCCATTAGTAGGGCCACAGGGAGCTTGGCAGAGATCAGGTAGACGCCGGAGTTTGGGTCGCGCAGTGTGTCCAATTGCCGGCTGGCCTTGTCGAAGCTGGCCTTCCACGCGGGAGGCATGCCCTTAGGCGGCGCGGAGCGGACCAGCAGCTCCATCCAGGCCGCCATCAGCGCGTCGTCGGCGTCAGCCTCCTGGCAGGAGACAAAGCGCTGGCCCTTCATGCAGTAGCGGTCGAAGCGGCCGTCCGCGTGCTGGCGCGCAAGCAGCCATGCGATCCAGCTGGTTGCGGCGGTACTCGTGGTCATGCCCGCATCCTGCGCGGCCAGCAGTGCCTTTGCTGCAAAGTAGGGATCGATCGAGTCGCCATTGAAGTAGGTCGTGATGGCCCCGTCGGGACGCTGGTAGTCGGTCAGCACAAGCTCGGCAGCGCCCGCCGGCTGGGGGACGTAGGTGACAATCACGAGGAGCAGCGTGAGCAAGATTTTCATGGTATGCAAGGGACTTGTGCGTGGGTCACATGGCCATCGGACACGACCCTTCCTTCCTCCGGGGCGCATGCCGCGCCATAGACCACCGTGCCGGCGCAAACGTGAAGCACCGGCGCCACCAGGGTAGTGCATTTGTCCGCCGCGCCGATCGTACAGCGCGCCCCGACGTCGATCTCGCGCTCGGCAGCCACCGGCCCCGCGATGACGCATTCGCGGGCCACGGACATGGCGCCCGCGGCAATCAGCGCCCCATCGATTCGCACCCGTGCGCCCAGCCAGATGCTGCCGCTTGCCTTGACGCTGCCGATAATGCGTGCCCCAGTGCCGATCCACAAGTCGCCATGCACGACAAGGTCGCCGCGGTACAGGGTGTGGGCGGGATATGTCAGATCGTGCGTGACCACCCAGCGACCGTCGGCGGCTTCGCTCGGAGCGATGACCGCATGGGCCCAGTCTCCCCCGGGCGGTGCGGTGGCGTCCATGTCGGGTGGCGCACCAAGGTGACGCGGACCGAACCTGATCACCGGGGCGCTGACCGAGGTGAACTCACACTCGTCTTCCAGGCGGATGGCGTACAGGGCTGAAGCCGGTCCGCGCAAGCGGCCCTGTGGCTCGACGTGGATAGTGCGCGCGTGCGCCCACCGCTGAAGTTCGCTGCCGCTGCGCATCAGGATTTCGCCTTCCGACAGCAGCACCTGCATGCGATTGCGCCGGCCCGTGGAGATACCGCGCCGGCCGTAGATGGACCCGGAAAACGTGTGGCTGTCCGGAAGCACCAACGATCCGCTGGTGACGATGGTGCGCGCGCAGACGCCCATGAACGCCTCGGCCGCTCGCGGCACGAACGTGCCCGTCACGTGGACAACGGGCCCCAGGTTGCTGACCGGGTGCGCCAAGCCACGCTGGCCACAGCCCTCGTCCCGCCGCTCGATCATCGCCCGAAAGCTCGCGGCCACGGCCTTAACGTCCAGCGTGTGTTCGCCATCGATCGCCAGTGGGCGGATGTCGCGCCGGCGCCGCCACTCAAGCACTGACGGCAGCAGCGGCAGCGCGAAGACCAGCATGGTGAGAGTGCCTAGCAGCAAGGGCCACACGCTCATTTCCCCTGTCGATAACGCGTTGTCTTGTCCCACCGCAGTTCGCGGCGGAGCAGATGATCGAAGACGACCTGGCTGAAGATGGCGCGCGACACGGCCAGCATGCTGACAAGGAAGCCGAAGTAATTCATTGGCAGCAGGCGGATGCGTTCGCGGGTGCCGTCCAGGTGTACGGCGGCCGCGATCTCGAAGAACGCGGCGAAGTTCCCGAGCGTCCCGTAAGACATCAGCGCGAACAGGATCACGGCTTCACCAAACAGCGGCAGGCCACCGGCATAGAACAGCAGGATTGCCAGCATCCAGCCGAACAGCATCAGCGGCGCCATCATGTAGATGCCGAGCAGTGCCACACCGTCGATCTTCTCCAACAGCCCGTGGTGCCGGCACGCTGCCATCTTCCAGCCGTGGCGATAGAGCGCCTGGTTGTGGCCCTTGGTCCAGCGCATGATCTGCCGCACCCGTACGGGCCAGGTTTCGGGCACCTCTTCATAGCACTCCGACCAGTTCTGGTAGATCGTCTTCCAGTCGGCCAGCAGCAGCCGGTAGGTCAGGTCGGTGTCTTCGGCCAGCACATCGTCGTGCCAGCCGCCAGCGCAGCGCAGCGCCCGCATCCTAATGCCGCCGACGGTGCCGCCATACTGCGGCACCAGGTTCAGGTTCATGCGAGCCTGCTGGTCCACCTGGTAGCCACCGGAGCGTTCGAGGTCGAGCAGCCGCGTCAGCAGGTTGCTACCCAGGTTCATCGGCACCACGCGGCCCATGGTCGCGCCGACCTCGGGATCGAAGAAGGGGGCCACCAGTTGCTTGAGCAGGCCGACCGGTGGCAGGTAGTCGGCATCGAAGACGACAACGATGTCGCTGGCGATGGAATCGCTCGCATCCTTGAGCGCGGCGGCCTTGCCGGGCTTGCCGCCGGTGCGGTGGAACGGGGTGATGCGCCCCGGATACCGCTGCACGAAATCGTCGATGATCTCGCGCGTGTGGTCGCTCGAGCGGTCGTTGACAGGCATGATGGTAAGGCGGTCGACGGGATAGTCCGCGTGTAGGAGGCACGTCAGCGAACCGGCGATCACCGCCTCTTCGTTGTGCGCCGCGATCAGGACGGTCAGGGTGGGCCAGTCTGCGATGTCGATGTCCAGGTAAGGGTGGCGTTGCCGTCCGAACAGCCGGTTTAGCGTGAACAGGTAGTGGCGAATGGCATAGAAAATCACCAGACCGACAATCAACAACAACATGACCGTCATCGGCGGCACGATCACCTTCACATCTTCGTGCAGGGGCGCCGCCAGCGGCGCAGGCTTGCGCCAGGGGCGCGGGCGCAGCGCCGGCTCAGGCCGGCCATCGCCTTCCAGTGTGTCCGGCGTTGCCATCGCAACATCCATTGCGGTGCTGCCGGGCTCGGCCGCAGCAAGCTTCACGGATTTTGGCAGCGGTTTGGGGGCGGCTTCCGGGGCCAAGGCTCCGCGGGCGAAGGCCTCTCCCCTCACAGGAGTTTCCGTGGCCTTCGTTTCGGGCGCGGACATGCTGAAGACCAGCAGCCCGCTCAGCGTGAGGAATAGGCGATACGCCAGGCGCATGCTCAATGATCTCCTATGTCTTTCATCATGGAGTCTGGCCGTGCTCCCCCAGCCAGCCCCTGCGCCTCAACGCTTGCCGGCTGCGAATGCCAGCGAGGTGCCTCCTTGCGATGTCACGATCCAGTTGGCCGAATCCCATGTCACCGTGGCGAGTCCCTGCGTAACTACCGGCTGGGCATATCCGGAGCGCGGCAGGACCCAGGCCATGTCGGTCAGGTCGGTCGGGTGGCTGGCCTGGAACGACCATGCGTTGCCCGTATCGGTGGCCTGCCAGGTGGTCTGATCCCGGCGCTGGCTGAACTGCGCCAGCGTATCCATCGTGTACCAGTTGAACTGCCCGCTTGCCTTGAGGTTTGCGGCCTTGTTGAACAGGGCGTTCAGAACCGTTGGGTAATCGACTGCGCCAAGTGGATGCATGTAGATCAGCCGGCCGGTGCGGTTCTTCACCACGAAGTCGATCAGTTGCCGGTACCAGGCGATGATATCGGCCGCGGGAACGTTGAACTCATCGAACTCTTCGAACGTCGCATACTGGCCGAATGGCATCACCGGAAAGGCGCGGATGGTGTTGTTCGACAGCACGCCATTGCGATAGCTACGCGTCGGCGCCATTCCCGTATGGCCGAGGAAGTAGTAACCGTCGTTGCCGTTGCTTTCCAGCCAGTTGACCGACCATTGCGGCGTATTGCCTTCCGGCGCTGCGTATTCGACGGCCGGCTGCGCGGTGACACCTTCGACGCTTTGCTTGTTCAGCACCAGGTACTGCTCAAAGGTGGCCTGATTGGACTCGCTGGCATTGGCGCCCCAGTAATCGTGGATCCAGCCGCCATGACTGCCGACTCTGTGCCCCTTGGACAGCAGGTACTGCACAACTTGCTGGGCCGCTGTATTCCCCGACAGGTTGATGCCCTTGCCGTCGCCGAAGGAGATCTGGTCTGGTCCCGCGGTGATGGAAACGGAGAACGGGCCATTGCTGAAGGTGCCCCAGCCCTTGAGCGTGTTCGCGGGCGCAATCTGGTCGCCGGCGCAGAAGTGCCAGTTCAGCACCAGCCCTCCACGCGCCTTCGGCTGTGCGGAGAGCCGCGCCATCTTCATCAGGTTGCCGCCGAAGTAGCGCAGAAAGCCATGCATCGGCATGCCGTCCGTCTGGCCTTTCAGGTACGACAGCGGCAGGTTGACGAATAACACCCGGCCGGAGCCGAAATTGCGCAGCCCCGCCACCAGCCCGAAGTTCGGGGAGGTAATCAGGGCGCTGCCCGAATAGGTTCCCTGTGTCACGAAGCTCGGATAGATCAGGAAGCCATAGACATAGCCGGAGATGCCTTCCACGGGGTCAGCGGTCGACGCGTCCCACACCATGGACTTGCCCGGTGGCACCTGTAGGGTCCTGAGCGTGGAGCCCAGCGCGGTGATGGGTCCCACACCGATCATGTTGCCGCCCAGTTGGTCATAGAGCACGTAGTCGACGCCGGCAAGGTTGCTGAGCCGGCTCTTGGGCTGCGCATAGAACCCCGTGGTGGTCAGTGCGCCGAAGTCATACACCAGCATCAGTTGCCCACCATTGTTCGCATACGTCTCGAGCGCTGTGATCAGCGCATCGCTGGCGTTCGCATGGACCTGGTCTGGCAGGATCACGCCGGGAAACTGTGCCGGAGTTGTGCCCTGCTGGAACTGCGTGTCGTTGATGACGGTGATCTTCAGGCCTTCTTCCTGTGCGGCGTCCAGCCAGGCCGAGACGCGAGGATCGGGAAGGGCAAGGCTGTCGGGCACCAGCAGCGCGATCTGGTTGGTGGCGGCGTGCGTGACCGGCAAAGTGATGGCCAGCGCGAAGAGCACAAGGAGCGCCTGTAGCGCCAACAGGCTCGTTCGCCGCAGGAGTGATTGGAGCTTGTTGGACATAGTCTTCTCCCAACACGATGAATGTCAAACTGCGCTCGCGGGAAAAACCGCCGCGACGCGTGAACGCACGTAAGCGTGCATGGGCTTGAACGAGCGTCAGTCCGGTTCGGCCGCCGGTGCCGGTGCGAGCGTGTACGTCCCCGCCTTCACTTTGGGTCCGGCTTTGACCTTTTTCGGCTTCTTGCTCTTGATCTTGTCCACTTTCGCTTTGTTCTTGCCCTTGTCGTCGGCCTCATACACAAAGTCGAGTTGGACGCTATGGTCATAGCCCGCCAACCCCCCGGGATCCGCGGGACTCGCGGGGAGATAGAGCGGGGCACCCGCCACCGCCGCTGCCGCTTCCCCGGTCAATGCGGCACCAGTGGGCGCCGACGCCAGGGCGCCTGCGACAGCAACCGCGGTTGCCATTGCTGCAATACGTGAGAGCTTCATTGCTTTTTGCTCCTGCTTGATAAGCGGCCAGACTGACGCGCAGTCGCTGAGCCGCTGATTTCGCTTGTCTGGTCCTGCACTACAGACTGACGACGCCGGCATCGGCCGACTCATCGCCGCACTCCCCATACGTGCCCGGGCGCGCCCCCTGCAGGGCAATGACAATGCGCTCGCTCGCGCGGCCGTCGCCGAACGGGTTGTGGGCGCACGACATGCAGGCGTACTCCTCGGGGTCGTTCAGCAACTGCTCCGCCGCCGCGATGAGGCGTTCCGGGTCGGTACCCACCAGCCGCGCGGTACCGGCTGCCACGGCTTCCGGCCGCTCGGTGGTTTCCCGCGTAACCAGGACCGGCTTGCCCAGGGCCGGCGCCTCCTCCTGGATGCCGCCGGAATCGGTGACGATCAGGTAGGCGCGCGACATCAGGAACACAAAGGGCAAGTAGTCCTGGGGCGCGATCAGGTGGATGTTCGGGTGTCCGCTCAGGATTGCCTGCACCGGATCCTGCACTTGCGGGTTGAGATGCACCGGGTAGACGATCTGGATATCCGGATTGCGGTCCGCCAGCGCGCGCAGCGCGGTGAACAGGCGCTCGAATGGGGTACCGAAGTTCTCGCGCCGGTGGCCGGTCACCAGCACCATCCTGCGCGACTCGTCCAGGAACGGATACTGGGCGCTCAGTTGGCACCGCATCTGCGCATCCCCGTCCATCCGGGCCTTTACCCGTATAAGGGCATCGATGCCAGTGTTGCCCGTCACGCTGATGCGGCTCGGAGCGACGCCCTCGCGCAGCAACGCTTCCTTTGCCTGCTGAGTTGGCGCGAAATGCCAGGACGCCATCATGTCGGTCACGCGCCGGTTCATTTCTTCGGGCCAGGGGGCGCTGAGGTTGCCGGTCCGCAGTCCCGCTTCGACGTGGCCGATGGCGACATTGCGATAGAACGCCGCGAGCGTGGCGGCCAGCGTGGTAGTGGTGTCGCCGTGCACCAGCATGGCATCCGGCAGGAACCGGTCCAGCACTGAGTGAACGCCCGAAAGCACACGCGTAGTAATGTCCGACAGGCTCTGCCCGTGACTGATGACGTTCAGGTCGAAGTCCGGGACGATCGCGAAGAGCCGCAGTACCTGGTCGAGCATCTGCCGGTGCTGGCCGGTGACGCAGACCCGCAGGTCAAAATTTGCGGAATCCCTGAGCTGATGGATCAGCGGTGCCATCTTGATGGCTTCAGGACGGGTTCCGAATACAGCCAGCACTTTCTTACGCATATCCGCGCCTCCCCCCCAGTTGCAAAAGGAAAGTTTTGCCGGTGCGTTTGCTGGCGGTTGTTTGCGATCGCTTGTCTATCCTTCCCCCAGGAAGGGCGCCGCAACTCTTATTCAATTAAGCATAGTTTGTGTTCGGCCGAACATAATGAAATAGTAAAAATGTGCGCTATTGCCTATTGCATATTAACTACAGCGTGGTAGCCCGAGCTATCGAGAGGTAGTGCGTTGAACTTATTGCGAATTCTTCCATGGCAGTAAAGGCTGTGACCCCGGGGTGCTATTGCGGTTGCAGGGTGGCGCTCCATGCCCAGGCACGCGCATCGGGATGATCTGCAGAGCACCAACCGCCATCCGATCGGAAAGAGAATCACGCTGTGACCTGTGTGCCGGTTATACATGTAGCCTCCATATTCCCTGCGCACGCGGCGACGTCGGTGTTCAGTACTCACCTTCCACGCACGCTCGCAGGACGGAATCGGCGCAGTCACGATAGGAGCTGGGCGGAGACTTGTCGGTACGCTATCGTGCAGGTTCTGCCTATTTTGCGTATTGGAAGAATTCGTTCAGCCACTTCGTGCCGCACGAATGGCGTTTGCTCCGCCTCCCGTTTGTGCAGCGGTATATATTGGAATGCGATGCTTAGCCGTCATTGATCTGTTTGCGTTTCGCCATCGGAACGCAAGATTGCACGAAGTAAGCGAGATATGCTGCCCTTGGATGTTCCGCAAGGGAATCATCTCTTGTCCGTTCTGCCAGAAGCAGAATGGTCTCGCCTAGCGGCGCAACTTGTGCCCGTTGATCTTCCGCTGGGGCGCGCCATCTATGAGTCCGGCGACCGCCTGTACTATGCTGTTTTCCCCACCACGTCGATCGTGTCGTTGCTCTACGTCATGGAAAACGGCTCGTCGGCCGAGATCGCCATCGTAGGAAATGAAGGCGTCGTCGGAATCGCCATCTTCATGGGTGGAGAAACCATGCCGAGCCGTGCGATCGTGCAGAGTGCGGGAGCAGGCTTCATGCTCGACCGTGCGGCAATGAAAGCGGAATTCAACCGTGGCGGGCCATTCAACGGCTGCTCCTTCGCTATACACAGGCACTGATTACACAGATGGCGCAGACCGCCGTCTGTAACCGGCATCACTCCAGCGCTGAAATTGCAGGAGGCGGGCCTGATTCGTTATCACCACGGGTGTATCGATGTACTGGACCGGGCCTGGCCTGGAAGCTCGCGTGTGCGAGTGCTTCTCGGTCGTCAAGCAGGAGTTCGATCGCCTTCTCCCAGAGTTGCAGGCGATCTGAGGATCCGGGAGCACTATCCCAATTGCGACAAGCGCCCTCGAATCCAGGGTCCTCGCGACCAACTGAAATTCGTCTATCCACAAACGCAGCACGCTGGCGCGTAGCGTACTCAGCACCAACTCAACTGGTTGATACTGAAGCCACCGTACGCGCATGAGGCCGTCTGTCTGGTGCACCTAAGCCACGTATAGACCAGACGTGCTTACATTCCCGACGGCGGAACACCGTCTGTCGGCTGCGAGTCGGCAGATCGCTTCGTCGTCACTGAGGCTTTCTTAAGCACCAAAACGAGCTGATGTTTTCGAAATTCAAGTGCCTGCAGCGCCAGCGACAAATTGTCGAGGTCCCGTGCGGCGAGAAATGAATCTGCGCCCTCCAAGTCCAAACGCGCAACAAATACAGCCTGCGCTTGCAGGCTCGCGCGCACCTCCTTGATGTACCGATCCACTAAGACCACATCTGCGAGGCTGGCACCCATCATTCACTCCTTCGCACCGACCCCAAAGGTCTACATACCGGAAGCCTAGTTAATACAATCGATCTCCGGTGTAGGAGGGTGTCGGATTTGCCGTGGTCGGAGAGGACAAAGGCAAGAACGCGCAAGGAGCAGGGGGCGGCGAGCGCACACGGATCTTCGTCCAGGAAGCACGCTTCTTCAAGCGCCTTGGTCTCGACGCGGGAAAGCCACTTTGTGACACATGCGTCCCGGTCGATTTCGGCACTATTTGCCCGCCTCTTGACGCCTGCTTAGTGTGGGCGTCGCCGTGCTTGCGTACCGTGTCGCGAACCGCCCACGCCCGCAGCAACGCCGCTCCGTACCTGCACGCTGCGATACCGGCGCCGCCATGCCAGAAGCCAAGCCCTCACGTGGAAGAAACGTGCATGACTGTCCCTGCAAAGCTGCCGCGCTGATACGCATGCAGCCTGCCGGGCTACTCGGTCGCGGGACAAACCGCTATCCAGCATGAACGCAGTCCGGTGCAAGCACCGCACTACGCCGCCCGCGTAACTCTTGTTGCGCTGTTCTTGTCACGGCCGCGCATGCCGTTTCGATAGGGTTCTGGAGCGTCCGGTTGACTGTTGCAACCTACTTCCTGCCCGTCAGGTAGCGACATCTGAACCGCCGTGTATCGGGTCCAGCGTTCGCATACCCCGCGTCTTGCAGCTGGGCAATGGAAGTGGGGGCGAGGCGTTTTATGTGTCCGGTGTCCGGTTTGCACATGTCCTCAGTGCGACCAATTCTCCTAAACAGCCCGCAAAGCCAATTGGTATCGCGGTGTCCGGGGTCCTCAGTGTGGGCCAGTATTTGCCTGAGCCGATTGAAAAAAAATGCCGCGGCATTGTGCGGGCTTTGAGCACGTACCGCGTCCCCGACGCATCGACCTCGCCGCCAGACGCGCGGCACATCTGCATAAACCACAAATTCCATCACTCGCCTCGAAAAGCTACGCAAACTCGCGAGCTTTCTGAGATTTGACTTGTGGCTTTGGCCGGTAGAGTAGGTCACGTCGATATGCCAATGAGTCCGGCATGAGCCGAGCAATTTAGACGATGCCCCGCCGCGTCCCAGTTCTCTTCGTCGCCATGCGACAGATAACTCCGGCTACGTGGGACGCAGTCCCACTTGCTCGCTCATAGTCGGACAAGTGACACGTCGGCGCCCTTCCCACTGACGAATCAGCAAGGAGCAGCAATGAAAGTCTCGACCGTCGCAATCGACGTCGGATATGGCAACACGAAGTCTGCATTCCCGCTTGGCTCCGACATCGGAACCAACATGTTTCCCTCCCTCGCGCCGCTATCGGCCACGTCGTCCCTCACGTCACACGGTGGTGGGGTTTTCCGTACGCGGAACGTGATCAACGCCGAGGTCGACGGTGCGCGTTATGAAGTCGGGCCTGACGTTTCGATTAGCGCAGCACACGTTCATATCGGCCGGTCGCTGTCTGAAGACTTTGTGACCACCCAAAACTATGCGGCAGTGCCTTTAGATAGAACTAGGCGGTCGACCTCCATTGCCTTCGAATAGCGCAGGGCGCCGGACCATCAAAACTCCTGGCAATGAAGGTGTTGCGACGACCGGTTGAATGCGCCCTGAGAACTCCTGTCGGATTGATGGGTAAGAGTCCATCATTTGCGGGGCTGGGGAGCGTAAGGCGCATGTTCAAGTGCGTCCAGAACGAAGTCCGTGGTCATTGACGAGTTGACATCGTTGTAGCGCGGTCGTATGTGGCAGCGAAGCTGGCTCGACCTGTAAATTGGCGTCAGATTGCCTCGGCCGCCGGAATGGGGCTGGCGAGACTATGGCTGCAATATCACGAACTCATCGTGCGCACCCAATTGATCGCCAAGGCGACGCTGTTGGACTTTCGGCAGGGAATCGGGACAGTCGAACTGATGAGCCTGTCGCGGATCAACAGGCTGCGCTCATCGGCACTGGCAACTTACTTGTGCTGCTGGCCCTTTATTTAACGCGCCTTGCACGGAGAGAATGTGTTTGACGGTGCGTAGGGCGACAGCGGGGGCATTCTCGATGGAATTGCACGTGCCGGCAGTGTGAAGCACCCCTGCCCGCCAGAAATAGATTCTCGTGCTCGCGCGTGCGCCTCACTGAGCACACGCGGAGACTGACGGGTCGCTTCCCCATACATAGAAACGGCAAATGCGAAGGCGTCCCGGCGCCGGCCGGCCGCCGATTCGATGCACTGACAGTCAATGAACTGCGCGGCATCAATGCCATGCTGGGCGTCGCCTGTAACACTGGAGCAATCACCGGCTTTTCATCGAGAGGAGGGTGCATGAACCCCGAGTACCGCGAGACGATATCGCAACTGAAGACGACCGATGCCCACTTTGCACGGCTCTTCCACCGGCACAACGACCTGGATCAGGAGATCAGGAACCGGGAGGCCGGCATCATTCCCACCACACACACATCTCTTGAACAGCTCAAGAAGCAGAAACTACTATTGAAAGACCAGCTCTACGCGATCCTGCGCAAATCGGGCGCGGCCTGATACGGTCATCCGGAGAAAACCAATGTTCAAGCATGTATTGCTGCCGGTGGACGGCACCGAGCTGTCCCAGAAGGCCGTTACGGCCGCCATCTCGTTCGCGCGTACCAACGGAGCGCGCCTGACGCCTTATATGTGTGTGCCGGAGTACCCCTTCGTGAGCTCCAGCGATGCCGGGCACGAGAAGCGGTCGGTCTTCGAGAAGCGCGTCAAGGACGAGGCCCAGGCCGAGTTGTCGAAGATCGAGCAGGCGGCTGCGCAAGCCGGCGTGCCTTGCCAGGGCGCGATCTCGGTCAGCGCGGCGCCGTACCGTGGGATCATCGCCATGGCAAACGAACTGGAATGCGACGTCATTTTCATGGCCTCGCACGGCAGAAGTGGTCTCTCGGGTCTGCTGCTGGGTAGCGAAACGCAGAAGGTGCTGACGCACAGCCAGATTCCAGTCCTGGTATTTCGCTAAACAAACCTGCGCCGGGCGATCTTCCGTGGGCGACTTGGTCAGGCGACTCGGCGCGATCCTCCATCCAGCGAGGATCCATCAATCCATGACTCATTGCTGATTCAGCGATGCTCGATGCCGATGCGGCCAATTTGCGCCGCATCGGCATCGAGTTCTATTGCTTACAGACATTGACCACGGCACCTGCTTACCCCGGAGTTAAGTCCGGGCTGCGAGCTGAACGGTGGAATACGTGTCATAAATTTTTCTCGTTCGCGTCTAGGCCCATTCAAGCGCAGTGATAATCGCTTGCCCCCCAGTCCCAACCTCCACAAACAGGGCATAGTCGTAGCCAAGCTGCTGCCTGTATCCACGAAGTTTCCGAAGGTCGATCTGTCGGTCAACGCGGCTCGTTGACTTCTTGAACTCCAAGACCAGATGGTTCTTTTTCGTTTGTCGTCGATGAACGATCACATCTGGGAATACGGTTTTGGCCTCATCATCTTCACTGTCCGGGTATAGCTCCAGATGTCCAAGCCTCTTCGGTTCGACGCCATCCCGGTTGTATTCGCAGTCTACGGTCCAATCAGGAAAATACTGCTGGAGATACATCGCGAAGCGAAAGGTGATGGATCGTTCGTTAGCGTCGATATCGAGCAAGTCGCGGTCATTGACCAGGCGGATGAAGGCCGAGATATTGAATTTGATCTTCGGACAATGCCATTGCCGTGCTCGCTTATCGAAGGCTCACATTGAAGGACATGTACACCGATCGAAATGTCGTCAGAATTTCCTCTCTGGCTTCATCCAATTCTTCGGCAACGCGGTCTGTGAGCATGTATGTGGGGCAATCTGGCCGTCCACATCCGCAGTGCCTGATCTCCCCTCCCTTGAGTCGATTGACGAAGATGCGACGCAGTTCATCAACCTGACGAACCATTTTTGCCAGAACCGCTTGGATCCGTTGATCTCGAAGATGGTGGATCGAAGGGATACGCCTGATCTCATCCCCCTCGCGCGTTCGCCATACACCGGTGTTAAGTGCGCCGATGGTGTCTTCGATCGCCTGCTGGAAGGCCGGCAGCGAGCTTTCTTGCTGAAACGGCGTGCGAAATGCAGGCCGATCGAATACGGCCGCCATCAGTTGCAGTGCATCGGTATCCGATAGATCGGGGAAGTCGTCAACGAATTTGCGGATGTCCGTCTCGGCGTCGGGAAATTCGATGCCTTGGACAAAACGCTGCAGCAGGTACTCAGCGCGAATCCGCAGATTTTCCTCGAACTCCACACCTGACCAGATCGTCACACGGGCAACACCGAGGGACGCTGCGGCTTGCTCGATCCGGCCTCGGCTCGTGTCCGAAACAGCGCCCCGAGACACAAATTTGAAGGCATCGGGTGTCCCGCCTGCGGCCTTGACCGCTTTGGTCATGTCGCCTTTGGCTTTTGCCAATGTCAGCGCGTCCCGGTTCGCGCATTGGATGATGGTCTTGCGGGCAGGCTGGTCATCGAACGGTTCAATACCCGTGATGTCCCGCCCTTGGTCACCGCCCGATTGACCGTGCCAAATCAGATCGCGCCAACCAGCACGTACATGGTACGCAAAGACAAGGCGCTCGAACTGGATGCCGCTGTAATCCTCGAAATGGATTGGAGAAACCGTCACCGTCGCCATGGGCGGAGCCCAGGAATCCACGAACCCCGTAGCCGTGCCGCTGCCCGGCTCGGCCGCCTATGGGGAACTCCCACAGTTTCCGAAGTCCGGCGTTTTGCCATTTCGCCGCACGATCCGCCGCCAGGAACTGCGGCAGATCGTGCCCTTGGCCGAAACGACGATCTACGAGATGGAGCGCCGCGGCGAATTCCCACGTCGCTTCAACCTGACGCCTCGTTGCGTCGTGTGGGACCTGGCCGAAGTGGAAGCCTGGATCGAAGAACGCAAGCAAGCCCCTCGCGGCAACAGCTCGAAACCGGATGTCCACCTACGAAAAACCCGCCCTGTTCGGGCGGGTTCGAGCGAAGGATGATGCCGGCGATGCGCCTCATCCAACCAAGGCCTGCAGCTTCTCGGACGCCGAGCGCGGTAGTCGCTGGCCTTCCTTCGCCACGTTGACCTGCAGGGCAACCCGCGCCACATCCAGCACGTCCTTGGCCAGCGAATAGCTGCCCTTGGCCTGCAACCAGGCCAGTATGTCCGCCAAGTGCCAAATCGACGCACTCCCCTCATGCACGGGCGCGGGGAAACTGCCTGGATGCGCCAGCATGAGCTTGCGCATGTTCTGCCGGGAAACACCCACGATATCGGCCACGTCGGTCAGCCCGACCAGATCGGGTGCGACTTCGATCAGCTTGGCCGACGGTATGGCACTGCGCACGGCCGCCAACGCACTGCGCACGGCCGCCTCCGCGTCGGCCGCCTCGCGGGTGAACTCCAGCGCCAGCCGTCCCGGCTGACCGATGCCGACCAAGGCATCGTCGCAGCCGGCTTCGCCCAGGCGCTCGACCAGCACGTCCGGGCCGCGGTCGTCGTCGGCAAGCTGGTACTTCAAGGTGAAGGTGTATTCCATCGCGCTACTCCTTGGCATCGTCACCAGCCTCGCGCTGCTTGCGATGCGTGGTGCAGTTGTCCACGACACGCCGCAAGGCGCGGGCGTGGTTGCCGGGGTTCTTCGGCGTACTCCATACCGACGTGATGCAGAACTCGCCGCAGCGGCACTCCTCGTCGTTGTACGGACAGTAAATCCTCCCCCCAAGCGTGGCTGCCGCCGACTTCGACGCGCCAGCCCTGCCCTTCGGCATGCCTGAGAGCTTCCTCGACCTCTTTCTTCGGATGAGAGGAACGGGCCATCAGTGATCTCCAGTATGGGGAGAATTTGCAAGGTTGTCAACTGACAACCTTGCTACCCTTTTAGACCGTCGCACTCAACGTCGGAACGACGACGTTTTCTGGCATCAACTTCGGCACATAGGTCTGCCCGTCGATCCAAGAATCGACCATGTTGGCCCACTCTTGCAGCATGTGGCGTCGCTGCTCGGCGTACTCGGCCTTGTTGTAAATCGAGCGTGAGGAACGCCCGTCCTCGTGCGCCAGGCATTTCTCGATCCAGTCGCGGTTGAAGCCGATCTCGTTGAGCAGCGTCGAGCCGGTGCGGCGCAGGTCATGGACGGTGAACGGCGCCAACGGCAGGCCGGCCGCTTTGGCCCGTTCCGCCACGATCTGCGTGACCCGGTTGAGGGTCGCGTTCGACATGCAGCGGTTGGCGTCATAGCGCGACGGCAGCACAAACTTGGAACCGGCCGCGCACGTGTGTAGCGCCACGAAGATGTCGAGCGCCTGGCGCGAGAGGTAGACCACGTGGGGGTTGCGCCCCTTCATTCGCTGCTTCGGGATGGTCCAGGTCGCGTTCTCGAAATCAACCTCATCCCAAGTGGCTTGGATCAGCTCGCTCTTGCGCACCAACGTCAGCAGGATCATGCGTAACGCCAGCCGGATGGTCGGATAGGTCGCCACCGATTCCATCTGTCGCGCCATCAGGCGGATCTCAAGCGGCGACAAGGCGCGATCCTTCGGCACGAAGGTCGCGATCGACGCGGCCCCCACATCGGCAGCGGGGTTCTCCACCTTCTCGCCGTGCAAGATGGCGAAGGCATAGACCTGCTTCACGATGTCGCGGATGTGAACCGCAGTGGCGGGCGCGCCGCGCTCCTTCACCTTGTTGCACAAGGCTCGCAGATCGTCGGAGGCAATTTCGTTGAGCTGCCGGTTCTCGAAGGCCGGCAAGATGTCCCGATCGACGATGCTCTTGCGCATCGCCTTGGTGCTGTCGGCCATCCGGGCGCCCGCCAGCCACTTCCCGGTCATCTCGCCGAACGTCTTGGCGGCGGTCAGGCGGCGCTTTCCGCGCTGCTTCTCCAGCGCGGGGGACTTGCCCTGAGCGACGGCCTTTTTGGCGTCGATCAGCTTTTCACGGGCAAGAGCCAGCGAAATACCGGCAGGTCCGTAGCGGCCAATGGTGAGGGTTTCGCGGCGTCCGTTGAGACGGTAGTCGTAGCGGAAGGTGACGGTACCGGTAGACGATACCGTTACGTACATCCCGTCGCGGTCTGAAGCCTTATAAATCTTGGACTTAGGCTTGAGATTGCGCGGTGCTGTGTCGGTAAGCATCGAGGTTTCTCTCCCGTTTCGTGACGGCTTTTACCGTCAGGGGCCAGGAGACCTGCTGATGCCGGGAAAGCCGCATAAAACAAGCTTTCCCGATGAGACCTTTACCGTCAAAGACGGGTTTGGTCTGGATAGTGAACGGGACGGTCTTAATCCGGCCCTCAGTTCTTACCGCCAGTTCCAACGCCAACCTGTTCTGCTGGCCGGCGATAGCCACCGATAGCTATTGTGACGTATCTTCTTTTAAATCAATACGTTATGACAGCTTTTCGATAGTCTGCGATAGTCCCCGAAGGACCTGATTTCACTCTGCCAAGCTTTTCGATGATGCCCACGGGCTCATGGCCGATCGTGAGGCCGGGCTTGACTGGATATTCGCCCTTGAGGATGTGGACGTCGGTGCCGCAGATGGTGGTGGTCGTGATACGGATCAGTGCGTCCGTGGGGCCGACAACCGGAATGGCTTTTTCCCGCAGCACGGTCTTGCCGGGCGCCAGGAATACTGCAGCCTGCATGCTTGCCATGATTCACTCCGTGTTAGCAACTACGAAGAAAGCGGACTCCGCGGCGTGGCGCCGCAAAAGTCCTCAGGCAGTCTAGGGGAGGGGGTTTCATGGCCGTTGACGCATATCAACGCCGTCAGCGAAGCCATTTCGAGTTGAATTGCGCGCACATTTCGCCACCCTCTGGCACTAGCACCATGAAGCTGCCGGGCGAGAGTGAGAACTCACATGCGGAAAACTTGAGCCCGTTTTTGTATCGTCTTTGTATCGGCTCTGTATCAAAAAGCCTAAAGATCCACTTTTCCCTGACGTAAACCATGCATGTCGAGACATTCACCGTCCGGATTGAATGGATCCCCTCTGAATGCGCCGTCGTGCAGCCGGCGACCATGCTGATTTCAGCGAAGGGCAAAAGAACATGGCAGCAGTCTCCTCCCTCGGTATTGGCTCCAATCTGCAGCTGAATGAACTCCTCGATAAGCTGGAGGCGGCAGAGCGTCTTCCGCTGAAGAACCTGGATAACCAGCACGCGGCCTATCAGACCAAGCTGACCGGCTACGGCACGGTAAAGAGCGTGTTGGCCAGCTTCCAGGCCGCCGCCAAGGCGCTGTCCGACATCAAGACGTTTGGCTCGGTCAAGGCGCAGGTGGGCAATTCGGATGTGCTGTCGGTCGCAACCGGCGCTGGCACGGTGCCGGGCGACCTCGCGATCAACGTGACCCGCCTGGCCCAGGCCCAGTCGCTGGCCGGTGCTGGCCAGGCCAAGCAGGACGTGGCCATCGGCACGGGTACGCTGACGTTCGACTTCGGCGTCACCACCGGCTACGACGACAATCCCGCTTCGCCGACGTACGGCACCTATGTGAACCCGACGTTCACGCCGACGGCCGGCGCCAGCAAGACGGTGACGATCGACAGCAGCAACAACACGCTGCAGGGCATTCGCGATGCGATCAACAAGGCCAACATCGGCGTCAAGGCCAGCGTCATCAACGACGGCAGCGGCACGCCTTATCGTCTGGTCCTGAACTCGGAAAAGACCGGCGAGGCGATGAGCATGCGGATCTCGGGCTCGTCGCCCGAACTGCAGGGGTTGGCCGGCTTCGATCCGGTGGCGGGCCCGCAGCCGGGCGGCATGAAGGAAGTCGTCCGCGCCACCAATGCCGCGCTGACCGTCAACGGCATCGCCGTCACCAGCGCCACCAATACGGTGACCGATGCCGCGCAGGGCGTGACGATGACGCTCAAGAAGACCGGCACCACCTCGGTGACGATGACGCAGGACAACGAAAGCATCAAGACGGCCATCCAGGCGATGGTGACGGCTTACAACAACATCCAGACCACGGCCAAACAGCTCACCGCCTACGACACCAAGACCCACACCAAGGCCGCGCTCAACGGCGACGGCGTGCTGCGGGGCATTCAGGCGTCGCTTCGCGCCGTGCTGAATACGCCGGAGACGGGCCTTGCCGCCAATGCGCCGAGCATGCTGTCGCAGATCGGCGTGTCCCTGCAGAAAGACGGCACGATGTCGATCGACAGCAAGAAGCTGGACGCCGCGCTCAAGGACAACCTGCGCGACGTGACCGCGGTCTTCGCCGGCGATGGCAGCACGGGCGGCTTTGGCCGGCGCCTGTCGGATGCCGTGGACCGCATGAACGGCACCAACGGACCGCTGGGCAGCGTGACGGACGGCCTGGAAAAGGCGATGAAGGAGATCGAAAAGCGCTACGACGCGACCGAGACCCGCATCAATGCCACCGTCGAGCGCTACAAGAAGCAGTTCACGCAGCTGGATCTGCTGGTCAGCAAGATGAACCAGACCAGCAGCTTCCTGAACCAGCAGTTCTCGGCGCTGAACGGCGGCTCCAAGAAGTAAGTAGCAGGCGGCGCGTCAGTCCTGGCGCGCCGCATCCGGCGAGAGGCTCAGCACCCAGTCGCGGAAGGCGTCCAGCGCCGGCGCCTGGGGGCGGCCTTCCGGATAGGCGAAGTAGTAGCCCTGGCTCACGTCGAGCACGCGCTCGGCGGGGATCACCAGCTGGCCGGTTTCCAGCTCGCGCTCGATCAGCAGGCGCGGCGCCAGGCCGATGCCCAGCCCCGCGGCAGCCGCCGCGGTCATCATCGTAAACAGCTCATAGCGCGGCCCCCGCGCCGCCGCCACGCTGTAATCCCATCCTTGCACCGCATACCAGTCACGCCACGCTTGTGAGCGCGTACTCAGGTGCAGATGGCGGCAGTGCGCGAAGTCTTCCGCATCCACCAAGGCATGCGCGGCGCGGAACGCCGGGCTGCACACCGGCACCATGCCGCCTTCCCGAAAGATCACACCCCCGCGCGTGCCGGGCCAGAACTGGTCGCCGAAATAGATCGCGGCGTCGTAGGCACAGTCCTGGAACGAAAACGGTTGTGAGCGCGCACTCAGGTTGACGGTGATGTCAGGGTGCCGTCGGGCGAAATCGGGCAGGCGCGGAATCAGCCATTGGGTGGCGAAGGTCGGCACGACGGCCAGTTCCAGCGTGTAGCCCTGTATCCGGCCCGCGCTGATCTCAAGTGTGTCCCGTTCGATGTGGTCCAGATGCCGGCGCACGCGAGCGGCATACTCGCGTCCGGTTTCGGTCAGCTCCAGCCGGCGGCGGACCCGCGTGAACAGGGCGACGCCCAGTCGTTGCTCGAGCAGGGCGACCTGCCGGCCAACGGCACTTTGCGTCAGCGCCAGTTCGTCGGCAGCGCGCGTGAAGCTGCCGAGCCGGGCGGCAGCCTCGAACGCCTGTAGGGCGTTCAGGTTGGGAATGTCCTTTCTCATCGGGGGAAAGCGCAGGGCTGGCTGGGGGACCGGCAGAGAGTATAGCGAGGGCGTGGCGAGGTTCAGGCAAGGCTGACGACAGATTCAGACGAGTTTCAGACGAGTCTCAGGCGGCCGGCCGCCGACCCGCAATGTATTGCGACGTACTGGCAGCCATGTCGGATCGTGCGCCGTACGCACAATGTTGTGCGCATTCATCGCTTGTGACGGCGGCGGCGCGCCCGCTATCCTGCGCGCGAACCTTTCTTGATGCCGCGTCCCCATGAATCCGAATATTGCCAAGCTGCTGAATGCCAACCTGGGCGAGTCCCGCGCCGCCCACCTGCTGACCCTGGTCACGATGCCGGACGGCCTGCCCGTCGACATCGAGGGCCGCGCCACGCGCGCCGAGATTGCCCAGGCGTTGAATATCGTGCTGTTCGGCGACATCCTGGACCGCGTGCCGACGGGCCGCGCCTACACCGACGACGTGGCGAAGGCCGGCGGCAAGGTGACGTTCGACCACGGTGCGCTGCGCACGGTCAAGTGGCCCAACGGCGCACTGCCCGAGGGCGAGTCCGCGTTCACGCGCATCCTGCGCCCGCTGGGCTACGTGCTGAACGGCACGTATCCGCTGGACCGCATCGGCATGACGGGCCGCTCCTATGCACACGCTGATGCGCCAGAGCAGATTGCCCAGTTTTTCCTGAGCGAGTTTCACCCCGAGCGCGAGCGCTACAGCGACGCCTTCCGCGCCGCCGTGACGCGCGTGACGGCAAGCTCGACCGATCCGCTGACCCCGCGCGCGCAATCGCTGCTGTGGCAACTGGAACGCGATGGAGTGCTGGACGTGGAGGACGGCGCGGAACTGGTCGACCTGCTGGCGCGCTGCTTCGCGCGGCAACACGCGGCGCCGCGCCTGGGGGACTATGAAGTGCTTCTGAAGGAGTCGGCGGAAATGGCGTGGATCGCGACGGAAGGCAACGCGTTCAATCACGCAACCGATCGCGTGGCGGATGTCTTCGCGCTCGCCGAACATCAGAAAGCGCTGGGCCGTCCGATGAAGGAGAAGGTGGAAGTGTCGGGTAGTGGCCGGGTCCGGCAGACGGCGTTCCGGGCGGATCCGGTGCAGCGGGAATTCGTGGGCGCCGACGGCGGCATCGTGCAACGCGAGGTGCCGGGGTCGTTCTACGAGTTCATCACGCGCGACCAGTTCCATGACGAGGCCGTGGCCCGCAAGCGCTACGACCTGGGGTTCGACGCCGGTAATGCGCAGGGCATCTTCAAGATGACGGCAGCCGCCTGAGGCGCGCGCCGCGGGGCGAGAAGCACCCAACCACGAAAAAGGCCTGCGACCCTTGTGGGGTTTGAACTGCAGGCCTTTCCTTTATCGACGCGGACCTGCCGGCGCTCAGATCGCGCCTGCCAGCCTGAACTGTCCCACTGCCCGATGCAGCGAATCGGCCTGGTCTTCCAGCGATGCCGCCGCTGCGGTGGCTTCTTCCACCAGCGCCGCATTTTGCTGCGCCATCTGGTCCATCTGCGACACCGCCTGATTCACCTGCTCGATGCCGCCGGTCTGCTCCTCGGTGGCCGCACGCATCTCGCCCATCAGGTCGGTCACGCGCTTCACGGCCTCGACGATTTCCTCCATCGCCTTGCCGGCATTTTCCACCAGCAGGGAGCCGTCCTCCACCCGTTGCGCCGAGTTGTCGATCAGCGCCTTGATCTCCTTGGCCGCCGTCGCCGAGCGCTGCGCCAGGCTGCGCACTTCGCCCGCCACCACCGCGAAGCCCCGACCCTGTTCGCCGGCACGTGCCGCTTCCACGGCGGCATTCAGCGCCAGGATGTTGGTCTGGAAAGCAATGCCCTCGATCACGCCGATGATGTCCACCACCTTGCCGGATGCCGCCTTGATCTCGCCCATGGTGCCAACCACCTTGTGGACGATCTCGCCACCGCGCACCGCGATATCCGACGCGCCTTCGGCCAGTCGGCTGGCCTGCCGGGCATTGTCGGCACTCTGGCGGACCGTGCTGGTCAGTTCTTCCATGCTGGCGGCGGTCTGCTCCAGCGATGCGGCCTGCTCTTCGCTGCGGCGTGACAGATCGACGTTGCCGGCGGCAATCTGGCGCGCCGCGCCGGCGATCGAGTCCGCCGAGCCGCGAATCTGGCCGATGGCGCCGGTCAGCCGCGCCTGCATCTGCTGCATGTTGTAGAGCACGCTCTCACGGTCGTTCGGCGCGGTTTCCACATGGGAGCCGAGATCCCCGTCGGCGATACGCGCGGCGATTTCTGACGTCAACGCGGGTTCACCGCCAAGCTGCTTCTGCAGGCTCATCGACACCCGTACCATCACCACGCTCATCAACGCGCCCACTGCCAGCAGCCAGCCCATCGCCTTCCACAGCGCGGCGCGGAACTCGGCATGGATGTCATCGAGATACAAGCCGGCGATGAAGTTCCAGTCCCACGGCTTGAAGTTCAGCACGTAGCTGAGCTTGGGCTGCGGCGCCTCGGCGCCCGGCTTGGCCCACAGATACTCGATGAAGCCCTTGCCGGCGGTCTTGCCGATCTGGGCGATGTCACGGAACAGGTAGACGCCGTTCGGGTCCTTCATGTCCGACATGTTCTTGCCGTTCATCTCCGACTTGATCGCGTGCATCAGCACGACCGTGTCCGAGCGCATCAGCGTGAAGTAGCCGTCCGCGCCAAAGCGCATCGCGCGCACACGGTCCAGCGCCTGCTTCTGGGCTTCCTCGGTCGTCATCTTGCCGGCGCGAGCCATCGCTTCATACTCGGCGACGACGGAATTGGCGGTGTCGGTCACCTGCTCCAGGGTCAACTGCCGGTCATGCAGACGCATCGCGCGCATCTGCCACGCATTCCACAGCGTGATCGCCAGCAGGCACGCCCAACTCAGCACCAATGGCAATAACAGCTTTTTTCTCAAGCTCAGGTTGTGCAACATCCAATCCTCCGTTTACGTGATTTGTCAGCGGGGCTCTTTGGGGTTTTGCCCTCTATACGTGCCCATAACGGCCGCGCCATCGACAAACTTGATCGGGGGAAAATACTGATAGGACTGGGGTGCTGATAAAGGCGCTTCTCACCCATGCATCGCGCGCCGGGTTTGCGGCAGGGGAGTTGCAAGTGATCTGGAGGCATCACGCATACTGCATGGTGCGCGTCTCCAGTTGGGGATCGAGCCGGTCCGCGCAGGCCTCGGTTCCTACTGCGCGTGAGCCTTGGCCTGAATCCCTCAAACAGGTGGAATGCCGAATGCAATTTGAAACGCCATCGGCGTCCCGCTAGTCTGCGCATCCCAAAACAGCAGATTGATTGCTTGCGTTGGCAGAGTTGGACTTGTCATGGAAAGGCACCGGCATGCGGGTTTCGCTTTCCATTTCTTGTCAAAGACCAACCGGCAAAATAATCTGAAACGCTGATGGTTTTCCTATCCGGATTCAAGGAGCATCGACCATGGCTGTCAAACTCAGAGGATATTTGTCGCCAACCCTGGTACTCCTGGCCCTGGACTGGGATGAAGGCGGTACCCGCGCGGATTTTCTCGGGTTTGCCATCAAACGAAGCCCGGGATTCAGGTCGGTCGATGGGAAAACACAGAAGGATGAGAGCTGGCTTCCCAACCGAGTGACATTTGACGGGCCCGTTTCCGCCAATGCCGCGGACGTCGATTCGGACAAGGCGCCGATCCAGAAATTCATGTGGTGGGATGCCCGCATCGACGAGCCAGACCGGGGGGCCACCTTTACGTACACGGCGTATCCGGTGGTCGGCACGCCAGCGCATCCTCGCATCCTCGCGGAAGCTGCCGGCGCCACCACGGTAACACTGCCGCCGCATATCAAGGACGGTATCGGCACGTGGTTCAACAGGGCAGTGCTGAGCTCGCAGGCATTCTCGCGCAAACTGAAGGCCATGAAGCTGAGCCCCACCGCAGCGCCGCCCGCGGACAAGGCTCTCGTACTAAGAGAGTGGCTGGCCAACGACCTCCACAAGGCGTTCGGGCAAGTGCTTGGCGGCGCCAGCAGGGCGGTCGGAGCGGTGTACCACCTGACCGACAAGCTTTGGGCCATTCCGAGACTGAGCGACTTCGCGCAAGCCCAGGGGGAGCATTCACTGGCGATCGTGTACGACTCGCACATTATCTCGGGGAAGAAGGCAAAGCCCGCGATGAATGGAAAGCCAGCGAGGGCCGCTGTCCCCGCAAAACCGTCGCCAAATCAGGATGTCGTCGACGAGCACGGCCACAGCATTGATTTCTTTCCGCGTGACAAGACTTCCATCATGCATAACAAGTATCTGGCGAGCGATGGGCCGGACGCGACCGGCAAGCCGACCCGGGTGCTGATGGGCTCTGCAAACTTCACCACCGAAGGCATTACGCAACAGGCGAATCTGCTCCACCTGTTTGATTCGGCGCCCCTGGCCAAGCACTACGCGCAGCGCGCCAGAGCCCTGGCCGACAACCCGAAGAAAGGGGCGACCGCGAAGCTCGCCCCCGCCTGGACGACATCGATTTCCGTCGGTCCGGCTACGGTACGCCTTGCGTTGTCTCCCGAGCCCAGCAAAATCACGAAGCAAATAGACACCATTGTCGATGCCATCAAGCGCGCCGAGCACTCGGTGGTGTTCTGCATCTTCACGCCGACGGACAAGCGCCTTCGTGAAGCGTGCTTCGGTGCGGCAAAGCGAGGGTTGATGATGTTCGGCATCGTCAACAATCTCAGTGCCAGTGGTGCCGCGAAGACGCAGGCCGCGCAGGATGGGAAGAAGAAGGTGACCGGGCCGCAACTGGCAAACATGGAGCTCTACCATCGCAGCAAGAAAAACCGGGACGTGATTGACGGCGAATACTTTAATGCGAAGACGGTGCCGGCTGGCTTCGATCCGGAGCCATTGAATTTCCCCGGTGAAAAATCGCCAGGTTATGCCCCCGTTGTCATTCACCACAAATTCATCGTCATCGACGGAGAGGGCGAAAGCCCGGTGGTCTTCACTGGCTCGGCAAACATGAGCGAGAATTCGGAGCACAACAACGATGAGAATTTGCTGGAGATAAAGGACCGGCACGTCGCGGGCATCTACATTGCCGAGTTCATGAGGCTATACGAACACTATCGTGCACGCGCCATCTTTATTGACGATAAACAGCACCCGACGCAGCACCGTCGATTGACGCTGGCCCGGGATCGCACGTGGGCCGATAAGTATTACGACCCATCCCGCCCGGAGGAGCGGGCCCGGCGCGCCATGGTGTATGGAGCGACTGAGTAACGACTCGACCAGCCACCTCGACCGGCCATTCGACCAGCCACTCACCCGCTACTCGATTTGGCGCGACGACGCGCAAAGCGATGGTGTCATTCGATCTGGGCAGCCCCCGCCCGGGCGATCGCCCGACCATATGCTCCGTAATCAACCGTAATGAAATCCCCTGATTGCCAGGTTGCCATTCATTGCGGTTTAAAATGAGAACTATTATCATCCTTCGGTCTGTCGTGCGATTGTGATGCCACCGTCCTGCGCATGACTGCGGTGTGATCCAGCCGGACCGCCGCCTGCTTTCTTTTTCGCCCCATGACCGACATCCCGCCAGCCTCCGGCCAGCAGCGCCGTGCCTTCTGGCTCAAGCATCTTCATCAGTGGCACTGGATCAGTTCCGCAATCTGCCTGATCGGGATGCTGCTGTTCGCCATCACGGGATTCACGCTCAACCATGCGGGCCAGATCGAGGCCAGGCCGATCGTCGTCACGCGCAACGACACCGCGCCGCGCGAGGTCCTGGCGGCGGTCAGGCGCGCTGCGCCGGCTGCCGCATCATCGGGCAACCAGAAGGGCACCGTGCCGCCCGCGCTGGCGGACTGGCTGTCCCGCGCGCTCGCCATCGAGGCCGGCGGGCGTGAGGCCGAATGGTCCGCCGATGAAATCTACGTGGCACTGCCACGCCCCGGTGGCGACGCTTGGGTCAGCGTGGCGCTGGATAGCGGCGAGGTCCAGTACGAGACCACGTCGCGCGGATGGATCTCGTATTTCAATGACCTGCACAAGGGCCGCAACACGGGCCGCGCGTGGAGCCTGTTTCTCGACACCTTTGCCATCGCGTGTCTGATCTTCAGCGTGACCGGCCTGTTCCTGCTGAAGCTGCACGCCGTGGGCCGCACCGCCACATGGCCGCTGGTGGGCGCCGGCCTCGTCGTGCCGCTGTTGCTGGCCATCCTGATCATTCACTGATTCGCTTTCAATCCAACCGAGAGAGGTAGTTCCGACATGCGCCGACTCCTTACCGTCACCGTGACTGGCTTGGCCGCCGCGCCGCTGGCTCCCGCCATGGCGGCCGACATGAACGTCAAGGTGGAGATTCCCCGCCTGAACGTGGCCGAATACCACCGTCCGTATGTCTCGGTATGGGTCGAGCGTGCGGACCAGAGCCCGGTGTCGACGCTCGCGGTCTGGTACGACGGCAAGCTGAAGGATGGCGAAGGCACCAAGTGGCTGAAGGACATGCGCCAGTGGTGGCGCAAGGCCGGCCGCGACATGCAGATGCCGGCCGATGGCATCTCCGGTGCCACGCGCGCGCCGGGCGAGCATGTGGTCTCGTTCGCGGACGGCAAGGTGCCGCTCGGCAAGCTGCCGGCCGGTGACTACCAGCTCGTGGTGGAAGCCGCGCGTGAAGTGGGTGGCCGCGAGATCGTACGCGTGCCGTTTGCGTGGCCGCCGAAAGCAATCCAGACCGCGCGCGCCAGGGGCGACAACGAACTCGGCGGCGTTGCCGTCGAGCTGAAGCCCTGAACCGATTCGATGTGACACGGAGCCTGACGATGACCAAGCCTGCCCGCTTCTCCCGACAAATTGCCACCCGCGCCGCCCGTACCATGGTGCTGGCGCTGGCCGCCCTGGCCCCGCTGGCCGCCCATGCCCACCGCCAGTGGCTGCTGCCGTCGGCCACCGTGCTGTCCGGCAACGACCCGTGGGTGACGGTGGACGCCGCGGTGTCCAATGACCTGTTCTACTTCGAGCACGTGCCGATGCGCCTGGACGCGCTGGCCGTGACCGGACCCGACGGCGCCGCCGTGCGCGCGGAGAACGCCGCCACCGGCAAGTATCGCAGCACGTTTGACCTGCACCTGGCGCAGCCCGGCACCTATAGGGTCGCCGTGCTGAACCAGGGGATATTCGCCAGCTGGAAGGAGAATGGCCAGACCAAACGCTGGCGCGGCGCCGCTGATGCCTTCGCGGCGAACGTGCCGGCCAACGCGCAGGAACTGCAGGTGACGGAAGCCGCGGGCCGCGTGGAGGCGTTTGTCACGGCCGGCAAGCCGAGCAAGCAGGTGCTGGCCACCACCGGCCGTGGCCTGGAGCTGGCGCCGATCACGCACCCGAATGACCTCGTGGCCGGCGATACGGCCAGCTTCCGCCTGCTGCTCGACGGCAAGCCCGCCAGCAACCTGAAGGTGTCGGTGGTGCCGGGCGGCACCCGCTATCGCGACAAGCTGCAGGAATTCGATGTCACCACCGACGCCGACGGCAAGTTCAGCGTCAAGTGGCCGTCCGCGGGCATGTACTGGATGGAAGCCGAGGTGCGCGACGACAAGACGTCGATCAAGCAGGCCAAGACACGTCGCGCGACGTATGCCGTGACGGTCGAAGTCCTGCCGCAGTAAATGCCGCATTAAGCCTGCTGCAATCGTCCCGCAACGTCCGCCCACCCGATGGATCGCATCCTCATTCCCGTCTCGCTGACCGCGCCGCCGCCCATGCCCGATGAGCGCGGCCAGGTGCGGCAGTGGGCGGGCGATACGATGGGGACCACATGGTCCGTCTCCGCGGTGATGCCGCCGGAACAGGACGAAGCAGCTATCTCCGACGCCACCGTCGACGCGATGGTCGACGATGTTGCCGACGGTATTCGCGCGGTGCTCGGCAGCGTGATCGCGCAGATGAGCAACTGGTCCGATACCTCGGACCTGAGCCGTTTCAATCGCGCCGCCGCCGATACGTGGGTCACGTTGCCCGAAGATGCCTTCGCGGTTCTGCAGGCGGCGTTGCAGACCGCGCGCGATAGCGGCGGCGCCTACGACCCGAGCGCCGGTCCGCTGGTGGACCTGTGGGGTTTCGGCCCGTCGGGCACGCGTCAGACCGCGCCGACGCCGGACGACGTGGCGCGCGTGCGCCAGCAATGCGGCTGGCAGCGCATCGACATCGACGTCCCCAACCGCCGTGCACGGCAACCCGGTGGCCTGTCGCTGGACTTCTGCGCGATCGCCAAGGGGTTCGCGGTGGATGCGGTATCGCGCTATCTGGATGCGCGCGGCATCGTGCACCACCTGGTCGAGATCGGCGGCGAGCTGCGCGGGCAGGGCCTGAAGCCCGATGGCATGCCGTGGTGGGTGGACCTCGAATCGCCCGCCGCCGACAGCGATCCACGACGCGTGCCGCGCACGCGGATTGCGCTGCTGGGTCTGTCGATCGCCACGTCGGGCGACTACCGTCGCTACTTCGAGCAGGACGGCCGCCGCTATGCGCACACGATCGATCCCCGTACCGCGTATCCCGCCGCGCACGCGCTGGCATCGGTGACGGTGATCCACCGCGAATGCATGATGGCCGATGCGCTCTCCACCGCGCTGACCGTCCTCGGCCCGCAAGCCGGCCTGGCCTTCGCGCAGCGCCATGCGCTGGCCGCACGCTTTTTGGTGCGCACGCAGGAAGGGTTTGACGAAATCACCACGCCGGCGTTTGCCGCGATGCTGTCATGAGCGCGCGTCGGGCCCTCCCGTGGATAGTTCTTCTGGCTGGCGTGATGCTGGCCCTGCTCGCCGGCAGCCGTCCGGCGATGGCCGCCGGCGTGGTAATCGCCTACGCGGGATTCTGTGCGGCAATCATCGGCCAGCATCGCCGCCGCCGCGCCGCACGGACGGCGTTGGCCGATCAGCCCACCGGCGAGGACCGCCCGACACTAATCGCCTATGCCAGCCAGACCGGCTTTGCCGAGCGGCTTGCCATGCAGACGGCGAAGGCGCTGCAGGGTGCGGGGTTGCCCGTGCAGTTGCTGTCGTTTGCCGAACTGGACGGGGCGCGTCTGGCCGCGTGCGGGCAGGCCCTGTTCCTGGTCAGCACGACGGGCGAGGGCGATGCGCCGGACAGCGCGTCGGGCTTTGCGCGTCGCCTGATGTCCGGTGCCGCACCGGAAGGCCTGCGCCAGTTGCGCTACGGCATCCTGGCGCTCGGCGACAGCAGCTACGCGCGCTTCTGCGCGTTCGGCCATGCGCTGTCGGGCTGGCTCCAGCGCCATCAGGCGCAAGCGTTGTTCGATATGGTCGAGGTCGATAACGGCGACCCGGGCGCGCTGCGCCACTGGCAGAACCATCTGTCCGCGCTGAGCGGCGGCGCCGAGATCGCCGACTGGGAGCGGCCGCGCTATGGCCGCTGGCAACTGGTCGAGCGCCGGTGGCTGAACCCCGGCAGCCAGGGCGCGCCGGCCTATCATCTGGCGCTGATGCCGGTGGACGCGAGCGATCTCGACTGGATCGCGGGCGATATCGCCGAAGTCGGCCCGAGCCATGCCCCTGAGGTGGTCGCGCGCCTGCTGGACAGACTCGCGCTCGACGGCGCCACGCCGGTCCGCTGCGACAGCCGCGCGACGACGTTGGCGCAAGCGCTGGCCACGCGCCTGCCGCTACCCGATGCGCATTTCGCGACGATGGCCGGACTGGCCCCGCAACAACTCATCGACGCGCTGCCCGCGCTGCCCCATCGCGAATATTCGATTGCGTCGTTGCCGGCCGATGGTCGCCTGGAGCTGCTGGTGCGCCAGACGCAGCACGATGATGGACGGCTCGGACTGGCATCGGGCTGGCTCACCGAACACGCGCCGGTGGGCGGGCACCTTGCATTGCGGGTACGCGCCAACCGCGCATTTCATCCGCCTGCCGACGATCGCCCGCTTATCCTGATTGGCAACGGCACGGGCCTTGCCGGCCTGCGCGCCGTGATAAAGGCGCGAGCCGCCGCCGGCCAGCATCGCAACTGGCTGTTGTTCGGAGAGCGCTCCGCCGCGCATGACGACTTCCACGGCGCGGAGCTGGCGGCGTGGTGTGAACAGGGCGTGCTGCAACGGATCGACCGCGCCTGGTCGCGCGACGGTGGCATGCCGCACTATGTGCAGGACGCCGTCGTGGCGCAGGCAGCGAGCCTGCGCGAATGGGTGGAGGACGGTGCCGCCATTTACGTCTGCGGCAGCTTGCAAGGCATGGCCGGAGGCGTCCACGCGGCGCTGGCCGGCATCCTCGGCGAAGCGCGGTTGCAGCAGATGACCGAGGCCGGACGCTACCGGCGCGACGTGTACTAGCCGCTTCCGACTCGCCGTCTATCCGCCGTCGAGGCTTCATCGGCCCTCCGCCAATCCTCCGCCGACTCTCCGCCGAGCCTTCGCCGTCCCACCGTCTTCCCGCTGCTGCCGCGCCACACCTGCGCGTCTTTGCGGCGGCGCATGATCGCCGCCGCCATCACATTCCGCTATCCTCATAGCTCTGCTGGCGCTGACAGGTACGTGCCCAGCCTCCCGAGGAGTAGATCCGATGTTCCCCACGCCCTCTCGCCTGCGGCGCACAGCCGTCGCATTGGCATGGCTCGCCACGGCTGCCGCCGCCACCTCCGCCATCGCCGCCGGACCGGACCGCTTCACGGTGCCCGGGCTGGAAAAGCCCGCGAGTATCCTGGTCGATCGCTGGGGCGTGCCACACATCTACGCCGGCACGCTCTATGACGCCTTCTACGCGCAGGGCTTCATGGCCGCGCGCGACCGCCTCTGGCAAATCGATCTCTGGCGCAAGCGCGGCCTGGGCGAGATGGCCAAGGACTTCGGCGCCGCCTATGTGGACGGAGACCGCATGGCGCGCGCGGTGCTGTTCCGGGGGGACATGTATCGCGAATGGCTGGCCTACGGGTCCGACGCCAAGCGTGTGGCGGAAGCGTTTGTCGCGGGCGTGAATGCCTACGTGGCGCAGACGGAAGCACACCCGGAACTGCTGCCGCCCGAGTTCAAGGTGCTCAACTACAAGCCCGCACGCTGGCGCGCGGAGGACATCGTCCGCATCCGCCATCATGGCCTGACGCTGAACTTCACGGGCGAGATCGATCGCGCGCAGATCTACTGCTACGTCAAGCCAAATGCGGTGCGCGCCGACTGGGTGCGGCGCGAACTCGATCCGCCGGTGGAGCCCAAGCTCCCAGAGGGGCTCGACCCTTGCGCGATCCCGGCTGCCGAACTGCGTCGCGCGTATGACCTGGCCACGGCGGCGCCGCGATTCCCGAAGGAATGGTGGAGCCCCGCCACCGGAGCCAAGGCAGACAACATCCCGGTGGAGCAGCTCTATGCGACCGTGGACGCGTCGAGCGACACCGCGCGCAGCCTCGGCTCGAACAACTGGGTGATTGCCGGCAGCCGCACGACCACCGGGCGCCCGATCCTTGCCAACGATCCGCACCGCGCACATGGCGCGCCGAGCCTGCGCTATATCAGCCACCTGAATGCACCGGGGTTGTCGGTGATCGGCGCGGGCGAGCCGTTCCTGCCCGGTATCTCGATCGGCCACAACGGCACCGTCGCGTTTGGCCTGACGCGGTTCTACATGGACCAGGAGGATCTGTACGTCTACGAGACCAACCCCGCGCAGCCTCACGAGTACAAGTACAAGGGCCGCTGGGAGCCGATGGAAACCATCACCGAGCAGATTGCCGTACGTGGCGAGGCCACGCCGCGCAAGGTCACCATCGATTTCTCGCGCCACGGCCCCGTGCTCTACGCGGACCCCAAGAGCAACCGCGCTTGGTCGCTGCGCGCGGCCTGGCTGGATTACGGCATGGCGCCGTACTTCGGTTCGATGGACTACATGCGCGCCCAGAACTGGGACCAGTTCCGCGCGGCGATGAACCGCTGGGGCGCGCCGGGCGAGAACCAGGTGTATGCGGACCGCTTCGGCAACATCGGCTGGATTCCCGGCGGGCTGACCGTCAACCGTCCGAACTGGGACGGCCTGACGCCGGTGCCCGGCGATGGTCGCTATGAGTGGGCCGGGTATCGCAACATGGACGAGTTGCCGTGGGCCTTCAATCCGGCGCCCGGCTACGTGGTGACCGCCAACGAGAACAACATCCCCGCCAACCACCCGGCCGCGAAGATCGGCGTGGGCTATGAATGGAGCGACAGCGCACGCGCGCGCCGGCTGAAGGCGCTGGTCGGGGCGAATCCCCGCAGTTCGCTCGAAGACTCGATGGCGTGGCAGAACGATACCGTGTCGCTGCCCGCGCAGCGCGTGGTGGCACTGGTCAAGCCGCTCAACAGCAGCGACGCCCAGGTGCAGCGCGGCCTGGACCTGTTGCGCAACTGGGATGGCAACGAGCGCGCCGACAGCGCCGCGGCGGCGTTGTACGAGGTCTGGTTCAGCAAGTATCTGCGCACGGCAGTCGTGCGTGCCGCGTTGTCGCAGGAGGGCGCGCGGCTGGTGGGCGCCGCCGATGCCAGCCGCGTGATCGCGGTGCTGGAGCGGCCGGACACCTGGATGGCGGTGGAGAAGCGCAACGACATCATGATGGGCACGCTGAAGTCCGCGATGGTCGAGATCGAGAAGAAGCTGGGCGCCGACCCGAAGACGTGGCAATGGGGCAAGCTGCACACGGCGGTGTTCAGCCATCCGCTGCAAGCGATCCTCGATCCGGCGCTGCGCCAGCAGTACGACGTGAACGCGGGGCCGATCGGCGGATCGTCGTTCACGCCGATGAACACGAGCTACCGCAACAGCGACTTCCAGCTCACAGCGGGCGCATCGTTCCGCATGGTGCTGGATGTTGGCAACTGGGATGCCTCGCGCGTGGTGAACACGCCGGGCCAGTCGGGCAATCCGGCGAGTCCGCACTATCGTGATCTCGCGCCGCTGTGGGCCAAGGGGGAGTACTTCCCGCTGGTCTATACGCGCAAGGCCGTGGAGAAGGAAGCGCGCGAACGCGTCGAACTGGTGCCGCAGTAAGAGGAGAGGCACTATCAAAATGATGCTGGCGTCGTTGCGCAGCCTTGCCGTACTAGCTTGCCGCGCACGACGCCAGTTTTTTTTGAAGCAACCTCTAACCGCCCATAGCCATCTCTAACACGCGTGCCACGTGCAGTGCCTCGCGACCGGCGCCGTCGTGGATCTGGTGCCGGCAGCTCGTCCCGTCCGCGACCACCAGCGTCTGCGCGTCGGCGTTGCGCACGGCGGGCAGCAATGACAGCTCGGCCATCTTCATCGACGCTTCGTGGTGCTCCGCCTCGTAGCCGAAGCTTCCGGCCATCCCGCAGCACGATGATTCGATCAGTTCGGTCTTGAGCCCCGGAATCCAGCCGAGCACCTGTTCCACGGGGCGCACGGCGTCGAATGCCTTCTGGTGGCAATGGCCGTGCAACAGCGCCCGCGCATTGGCGATGGGCTGCAGCGTTGGTGCGAAGCGTCCGGCGGCGTGCTCGCGCACGAGGAATTCCTCGAACAGCAACGCATTGCCGGCCAGCATCCGCGCGGCGTCGCCGTAGCCGTACTGCAGGAATTCATCGCGCATCGACAGCAGGCAGGACGGCTCCAGCCCGACCACCGCCACGCCGCGCGAGACATAAGGCAGCAACGCGTCGAGCGCACGCTTTGCCTCCGCTTTCGCCTCGTCGACCAGGCCCGCCGCGAGGAAGGTCCGGCCGCAGCACAGCGGACGTTCTCCCGGCACCGCCGACAAATGCACCGTGTATCCGGCGCCTTCCAGCACGCGCTGCGCGGCGCGGGCATTGGCGGGCTCCATATGGTTGTTGAAGGTGTCGACGAACAGGACGACTTCCTTGCCGCCGGTGGGCGGATGCTTGTAGTCGTCCCGCAGGAATGCCGGCTGCCAGCGCGGCAGGGACCGCTTGGCGGAGAGGCCCAGCCACCGCTCCGTCAACTGCGGCAACCCCGGCACGCGGTCGCGCAGGTTGAACAGCCACGGCATCTTGCTGGCAAGGCCCGCATAGCGCGGCAGGAAGGCCACCAGCCAGTCGCGCGCACGCAACTTGCCCGCCCTGGCGTGCGCGGCGCGGACTTCGATCTTCATCTTGGCCATGTCCACGCCCGTGGGGCAGTCGCGCTTGCAGCCCTTGCAGGACACACACAGGTCCATGGTGTCCTTGACCGCCGGATCGAGCAGGCCTTCCGCGCCGAGCTGACCGGACAGCGCCAGCCGCAGCGTATTCGCCCGGCCGCGCGTCAGGTGTTGCTCATCGCGCGTGACGCGATAGCTCGGGCACATCGTGCCGGCATCGAACTTGCGGCAGTGGCCGTTGTTGTTGCACATCTCCACCGCGGCGGCCAGGCCGCGCGCGGGATCGCGCCCGGTGCCCGGTGCGCTCTCCGCTTCCGTGACCGGATCGCGCGTCACGTTCCATGCCGACCAGTCCAGCGCTGGCTCGACCGGCGCGACCGTATAGCCCGGCGGAAAGCGGAACAACGGCGTGTCGTCCATCTTCGGCGTGCGCACGATCTTGCCGGGATTGCAGCGGTTCTCCGGGTCGAACAGCGCCTTGACCTCTTCGAACGCGCGGTTCAGCGCGGGGCCGAACTGCCAGGCCACCCATTCGCCGCGGCACAGGCCGTCGCCGTGCTCGCCGGAATAGGCGCCCTTGTATTCGCGGACCATCGCGGCGGCTTCCTCCGCAATCGCGCGCATCTTGGCCGCACCGTCGCGGCGCATGTCGAGGATCGGCCGCACGTGCAGCGTGCCGACGCTGGCGTGCGCATACCACGTACCGCGCGTGCCGTGCTTGTGGAAGACCTCGGTCAGCCGCGAGGTGTACTCGGCCAGGTGTTCCAGCGGCACGGCGCAGTCTTCGATGAAGGACACCGGCTTGCCGTCGCCCTTCATGCTCATCATGATGTTCAGCCCGGCCTTGCGGACTTCCCACAGCGCCTTCTGCGGGCCGGCGTCGGGCATTTCCACCACGGACCCGGGCAGGCCCAGGTCGGCCATCAGCTCGACCAGGCGCGCCAGGCCGCGCAGCGTGGCATCGCGGTCTTCCCCGGCGAATTCCACCAGCAGGATGGCCTCGGGCTCGCCGACCAGCGCGCGGTCGATCACCGGCCGGAACGCGGGATTGTTGCGCGCGAGGTCGATCATTGTCCGATCCACCAGTTCCACTGCCGACGGCTGCAGGCCGACGATATGGCGCGTCAAATCCATCGACTGGTAGAACGTCGGGAAATTCACCACACCCAGCGTCTTGTGCGTCGGCAGCGGCGCCAGTTGCAGCGTGATGTGCCGGAAGTAGGCCAGCGTGCCCTCGGAGCCGACCAGCAAATGCGCCAGGTTGACGCCGCCGTCGGCGGTGTAAGGCCGCTCGCTCTGCGGATGGAAGATATCGAGGTTGTAGCCGCCCACGCGGCGCAGCACCCTGGGGTACATCTGCGCGATGGCGTCACGCTCGCGTTCGGCGATGCGGCGCACGCCGTCGGCGATGGCGCGATGCGGGGCGCCATCGGCGGGCCACCCGGCATCGAAGCGCACATCCTCGCCGCCGGCCAGGATGGCATCGACGCCCAGTACGTTGTGCACCATGTTGCCGTACTGGATCGACCGCGATCCGCACGAGTTGTTGCCAGTCATGCCGCCGATGGTGCATTGCGCGGCCGTGGATACGTCCACCGGAAACCACAGGCCGTGCGGCTTGAGCCACGCGTTCAGGTGGTCGAGCACGATGCCGGGCTGCACGGTGACCGTGCGCGCCTCGGGATCGAAGTCGATCACCTGGTTCAGGAACTTGCTGTTGTCGATGACCAGCGCCTCGCCCACGGTCTGGCCGCACTGGCTGGTGCCGCCGCCGCGCGGCAGCAGCGGCGCCTTGAAGTCGCGGGCGATGTCGAGGGCGAGTCGCGCGTCGGCTTCGTCGCGCGGCACCACCACGCCAATCGGCATGATCTGGTAGATCGACGCGTCGGTGGCATAGCGGCCGCGGCTCGCGGTATCGAACAGGACGTCGCCGCGCAATTCGGCGGCCAGACGACGATACAGCGGCGACTGCAGGGCCGGCGCAGCGGCGGCGCCGGGCATGAAGCGCAGCGGCTGCACGCCGGGCGGCGTGGGGGTGGTGGGCAGGGCCATGGGCGTGGGGTCTCCGGTTGCATGCACTGGGGACGCCGCCTAGGCCGGAGTCGCACGCCGCGGGCAGCCGTGGCGCGAAAGCCCGTGTCAGGCGGCGGCGTCCTGTGCGCGTTCTAGTTCGGCGATCAGTGCATCGTGCTTGTGCTGCAGGTGCGCGCGCAGGATGTCACGCAGCGCGGCGCCGTCGCGATTCGCCAGGGCATCGAGCATGGCGCCGTGCTCGCGCACCGCCAGGTCCCATTTGTCGTGGTCGAAGTTGGAGCGGAAGCGCAGCGCCTGAATGCGCAGATTGATTCGGCGATAGGTCTCCTCGAGGATCGGATTGCGAGCCGCCGCGTTGATCGCGTCGTGAATCCGCCGGTTGAGCGCGTAGTAGTTGGGCAGGTCGCGCCGGGCGTGGCACGCCAGCATTTCGAAGTGCAGCGCGCGGATCTCGTTGAGCTCCGCGTCGGTGATCCGCTGGCACGCCAGTTCGCCGGACATCGCTTCCAGCGCGCCCATCATCTCGAACAGGTGGTTGATGGATTCCTGCGACAACACCACCACCTCGGCGCCACGGTTGGGCAGCAGCGTCACCAGCCCGTCGGCGGCCAGCACCTTGAACGCTTCCCGCAGCGGCGTGCGCGAGACCTGCAGCAGGTCGCACAGCACCCGTTCATTGAGCCGCGTGCCCGGCGCCAGATCGCCTTCCATGATCATCGTGCGCAGACGCTGGGCAACCGCCACATGCAGGATCTGGCGGTCAACGGCCTGGGAGGGGGAGGTTGGATTTGTGCTCATCAGGGCTCGTGTGGCTTGACAGTATTGTATTCAAAACATAATCTTGTGCAAGCACGAACTGCATTCCGGTGCCACTGGCCATGCCCGGATCAGCGCGATGATCGGCTGAAAAGCCTTAGTTTCATTGATTAATAAGGCTTTTTTGCGGAACGGACGGTGCTTGCGCCGCCCCACATTATCCCGCATGCCGGACCCGCAGTGCATCTCCGTTTTTTGAATACAAAATTCAAACCGAAGGACACGAGGCGACATGATCCGACTGAACTCCCATCCCAGCGGCCGGCACTTCCTGCAGATTCCGGGGCCGACCAACGTGCCCGACCGGGTGCTTCGCGCGATGGACTATCCGACCATCGACCACCGGGGCCCCGAATTCCAGCAACTGGGCAAGAAGGTCCTGGCCGATATCCGCAAGATCTTCCAGACCACGCAGCCCGTTGTGATCTATCCCGCCTCCGGCACCGGTGCGTGGGAGGCCGCGCTGGTCAACACGCTGTCGCCGGGCGACCGCGTGCTGATGTTCGAGACCGGCCACTTCGCCTCCCTCTGGAAGAAGATGGCCGACAAGCTCGGCCTGAATCCCGAATTCCTGGTCGGCGACTGGCGTCACGGCGTGGATGCCGCCGCCATCGGCGCCCGGCTGGCGGAGGATCGCAACCACGAGATCCGCGCGGTCTGCGTAGTCCACAACGAGACCTCCACGGGCGTGACGTCCGACATTGCCGCCGTGCGTCGCGCGATCGATGCGGCAGGGCATCCGGCGCTGCTGCTGGTCGACACCATCTCCTCGCTCGGTTCCGTCGACTACCGCCATGACGAGTGGGGCGTGGATGTCACCGTGTCCGGCTCGCAGAAGGGGCTGATGTTGCCGCCGGGGCTGTCGTTCAATGCGGTCAGCGCGAAGGCTGTCGCCGCGTCGGCCAAGGCGAAGCTGCCGCGGGCGTTCTGGGGCTGGGAAGAAATCATCGAGGCGAACAAGAACGGCTTCTGGCCCTATACGCCGGCCACTAACCTGCTCTACGGCCTGTCCGAAGCCTGCGACATGCTGCTGGAAGAGGGCCTGCAGAACGTGTTTGCCCGCCATCGCCGCCACGCCGAGGCCACGCGCGCCTGTGTCAACGCCTGGGGCCTGGAAGTCCTGTGCCAGAACCCCGCCGAATACAGTCCGGCGCTGACCGCCGTGGTCATGCCGGATGGCCACAGTGCCGACGCCCTGCGCAAGGTGGTGCTGGAGAACTTCAACATGTCGCTGGGGCAGGGCTTGTCGAAGCTGTCCGGCAAGGTCTTCCGCATCGGCCATCTTGGCGATTTCAACGACCTCACGCTGATGGGCACGCTGGCAGGCGTGGAGATGGGCCTGGCGCTGGCCGGCGTACCGCATCACGCGGGCGGTGTGCTGGCGGCGATGAACAGCCTGCGTGCAGCAGCCGCGCAACCGGCATTGCGCGCGGCCTGACAACAGCATCGGAAGACAGCAGGAACCAGGTAGCAAACAGGGGTCGTCCGTCGAGGCGGCTCGATAAAAAAAGGCCGATGCGCCCCAGAGCGCACGGCCGCCATCAAAGGAGACAAATCATGACGTTGCGTTACACAGCACGCGCCCTGGCGTGTGCATCGCTACTCAGTGTTGCCTTTGCCGCCCCGGCGTTCGCCTGGGAGCCCACCAAGCCGGTCGAGGTCGTCGTGCCGTTCAGCGCCGGGGGCGCCTCGGACCAGATGGCGCGCTCGATCCAGGGCATCATCGCCAAGCACAAGCTGATGAACCAGCCGGTCATCGTCGTCAACAAGGCCGGCGCCAGCGGCGCGGAAGGCCTGATGGACACCAAGGCCTCGAAGGGCGATCCCCACAAGCTGCTGGTGACGTCGTCCGCGCTCTACACCGTGCCGATGGTCAGCCAGCTGCCGTTCAACTGGCGGGACCTGACGCCGGTGGCGATGGTGGCGCAGGACGAGTTCGTGCTGTGGACCAACGCCGAGTCGCCCTACAAGACCCCGACCGACTACCTTGCCGAGGTGAAGAAGACGCCGTCCAAGTTCAAGATGGGTGGCACCAGTTCCAAGCGCGAGGACCAGATCATCACCGCGCAGGTGGAACGCAAGGCCGGCGTGCGCTTCATCTACATCCCCTACAAGGGCGGCGGCGAAGCCGCGACGCAGCTCTCCGGCAAGCACATCGACTCCAACGTCAACAACCCGTCCGAATCCATCGGCCAGTGGCGTGCCGGCGAACACCGCGCGCTGTGCGTGTTCGCGCCGGAACGGATGCACTACTCGGCCAAGATCACGGCCACGCAGAGCTGGGGTGACATTCCGACCTGCAAGGAAGTGGGCCTGGACGTGCAATACCAGATGCTGCGGGTCTTCATGCTGCCGGGCGGCGTGACGCCGGACCAGCAGAAGTTCTATGTGGACCTGATGCAGAAGGTGGTGGCCACGCCGGAGTGGAAGGAATACCTGGAAAAGAACGCGCTCAAGAACGACTTCCTGACGGGCCAGAAGCTGACCGATTTCCTGACGGCGGATGAAAACCGCCACAAGGACATCATCAAAGAGGCCGGTTTCGTCGCAGCCCGATGATTGACTCGCCCTCTCCCTGCTTGCGGGAGAGGGCTTCGTCGCAGGAGACACCCATGAGCGAACACACGCAGGAGCCTGCCGCGCCGGCGGCGATCACGGTGCGTACGGCGGAGATCGCCGTCGCGCTGCTGATTGCCGCCGGCGCGGTGGTCGTGATGGTCAGCAACTACCAGATCGGCGCCGGCTGGGCGCCCGACGGCCCGCAGGCCGGCTATTTCCCGCTGCGCATCGGCGCCATCATCTTCGTGGCCTGCCTGGCCGTGCTGTGGCAGGCATGGCGCACCAATTCGCAGGACACCTTCGTCACCTGGCCGCAGCTGCGCCAGGTGGCCGTCATCCTTGTGCCGCTGAGCGTCTACGTGGCGATGATCGCCTTCCTCGGCATCTACGTCGCGTCCGCCATCTTCATCGCGGGCTTCATGCTGGCCATCGGCAAGTTTGCCTGGTGGCGCGCGATGCTGACTGCCGTGGCGATCAACGCGGTGCTGTTCTGGATCTTCGAAATGCAATTCCGCGTACCGCTGCCCAAGGGGCCGCTGGAAGCGGCGTTCGGGTTCTGAGGAGACAGGGATGGAAGAACTCAATGCATTGATGGGCGGCTTCGCGGTGGCGATGTCGTGGCACAACGTCGGACTGATGCTGGTCGGCATCCTGCTGGGCATCGTGGTGGGCGTGCTGCCCGGCCTGGGCGGGCCCAACGGCGTGGCGATCCTGCTGCCGCTGACGTTCTCGATGGAGCCGACCTCGGCCATCATCATGCTCTCCTGCATCTACTGGGGCGCATTGTTTGGCGGCGCGATCACGTCGATCCTGTTCAATATTCCGGGCGAGGCATGGTCGGTGGCCACCACGTTCGACGGCTACCCGATGGCCCAGCAGGGCGAGGCCGGCCGCGCACTGACCTCCGCGTTCACGGGATCGTTCCTCGGCGCGCTGGCGGGCGTGCTGCTGATCACCTTCCTGGCGCCGCTGGTGGCCAAATTCGCACTGCGCTTCGGGCCGCCGGAATTCTTTGCCGTCTACTTCCTCACGTTCTGCAGCTTCATCGGCATGGGCAAGGAAGCCAAGCCGAAGATCGTGATTGCCATGTGCATCGGCTTCGCGCTGGCCGCCGTCGGCATGGACACCGTGTCGGGCACCTTGCGCATGACGTTCGGGTCGACGGAGCTGCTTCGCGGCTTTGATTTCCTGGTGGTCGTGATCGGCCTGTTCGGCATCAGCGAAATCCTGATGACGATGGAGGAGGGCATCGCCTTTCGCGGCAAGCGCGCCAACATCGACCTCAAGGTCGTGCTCAAGACGTGGGCGGAGCTGCCGCGCTACTGGATGACGCTGATCCGCTCGTCAGTGATCGGCTGCTGGCTCGGCGTCACGCCGGGTGGCGCCACGGCGGCGTCGTTCATGGGCTATGGCGTGGCCAAGCGCTTCTCGCGCAATCGCGAATCGTTCGGCCGCGGCAACGTCGAGGGCGTGATCGCTCCCGAATGCGCCGCGCACGCGGCCGGCACCAGCGCATTGCTGCCGATGCTGGCATTGGGCATCCCCGGCTCCGCCACCGCCGCCGTGCTGCTGGGTGGCCTGATGATCTGGGGCCTGCAGCCGGGGCCGCTGTTGTTTGCCGAACAGAAGACGTTCGTCTGGGGCCTGATTGCGAGCATGTACCTCGGCAACCTCGCCGGGTTGATCGTGGTGCTGTCCACCGTGCCGCTGTTCGCCGCGATCCTGCGCATTCCCTTTGCGATCATCGCGCCGCTGATCTTGGTGGTCTGCGCCATCGGCGCGTTCACCGTGCACAACGCCATGTTCGACGTGTGGCTGATGCTGATCTTCGGCGTGATCGGCTATGTGCTGAAGAAGCTCGACTATCCGCTCGCGCCGCTGGTGCTGGCCCTCGTGCTCGGGGACCGCGCCGAGGATGCGTTCCGGCAGACCATGCTGATGTCGCAGGGCCAGATGGACGTGTTCTGGTCCAACGGCCTGGTGGGCACGATCATGGCGCTGGCCGTCGTGGTGCTGGTGTGGCCGCTGATCGGCGGGCTGGTGGAAAAGACAAGGCGCCGCAAGGTGGTGTCGGCACAGGCGGGAGGCGCGGAATGAGCGAAGCCGCCCAGGATCAGACGCTGCTGGTCACGCGCGATGACGCCATCGTCACCCTCGTGCTGAACCGGCCGGCCAAGCTCAACGCGTTCACGTTGGACATGTGGCGCCAGCTTGGCGAGGCGTTCCGCGCGCTGTCGGCCGATGCGTCCGTGCGCTGCATCGTCGTGCGCGGCGCCGGGGAGCGGGCCTTCTCGCCGGGCAACGACATCGGCGAATTCGCCACCACGCGCGCCAACAAGCCACAGGCTGTGGCCTACGGTGCCGTGATGCACGCCACCGCGCAGGCGATGCTGGATTGCCCGCATCCGGTGGTGGCGCAGATCCACGGCATCTGCGTGGGGGGCGGACTCGAAGTGGCGGCGATGGCGGACATCCGCATCTGTGGCGAGAGCAGCCGCTTCGGCGCGCCGATCAAGAACCTGGGCCTGGTCATGGCCCATGCCGAGATGGCCCCGCTGATCCGCCTGATCGGCACGTCGCGCACGCTCGAATTGCTGTTCGAAGGGCGCATCGTCGGCGCGGCGGAGGCGTACGCGATGGGCCTCGTATCGCGTGTGGTGTCCGATGACAAGGTCGCTGACGAAGCGCTCGCCACGGCGGCGCGGATCGCCTCGGGCGCGCCGCTGGTGGCGCGCTGGCACAAGCGCTTTGCGCGGCAGCTGGCGGAGGGCAAGCCGCTCGCGCCTGCCGATATCGACGCGGCGTTCGACTGCTTCGACACCGAGGATTTCCGCACCGGCTATCGGGCCTTCCTGGCCAAGGAAACGCCGGCGTTCTCGGGTCGCTAGGGCGGCCCGCTGCCAAGGAGCATGCCGATGTCCGATTCCCCCGACCCGCAGCCCGGCGCATTGGCCGGCCTGCGCGTGCTGGAACTCGCCCAGATCATGGCCGGCCCGACCTGCGGGATGATGCTGGCCGACCTTGGCGCCGACGTCATCAAGATCGAGAAGATCGATGGCGGCGACGATGCGCGCGGCTATCGCGAACCCACGATCAACGGCGTCTCGGCGCCGTTCCTGATGCTCAACCGCAACAAGCGCGGCATCGCGCTGGATCTCAAGCGCCCGGAAGGCCGCGAGGTCTTCCTGCGCATGGTCCGCAATGCGGACGTCGTCATCGAGAACTTCCGCAAGGGCACGCTGGAAAAACTCGGCCTGGGCTACGACACGCTCTCTCGCGAGAACCCCGGACTGATCTACTGCGCGATCTCGGGGTATGGCCGCACCGGGCCGTACGCGGACAAGGGCGGCTTTGACCTGATCGCGCAGGGCTATACCGGTTTGATGAGCATCACGGGCGAGGAAGGCGGGCCGCCGCTGCGCACCGGGAACTCGATTGCCGACATCAACGCCGGGATTCTCGCGGCGTTCGGCATTCTGGCGGCGTATCAGCATCGGCAGAAGACCGGACGCGGACAGGTCGTGGAGACGTCGCTGATCGAAGCCGGGTTGCAGCAGTTGTACTGGCACGCGGCCATCCACTTTGCCACCGGGGAATCGCCGGGCCCGAGCGGGTCTGCGCACGTGCTCGCCACGCCGTACCAGGCCTTTCCGACGCAGGACGGGCACATCATCGTCGGCGGCGCCAACGAGAAGAACTGGACGCGCATCGCGCAGGTGCTGGGCCGCCCCGAATGGGTGGAGGACCCGCGCTACCGGCTGAATGCGGACCGCATGCGTCATCGCGATACATTGCTGCCGGCGATGGCCGAGATCCTCATGACGCGGCCCTCGGCCGAGTGGCTGGCGGCATTCGACGAAGCCGGCGTGCCGGCCGGGCCGGTGCATTCGATTGGCGAGGCGCTGAGTCATCCGCAAACGCTGGCGCGCGGCATGGTGGTGCGCCAGCAACACGCGGAGGCGGGGCCGATCCGTACGCTCGGCTTGCCAATCCATTTGTCGGAGACGCCGGCGCGATACCACAGCGCGTCACCCCGGCTGGGCGAGCACACGCGAGCGTTGCTGACCGAATGTGGCTACGGCCCGGCCGAGATCGCCGCGATGCTGGAAGAGGGGGTGGTGTCGGAAGTGGCCGCGCCGGACTCGGCGGCGGCCGTGACGGAGGTGTAGCGTCAGCCTGGGTCGTCCGGCCTACGCCGTGCAACCGGCATCGGCTAGCCGACGTAGTAGAGGATGCTGACGAACTGACAGATGCTGCCGGCCAGTACGAACAGGTGCCAGATGCCGTGGAAGTGGCGCACCTTTTCGTCGAACAGGAAGAAGCCGATGCCGGCGGTGTAGGTGGCGCCGCCTGCGACCAGCCAGTACAAGCCCGCGCGCGGCAGCGCGGCGGCCAGCGGGCCGAACGCGATCAGCACCAGCCAGCCCATGATCACGTAGATCGCGAGCGACAGGATGCGTGTGCGATGCCCGATCCACAGTTCCTGGACGATGCCGATGACCGCCAGGCCCCAGTTCACGCCGAACAGCGTCCAGCCCCAGGGGCCGCGCAATGTGACAAGCGCAAAGGGTGTATAGCTGCCGGCAATCAGCAGGTAGATCGCGCAATAGTCCAGTCGGCGGAAGATGTCCTTCGCCGGGCCGCGCACGCTGTGATAGACGGTGGAAATCGTATAGAGCAGAACCAGCGTGGTGCCGTAGACCGCCGAACTCACCACCTTCCAGGCATCGTGGTTGAGGGCGGATGACGTGACCAGCACCGCCATGCCGGCGGCAGCGAGGATCGCCCCCGCGAGGTGGCTGTAACCGTTGAACCGTTCGCCGCGATACATCCCCGGAGCTCCGTTCCGTTTGTGGACAAGCGGCCATTCTGGCACGGATTTGCGGGCCGTCTGTCGCGTCAGCGCAAACGCGGAGCATATCGTTCTGCGAAACCATTCGTTCCTGCGGCGTCGCCGGCTCGTTATCGTCTGCACCATTCTGACTCACACGATAACTACCATGCACTTCCGTACGCATCTGCTGCGCGCCGCGCTGCCCGTGTTCGCCTCCCTGGTCGCGTTAGTCACATTTGCCGCGCCCGCCCACGCCGACCGGCTGGACGACATCAAGCGCGCCGGCGTGCTGCGCGTGGGCGTGTTCGACGCCAACCCGCCGTTCGGCTTTGTCGATGCGAAGACCAGTGCGCCGGTCGGGCTCGACGTCGACTATGCCAACGAGATCGCCAGGCGCCTGGGCGTGAAGGTGGAATTCCGCGCGACCAACCCGGCCAACCGTATTCCGCTGCTGGCCTCGCAGAAGGTGGATATCGTCGCGGCCAACTTCACGATCACCGACGAGCGGCGGCAGCAGATCGCGTTCTCCACGCCGTACTTCGCCAGCGGCCTGCAGCTGATCGCCAAAAAGGGGGCATTGCGCCAGCCGGACGACCTCAAGACCTGGCGCCTGGGCGTGGACAAGGGAACGACGCAGGAAACCACGCTGCGCCAGAAGTATCCGGAGGCGCGCGTGATTGCCTATGACGACTCCCCGCTGGCGCTCGGTGCGCTGCGCAGTGGTGCCATCCAGGCGTTTGCGCAGGACGGCGCCAAGCTGGGCGCGCTGCTGGCCACGCTGCCGAACAAGGATCAGTTCGAGATCTCGCCGTTCACGCTGACGCGGGAATACATGGGCGTGGGCATCCCCAAGGGCGAGGAACGCCTGACGGCGACCATCGACCAGATCCTGCTGGACCTGGAGAAGAGCGGCGTGGCCGCAAAAATCTACGACAAGTGGTTCGGCCCGCAAAGCACGGCGCCGCTGGCGCGGGACTTCACGATCGGGAGCACGGTGAAGTAAAGAGGGGCGGCGGACCCGCGCCACGGCGCCGGCGTCCACCGCTGTGAATCATGCACGCCATGCTCTGGCAATCGCTGCCGCCCAAGTACCTCCAATGGCTGCTGGGCGGCTTCGTCATGACGATCACGCTGTCGCTGGCGGCGTTCGCTTTCGGCTGCACGCTGGCCGCGGTCTGGCTGCTGATGCGCCGCTCGCCGTGGCGTCCGGTGCGATGGACGACCCGGCTCGCCGTGGCCTTCCTGCGCAAGACGCCGCTGCTCGTGCAGTTGTTCTTCTGGTATTTCGGTGCCGCGCAGTGGCTGGGCGACGGCGCCATTGGTGCGATCTCCGACTGGCGCGGCATCGCGCTGGGCGCGGTCACGCTGCCGGCGCCGTCGCTGGAAGCACTGGCGGCGGCGTTCGGCATCGGCCTCTATGCGAGCGCATTCTATGTGCGTGAGATCGAAGCCGGCCTCGCCAGCGTCCCGCCCGGACAATTCACTGCGGCACTCGCGCTCGGCTTCGCGCCCGGGGCGGCGTGGCGCCGTATCGTGCTGCCGCAAGGCCTGCGCATCGCCGCGCGGCCGATGGTCGGGCAGTTCTGCATGACGATCAAGAACACGTCGCTGGCCATGGCGATCGGTTTCGCCGAACTCTCCTACACCGCAAGACAGGTGGAAACCGACTCGCTGCTGGCCTTCCAGGCGTTCGGCGTGGCCACGCTGCTCTACGTGGCGCTGATCCTGCTGCTGCAGGCCGCCGCGCCGCCCTTGTTCCGCAGGATGAAGTGGACGGGTGCGATGCATGCCTGATACCGCGCTGCATCTCGTTGCCGGCCAGTTGCCGTACCTGCTCAAGGGCGCATTTCCGCAGGGCGCGCTCGCTGGCGCGGCGCTCACGCTCTGGATGGCGCTGCTGGCCTGCCTGGGCGCCACGATACTTGGCATCGGCCTGGCGTGCTGGCTCGAACTGGCGCCGGCCATCGTCGCGCGGCCGGTCCGCGCCGGCCTGGCTTTCCTGCGGGCGATTCCCGTGGTGATGCTGATTTTCTGGACGTACTTCCTGCTGCCGATGCTGGCCGGCGTGCAGGTGGGGGAGGTCTCGACCGTCGTCGTGGCCCTGGCGGCCATCGGCGCGTCATACATCGCGCAAACCATGTCGGCCGGGTTCGCCGCTATCGGCCGAGGCCAGCATCAGGCGGCGCTGGCGCTCGGCATGACGCCCGCGCAGTCGCTGCGGCTCGTCGTGCTGCCGCCCACGCTGCGGGCGATGCTGCCGTCGCTGGCCAACACGTGGGTATCGCTGACCAAGGACACGTCGCTGGCCTACGTGGTGGGCGTGGTCGAGTTGTCGACGGCCGCCACGCAGGTGAACGGCCGCAACATGGGTTATGCGATGGAGATCTTCGCGGCCGTGGCCGTGATCTATTTCATCGTGTGCGCGGCAATCGAACAGATTGGCCGGCGCGGCCTGCGCCGCATGCGCTGACGTGAACTGAGCCGACCTGACCGGAGCTGAGCTAACGTCAGCGCATGGCCTGAAACCACTTCAGCGTGCGCGCGTTGGCCTCCCTGGCCGCCGCATCCACGTAGTGCACGCCGTTGATGCGCGCAAACGCGTGCTGGCAGCCCGGGTAGGAATGAATCTCCACGTGCGGGCTGTCCTCCAGCGTCTCGATGATCGTCGCGCGGGCTTCCCTGGGTACGAACTCGTCTTCCTCGGCGATGTGCATCAGCAGCGGCTTCGAGATCGTTGGCGCCTCGTCGAGGTGCTTGTCGATGCCGACGCCGTAGTACGACACGGCGGCATCCGCGCCGGTGCGCGTGGCGGTCAGGAAGGCCAGCAGCCCGCCGAGGCAATAGCCCACCGTGCCGACGCCGCCGGTCACGCCCGGCTGCTGGCGGACCGCGGTGATCGTCGCGTCGATGTCGGCCACGCCCTTGTCGACGTCAAACGCACCATAGAGCGCCAGCGCCTTCTTCCATTCGGCCTCGGTCTGGTCGGTCAGCTCCACATTGGGTTCCTGCCGCCAGTACAGGTCCGGGCAGATCGCCACGAAGCCCTCGCGTGCAAAGTTGTCGCAGGTCTCGCGCATGTCGGCGTTGATGCCAAATATCTCCTGGATGACCACGATGGCCGTGCCGCGCGCATTGGCGGCCTCGGGCGTGGCGAGATAGGCGGCGAATTTGCCGTCCGGCACGGCGATGGTGATGCGCTGGCCCATGACAGATCTCCTGTTGGCGGAACCCGGTTGACGGCAAAGCGGACCAGATCAGCTTAGCAAACGGATCGCACCGCCGCCGCGTGAATTCTTGTGAAGCCTGCGCCTCACGCCTTGCCTTTGTCCGGCCGATGGCATTTCATGAATCGTTTGCCGGCGCGCCGCATGTGGCGGGCTTCATCCCTGTTTCATCCCGGTTTCAACGCAGTTCCCCTTGTGTCGCCGCAGCGCCTTCGCCATGCGCCGTGGCCGACCCGCACCAATCGTTCTTCCTCAATCTGCCCTCGCAAGGAGCACGCATCATGCCTTTCGCAATTGCCAAGGATGGCACCGACATCTATTTCAAGGACTGGGGCACCGGTCGCCCGATCGTGTTCTCGCATGGCTGGCCGCTCAGCGGCGACGCCTGGGACGCGCAGATGCTGTTCTTCGTGCAGCAGGGCTTTCGCGTGATCGCGCATGACCGCCGGGGCCACGGCCGCTCGGGCCAGCCGTCGGAGGGCAATGACATGGACACCTATGCCGACGACCTCGCCGCCGTGCTGGAGAAGCTCGACATCCAGGGCGCGGCATTGGTCGGCCACTCCACGGGCGGTGGCGAAGTGGCGCACTACATCGGGCGTCATGGCACGAAGCGCGTGGCCCAGGCCGTGCTGATTGGCGCCGTGCCGCCGCTGATGCTCAAGACCGCGACCAATCCGGGCGGCCTGCCGATCGACGTGTTCGATGGCATCCGCAAGGGGGTCGCGGGCAACCGCTCGCAGTTCTACAAGGACCTGGCCCTGCCGTTCTACGGCTTCAACCGGCCGGGCGCCACGCCCTCGCAGGGCACCATCGATGCGTTCTGGGCACAGGGCATGGCTGGCGGCATCAAGGGTCAGTACGAGTGCATCAGGCAGTTTTCGGAGGTGGACTACACCGAGGATCTGAAGAAAATCGACGTGCCGACCCTGATCCTCCACGGCGAGGACGACCAGATCGTGCCGATCGACAATGCCGGGCGGATGTCGGCAAAGATCGTCAAGGGCGCGGTGCTCAAGACCTATCCCGGGTTCTCGCACGGCATGTGCGAGGTCAATGCCGACGTGATCAATGCAGACCTGCTGGCATTCCTGAAGCAGTAAGCCGCGCGCCGTCTGCGCCGGCGTCCGGATGCGCTGGCGCAGACGATAAGAATTTTTTGGTTCATCCGTCTGAAAATCGCTTTTTTCTTCTTCCGGCTGGGGCCAGACTGTGGCCTGCAGCGCGTCCTCCGGCCCAGAGAGGCCGGCCCCCGGTTTTCCGCGCTGTCTACATAACAATGACACCGGAGACCCCATGACCCACCTCACCCGCGCGGCCCGTCGCCGCATGCTGCTGGCCGGAATGGCCGGCCTGGCCACGACCACGGCGCTTCGTGTCTCACCGGCTTTCGCCGCGTGGCCGGACAAGCCGATCCGGCTGGTGGTGCCGTACCCGCCGGGTGGCGCGACCGACGTGATCGGCCGCATCATCGCCACCAAGCTCAGTGAAGCGCTCGGCCAGCAGGTGGTCGTCGACAATCGCAGCGGCGCCGGCGGCAATATCGGCGCGGAGGTGGTCGCCAAGGCCGCACCGGACGGCTACACGCTGCTGATGGGCGCGCTGACGTCCCATTCGACGATGGCCACGCTGGAACGCGGCAAGCTGCGCTATGACCTCGTCAAGGACTTCGCGCCGGTGATGGTGGTAGGCTCGGTGCCACTCGTGGTCGTCGTGAATCCCAAGCTCCCCGTGCATACGCTGCAGGAACTGATCCAGTTTGGCCGCGCCAACCCCGGCAAGCTGAACTACGCGTCGTCGGGCGCCGGCGCGCCGCAGCGCATGGCTGCCGAAATCTTCCGCAAGGAGGCCGGTATCGACATGGTCCATGTGCCCTACAAGGGCAGCGGCCCCGCCATGACCGACCTCGTGGCCGGGCAGGTCAACATGATGGTGGAGACCGTGCCCGCCGCGCAGCCGTTCATCAAGGCCGGCCAGTTGCGCGCGCTGGCCGTGGCCGCGCCGAGGCGGATCTCGATGCTGCCGGACGTGCCGTCGGCCGTCGAGGCCGGCATGCCGGCGCTCGACGTCAGCTCCACGTTCGGCGTGCTGGCACCCGCGGGCACTCCCGCGCCGGTCGTCGAGCGCCTGAACGCGGCCATCGCCAGAATGCTGGAAGCGCCCGATGTGAAGGACCAGTTCCTGAAGCAGGGCGTCTACGCCCTGAGCCCGACCTCGCCCGACAAGGCTGCGGATCGCCTGCGGACCGAGGTCACCCGCTGGGAAAAGGTCATTACCGACGCCCAGATCAAATCCGATAGCTGACCGGCCGCTTCATCGCCGGGTTCAGCGCCAATCCACGCGCGACTTCATCGCCCATTCGAATCATGACCCAGACACCCAAGGACACGCCCCCCAAGGACTTGACCCCCGCATCGACCGACGCCGGCCAGCCCGGCGCGGGCGGCCTGCGCAAGGGCCTGACCAACTACGGCGACCTCGGCTTCTCGCTGTTCCTGCGCAAGGCGTTCATCAAGGGCTCCGGCTATACGGACAGCGCGCTCGATCGTCCCGTGATCGGCATTGCCGATACCGGCAGCGCCTATAACCCGTGCCACGGCAACATGCCCCAGCTGCTGGACGCCGTGAAGCGCGGCATCATGCTGGCGGGCGGGTTGCCGATGCCCTTCCCGACCATCTCGGTGCACGAGAGCTTTGCCGCGCCCACCAGCATGTACCTGCGCAACCTGATGTCGATGGACACGGAAGAGATGATCCGTGCCCAGCCGATGGATGCCGTGGTGCTGATCGGCGGTTGCGACAAGACCGTGCCGGCGCAGCTGATGGGCGCGGCCTCCGCCGGCGTGCCCGCGATCCAGCTGGTGACCGGGGCGATGCTGACGGGCTCGCATCGCAGCGAGCGCGTGGGCGCGTGCACGGACTGCCGCCGCTACTGGGGCAAGTTCCGTGCGGGCGAGATCGATGCCGAGGAAACCGCCGACGTCAACAACCAGCTGGTGGCCAGCGTGGGCACCTGCTCGGTGATGGGCACGGCCAGCACCATGGCCTGCCTGGCCGAGGCGATGGGCATGAGCCTGCCGGGCTCGGCCACGCCGCCGGCCGTGACCGCCGACCGCATCCGCATGGCCGAGCTGACCGGTGCGCGAGCGGTGGCGATGGCAAAGGAGCGTCTGACGATCGACCGCATCCTGACGCCGGCGGCGTTCGAGAACGCCATGCGCGTGCTGCTGGCCATCGGCGGGTCCACCAATGGCATCGTGCACCTGGCGGCCATCGCCGGACGCATGGGGCTGGATATCGACATGCAGGCGCTCGACCGCATGGGCCGCGAGACGCCCGTGCTGCTGGACCTGAAGCCGAGCGGCCAGCATTACATGGAGGATTTCCACAAGGCGGGCGGCATGGCCACGCTGCTGCGCGAGCTGAAGCCGCTGCTGCGTCTGGATGCGCTGACGGTCACGGGCCGCACGCTGGGCGAGGAAATCGAGGCGGCCGGTCCCGGCTTCAAGCAGGACGTGGTGCGCACGATCGCCGATCCGATCTACCCGCAGGGCGGCATCGCGGTGCTGGGCGGCAACCTCGCGCCGGGCGGCGCCATCATCAAGCAGTCCGCCGCCGATGCGAAGCTGATGGAGCACGAGGGCCGCGTGGTCGTGTTCGAGGACTCGCAGGACCTGGTCGATCGCATCGACACGGACGACCTCGATGTGCAGGCCGACGACATCCTGGTGTTGCGCAACATCGGCCCCAAGGGTGCGCCGGGCATGCCGGAGGCGGGCTACATCCCGATCCCGCGCAAGCTGGCGCGCGCGGGCGTGAAGGACATGGTGCGGATTTCCGATGGCCGCATGAGCGGCACCGCGTTCGGCACGGTGGTGCTGCATGTCACGCCGGAAGCGGCGGTGGGCGGCCCGCTGGCGCTGGTGCGTACCGGTGACCGCATCCGCCTGAGTGTCAGCCGGCGCGAACTGAGCCTGCTGGTGCCGGACGAGGAGCTCGCGCGGCGGCGCGCGGCGTCGCCGGTGGTCGAGCCCAGCGCACCGCGCGGCTACCTGAAGCTGTTCCTGCAGACGGTGACGCAGGCCGACCAGGGCGTGGATTTCGACTTCCTGCGCGCGCCCGAGACCCGTGGCAAGACGCCGGAATAGCGCCGTGGTCTCAGGCTTGCCGCGTCGCCTTGCGTCGCGTGCGCGGTGCCGCCGCCTCGGTGCGGGCGGTGCCGAACAGCGCGCGCGCCTCGGCCAGCAGCGCCTCGGCCAGCGAGGCGCGGGGGCCGTGCGTGGCCCAGATCAGGCCGACGCGCCGCACCGGAGCGCGGTCCGGCAGCGGCAGGCGGGCGATATCGAGCCGCCCGTCCCACATCGGCGCCCAGTCCGGCACCAGCGCCACGCCCAGGCCCTCGCTGACCAGCGCGGCGATGACCATCAGGCCGTCGACTTCCAGCCGCTGGTGCGGCCGCAGGTTGTGGTCGCGCAGGTAGCGGTCCGCCAGCTGGCCGCCGAGCACCGAGCGGTCGTAGCGGATGAACGGCTGGGTCGCCAGCAGCGCGTGCGGGTCCTGGCCGACCATCGACGCCGGCGCCACCACCACCAGCGGCTCGGCGATGAATTCTTCCCACTGGTAGCCCTTGGCCACGGCGAACTGCGGCTCGACGACGATGGCCGCGTCCAGCTCGCCGCGCACCAGGCTTTCGCACAGCTCGATGGAGCGGCCGGGTTTGACGAACAGGGTCACGTTGGGATGCTGGCGATAGAGCCGCCCCAGCAGCGGCGGCACGATGCTGCCCATGGCCGTGACGAACGAACCCAGCCGGAATTCGCCGAGCGACGCATCGCCGCTGGCCACCGTGTTCATGTCGCGGATGTCGCGAATGATCTGCCGGGCGCGGTCCAGGATGCGGATGCCGGCCTCGGTTGGCACCACGGATCGGCCCGCGCGCCGCACCAGCGGCACGCCAAGCTCTTCCTCGAGCGCATGCAGCCGGGCCGCGATTGCGGCCGGCGTCAGGTCCAGCCGGCGCGCCGCTTCCGCGAGCGAACCGACATCGACCACCGTAACGAAGCTTTGCAAGAATCGGACGTCCATCGTGGCATGCTAGCAAACTTGCCACTTCCCATGCAGGAGCCACCATGCCATTGACCGCTGACGCCCGCGGCGTCTTCCCGATTGCCCCCACCCCGTTCTTCGACGACGGCTCGATCGATACCGCATCGATCGACCGGCTGACCGACTTCTACGTCGCCTGCGGCGCCACCGGCATCACGGTGCTGGGCCAGCTCGGCGAAGCCCCCAAGCTGGAGCACGCCGAATCCGTGGATGTGGCCGCGCGCATGATCCGCCGCGCGGGGCAATTGCCGGTCGTGGTGGGGGTGTCGGCGCCCGGTTTTGCGGCGATGCGCGCGCTCACGCGCGAGGTCATGGACCGTGGCGCGGCCGGCGTGATGATCGCCCCGCCCAACACGCTGCGCACCGACGACCAGATCGTCGGCTACTACCGCCAGGCGGTGGAAGCCATCGGCGCCGACGTGCCATTCGTGATCCAGGACTATCCGCTCACGTTCTCCGTGCAGATGACGCCGGGGGTGATCCGCCGCATCGTGCAGGACCTGCCGTCGTGCGTGATGCTCAAGCATGAAGACTGGCCGGGGCTGGAGAAGATCTCCACGCTGCGGGGCTTCGAGACGGACGGATCGATGCGGCATATCTCGATCCTGTGCGGCAACAACGGCCTGTTCCTCGACTACGAGGTGGAACGCGGCGCCGATGGCGCCAACACGGGCTACTGCTTCCCGGACATGCTGTGCGATGTGGTGCGCCTGCACGCGGCGGGCCAGCGCGAGGCCGCCCATGACCTGTTCGATGTCCACCTGCCGCTGCTGCGCTACGAGCAACAGCCCGGCGCCGGGCTGGCCGTGCGCAAGTACGTGATGATGCGGCGCGGGCTGCTGACGTCCGCCGCGCAGCGCAAGCCAGCGGCGGCCATGTCGGCCACGGCGCGTGCCGAGGTCGATCACCTGCTGGCCCGACTGGCGCGCCATGATGCTCGCGCCGCCGCCGCGCTGGGCTGAGGCATTTCCCTTTCCTTCCGCTTGGATCGCACCATGACGACCGAACCGCTCGCAATCGACCCCGCCATCCGGGATGCCCTGCAATCCGTCTCCACGGCCACGCTGACCACGGTGCTGCTCAAGCACGGCCTGCGCAACGTCTGGCTGCGCGGCACGCAACCGCTGGCGCCGGGGCTGCCGCGCATCGTGGGGCGCGCGTTCACGCTGCGCTTTGTGCCGGCGCGCGAGGACCTGGCCACCCCAGCCTCGTGGGCGTCGCCGATTTCCACGCGCGCCGCCATCGAGGCCATGCCGGCAGGCTGCGTGGCGGTGGTGGGCGCGCTGGGCGTGACCGATGCCGGGATCTTCGGCGACATCCTCTGCGCGCGGATGCAGAAGCGCGGCGTGGCGGCGCTGGTGACGGATGGCGTGGTCCGCGATGTGGCGGGCGTGCTGCAAACCGGGCTGCCGGTCTGGTGCCAGGGCACGGCGGCGCCGCCGTCGGTGGCGGGGCTGACCTTCGTCGGCTGGCAGGAGCCGATCGACTGCGGCGGCGTGGCCGTCTTCCCCAACGACGTCATCGTGGTCGATCAGGATGGCGCCGTGCTGATTCCCGCCGCGATGCTCGCCGACGTGGTGGCCGCGTCGGTGGAGCAGGAGCGGCTGGAGGGCTGGATCATGGAAGAGGTCGGCCGGGGCACGCCGCTGCCCGGACTCTATCCGCCCAATGAGGAAAACAAGGCGCGCTACGCGGCGTGGCGGGCGGGCCAGGGTGTGTCCTGAGGGGGGCGAGGGCGCCTTGATGGCGCCATGAAGCCGCCCTGATCAGGCTGACGGATCGATGACCCGGTAGATCTCCCACCGCGCCGTCCCCGACACCACGAACGGCTCCAGCTCGCGCCCCCACTGGGCGTGCGCGGCGATCTTGCCCAGCTCGGCCCACGCGCGGTCGAGCTCGCTCAGATCGGCGACTTCCCACTCGTGAACCACCGTGGCTTCGCGCGCGCCGACGGAGCCGGTGAGAAGCCGGCCGCGCAGCAATCCCGCCTGTGGCGCGATGTCGCGCGCCCATGCCTGCAGGCGGCCGATGACCTCCTGCTTGTGCCCAAAACGGGCGTCGATCTGCCACCTGGCGATGAGCATGATGAGCCTCCTTTGTGGTCTGGAAGTGGGTGGGGCCATGTGCTACCTTGATCTCAGCACGCCGGCCTGCAGCGCCTGTGACATGCGTTGCGTTGTCGCTGCACGGCTTCACTATGCGTGGCCACCGTTGGCACCACCGTTGATACGGCCGTGCCGGACCGCCGGCCACGCAGCGACGGCGCGGCCATCGACCCAGGGAGGTGCGACATGGCAGCGAGCGAGGACATCGCACATACCGATGCCGGCCTCCTGCCTCCTTCCGTGCGCCTGCTGGGCGACTTGTCCGTCATGCGCAACGGCCAGCCGGTGCCGCTACCCGCCTCGCGGCGCACACGCGCGTTGCTCGGCTACCTCATCGCCACCGGCGCGCCGCAATCGCGCCAGGCCCTGTGCGACTTGCTCTGGGAAGGTCCCGACGATCCGCGCGCCGCGCTTCGCTGGAGCCTGACTAAGCTGCGTCCGGTGCTGGATGACGCGGCGGCCGTCCGGCTGGAAGCGGATCGCGAGCGCGTCGCGTTTGCCGCGCATGGTGCGCCCGTCGATATCGTGCAGCTCATGTCGCTGATTGCCGGCGGCGCGCAGACGGCATCGCTGGCGTCGCTCGAAGCTGCCGCCGCGCTGCTGCACGGCGAATTCCTGGCCGGACTGGACCTGGCCAACTGCTATCGCTTCTATCACTGGTGCGCGGCCGAGCGGGAACGCTACGACGCGGTGCGTCATGACGTGCTGACGACGCTGATCGCCCGTTTGCAGGACGATCCGGCGCGCGCCCTGCCGCACGGGCGCGCCTTGGTCGCGGCTGAGCCGCTGGCGGAGTCCGCCCACGCGACGCTGGTGACGTTGCTGGCGGCGGCGGACCGCTACCCCGACGCCGAGCAGCACTATGCGTATGCGCGGGACCTGCTGCGGCGCGAGCTGAGCGCCGCCGATCATGGTCCGCTGGACGACGCGATCCACCGGGCGCGCCGCGCGGTGCAGGCGGCCAGCCATCGCGCCGGCCCGGCACCGGCGCCTGCATCCGCGCCGCCTGCGGGCGAGCCTGCCGAGGCGCCCGGGCTGCCGCATCTGTCGCGGCCGCAGCCGATGCCGACATCGATTCCTTTATCGACACCCGCATCGACACCGACAGCCGCATCGCAGCAGCCGTCGCCATCGCCATCTCCATCGCTGCCGCCGCTTCCACCGCTTCCACCGCTCACCGGGCGCGAGGCGGAGCGTGCCGCGATTGCCCAACTGGCGGCGGGCGATTGCTCGCCAGGCCTGACCATGTTTGTCGGCGAGCCGGGCCTGGGCAAGACGCGGCTGCTCGACCATCTGGCCTCGCTGGCACATGCCGCTGGCCGGCGCGTGCTGCGCGGCCGCTGCTATGAGGCGGAAATGGTCCGTCCATACGGACTCTGGCTGGATGCGTGGCGAAGTGTTGGCAATGTGGACGGTGGCGGTGTCGGAGGTGTGGGCGGCGGCGAGGCCGCTGGTGGCGCCACCCTCGCGATGACACCGTTCGGCGCGGCCACGTCCGGCGACGAGGCCATCGACCATGAGGCGGGACGCGCCCGGCTGTTCCAGTCCGTTGCCGATGCCTTGCTGGCGCTGGCGCTGGCGGCGCGGCAGCCCGTGGTCCTGACGCTGGATGACCTGCAGTGGATCGACGAAGGATCGGCGGCACTGCTCCACTACCTCGTCCGCACGCTGCAGGGCGATCCACGCGTCGTGCTGGCGGGCGCGGCGCGTCCCGGGGAGATCGACGATAACCGCTGCGCCACGCGCATGCTGCATGCGCTCGCACGCGCGGGATTCATGATGCGATTCGACCTCGCACCGCTGTCAGCGGGGGAGATCTCCGCACTGCTGGCGTCGGCGGGCGCGACGCTCGATGCGCAGGCCGTGGCGCGCGAAAGTGGCGGCAACCCGCTCTTTGCGCTGGAGATCGCGCATGCCGCGGGGCAGGGCGGACAGGAGGGGCAAGGGAGTCAGGGCGGGCGGACGCTGGACGCGCTGGTGGCGGACCGGCTGGATGCGCTGGATGCTCCCGCGCGCGAGCTGCTGGTATGGGCGGCGGCCGTGGGCCGCGCGTTGGCGCCGGAATGGCTGGCCGGTCTGGCGAACATCGCCGAAGCGCAGGCGCTGGCCACGCTCGACCGCCTGACTCGGCGCGGCCTGTTGCGGACCGGGGCCGACGGGCTGGTGGACTTCAGTCACGATGTGGTGCGGCAAGCCGCGTACCGCAGCCTGTCGCCGCCGCGCCGGCGCATGATGCACCGTCTCATCGCGCGCCAGATGATCGCGGCCAGCGCGGACGATCCGCGTCTGCATGGTGAAGTGGTTCACCATGCCAGCCTGGCTGATGACGCGGCAATGACCGCGCAGGCCTGCGCCGATGCCGCCGAGCAATGCCTGCGCGTCTACGCCAACGGCGAGGCCGCTGCCGTGGCCGACCGGGGTCTGGCCACGTTGCCACGCCTGCCGGCAGGGGCCGCGCGGGTGCGGCTGGAGATCCGGCTGCTGCGCCTGCGGGTGATGGCCGCTGCCGGATGCGGCGCGAGCCGGCTGCCGGCGCTGGCCGACGCCATCGAACGTGCCATTGCGGATGCCGATGCCCTCGCGCTGCACGATGCCGCCGCCAGCGGCCTGCACATCCTGTCGTGGCTGCGCCAACAGGGCAACGATGTGGAAAGCGTGCGTCGTGCCACGCTGGCGGCGGAGCGCATGAGCCGCAAGGCGGACGCCGCCACGCGTTGCCAGCAACTGGCCAATACGGCGCGATGCCTGCTGGAAGTCGAAAGCGACCTGCCGCGTGCGCGCGCCATGCTTGGCGATGCCGACGCGCTGGCGCAGACGCTGGATTTGCAGGTAATCGAGCTGCTGTGGGGGCAAGGGCTGCTGGCCCGCGTCGATGGCGGCGCCGAACCGGCGCATGCGCAGGTGGCACGGGCTTGCGCGCTGGCGCAGGCGCGGGGCGATCACTGGCGCGAGTACGAGTGCCGCGTGTGGCTGGCGACCCTCTCGTTCGAGCTGGGACGCGACGAGGCCGTCATCGCCCTTGCCGCCGAGATTGGCGACGTGGCGCGGCGCATGGGGGAATCGGGCGCGCCGTTTGCCGATGCGCTGGGCGCGCTGTCGGCCATCCGGCGCACGCATGCAGCGGAGGACCCGCTGTCGGACAGCGCGCTGGCGACGGCGCTCGGCGCATTGCATGCCAGCGATGACAAGGCGCATCTGGCGTATGCGCTCAATGCGGCGGCGCAGCTAGCCATGGCCCGCGGCCAGTGGGACGTGGCCGCCGCGTGCGCGCACGATGCGCTGGCGGCCGCGCGCGTGGTGCGGCGCCTGACGGAGTCGGTCATCGCCACGGCCTGCCTGGCACAGTCCGCGGCGGCCAACGGCGATCGCGACGCCCACGCGCAATGGCTGGCCGAACTTCGCTGGCTGATCGCGGGCCAGCGGCCCGGCGCGCGCGCCGTCGCGGCGCTGGAACGGGCGCTGATGTCGTCGCTGCCGGCGCGGGCATCGAAGGGGGAGGGGTGATGGGCCAGGGCGCGGGTCGCTCCGAAGCGCTCCGACTTTTACCTGCTGTCGCGCGACGTGGAGGGCGCGGCACTTCGCTCCATTCCAACGCTCGTGCCAACGGGCCGTCGCTAGTCTGAAAGCGTTCTCACCTCAGTCCTAAAAGGAGTCAGCCATGTCACGCATCGTTGTGGAACGCAGCTTTGCCACGCCGCAGTCCGACGAGGACATGAAGGTCGTGGCCGATCGCGAGCGGCCGTGCCTCGCGCTGTACAACGTCACCTGGAGACGCAGCCTGATCGCGGCCGACCGCATGCGGATGGTGTGCGAGTACGAGGCGCCCGATGCCGAGACCGTCCGCAAGATCCAGCATGAGGCCGCGGCGGCGTTCGACCGCGTCTGGGTGGGCGACGTCGTCGAGTGAGCGGGCATGCCGCGCACGGCGGGCACGACGCGAATCCGCGAGGGAAAGTGGCGGAAGGGCGGGGCGTGACGTGTCGGGTACACTGCCGGCTGGCGTCTTCCAGGCGCCGCCCCAACGACTCCGACACGACAGATTCCCATGAAGAACCTCTCCCTGTTTCTCGCTGCCGTCGCGCTCGCTGCCTCCGGCGTTGCCAGTGCCGCCGCGCCCGCCCCGGAAACGCTGCCGTCCGGCGTGGTGGTCCAGCACCTGACCAAGGGCACGGGCGCATCGCCCAAGGCCTCGGACTCCGTCAAGGTGCACTATCGCGGCACGCTGACCGATGGTACCGAGTTCGACAGCTCGTACAAGCGCGGCCAGCCGATCTCGTTCCCGCTCAACCGCGTCATTCCGTGCTGGACGGAAGGCGTGCAGACCATGCAGGTGGGCGGCAAGGCCAAGCTGACCTGCCCGGCGGCCACGGCCTACGGCGCGCGCGGCGTGCCCGGCACGATCCCGCCGAACGCCACGCTAAACTTCGAAGTGGAATTGCTGGGCATCGGCAATTGAGCTGACTGCACGAACCCGGCAACATGCTGACGCGCTCCCTCGGGGGCGCGTTTTTTTGTGGCTGATCGCGGACTTCAGTTTCCGGGGAAGGCCGCCCGGATCGGCGAGCGTCGGACCGAGACCGGCCGTAAGCGGTCGCTCGCAGTCGGTTGGTGAACGTCTGCTGATGAACGACAATCCGCCATCCGGCGAAGCCGGATATGGCTACGACTATCCAATAAAATCGTTGGTTTTGGCTTTGTCTGGATCGTATCTGCGCAATTGATAAGCAATTCTAGTTGCCCCCCAGGCACGGCCATGCATGCCGCGCTTATTTGGTATCGTATACGCCGCCACCCGGTCAAATTGGAACCCATATGAAACTGAGGTCCGCTGGGGTTTTCGTCCTTCTTGGGACTTCTCTTGTCGCTCGAGCTGAAAGCGCGCCTTATCCCGAAGAGGTAAAAGCCTTCATTGTTGAGCGCGACACATGTGACCACTTTCGCGGCGAGCCTTTCGAAGGAGACAGTCCGGATCAGATTGAGAGGAGAAGCTTCATTGCAGACAGCCTCGATATTTACTGTGCCGGTACAGATAAGCGCCTCGCTGCGCTCAAAATACGGTATAAAAACAATCGATCTATCCTAAAGCAACTTAATAAGTACGAGGAGCGTGTTGAATAGAGATATGGCTCATTCAACTGCCGTGGTAATGCTCTCGGATCTAGCGTTAGTTCTGGAAGACACATGAGCCTTCGCAGGAGCGAACACGAATCATCGACCGCGACCAGCTTCCCGTCCGCCGGAAAAATTGGGATTTACAACTCCAGCTCCGGTGCATGCCTTGTTTTTACAACATATCGAAAGGTGTGAACGACCGCTTCGACACAATATTCAGTCTTCTGCTCCGTAGCGACTGAAGGCCCAGAAGGGTCGGGCAGAGCCGGTCGCTGCGGCCATCTGCATGGCCAGAACCTGGCCAGAGAGTTACGCATCCCACTTCGCGAGTGGCCTCGATCTTGCGGCCCAATTACACGGCGCACTGAACTGGGATGAATTGGTCTACCACGCGAGCGATTTGATGGCGCTCGCCGGGTAAGAGCCCAAACGGCCGCGCCTAGCAGCCGGCGTCACGATCACGTTCAGGACAGAATTCACCGATCGCGATAGCCAAAAAGAAAACAGCCGACCAATCAGTCGGCTGTTTTCTTGAGAAGCCGCTGAAGGCTTGCGGAAGGTTTGGCTCGAACGACTACCCTTCCGCCCGCCTCGCTGACGCCGCCTTACTGCTTCGTGGCGGTGGGGGTCGTCGCGACCTTCTCAGCCGCGACGGGGGTGGCCTTCGCTTCGGCCGGAGCAGCAGCCTTCGCCGTGCTCACCTTGGTGGCCTTGGCGTGCGCGGTGGCGTGCTTATGGGTAGCGGTCTTGGCGGAAGCCTTCACAGCGGGAGCCGGAGCGGCTTGCGCAACCGCAGCGGCCGGTGCCGGGGCAGCAGCGGGAGCCGGGGCAACGCCTTGGGCGAAAGCGGCGCCGGTGATGGCGAGGGAGGCGACAGCGGCGAACAGCTTCTTCATGATGAATCCTTCTTTGAGGTTAGAGGCACAGCAAGTTGCCGTGCTTACCCGTGAAAACGACCCACGTTGATTTGGCGTTGACGATGAGGTTGTGACAAACCGTAAGCAATGTTTCTGCAGAACCCATCGCCGTTATGTCTGCCTCGGCCCGAGAATTCACCAAAGGGGGGCGGGGCGTCTCGTCGTTCAGTTCGAAGCGCAAAGAGATGGGTCCCCGCGAGATGCCGAGCAGCCATTGCGCCTGCCGCTTGGCACCGACACGCTAAAGGCGATCGCCGAAAAGAATGCGTACGTGACGACGGAAACGCAGACGTGGAAGCTGCTGTCGGAATCGACTGATTTCCCGGCTTGAAGACTATCAGCCGTTATTGATTTGATGAAGCAAAAGAAACAGCGCCGCTGCTAAAACAACGGCGCTGTTTAGGCGTGATGGAATCAGGCCGCGATGGCTGCGCCAGTCGGTGCAATGCCAAGCTTCATCCGTGCGAATTCATTCTCGGAATCGGAGCCGGCCAGTACGTAGTTGCGCTCGACGAGCATGCGGGTCATGTACTGCTTGTTGTAGAGGAACGACATGACGATATTCCAGCCGCCGAACGTCACCAGGCCGAACAGCAAGTGCAATGCGGCCGTACCGAGTTCGCCGCGGATGAGCGGTACCCAAAAACCGAAAAACAGATAAGTCCAGCTGTACCCGTAGTAGCCCTTCTTAAGCATTCCGCTTGCCGGATGCTTGAGCATAATCTTGGTGGCCATGATTTCCCCTGACAAAAAGTTGTTTACGTTTGTTTGCAAGCGACCTGTGCAATCCCCGTTCACGTGCACAGATGCCGATGTGCCTTATAGCACGTGGCCTGCAGGGTCATGGATTCCCAATGAGAGGGGTATGGATTTCCTTATTTATTCCGCACGTGACTGGTTTCCCGTCCTCCGGAAAAATTGCGATTCACAGTTCTAGCTCGGGGACAGCCTTGTTTTCACAACTTGCCGAAGGGCGCGAACGATCGCTTCGGCTCGATATTCAGTCCTCTGCACCGTAGTGACCGAAGGCAGGGAAGGGTCGGCCAGCGGCTCGGCGGTAGGGAGCCGACCGTGACCGGCCAGCTTGCGACATTGCCTGTTTGGTCGACGAACGTGTGCCGTCAAGTGTCAGTGCGCGTCCGTTAGCGCCACTTCATCGCATCGGGCTCCGGCTGGCATTTTCTTCTTCAATCATGTTTTTCATGAGTGTGCTGCCAAATAGCGCTCAGGCGTTCAAGCCGGCGACACCTTCGCATACCATCGGCTGCCAGCACATCATGCACAAGCGAAGCCCCGCCATGACGTCCCCACCCAGCCTTCCGTGTCACACCAACCTGCCTCTCGTCGGAATTGTCTGCGACCGTTTTTTTGTCGGTGAACACGATCAACATGGCGTCAAGGAAAGCTATCGCCGTGCATTGAGCGATGTAGCGGGCGTTGCGCCGGTTTTCCTTCCAGCGACCAGCGCGATTTCCGATGTCACGCCCTATCTCAGAGTCATGTCCGGTCTGCTGTTCCCAGGTGGCGCTTCCAACGTAGCTCCGGCTCTCTACGGAGGCGAAGAGCCAGCGGGGCTTCCGCTCGATCCCGCGCGCGACCATGTCGCCGTGCAACTGATTCGCGGCGCTGTGTCGCAGGGCCTTCCGATGCTCGCGATCGGCCGTGGCTTCCAGGAGATGAATGTCGCCTTCGGCGGCACACTGCATCCCGATATCTATGCGGCCGGTTACAACGAGCACCATCGGGAAAACCTGTCGGAGCCGATCGATCTGCGCTACCGCTACAAACACAGAGTTTCCCTTGCGCCGGACGGCCGGCTCCATGACTGGCTACGGGCCGACGTAGCACTCGTGAATCGCTACATATGCAGGGTATTCGTACCCTGGGCGAAGGCTTGGCGGCGGAAGCTATGCATGCTGACGGATTGATCGAGGCTATCCGTGGCGTGGATGCCGACTTCGTCATCGGCGTTCAGTGGCATCCGGAAGTCAGCGCGAGCACAGATCGTCTCTCGCAATCGCTATTCATGCGCTTTGGCGATGCATGCCGCCGGTACGTGCCAAGCCGGGGAATCGTGGAAAGGACATCGCCATGAACGACACCAGCTACCCCGTCACAGACCACTCGGCAGCTTCGTCATGCGACTCACGAGCGCTCGCGACGGATGCGTGCCGGCGTGTTGCCGACGATGCGGCGAAAGCACGTGGTCATATGCGCCCGGTCGGCGAAGCCGCAGTCGTGTGCGATCTTGATCAGCGGCGCGCTGGTTTCCAACAACAATCGCGTGGCACGGGTGACGCGTTGCTGCATGATGAAGCGCAGCGGCGCCTCACCGGTGGACGTACGAAACGCGCGCATGAAATGCGGGAGACTGACTTCGGCCATGGCAGCTAACTCCGTGATGGCGATGTTGTCGCCAAGGTGGTCTTCGATGTAATCGAGGATACGGCGTAGCCGGAAAGGCGCGAGTCCTCCCTTGCAGGCCAGCAGCGGCGCAGTGGTGCCGAGCCTGGCAAGCTCCACGGCGAGCATGCCGACCAGGCTCTCGCAGTAGAGCCGCTGGCCGATGCGCGGCGTGACGCATGCCAGCGCAAGCCGGTCGGCCATGGCCCAGATCGGTTTGTTCTCGAACATGAGGCGCGAGTGGAAATGGTCCGCGCCGCTGGCAGTGCCGCAGGCCTCACCCAGCAGCGCATCGTCGAAATGGATCGCCACACAGCGGAAACTGCGAATGAATGGGGTATAGCCGTACGCCTCGCCGCCGCGTTCGATCAGGCTGAGATGGTCACTGCCGCGATAGCTATCGGCAAGTGGTTTGGACGGCTTGTAGCGTGCCTCGATACGGCCGCCGGTTTCACGCAGGGCCGCCCGCAGGCTAACGCTTTGGGATCCGATCGGGCGAGCCACATCCTGCAGTTCGCCATATTCGATGACTTCCACTTCCGTGTTTGCCCAGATGCCGGTAGTGCGGCTCTGATGCACGTTGGTGACGATACGTACCACTTTCAGTCTCCTACCAGATCATGGTTCGGCCGCTCCGTCTTGACCGGCGCAGTTTGAACCTTCGATGGAACAAACATAAGAACCACGATTCCCCATTTTTGTGTGTACTAAGAATATGGACTCGCAGCTGCAGATTCACCTCGACCGGACAGCGAAGCTGCCGCTGTCAGAACAAATTCGTATGAGTATTGCCAGGGCAATAGAGTCTGGCCTGCTCGCACCTGGCACCCGACTGCCCTCATGGCAGGACCTGGCTGCGCACCTTGGCGTGGCGCGCGGCACAGTGCAGGCGGCGTATGAACGCTTATCCGACTCCCAGATAATCGAGACATTCGGAGCAAGGGGCACCCGCGTGGCGCCGCGGCCCCGCGCGGCGGCGGCTCAACCAGAAGCGCCGCAGCCCGGAGCTTTTATGAGAACTTATCTGGAGATGAACGCTGGGCCCGCGATCTTTCAGCTCGGCATTCCGGCGCTGAAAGGGCTGCCGGACAGGTTTTTCGCGCGTGCGCGCTCTTCCAATTTATTGAAGACGGGATCCTTCTCGTCACTGGTCTATCCCGATCCCAGAGGGGAGCTCGAACTACGCCGAGAGATTGCAGGCTATCTCTCAATCTCCAGAAACCTTCACTGCTTCCCAGAGCAGGTGTTTATCACTTCGGGATACAGCTCCGGCTTAGGTCTTGCACTGCGAGTGTTAGGTTTGGACGGTAAGAAGGTTTGGATGGAAGAGCCCGGTTTCATTGTTACCCGGAAGGCGCTAGAGCTCGCTCGCTTGAGTATCGTTCTGGTGCCTGTGGACGCCGAAGGCCTCAACGTAGGCTACGGAATCGAGAACGCCGCAGACGCTGCGTTAGCCGTCGTGACGCCCGGTCAACAAGCTCCCTTGGGCTCGACCCTGTCTTTGAGGCGACGGCTTCAGCTGCTTGAATGGGCCGTCTCGAGCGACGCGTGGATCATCGAAGATGACTACCTCGGCGAGCTACAACTCGAAGGCAGGGCGGCCCCCGCTTTGGCGTCCTTGGACGAGGGAAAACGGGTTATCCACATAGGTACTTTCAGCAAAACCATGAGCCCGGGGCTGCGACTCGGATTTGTTGTGGCGCCGGCCGAACTAACCACTCCTTTCTCCGAAGTAGCTGCAACGCTTGCGCCCGCGCCTTCACCAGTAGTTCAACTCGCCACGGCTCAATTCATGCGTGATGGCCACTACATCCGGCGCGTCCGTCGGCTCAAGCGTCTATATTCCGCGCAGCGTGACGCACTATGCGAGCAGCTGCGAATGCGCAACACGGAATGGATCAAGGCCGGTCTGGCAATTCTCCTCAGGCTCCCCGACGGCGCGCCCGACGTGCAGATCGCTCGGGAAGCGATGAACTTTGGCATGGCGCCATCGCCGTTATCTGCGTGGTTCGCGACTCCATCCTGGGCCTTACCTGGTCTCTTGCTCGGGGTTGCGACAGCGCCTGAACCGCACCTCGCTACATCATGCTGTCGTCTGTTCGAGATCATCGACCGATATTGCTAGCGTGGTGTCAGTGGCGTCGCACGTTCACCTCATGACTTCTGAGCGTCGGCCCGCGAGCCATGGACGGACGCCAGAAGGAGAGAAAGCGATGCAGCTAGAAGAACAAGATCCTTAAGAAGGAACTGACCAGGCATAGCTGAAATGGCCGGAAATCCTCCCGCCGTCGCTTCTGCCACGCCGGGGGTGCTCAAGAAGAAGGTGAGCGTGATCAGATAGGTCGCAGACGACATCGCCGCTCCCAATGCAGAGAAAATGGGCTGCAACGCGCCGAGAATCAGAGCCGCTGCGGTCGACAGCTCAAGTGCACCTATAACGTAACTTGCTCCCTGAACTCCGAATAGGGTGTGCAACCAGCTCATGATGGGGCTGTTGGCGATGAACGGAGCGATGCCGTTGGCTTCGTAAGCGGTGAATTTCATTCCACCGAACCAAAGAAAGATGACGACCAGCGCCCATCTGAGCGGTGCCAGAAGAGAGAGCGATCCAGCGCTCTTTTCAGCGATCTGTAGACGAAACTGATTTGCACGAGCGGTCATTGGGGTTTCCCATTCAAGTTGTTCACCGGGTGGTTAGGAGCCTCCACTGTAGGCCTACCCGATACCGATTTCGAGGCTGCATTTGCTCAAAAGAATGCCCAAAAGGATCAAAAAAAAGAGGCGGTCCGAAAGCGAAGCGAATTACTCGCCATCACGCGCCAGGCGGCGCCATTGCCCCGGCGTCATCCCCATCTTGTCGGTGAACACACGCCGGAATGCCGATACGGATCGATACCCGACTGAGTCGGCCACCGCCTCAGTGGTCATTGCCGGCTTCTTCAGCTCGTTGGCTGCGAGGCTCATCCGGATATCGGTCAGCAGTTCGTTGGCCGAGCGCCCCAGATTGGCCTGAAAGTGCCGCATGAAGGTGGCGCGTGACATGCTGCACAAGTCGGCCAGATCAGACAGGTTCCAGGGCCGCGCCGGATCGGCGAACATGGCTGAAATGGCCGGGGCCAGTCGTGGATGGCCGGCAAGCGCCAGCAAGCCTGCTGGAGCCTGTTCGGATTCGCTCGCCGCGCGTAGTACCAGTGTGAACAGCGCGAAGCTAAGCGCGTTGAGCATGGCGAATCCGCCCGGCTTGTCGCCGGTGGACTCCATGCGCATCAGCCCCATGAGACTGGCCAGGTGGTTCGAAGCGGACACGATGCCCTCTTCACTACGGCCGTCCATGGCCCGCACCACGAGAGTCGTGGGTAGATAATCGCGAATTAGCCGATCATGGGGCGGCTCGATGAAAAATCGCCCGCACAACATGTCCAGATGCTCGCCCTGGCCATCATTCTCGCTGAGCATCCATCCTGCAGAACCCTGACGATTGTGCGTAAGACCCGGCGCATGTCCGCTGCCATCGTGTAGTACGTGCGCCGCGCCGTCAGGCAACAGCACGATATCTCCGCCCACCAGCTCCCTGGTCGTCCCCGTCTCGGGATCCTCGATAATGGCCCGGCCCTTGAGCACGACGTGGTAGGGAATCTCGTGCGGCGCGGACTGATCCCAGGCCACACGCCATGGCGCCCCGTAGACGCAGCGGACCTCCAGCTGGCCAGTGAGGTTGATCATTTGCAGGAGATGGCTGAGCCAGTCGACTTGGGACATAGGACCTCGATAACTTGAAACGCTAAGGCAGTCTTACTGCAATTGCACACCGGTTGTACGCACCGCAAGACCCCAGTACACGAGCCGATCGGACACGTTGCGAACCGGCCAGGCTGGGAGGATAGTGATGCGCTGAACGAGTCCTGAGGACGGTACTGGTATCAGCGGGTTAGTCCAATAGCTTTCGGTACTGGATGAAACCCGAGTGATCAGCGATGCGGTCGTAAAGCTGCATGCCGTTATGGTTGGATTCGTGTGTCAGCCAGTGCACACGGGACGCCCCGCGACGTCTCGCTTCCGCATAGACATGCTCGATCAGCGAGCGACCGATGCCGCCGCCACGCGCATTGTCAGCAACAAACAGGTCCTGAAGATAGCAGTAGTCGCCCGTCGTCCACGTAGATCGATGGTAGATCGAATGCACCAGCCCCAATGCTTGTTCTCCCACCATGGCAAGCGCTGCATGCATCGGTTCGCCTGGGTCCAAGAAGCGCCTCCAGGTATTGAGCGTCACGGACTCGGGGATATCCACTTCGTAGAATCGCTGATAGCCTTTCCATAGCGGAAGCCAAATATCAAAATCGGAGTGATCAATGGCCTTGATCTCGACTGATTGCATGGAATACTCCTGAAATAAGAGATCTCCTGGTTTCTGGCTAGGCCGCCGTCACTTCGAGCCCGCGCTGAACCGCCAGACGCGCGAGGCCGCGATCGAGCCACGTCTGCACATGACGAAAGCGATCGAAGCCAACAATCTCGCGCGCTTCGTAAAAGCCGATCAGGTTACGCACCCAGCCAAGCAGCGAAATATCGGCGATGCTATATTCAGCGCCCATCACCCAGTCGCGGCCCGCGAGCCGTTTGTCGAGGACACCGAGCAGCCGCGCTGATTCGGTTGCGTAGCGGTCGCGCGGGCGCTTGTCCTCATAGGCTTTGCCGGCGAATTTGTTGAAGAAGCCAACCTGGCCGAACATCGGTCCGACACCGCCCATCTGCCACATCAGCCACTGGATCGTTTCGTAGCGCGTGCCAGGATCGGTGGAGAGGAACTGCCCCGTCTTGTCGGCGAGATAGATCAGGATCGCTCCCGATTCAAACAAGGCCAGCGGCCGTCCGGCCGGCCCGTCAGGATCGTAGATCGCAGGAATCTTGCCATTGGGGTTGAGCGCGAGGAAGGCCGGATCGTGGTTCTCATTCGCCATGATGTCGATGCGGTGCGACTCATAGGCGAGGCCTGTCTCTTCCAGCATGATGCCGATCTTCACGCCGTTGGGCGTCGGTAAGGAAAAGAGCTGGAGCCGGTCGGGGTACTGCACCGGCCAGCGCGTGAAAATTGGATGATTGAGCGTCACCTTTTGCCTCCTGGGCTTGTCGGGTCATACGCAAAGCCCGGACGCGTTTCCAAGACGCTTTCCTGGGTGCCTCCGGGCTTTGGCATTGCGCTCGCATCAGATGACACCTTCCAGGACCCTCGGCGAGGGTCGATGCGAGCGGATAGAGTTCAGATCGATCCAGCCGGCGTGACGGCGGGAAAGTCCTTCTCGGGATCGAACACGTTATTGAAGAAGTTCGTCAGGGAGTACATGGCCACCAGCGCTACGATCTCCATGACGTTCGCATCTGTGTAG
>NZ_JBFTSP010000015.1:0-119269 GCF_056400065.1 Cupriavidus sp. 01L415 | reverse complement strand
GCTTTTCATGTCCCCCTCCATCAATCCCCAGTTCTGTCTGCCGCTGCGCTCCAGAGGAGCCCAACAATTGTCAGAATCGCCCGGGAGGAACGCTGCGCTGCAACGCGTTACTTGACGCACTTTGCATGGCGGCCGAACCTTGAGAAAGCGCTCTAAGTCTAGGTCATAACTTCACGCCGCTACGCATCTTTTGGCGAAACAGCAACAGCGGGAACGCAGACCATTAGATGCCCGCATGCGTCTTCAGGGCGCTCGTGCTTACGCATTGCACTATGCTGCGGACCCAACAGAGTCGCGGTAGTAGCAATCGAGAAACGGCCGAAATTTGCAGGAGGTTGACCACGCGCTTAGCGGCCGCGGGACTTTCGCCTCCGATTCTTGGCTGGTTTGGGGCTCATGTTCTGTTGGGAGCGTCGATGAATGGGAGGTAAAGTCAACAGCACATCATGCGTTCGCAAGAGGGGCCCCTTTGCCCGCCACAGCCCCAGGCGCTCATGCTGCGCGGGTTCGTCGGCGATGCTGGCGTTGGTGCGGTAATGGTATGCGGATATCTCAGGGTGACTGCTTGTGTCAGAGGAACACGACGTGGTAGGGGTCAGTCTGATCTTACCCACGGACCGCGGACATCTCCGACAAGCTATCGATTCTGGCGATGTACAAACAAGTGGGCGCGGTCGACGCCGTAGCCTGAGTAGGAGGCACCGAGCGATTCGCCCCACTGGACGCCCTGACTGACGATGATTTTGCATTCAGCCTAGCCAACAAGCTGATGGGGCAGGTCAATCTTGTCCGTTATGGGGTTCCGTACATCACCCAGGGCGGGTCAATCACGCTCACCAGTGGCGCCCTCGCGCAGCATCCAGTGCCTGGTGGCGCAGCGGTAAGCACCGTGAACGCCGGCATCGAGGCGTTCGGGCGGGCAGCAGCGCTTGAATTGAAAGGCAAATTCAATTCCTGCGCAGAAGATCTGTTTTTAGATCGCTCAGATCTGGCAAGGCTTGGATCGTCGAAGTGCAGTTCTTCCAGGGCGGAAACAGTTCGAGTTCGACACCGCTGAACTTACGTGGGAATGAGCCGCGTAGACCCAGCGCCTGCATCTGGCCGAGCGGGGATGCATCTCTGTGGGATGGTGTTGACCTCGCCATGGTTGATGTCGCGTCGGTGCGCAAGCAGATCGGCATAGCGCAGCAAGACAACATGCGGTTTGCGTGTTCGATCTGCGAAAACACGCATTGATCGTTCCCGGAGCTCCGCTGGAGGTCGTCCCGCCGCCAGGCTGGCGTGCATGACTTCATCGCCAAACGGCCCGAGGGGTGGACGCGTTGGTGGGCGACCATGGCTCTACGCTATCTATCGGCGTAGCAGCGTCCGTGAATTGCTATCGCACGTGCAGTGATGGTCAACGGTCCCGTGAGGGTTGGACCAGTACGGCCACCTCCAGCATATTCAAGCGCTGCAAGCCCACGCTGCGATCCTGGCGTTCACCAGTAAATCTGCGTATATAGATATCATCGAAGAATATCTTGAAGAGATACCACCGTTTCCGGACACGACAACCGTCAATTGTCATCAGTGGCGCGAGTGTCGTGACCTGGCTCTCCTAGCCGTGTTCTACGGTGCAGGTGTGAAGGTTTCGCAGGCCAGGCGCCTCAAGCGAAATGCGATCGCTAAGTCATGCAATTTCGTCAGAGTCTCTCAAGGTCCGGTCAATCATGACGTCTTCGTCGAAATTCTGGCCACATCTCGGCGAGCTCTCGCGCAATGGGTCCGTTTGCTGGGACGCCTCAAAGTGCCAGGGGAGTGCCTGTTTCCCGTGGCCCCAGACGGGAGGCCGATGCACGCGTCGTCAATATTCCGACGAGTGAGGATGCGACTCGAACAGATCGGCATTGCCGAGGGTCAGGTCGATCGTTTGTCGCCCCAGACCTTGCGCAACACCTATGCAGCAATCCGACTGGACCGCGGCGAGCATATCGACATGGTCGGCGCGCCTTGGGATTGCAGGACCCGGTATCACCCTTGCGGCATAGGCGTGCTTACTTGGTTTGGCGCAAGACGCAATGATCTGTTTCGTGGGCGGCAATGATCTGTCTTGGCAGCAGGTCATAAAAGCGATCTAAAAACCATTTTTTAGCGTCTGAAGGTCATAAAAGAGACGAAATATCCTCTTGATGGGGCAGTGCAAGCATAACGTGGGCGAACTAACATGCAAGCATATCGCGGCCTAACGGCCCCTTTATGGCGAATTTCCCACCGGTCGCTTGTTGGGTTTGGGGCATACGCACTATTACCTAATGCTGCGTTGCGACATTTGGCCTGCTACAATTAGGGCAAACCCCAAGAGGGTAATCCCTGAAGGAAGGACGCCATGAACACCCAATCCGACATCAAGCTGACCGATCAACTGGAACGTGACCTTATCGAGCGCGAGCTCGGCCCGCAAAGCCTGGGCTTTGCCAGCGACGTGAAGCGCGCCATCGCCGCCGTCCAGAACATCTTTACCCGCCTGCAGGCGGAAGCGCGCAAGGCCAAGGTGGTCTACGCGAACGGCTGATCCGTCAGACCCAGCGCGTTGTACGCGGCGTCTCCCGGCGCCGCAATGTGAAACCGACCCGCCGCACTACCGAATCCGGTGTGCGGCGGGTCGGTTTTTGTTTTTCCGGAGACGATGCCTCCGCCATCGTGCCTGCTGCCCTCCAATACCTCACAAGCTGAGGTTTCGTGATCTCTCAACAGGGCCAATGCGGGCCATCACGACGCATGCCTCGTAACGTCGCCGTTCAAGTCGCCGTGCATCGGCGCGTTTATCTCAGTCGGAAACACTGTCGAACACGCCAATGCAGATTTGCGTTGCGCGCCAGTAACAGCCTTGACTTCTCCTCAAGTCATTTCTAGGTTTATCTGTACCCAACGGCGTGGGCAACACGACACGCTGCTGTGATAGACCATGCGGTCGGGGAGGGACGACGGTGAACCTGCACAGCAAGTCAGTCCTGTTGCCCGCTGTCCTCGTTGTTGCGATCCTGGCGGGCGGATGTTCCAGGCCCCAACCCGGCAACGTTCAGGACGAAGCGCAGCAGGCCGGCCGCAATGTCGATTCTTTCCGGCACGCGGCGGAAGACTACTTCCACGACATGGACCGTGGCGTAGCGCTGTCGAAGGAGGAGATCCAGGGCCGCAACATGTGGATCGTGTGGACCGGTGGCAATGACCGGTTCTGGGACGCCATGACGAACTTCACGTTCGGTGCGTTCGATCTGCTCAAGTCGATCAGTTCCCATCCCGGCCAGGGCTATTCGCGCGACAACCGCTGGGCCTATCTCGGCCTGCTCAACGAACCCTGCTTCCAGAAGCCAAGCGCCCCCGATCCGAAGCGTTTCGGGCTGTGGCTGGATCAGCGAAGCAAGGACTGCCCGGCCGATCCCTTCGAGAACGAGCAGGCGTATCCCGGCGTCAAGACGGGGGCGCGGGGTACGACGTTCGCCAACGGGCAGAAGCTTCCCGTCGGCTCCTACTATGGGTATGCCACGGGGATCGTCGGGCTGCGCCTGTTCCCGAATCCGGCGTTCGACGAGAAGGCCGCCAAGGCGTGGGATCCGGAGCGCTACTACACGGACCCGGCTTACTACAATCGTGCCGACCTGGTGCGACCCTATCGCGTCGGCATGTCCTGCGGCTTCTGCCATGTCGGTCCGAGTCCGATCCGTCCGCCCGCCGATCCGGAGCACCCGCAGTGGCCCGAACTCAGTTCCACGGTGGGCGCGCAGTATATGTGGGTCGACCGGTTGTTCATCCACAACGCCGCCACGCCGACGGGCAGGCAGAACTTCATGTTCCAGCTCGTCCATACCTTCCGGCCCGGTGCGATGGATACCTCGCTGGTCTCCACGGACAACATCAATAACCCGCGCACGATGAACGCGCTCTACGACCTGATGGCGCGCATGGGCGTGGCCTCGCGGCTCGGCCAGGAGACCATCGCCGGGGGCGAGAAGAACAACAAGCAATTGAACGACTTCGTCCAGACCGGCCCGCTCTCGGAGTTTTTCACGCCGCCCGATACTGTCCGGACGCCGCATGTGCTCAAGGATGGTGCGGATTCCGTCGGTGTGATGGGCGCGCTGAACCGCGTCTACATCAATATCGGCCTGTTCAGCGAGGAATGGCTGCTGCATTTCAATCCGATCCTCGGCGGCAAGTCGATTTCACCGATCGAAATCGCCGTGGCGCAGAAGAACTCCACCTATTGGCGAGCGACGGAGGCCGGCACCTTCAACGTGGCCGCTTTCCTGCTGAAGTCGACGCCGCCCGATCACCTGGCCGATGCCCCCGGCGGCAAGGCATTCGTGGCGGATGCGGGCACACCCGGGGGCGGCCAACTGCTCCAGCGCGGCAAGACGGTATTCGCGGAGACCTGTGCGCGATGCCATTCGAGCAAGTCGCCGCCCCCGCCCGCCGACCTGCAGATGCGCAACTGCGACCGCACCCAATACATCGGCTGCTTCCAGCGGTACTGGAAATGGACGCAGACTGACGAGTTCAAGGCGAAGATGCGCGACGTGGTCAACGCGCCGGATTTCCTCGACCACAACTACCTGTCGTCCGATGTCCGCGTGCCTGTGACGCTGCTGCGTACGAATATCTGCAGTCCGCTGGCCACCAATGCCCTGCGCGGCAATATCTGGGACAACTTCTCGTCGGAGACCTACAAGACCTTGCCCTCCGTGGGCACCGTCACGCTGCACGACCCGTTCACGGGTGAGCGCTGGCCCTACAAGATGCCGGCGGGCGGGCGCGGCTATACGCGGGTGCCGTCGCTGATCAGCATCTGGTCGACGGCGCCGTTCCTGCTCAACAACGCGCTGGGCCCCTTCAGCAGCGATCCGTCCGTGCAAAGCCGTGTGCGCGTCTTCGATGCATCGATCGAGCAGCTTCTCTGGCCAGAAAAGCGCGACCACGACGCGGTGCTGGGGACCAAGGTGCCCGGTGTGATCGATCGCACAACGGAACGCAGCCAGATCACCATCCCGGTCGGGTTTGTGCCGGACTCGCTGCGGCCGATGGAAGACCTGCTGCACCGCTGGGTGCCGTGGCTGGTGGGCGAAGGCGGCGACGTGACGATCGGTCCGGCGCCGGCGAAGATGCCGGTCAATCTGCTGGCCAACCTGCAGCCGCTGTCGGAGACTTCCGACCCGGCGGCCAAGGCCGAGCATGCGGGCAAGGTATTGAAGTTGCTGATTAAGCTGAAGGGCGACCTCGCCTCCGTGCCCGCAGGCGCGACCGACGATGACCTGCGCAAGACCTACGCGGACCTGGTCAAGCCGATGCTGTCGCTGAGCAAGTGCCCGGACTTCGTCGTCAACCGCGGCCACTACTTCGGTACGGCGGAATTCAACAACCAGGACGGCCTGAGCGCGGATGAGCAGGCGTTCGGCAAGGAACCTGTGCTGAGCGACGAGGACAAGCGGGCCTTGATCGCCTTCCTGAAGACGTTCTGACCGTGCAGGGCACGCGGCGTGGCGAGGGGCTATGGCTATGTCTGGGCAGGACGAAGCGGAGTGGGACTATGTGATCGTCGGCTCCGGCGCGGGCGGCGGCACGCTGGCCGCGCGGCTGGTGGAGGCCGGAATGCGTGTGTGCGTGCTGGAGGCTGGCGGCGATGCGCGCGCGCACGAGGCCCCGTGCATGCCCGAGGACTACGACGTGCCCGGCTTCCACGCCTGCGCAGCCGAAAACCCCGCCATGGCGTGGAATTTCTTCGTGCGCCACTATGCCGACGAAGCGCAGCAACGTCGCGACCCGAAGTGCGGTCCGGCCGGCGTGCTGTATCCACGCGCCGGCACGCTGGGCGGTTGCACGGCGCACAACGCGCTGATCTTCCTGTATCCGCACGATGCCGACTGGGACCACATCGCCGACCTGACGGGAGATCCGTCCTGGACGGCGACCCGCATGCGCCGTTACGCCAAGCTGGTGGAGCAATGCCGCCACCGTCCGCTGTGGAACCTTGCGCGCCGGCTGGGCCTGGACCTCACCATGCACGGTTGGGACGGCTGGCTCCACACGGAGCGCGCGATGCCGCTGGAAGCACTGGCCGATGATGCGCTGATCCGCGTCATCCTCGGGTCGATGGAGCTGGAGGCCCGCAGCGTGCCGAGGCGCCTGCAGGCGCTGCTGCGGTTGATCCGCTGGCAGGGCGATCCCAACTCGCGGCTCTGGGGCCGACGCGCCTTTCACGGCGTGTGCTATACGCCGCTGACCACGCAGCGCCACGCGCGCCACGGCACGCGGGAGCGCCTGCTGGATGTGGCGCAACGCCACCCCGGGAGGCTGCGGATCGAGCTGGACGCGCTGGCCGCACGCGTGATGTTCGACGCCCAGGGCAATGCATTCGGCGTGGAATACCTGAAGGGCCGGCATCTTTACCGGGCGCACGCAACGCCGGCCGGAGCGGCCGGCGAGCGGCGCGAGGTCCGGGCACGCCGCGAGGTGATCCTCGCGGGCGGCGCGTTCAATACGCCGCAACTGCTGATGTTGTCCGGCATCGGACCCGCCGCGCATCTGCGGCAACACGGCCTTCCGGTAAAGGTCGATCTGCCTGGGGTCGGACGCAATCTGCAGGATCGCTACGAGATCGGCGTGGTGAACCGCATGTCGCGGTCGTGGGAGGTCCTGCAGGGCGCGCGATTCGTGCGCGACGACGCGCCTTACCGGAGCTGGTTCGATACGCGCGAGGGCGTGTACACGACCAACGGCGTGGCCACGGCGGTGATTCGCCGCTCGGGGCGCGGGGCGCCCGTGCCGGACGTTTTCTGCATGGCGCTGCTGGAGCGCTTTGTCGGCTACTACCCGGGCTACTCCAAGGCGTTCGCGCAGAACGACAATGTGCTGACCTGGGCGCTGCTCAAGGCGCATACACGCAACCGCGCCGGCATCGTGTCGCTGCGCTCGGCCGACCCGCGCGACATGCCGGACATCGATTTCCGCTATTTCGACGACGCCGACGACCCTCGCGGCGAGGACATGCGCGCATTGATCGGTGCCATCCGCTTTGTGCGCGGACTTGCGCAACCGCTGGCGGATCGGGGCTACATCGCCCATGAGGAATTGCCCGGCGCGCAGGTGCGGAGCGACGCCGACCTGGCCAGCTATATCCGCGACAACGCGTGGGGCCACCACGCATCGTGCTCCTGCCCGATCGGGCCGCGCGCGGCGGGGGGCGTGCTGGACAGCCATTTCTCGGTGCATGGCACGCGGCGGTTGCGCGTGGTCGATGCATCGGCATTCCCCCGCATCCCGGGATTCTTTCCGGTCAGCGCCATCTACATGATGGCCGAGAAGGCGGCGGAGGTCCTGCTGGCCGCCGCGCGGACCATACCGTCCATGCAGTTCCAGATGGGAGATCGCCATGGCGTACGACGTTCACAAGCTCCTGAAAATGCAGCAGGCCGAGCTGGATGACCTGTTCCGCAACAGCCCCGCGGGCGATATCCCGAACGGCGAGGCGAAAGGCACGGCCATCATCTCGCCGGGCACCGTTTTCAGCGAAAGCATGGCGCGGATGATCAGCCTCTTTGCATGGCAGGGCAAGGTGTTCGACGCCGGCCATGGCGTGCTGAAAAACCGCATCACGCCCTTCGGGCTCGAGGCGATTCTCGCCAAGGTGTACAAGGCGGACAGCTGGCTCGACCAGAAGGAGTGCATCGTGCTCGACTACTCCGCGACATCGCTGGTCGCGCACTGGATTCGCGACGAGATCCGCTGCATCGCGCCGGGCGTGTATCTGGGCAAGGTCTACTGGGACCACACGCGCCTGATCGATTTCTGCCTGGAGTTCTGACCCGGCCATGAAGCGCAGAGCGTTCCTCTTCGGCGGTATCGGCGCGGCGGCGGGGGCCTTGCTGGTCGGCTGGACCGTGCTGCCGGTGCGGCAACGCCTCAACCCGTCGGGCCCGCTGCCGGTTGAGGCGACGCAGGTTGCCCTCAACGGCTGGGTCAAGGTTGCCGCGGACGACAGCGTGACCGTCATGATGTGCCGCTCGGAGATGGGGCAGGGCGTACACACCGGGCTGGCGATAATCCTGGCCGAGGAACTCGATGCCGACTGGGCCCGCGTGCGCGTGGAAAACGCACCGCCGGACCGTATCTACAACAACATCCAGGTGGTGGTGGATGGCTTGCCCTTCCATCCGGACGATCACGGCGTGATCCGACGGATTGCGGACCACGTGACGCGCAAGCTGATGCGGGAGATCGGCGAGGTTGTCACGGGGGGATCGTCGGGGCTCAACGACCTGTGGATGCCGATGCGCGAGGCGGGCGCATCGGCGCGCGCGATGCTGGTGGCCGCGGCGGCGGAGCGCTGGCGCGTGCCGGCCGCCGAATGCAGTGTGGCGCGCGGCAAGGTGCTCCACGCTTCGGGGAAGTCTGCCACGTTCGGGGAACTCGCCGCCGCCGCCGGACGCCAGCGCTTGCCGGGCAGTGTCCCGCTGAAGGACCCGTCGGCGTTCCGCCTGATCGGCCAGCCGCTGCATCGCCTCGACGCCGAGGCGAAGACGAATGGATCGGCGCGCTTTGGCATCGATGCATTGCCGGAGCAGTTGCTCTATGCCAGCGTGCTGATGTGCCCTACCGTCGGGGGCCGCGTGAAACATGCGGACACGAGCGCCGCCACGGCCCGGCGTGGTGTGGTCAAGGCGTTCGTGGTGCCGCCGTTCAACGGTGGCACGGGCGGGGTGGCTGTGGTCGCCGACAACGCGTTTCGCGCGATGAAGGCGCTGGAAGCGCTCAAGGTCGACTGGGAGCCCGGCCCGGCAGCCGGGTTGTCCAGTCAGGACATGATGGCGCGCATCGCCGGAACCCTCGATCAGCATGACGGGCACGCGTACTACAGCCATGGCGATGTCGACGCCGCACTGCGCAAGGCGGCGAAGGTCGTCAGCGCGGAATACAGCGCGCCCTGGCTGGCACACGGCGCCGTCGAGCCGATCAACTGCACGGTCCATTGCCGCGATGACGGCGCGACGGTGTGGGTCTCGACGCAGGTGCCGGGGATCGCCCGCGAGCAGGCCGCGAAAGTGCTTGGCATGCCCGCGCACAAGGTAGACGTGCAGGTGATGATGCTTGGCGGCGGCTTCGGGCGACGGCTGGAAGCGGATTTCATCTCGCAGGCCGCCGCCATCGCGCGCGAGGTCAAGGGGCGGCCAGTCCAGACCATCTGGACGCGGGCGCAGGACATGACGCACGATTTCTACCGGCCTGCATGCGTGGCGCGGCTACGGGCCGGCATCGATAGCCACGGCAAGCTGGTGGGCTGGCACGCACGCTCGGCCGGCCAGGCGGTGGTGCCGGAGATGCTCGCGCGCGACTTCGGATTCCCGCGTCTCCCCCTCGACAAGACGGCCATCGAAGGCGCGTTTGATCAACCGTATGCGTGGCCGGCGGCGCGGATTTCCCATGCCATGGTCGACCTGCCGATTCCGGTGGGCTTCTGGCGTTCGGTCGGGCATTCGCATCAGGCGTTCTTCACGGAGTGCTTTCTCGACGAAATGGCCGTGGCGGCAGGCAAGGACCCCGTCGCGTTCCGCGCCGGCCTGCTTGGCACGCATCCGCGTCACCTGGCGGTACTGCAGCGAGTGGCCATGCTGGCGGACTGGGGCAAGCCAGCGGGCCGTGCCGCCGACGGTGCCCGGCGCGCGCGCGGGGTGGCGCTGCATCAGTCATATGGCAGCATCGTCGGGCAGGTGGCCGAAGTCTCGGTGGCGCGTGACAAGACCATCCGCGTGCATCGCGTGGTCTGCGTCATCGACTGCGGCATCCCGGTGAATCCCAACCTGATCCGGCAGCAGGCGGAAAGCGGCATCGTATTCGGGTTGTCCGCGGCCCTGTATCAGGAAATCACGTTCGTGGACGGCGTGGTGAAGCAGCAGAACTTCCACGATTTCCCGGTTGTGCGGATAGCGGAATGCCCGGTGATCGAGACCGATATCATCGCCAGCCCGGAGGCGCCGCAAGGCGCGGGCGAAGTTTGCGTGCCGCCTGTCGCACCGGCCGTGGCCAATGCGCTGTTTGCGCTGACTGGGCAGCGGTTGCGATCGCTGCCACTGAAGCTCGCCTAGCGCACGAGACGCACCAGGAGGAAGACCGTGGCAAACCTGAACGTGAATGGCAAGGTCGTCAGCGTGGATGCGGAGCCGGACATGCCGCTGCTGTGGGTGCTGCGCTGCGACCTGGCGCTGACGGGCACCAAGTTTGGCTGCGGTGTGGGGATCTGCGGCGCTTGCACGCTGCATGTGGATGGCAAGGCCGCGCTGGCCTGCCAGTTGCTGATGTCGGCGTTGCAGGACACCGAGCGGATCACGACCATTGAAGGGGTGCAGGGCAAGGAGGCCGACGCGGTCAAGGCCGCGTGGCTCGATGTCGACGTGGTCCAGTGCGGTTACTGCCAGAGCGCGCAGATCATGGCGGCCTGCGCGCTGCTCAAAGCCAGGCCGAAGCCGACGGACGCCGATATCGATGCCGCCATGGCGGGCATTGTCTGCCGTTGCGGCACCTATCCGCGGATCCGCGCGGCGATCCACCAGGCCGCCGGACAAATGCCGCGGGCGCCGCAGGGACCACAAACACCACGCACCCCGCGCACCCCGAAGACCCCTCGCGGCTAGTCGGCGCGTTCTTCGTCCACCAGTTCGAAGATCCCGAACGCGGGCGCATCGCCGATCCAGTGCCGCGCCACGGTCCAACCGGCGCGCGCCGCCAGCGTGGCGAACGCTTCCGGCGTGAACTTGTGCGAGTTCTCCGTATGCACCCGCTCGCCGCGCCGGAACATGAACGCGTGGCCGGCGGCATGGACGATCTGGTCCACGCGGCTGACCAGGTGCATTTCGATCCGGTCGTGGACGTCGTTCCAGATCGCCAGATGGTCGAACGATTCGGGGTCGAAACTGCCGTCCAGATCGCGATTGATGCGCACCAGCAGGTTCTTGTTGAAACGCGCGGTCACCCCCTCGGCGTCGTCATAGGCGCGTAGCAGCGTCGGCAAGTCCTTGACCATGTCGGCGCCGACGATCATGCGCGCTCCGGCGCCGAGCATCGCGCGTGCGTTGCGCAGGAAGCCGACGGCTTCCTCATGCGTGAAATTGCCGATCGTCGATCCCGGAAAGAAGCCGACCTTCGGACGCTGGCGCGCGCTGTCTGGTAGCGCGAATGCCCGCGTGAAGTCGGCTTCCACAGGCAACACGGTTAGGGCGGGATAGCGTGCCGCCAGGCGCGCCGAGGCTTGCGCGAGCGCGTCACGGCTGATGTCGATCGGCACGTAGAGGTCGATGCCGGCGCGCGTGCCCAGCAGCAGGTTGGTCTTTTCGCTGGCGCCGCTGCCGAATTCGATCAGCGCGGCACCAGGTGGGAAGGCGGCCGCGATGTCCTCCGCCACGCGGGCCAGCAGCGCGGATTCCGCCCGCGTGGGGTAGTACTCCGGCGTGCGGCAGATGGCCTCGAACAGCGCGGAGCCCGCGGCGTCGTAGAAATACTTCGGCGACATCGACTTGGCATGCCCCGAGAGGCCGATGCGAACATCGCGGGCAAACGATGCGTCCCGGGCCGGCGGAAGCGGATCGCTCGCGCCGTGACCGGCATCGCGCGCCAGCCGCACGCCGGAGAACATCCAGCGCTGGTGCGGATAGAAGAAATTGCGATACGAGGGGCGCGAATGACCCGGTGGCGTCACGCTAGCGCCGCCGCGCAGCACGAGCTGGCTGACCATGAACTTGCCGTTGTACTCGCCGATCGCGTCCGCGGTGGCGCGGAAACCGGGGTACGGCCCGTAGGCGGTCTGGGTCCACTGCCAGGCGACCGTATCCGCCTGCGCCAGGATGCCGGCATGCGCGCTGATTTCCCATTCGGCTTCCGTCGGCAGCCGCGCGCCGGCCCAGCGCGCGTAGGCGCTGGCCTCGTAGTAGCTCACATGCGTCACGGGGGCGTCGGGGTCCACGGGGCGCAGGCCGCCGAGCGTCATGACCTGCCAGCCGTCGTCGATGCGTTCCCAATAGAGCGGTGCGGCCAACTCGCCCGACCGCGCCAGCGTCCAGCCATCGGCCAGCCACAGTTCCGGGCGGGCGTAGCCATCATCGGCCATGAAGCGTAGCCATTCGCCGTTGGTCACGAGCTTGTCGCTGATGTCGAATGGCGCCACGTAGGTCTTGTGGCGAGGCGACTCGTTGTCGAAGGCGAAATCGGGCGTCTCGTGGCCGATTTCAACGAGACCGCCCGCCATGCGTTGGAAGGTGCCGGGCCCCTGTGCGCGGTCGCGCGGCCATGCGGTGTCGTAGGCGGGCCGCAGCGGCGATTGCGCGAAGAGATGGAGGATGTCCATCAGCAACAATTCCTGATGCTGCTCCTCGTGCGCGAGCCCCAATGCCAGGAGGTTTTCCAGCGCGCCGTCGTGTATGCCGTCGTGCAGGCCGTCGAGCAGCCGGAGCATCTGGGCATCCACATGGCGCCGATAGGCCAGCACCTGGTCGACAGTCGGGCGGCTCAGCAGCCCGCGAAACGGGCGCGGCTGGCGCGGCCCGATCGCTTCGTAGTACGAGTTGAACAGGTAGCCGTAGCGCGCATCGTAGGGCGCATAGCCGGGCAGGTGCGGGCCGAGCAGGAAGGTCTCGAAAAACCACGTGGTATGGGCCAGGTGCCATTTGGCCGGGCTGGCGTCGGGCATCGACTGGATGGCCATGTCCTCCGCGCCGAGCGGATCGACCAGCGCGACGGTGCGCCGGCGGACATCGAGATAGCGCGTATGAAGCGGGTTGGCGTGCCGCGCGGGCACGCTATGGATGTGCGATGCCATGGATATTCTTGTTGTGTTGGGTGGGGGCAAGGGACATGGGGGCACCCTGTCCCGACCCCGAGTGATACCGGGGCCGTGTGTCAGTGGCGGGTCAGGCCGCCTCGCGGTCAGGCGGTGATATCGATGGCATCCACGCGGTCCGGGTAGAACGCCAGATGGCCGGCGATGGGGGCGACGGCTTCATAAGGCGATTCATACGTCCAGACGGCGTTGCTGGCGCGCGCGCCGCCGGCCGGGATGCTGTAGTAGGCGGCATCGCCCTTGTAAGGGCAATAGCTGGCGTGCTGCGTGCGGGCCAACTGGGACATGTCGACGTCCTCGCGCGGGATGTACTGGACGGCCGGATAGGACGCTTCCTTCAGCGTCAGGGCGCGGCGGGTATCGGCCACCACGCGGCCCGCCACGGTCACGACCACGCGACCGCCCTGCGGCGCGACGGTGATCGGGTGGTCGGGGCCGGGAATCTTCACGGTTTTGTCTGGCATGGCGGATCTCGCTCCGGAAATGGGAGAAAAGACGTGCGAAGAAAAGAAGGCGCGGCAAGTGCCGCGCCTCGCGCCGTGATCGTGTTCGGACGAACAACACCTGCACGAATCGGCGCCAAGTATGAAAAAACCGCCACGGAGGGTGACGTGAGGCCGAAGGGAGAGAAGGGAGCTACGGCCTCGTTGAGGACGATAGCAAGGGTCGTCGTTCCAGAAAAGCGTGAGGGAGGAACACACTTTTCGGGTTAATAAAACAATAGCCCGGCGTGCGGGGCTATCGTGTTGCGGCGTCGATAGGGGGAAGGCGGCGACCGCGAGGGCTGGCGAACAGGGCGCGAGGGGGATCAGGTGCCCGACTGCTCCTCGATCCAGAGCGACAGGCGCACCTTGTAGGCCTGCTGGATATGGCGGCGGGTGATCTGCTCCGCCTGCACGGGGTCGCGTGCTTCCAGCGCTTCCACCAGCGCCAGGTGTTCCTCGTACGACCCACGCGCGCGGCCCGGCACGGCCAGCGTGGAGCGGCCCAGCAGCGCCATCGATTCGTGCAGGGACCGCAGCGTCTTCAGCAGGTAGCGATTGTGGGCGCAGCGGTGCAGCGTCTCGTGGAACAGGCGATTGTTCATCGCCAGCTTGTCCGGATCCTCGGCGAATGACAGGTCGCGCTCGACGATGTCGCGTAGCAGGGAAATCTCGACATCGGTGGCATGCCGCGCGGCCAGCGCCGCGGCGGTGGATTCCAGCACCTCGCGCATGACGTAGAGTTCGCTGACCATGCTGGCATCGAGCCGCGTCACCATCATGCCGCGATTGGGCTCGTTGACGACCAGCCCTTCGGATTCCAGCCGTGACAACGCCTCGCGCACCGGCGTGCGCGACAGGCCAAGGGATTCTGCGAGTTCGACTTCGCGCAGGCGGGTGCCCGGCAACAGGTGCCCGGCCTGGATGGCCGCGCGCAACTGCTGGTAGGCCCGTTCGGAACGTGGCAGCGACGCGCTCTGATCGCCGTCGGTGCCGGCAAGATCCGTAGGAAGCATGGATGCGTGAATAGGGGATGACCGCAAGACAGCCATCATACCTGCTCGCGCCGCCCCCTCACTAGTGCGCGGGGGGCTGGCCGGCGGCGCGGCTGCGCCGGCGCCGGGCCAGCATGTTCAGGGCTTCCACGCCGCACGAGAACGCCATGGCCGTATAGATATAGCCCTTGGGCACGTGGTGACCCAGGCCGTCCGCGATCAGCGTCATGCCGATCATGATCAGGAAGGCCAGCGCCAGCATGACGATGGTGGGATTGCGGTTGATGAAATTGGCCAGCGGCGCGGCGGCAAACAGCATGACCGCGACGGCCGCGATCACCGCCACGAACATGATCGGCACGTGGTCCGTCATGCCCACTGCGGTGATGATGCTGTCGATCGAGAACACCAGGTCCAGCACCAGGATCTGGCCGATGGCCGCCGCGAACCCAGGCGCCGCGCGGGTTGCCATGCTTTCTTCTTCGCCCTCCGGCTCGGGCGCCACATGCTGGTGGATTTCGCGCGTGGCCTTCCAGACCAGGAAGGCGCCCCCGGCGATCAGGATGATGTCGCGCCAGGAAATGCCCTTGCTGAAGATGGTGAAGACCGGCTCGGTCAGCGCCACGATCCACGCGATCGTGGCCAGCAGGCCCAGCCGCATGAACAGCGCCAGGCCGATACCGGTGCGCCGCGCCTTTTCGCGCATCTGCTCCGGCAGCTTGTTGGTCAGGATGGAAATGAAGATGAGGTTGTCGATGCCTAGCACGATCTCCATCGCAACCAGGGTGGCCAGTGCGGCCCATGCGGAAGGATCGCGCGCGAGCACAAGCAGCGTTTCCATGCGAACTCCTTGACTGGGGTGGGCTGGGGGCCGCTGGCCCGCAAGCGGACAATCGAGAACATGGTAGCGCACGCCCGGTCCGAGGGGCACATCAGGGAAATACCGGAACCGTGAAGTTTGAGGTTGTGGAACGGCTGTAGTGGAATATAGTATGTGATATATCAAAGCATCCCACGCTTCACAACAACCATCCAGGAGACAACCTATGAAGATCTGTATCTACGGTGCGGGGGCCATCGGCGGCTATATGGGCGCGCAACTGGCGCTGGCGGGTGCCGATGTCAGCTTTATTGCACGCGGGCCGCATCTGGCCGCCATGCAGGCGAACGGCGTGCGCCTGCAGATCGACGGGGAGGAGCGCGTGGCGAAAGTGCGTTGCGCGAGCGATCCGCGCGAACTGGGTCCGCAAGACTATGTGTTCATCACGCTGAAGGCGCACCAGGTGCCGGGGGTGGTGGACCTGATGCAACCGTTGCTGGGGCCGGAAACCGCCGTGGTGACTGGCGTCAACGGCATTCCGTACTGGTATTTCCACAAGCATGGCGGCGAGTTTGCCGGCAGCACGCTGGAGTCCGTGGACCCGGGCGGCAAGCAATGGCACGGCCTGGGGCCCGAGCGCGCGATCGGCTGTGTGCTGTATCCGGCCGCCGAGATCGTGCAGCCGGGCGTGATTCGCCATGTCTACGGGAAGAAATTCCCGATTGGCGAGCCGGATGGCAGTCGCTCCGACCGTGTGACGCGGCTGGCGGAGATGATGGTCCGGGCCGACCTCGACGCGCCCGTGCGCGACAACATCCGCGATGAAATCTGGCTCAAGCTCTGGGGCAATCTCTGCTTCAATCCGATCAGCGCCCTGACGCACGCCACGCTGGACATCATTACGTCCGATCCCGCCACGCGGGGGCTGTCGCGCCAGATGATGCTCGAGGCCAAGGCGATTGCCGAGCGCCTGGGCGTCCATTTCCGCGTGGACGTCGAGCGTCGCATCGACGGCGCCGGTGCGGTTGGCGCACACAAGACGTCGATGCTGCAGGACCTGGAAGCGGGCAGGGCGATGGAGATCGACCCCCTGCTGACCGTGGTGCAGGAGATGGGCCGGATGATTGGCCAGCCGACGCCCATGGTCGACGCCGTGCTGGGCCTGATCAAGCAGCGCGACCGCATGGCGCAGGCGGTACAGGCCGGAGAAGTCCCCGCGCCGGTGGCGAAGGCGGCCTGAACCGGGAAGCGAGCCGAGCAGGAGAGATGAGCGCCGTCCGTCCCGCGCGTCGGACGGCAAGGTCCACGGGAGAAACGCCGCCGGTTTTGCAGTCAATGTGATATACCATATACGAAAGGTCGGACTCGCCCCTTCGTGCCCTGACAGGCGCGATAATCGCAGGATTGATGAGCAAGACACATGACGGCATGCCAAACTGGCTTCAATGTGTCCTTGCTCCTGAGACCCCTGCGGGGGCGCGTGCCGCCGGTGGCCACATTGGTCACCGGGGCCCCGGCCATCTACGAGTGCATTCATGTCTGCCCAAAGCCAACCCGAAATCCAGCCCACCGGATTGACCCTTTCGCTGCAACCGATCAACGCTGGCGCCAGCCTGCGCGACCAGGCTTACGCCATGCTGCGCCAGGCCATCGCGGACGCCGATATCTATCAGTCCCGCGAGGAAGTCCGGCTTGACGAACGCGTGCTGTCCGAAGCGCTGGGCGTCAGCCGCACGCCGATCCGCGAGGCGATGACGCTGCTGGAGCAGGAGGGCTTCCTGCGCACGGTGCCGCGGCGCGGCATCTACATCATGCGCAAGACCAAGCGCGAGATCGTGGAGATGATCCAGGTCTGGGCCGCGCTGGAAAGCATGGCGGCGCGCCTGGCCACGCTGCACGCGACCGATGAGGAAATCGGCAAGCTGCGCCACATGTTCGACAGCTTTCGCGATTCCACGCCGGCGGAACACATCGAGGAATACTCCGACGCCAATATCGTGTTCCACCAAGCGATCGTGCAGCTGTCGAAGTCGCAGATCATCATGGACGCGATCAAGAACATCTTCGTCCATGTGCGGGCCATCCGGAAGATGACGATTTCGCAGAGCGACCGTGCCGCACGGTCCATCGTCGACCATCTGCGCATCATCGAGGCGCTGGAAAAGCGCGATACCGAACTGGCCGAGAAACTGGTACGCCAGCACTCGCTGGACCTCGCCGATTACGTGGAAAAGAACTGCGACTTCCTCGACTGACTGCCAGCCGCGTCATGCGATCCCCGTCAGCCAGCCCATGACGGGGCGCGGGCATTGTTCCGCGACGTGGCCGAGTCTTCTTGCGCCCCAACACCTTTCCGGCACGTTGGGGCGTTTTCTTTGGTGCTGTCCTTTGGCACTTTTCTTTGGCTCCTCGCCGATCTTGCGGGGCGAGGGGCTGCTGTCCTTCGAACGGCCACTGCTGCATTCGCAACACCTCCCCGGCTCACGCAGCCTCCGCCACCGTAGGCGCCGTAAGGCTTTAAGCGCATTTGCTGCGACGCAGCGTCGAAACTTCCTTGATTCGGGTTTAAACCCTCTTGCATCTTGGTGATATACCACATACTGTATGTCAAAAGAGCGGAACACAAATCAGGAGACGCATCATGGCCGAGGCCCACAACCAAAGTCAGACCAGCACCACGGAGCAACGCAAAGCCCTGGACGGCATTCGCATCCTTGACATGACGCACGTGCAGGCCGGCCCCTCGGCTACGCAGTTGATGGCCTGGATGGGCGCCGACGTGATCAAGGTCGAAATGCCCGGACGCGGTGACATCACGCGCAGCCAGCTGCGTGACGTGCCTAATGCTGACAGCCTGTACTTCACCATGCTGAACAGCAACAAGCGCAGCCTGACGCTCAATATGAAAACGCCGGAAGGCAAGGCACTGCTGGAAGACCTGATCCAGCAGAGCGACGTGCTGATCGAGAACTTCGGTCCGGGCGTGCTGGACCGCGCGGGATTCGACTGGGAACATATCCAGGACCTGAATCCGCGCATGATCTATGCGTCGATCAAGGGCTTCGGTCCCGGCCCCTACCAGGACTGCAAGGCGTATGAAAACGTGGCCCAGTGCATGGGCGGTTCCGCATCGACGACGGGCGAAGCCAGCGGCATGCCAACGGTGACGGGCGCGCAGATCGGCGACTCGGGTACGGGCGTGCACTGCGTGGTCGGCATCCTGGCCGCACTACTGCAGCGCGAGCATTCGGGGCGCGGCCAGCGCGTGGAAGTCGCCATGCAGGACTCCGTACTGAACCTGTGCCGCGTGAAACTGCGTGACCAGCAGCGTCTGGATGCCGGCCCGCTGCGCGAGTACCCCAACGACCAGTTCGACGACCACGTGCCGCGCGCGGGCAATGCGTCGGGCGGCGGCCAGCCGGGCGCTACGCTGCGTTGTGCGCCGGGCGGTCCGAACGACTACGTCTACGTCATCATCCAGCCGCAGGGCTGGGAGCCGCTGATGCGTCTGTGCGGCCGCGAAGACCTGATCACCGATCCGGAATTCGCCACGCCTGAAGTGCGTCTGAAAAAGCTCGCCGCCTGCTTCGGCATCATCGAGCAATGGACCCTGGGCCGCACCAAGTTCGAGGTGATGAATGCGCTCAACGAGGTAGATGTGCCGTGTGGCCCGATATTGTCGATGAAGGACCTGATCGAGGACCAGTCGATGTACGAGCGCGGCTACCTGGTGGAGCTGGAGCACCCGGCGCGCGGCAAATACGTGCAGCTCGGCTCGCCGATCACACTGTCCGACTCGCCGGTGAAGGTCGAGCGCTCGCCGCTGCTGGGGGAGCACACCGACGAGATCCTCGAATGGCTGGGGCGCTCGCCGGCACAGATTGCGGCGCTGCGCATGGCGGGAGCGGTCTGACCCCAGGCGCCCGGCTGCGGCCGGGACCCGTCTCCACGGCCCCTGACAGGGGGCCACCCCATCTCTGCTGAAAGAGCCGGCGCGGCACCCGCGCGCCTGCCGGAGGAGCTCTGCCGTGCAAACCTGGATTCGCTTCCGCCGTCCTGATGGCGACACCGCTTATGGCCGCCTTGACGAGGGTGATGCCGACCGCGTCATCGAATGCGATGGCCCTGGCTATACCGATCCTCGCCCCACGGGAAATATCTACAGCTACGCCTCGCTGGACCTGCTGGCCCCGTGCCAGCCGGGCAAGATCGTGGCGCTGTGGAACAACTTTCACGCCCTCGCGGCCCGGCTGGAGAAAGCGGTGCCCGTGCATCCGCTGTTCCTGCTGAAGCCGGCCAGTTCGCTGGCCGGCCCCGGCGATGCCATCCTGCGTCCGAGCGGGTACACCGGCAAGATCGCCTACGAAGGCGAACTCGGCATCGTCATTGGCCGTGAATGCCGGGATGTGCCGCTCGCCGAGGCCGCCTCGCACATCTTCGGCTACACCATCGTCAATGACGTCACGGCGAGCGAGCTGCTCAATGCCGATCCCAACTTCCCGCAGTGGACGCGCGCCAAGGGTTCCGACACCTTCGGTTGCGTCGGTCCGGCCATCGTCTCCGGCTTTGACTGGCGCAGCGCCAGCGTGGTGACGCGTCTGGACGGCGTCGAGCGCCAGAACTACCCACTGTCCGACATTGTTTTTTCGCCCGAGGAGCAGGTCAGCCTCCTGTCGCGGGACATGACGTTGATGCCGGGCGACGTGATCGCCGTCGGCACCTCGATCGGGGTCGGGTCGATGAAGGAGGGGGCGGTGGTGGAGGTGTCGATCCGCGGGATCGGTGCGCTGGTCAACCATGTGCGCGGCTAACCGAGCCGGTTTGTGAATGCGGGAAGCTCAGAAATTTCCCTTATCTGGCGCGTAACTTCGGGGAAATGCTGCGGCGCATCGACGAAAGTTCGCATCAATGCTTGCTGAGTTTTGATATATCACATACCGTATTTGCAAAAGATCGCTGCCTGTAGCGAATCGTCAAGGAGGAGACATCGTGAAGTCCGAAGTAGCCAGGCGGGCGCGAGCACGACCGCTGCAGACACCCTGAAGCAGAAGTTTTCCAATCCCCGTCAATTTGTATAGAAGGATGCAACCATGGCAGAAGTCGGAAACGAGCTGCAGCGTCAGGCTGCCGAAGAACATCAGGCACAAACCGATGGTTTTCATTTGGTCATCGACGCGCTGAAGCTGAACGGCATCGAGAACATCTACGGCCTGCCCGGTATTCCGGTCACGGATCTGGCCCGCCTGGCGCAGGCCAACGGCATGCGCGTTATCAGCTTTCGTCATGAGCAGAATGCGGGCAACGCAGCAGCGATTGCCGGCTTTCTCACGCAGAAGCCGGGCGTTTGCCTGACCGTGTCTGCGCCCGGCTTCCTGAACGGGCTGACGGCGCTGGCGAATGCGACCACCAACTGCTTCCCGATGATTCTGATTAGCGGCTCGAGCGAGCGCGAGATCGTCGATCTGCAGCAGGGTGATTACGAAGAGATGGACCAGCTGGCCATCGCCCGTCCGCACGCCAAGGCTGCCTTCCGCGTGCTGCACGCTGAAGACATTGGTGTCGGTATCGCGCGTGCCATCCGCGCCGCCGTGTCGGGTCGTCCGGGCGGTGTGTACCTGGACCTGCCGGCCAAGCTGCTGGGCCAGTCGATGGAAGCCGAGCGTGGCCGCCAGTCGTTGATCAAGGTGGTGGACCCGGCCCCGCGCCAACTCCCTGCACCGGACTCGATCGACCGTGCTGTCGCGTTGCTGAAGAGCGCCAAGCGCCCGCTGATCCTGTTGGGCAAGGGCGCTGCGTACGCACGCGCCGATGCGGATATCCGCGCGCTGGTCGAGAAGACCGGCATTCCGTACCTGCCGATGTCGATGGCCAAGGGCCTGCTGCCCGATACACACCCGCAATCGGCCTCGGCCGCACGTTCGTACGTGCTGGCGGAAGCTGATGTGGTGATGCTGGTCGGCGCCCGCCTGAACTGGCTGCTGTCGCACGGCAAGGGCAAGACCTGGGGCAAGCCGAAGCAGTTCATCCAGATCGACATCTCGCCGACCGAGATGGACAGTAACGTGGCCATCGCCGCGCCGGTAGTGGGTGACATTGGTTCGTGCGTATCGGCAATGCTCGACAAGATCGGCAACGGCTTTGCCAAACCGGGCGCCGATTGGCTGAACGCGGTGGAAGAACGCAAGGACAAGAACCTGGCGAAGATGGCCGAGACCTTGTCCAAGGATGTGTCGCCGATGAACTTCCACAGCGCACTGCGCGCGCTGAAGGACGTCGTCAAAGCCAATCCGGGCATCTCGTTTGTCAACGAAGGTGCCAACACGCTGGACTACGCCCGTGCCGTGATCGACATGTACGAGCCGCGCAAGCGCCTGGACGTGGGCACCTGGGGCGTGATGGGTGTGGGCATGGGCTACGCGGTCGCCGCGGCGGTCGAAACCAGCAAGCCGGTCCTCGCGTTGTGCGGTGACAGTGCGTTCGGTTTCTCGGGCATGGAGGTTGAAACGATCTGCCGCTACAACCTGCCGATCTGCATCGTCATTTTCAACAATAACGGCGTCTACAAGGGTATCGACGTGAATCCGACCGGCGGCAACGATCCGGCGGTCACGATGTTCGTCAAGGGCGCGCGCTACGACAAGATGATGGAAGCGTTCGGCGGCGTTGGTCACAACGTCACCACTCCGGCGGAACTCGAAGCCGCGGTGAACGAAGCCTTGCGCTCGGGCAAGCCCACGCTGGTCAACGCCGTGATCGACCCGGCTGCCGGCACCGAAAGCGGTCGTCTGACCAATCTGAATCCGCAAAGCGCGGCCAGCAAGTAATCCGCCCCAGTTTCACCCTCTATTCCATTTGGAGACCGATAGTGAACCTCCCACTCAACGGCATCAAGATCATCGACTTTACGCACGTGCAAGCCGGTCCCGCCTGCACGCAGCTTCTCGCGTGGTTCGGCGCGGACGTCATCAAGGTGGAACGCCCCGGCTCCGGCGACGTCACCCGCACGCAGCTGCGCGACATTCCCGATGCGGACGCGCTGTACTTCACCATGCTGAACAGCAACAAGCGCTCGCTGACGCTGGACACCAAGAAGCCGGAAGGCAAAAAGATCCTGGAGCAGTTGATCCGCGAATCGGATGTGCTGGTCGAGAACTTCGGCCCCGGTGCGCTGGACCGCATGGGGTTCTCCTGGGAGCGCATCAAGGAACTGAACCCGAAGATGATCGTGGCATCGGTCAAGGGCTTCAGCGACGGTCACCACTATGAAGACCTGAAGGTCTACGAGAACGTGGCACAGTGCGCCGGCGGTGCCGCGTCGACCACCGGTTTCTGGGACGGCCCGCCGACCGTGTCTGCCGCCGCCCTGGGTGATTCGAACACCGGCATGCACCTGGCCATCGGCATCCTGACCGCGATCATCGGCCGCCAGCAGACCGGCCAAGGTCAGAAGGTTGCCGTATCGATGCAGGACGCTGTGCTAAATCTGTGCCGCGTGAAGCTGCGCGACCAGCAGCGACTGGACCGCCAGGGCTATCTGGAAGAGTATCCCCAGTATCCACATGGCACGTTCAGCGACGTGGTGCCCCGCGGTGGCAACGCCGGCGGTGGCGGCCAGCCGGGCTGGGTGCTGAAGTGCAAGGGCTGGGAGACCGATCCCAACGCCTATATCTACTTCACCATCCAGGGCCACGCCTGGGAGCCGATCTGCAAGGCACTGGGCAAGGAAGAGTGGATCAGCGATCCGAACTACAACACGCCCAAGGGCCGTCAGCCGCATATCTTCGAGATCTTCAAGACCATCGAAGACTGGCTTGCCGACAAGACCAAGTACGAGGCGGTGGACATCCTGCGCAAGTTCGATATTCCCTGCTCGCCGGTGCTGTCAATGAAGGAAATCGCGGCGGATGAATCGTTGCGCAAGAGCGGTTCGATCGTGGAAGTCCCGCACAAGGAACGTGGCACCTACCTGACCGTGGGCAGCCCAATCAAGTTCTCGGCCATGAAGCCGCAAATCACCGGTTCGCCGCTGCTGGGCGAGCACAGCGAGGAAGTGCTGGCCGGCCTGGGCTACGGCGCCGAGGAGGTCGCCCGCCTGCGTGAGGCGCAGGTGATCTGAGCCAGGCGCCAGCACTGCCAGTGCCCCAATGTGACAGCGGGCCACACCTGGAGCGCCGGGGAATGCGTAGACGTGGACGTACCACGCGCCCTGGCGCTTCATTGTTTGGACGCCAACCTGAGGGACCGGCATGGCCGACAGTGCCACAATGACAGCCCGGACCCCGGGTGGCGAACCTGGCCACCCTCCCATTCACATGGAAAGCCCAGGAAAGACCATGCAGACCGCGATCGACTATGAACAGCTGGTGTCGGCCATCGGCGACGCCGTCATCATCTCCGGCGCCGACGGTGCCATCACGTTGTGGAACCCGGCCGCCGAGTACATGTTCGGCTACACCCGCGAGGAGGCCCTGGGCAAGTCGCTGGATCTGATTATTCCCGAGCGCCTGCGTGCGCGCCACTGGGAGGGCTACGACAAGACCATGGCAACGGGCCAGACCCGCTACGGCCATGACTTGCTCAAGGTCCCGGCGATCAACAAGAACGGCGCTGCGATGTCGATCGCTTTTACCGTGGCGCTGCTGCACGGGCAGGGCGGGGAAATCACCGGCATCGTGGCGGTGATCCGTGACGAGACCGTGCGCTTCCAGGAAGAGCGGGCGCTGCGCAAGCGCATCACGGAACTGGAAGCCAGGGTGGGCGCCACGGCCGGAGCCGCCTGACTCATCAGACGCGGTTGCAACACGGCGCAGAAACGAAAAAGCCGGGCGCCCGGCCTTTTCCGTTTCTGCGTTCACGCGCTGGCCAACGCCAGGTTTCGTTTGAGCGGGGCGCGCCCCGATGCCTGCTTCATTGCGGCCGCCATGGTCGCACCCAGCTCCGCCGGCGACCCGGCGACATGGATGCCGGCTTCGCGCATGGCGTCGATCTTCGCTTCCGCCGTGCCTGTCCCGCTCGAGATGATCGCGCCGGCGTGCCCCATGCGGCGTCCCGGCGGCGCCGTGGTGCCGGCGATAAAGCCCACCACGGGTTTGCGTGTGCGCGCATCGCGCAGGAACCGGGCGGCCTCTTCCTCCGCCGATCCGCCAATCTCGCCGATCATGATGATGCCTTCGGTCTTGTCGTCGGCCAGGAACATCTCCAGGCAGTCGATGAAGTTGGTGCCGTTCACCGGATCGCCGCCGATGCCGATGCAGGTCGATTGCCCCAGTCCGGCCGCCGTGGTCTGCGCCACGGCCTCATAGGTCAGCGTGCCCGAGCGCGACACCACGCCGATCTTGCCCGGTGTATGGATGTGGCCCGGCATAATGCCGATCTTGCATTGCCCCGGCGTGATCACCCCCGGGCAATTCGGGCCGACCAGGCGGCTGCCGGACCCCGACAGCGCACGCTTGACCCGCACCATGTCCATCACGGGAATGCCTTCGGTGATACAGACGATCAGCGCGATGCCGGCGTCGACCGCTTCCAGGATGGCATCGGCGGCGAACGGCGGCGGCACATAGATGACCGACGCGTCGGCACCTGTGGCATGGGCGGCTGCGGCCACGGTATCGAAGACCGGCAGGCCCAGGTGCGATTCACCGCCCTTGCCGGGCGTGACGCCGCCCACCATCTTCGTGCCATAGGCCAGTGCCTGTTCCGAATGGAACGTGCCCTGTGCGCCGGTAAAGCCCTGGCAGATCACGCGCGTGTTCTGGTTGATCAGGACAGCCATATCACTTGCCTCCTTTTTTCTGCGTGGCACGCACGGCGGCCACCACTTTCCCGGCCGCGTCGGCAAGATCGTTGGCCGATACGATCGGCAGGCCCGAATCGCGCAGGATCTGCTTGCCCAGGTCGACGTTCGTACCTTCCAGCCGCACCACCAGCGGGACGGTCAGGCCGACTTCGCGCGCGGCTGCCACCACGCCTTCGGCGATCACATCGCAGCGCATGATGCCGCCGAAGATGTTCACCAGGATGCCCTCGACCTTGGGGTCGGCCAGGATCAGCCGGAAGGCGGTCGTGACACGCTCCCTGGTGGCGCCGCCCCCCACGTCGAGGAAGTTGGCCGGCTCAGCGCCATGGAGCTTGATGATGTCCATCGTGGCCATCGCCAGGCCCGCGCCATTCACCATGCAACCGATGTTGCCGTCCAGCCGCACGTAGTTCAGGGCGTGCCGGGCGGCTTCGGTCTCGGCCGGGTCTTCCTCGCTCTCGTCGCGCATGGCCTCGATGTCGGGATGGCGGAAGAGGGCGTTGTCGTCGAAATTGAACTTGGCGTCGAGCGCCATCACGTCGCCGCTGCCGGTGACCACAAGCGGATTGATCTCGACGATCGATGCGTCGAGCTCGGTGAACGCGCGGTAGGCCGAGAGGATAAAGCGGGTGGCCGCGCCCACCTGCTTGCCCGACAGCCCCAGGCCGAATGCCAGCCGGCGTGCATGAAACGGCTGGATGCCGCTGGCCGGATCGATTGCCACCTTCAGGATTTTCTCGGGCGTGCGTGCGGCGACCTCCTCGATCTCCATGCCTCCTTCGGTGGACGCCATGATCGTGATGCGCGACGTGGCGCGGTCGATCAGGATGCCCAGGTAGAGCTCGCGCGCGATGTCGCAGCCTTCCTCGACGTAGAGGCGCCGCACTACCCGGCCGGCCGGGCCGGTCTGCCTGGTGACCAGGGTCTTGCCCAGCATCTGCGCGGCGCTGGCGCGGACGTCATCGATCGACTTCACGACGTGCACGCCGCCCTTGCCCGAGCTGTCATCCACGAAGCGGCCGGCACCGCGGCCGCCTGCGTGGATCTGCGACTTCACCACCCAGACCGGGCCGCCCAGCTTGCGGGCGGCATGTGCGGCCTCGTCTGGCGTAAAGACCACGCGGCCGTGCGGTACGAGCACGTCATAGCGCCTGAGCAACTCCTTGGCCTGATATTCGTGAATGTTCACGTGTCTCCTTGGTTGAAATGCACCACGGGCCGCAGGTCGGGACTCGCCTGCTCAGCTTTCCGCAGCGTAAAATATGATATGTAATATATCAACAATAAAATCAAGCTGAAACTGCGTGAGAGTGACTCGCCCGAAAGGGATGTCCGCGCTGACAAGGCCATCGCATCAATAGAGCGGGATTGATCGCAGAGCCTTCTATGTCGCGGGTTAACGCTGGTGTTGCCCGGAGGATCTATTGCGATGCGGAATGGAAAGTCTGAACCGCGCTGCATTTTCTTCTTGTTGTGTTGTGATATATCACATACCTTATCCAAACAAGCGCGCGAGAGAATACTCAAGGAGACAACGCCATGAACAACAAAGCACTCGACGGTGTCCGCATCCTGGACATGACGCATGTGCAGGCCGGCCCTTCGGCCACCCAGCTGATGGCCTGGCTGGGGGCCGATGTGATCAAGGTGGAGCTGCCGGGGCGGGGGGACATCACCCGCAGCCAGCTGCGCGACGTGCCCAACGCCGACAGCCTGTACTTCACCATGCTGAATTCCAACAAGCGCAGCCTGACGCTGAACATGAAGACGCCGGAAGGCAAGGCGCTGCTGGAAGACCTGGTGCAGCGGTGCGACGTGCTGGTAGAGAACTTCGGCCCCGGCGTGCTGGACCGCGCCGGGTTCGACTGGGACCGCCTGCAGAGCCTGAATCCGCGTCTGATCTACGCGTCGATCAAGGGCTTCGGTCCCGGCCCGTACGCCGATTGCAAGGCCTATGAAAACGTCGCGCAGTGCATGGGCGGCTCGGCCAGCACCACCGGTGATTCGGAAGGCGTGCCGACCGTGACCGGCGCGCAGATCGGCGACTCGGGCACTGGCGTGCATTGCGTGGTCGGCATCCTGGCCGCGCTGCTGCAGCGCGAGCATTCGGGGCGCGGCCAGCGCGTGGAAGTCGCCATGCAGGACTCGGTGCTGAATCTCTGCCGCGTCAAGCTGCGCGACCAGCAGCGCCTTTCCGCTGGCCCGCTGAAGGAATACCCGAACCAGGATTTCGGGGACTTCGTGCCGCGCGCGGGCAACGCGTCGGGCGGGGGCCAGCCGGGCGCCGCGCTGCGGTGCTCGCCGGGCGGGGCCAACGACTACGTCTACGTGATCATCCAGCCGCAGGGCTGGGAGCCGCTGATGCGCCTGTGCGGCCGCGAGGACCTGATCACGCATCCGCAATTCGCCACGCCGGAGGCGCGACTGAAGTGCCTGGGCGAGTGCTTCTCCATCGTCGAGAAGTGGACCCGGACCAAGACCAAGTTCGAGGTCATGGCCGCGCTCAACGACGTGGACGTGCCGTGCGGCCCGATCCTGTCGATGAAGGACCTGATCGAGGACGGCTCGCTCTACGAGCGTGGCTACCTGGTCGAACTGGATCACCCGGAGCGCGGCAAGTACGTGCAGCTGGGCTGCCCGATCACGCTGTCGGCGTCGCCGGTGGACGTGGAACGCAGCCCGCTGCTGGGTGAGCACACCGAAGAGATCCTCGACTGGCTGGGCCGCACGCCGGCGCAGATCGCCGCGCTCAAGGCGGCCGGCGCCGTGTAGTCGCGCACGCGCCAAACGCGCAGTAAGGGAGACCGGGCCCGCATCCCAGGGCGGTCCGGTCTCCCGCCCCTCCAATGCTTTTCCATCCGAAGTCCGCACCACCGCCCGCGCCCGTGACGCGTGGCGGCTTACCCATTGCACGCCTGAACAGATGGAGACCTGACATGACACAAGACAAGGATGCGGTACGCAAGATCCTCGCGACCGTCAAGGAAGAGGGGCGCAACGCGTTGACCGCCCCCGAAGGCAAGCTGGTTTGCGACGCCTATGGCATCTCGGTGCCGGGCGAGGGTGTGGCCAAGTCTCCCACGGGCGCCGTGGAGCTGGCCAGCAAGATGGGCTTTCCGGTGGTGCTGAAGATCGTCTCGCCGGACATCCTCCACAAGACCGAAGCCGGTGGCGTGCTGGTGGGACTGAAGTCCGCGGCGGAGGTGGAGCAGGGTTACCTGACTATCATCGAGAACGCCAAGGCGTACAACGACCGCGCGGAGATCATCGGCGTGCAGGTGCAGCAGATGATCACGGGCGGTCAGGAAGTGATCATCGGTGCGGTGACCGATCCGTCGTTCGGCAAGCTGGTGGCGTTCGGCCTGGGCGGCGTACTGGTGGAAGTGCTCAAGGACGTGACGTTCCGCCTGGCGCCGGCCACGAGTGACGATGCGCTGTCGATGCTCGACGGCATTGCCGCCGCCGACGTGCTCAAGGGCGTGCGCGGCGCCGATCCGGCCAACCGCGAAGCGCTGGCCGCCATGATCCAGCGTGTGTCCGAGCTGGTGACCGACTTCCCCGAGATCTCCGAGCTGGACCTGAACCCGGTGTTCGCCAGCAAGGACGGCGCGATTGCCGCCGACGTCCGGATCGTGGTGGACTACACGCCGCAGCCGGAGAAATATCGTCCGAGCCAGGAAGTGATCGTCCGCCAGATGAACCGCATCATGCGACCGGACACGGTGGCCGTGATCGGCGCGTCGGCCGAGGACGGCAAGATCGGCAACTCGGTGATGAAGAACCTGATCAACGGCGGCTACCAGGGCAAGATCTATCCGATCCACCCGAAGGCCGAAGAGATCATGGGCATGACGGCCTACAAGAGCGTGCTGGAGGTGCCGGGGGACGTAGACGTGGCCGTGTTCGCCATCCCCGCCAAGTTCGTTGCCCAGGCGCTGGAAGAGGTCGGCAAGAAGGGTATCCCGGGCGCCGTGCTGATTCCGTCGGGCTTTGCGGAAACCGGCAACGTCGAAGGTCAGGAAGAGATCGTCGCCATCGCCCGCAAGCACGATATCCGGCTGATGGGACCGAACATCTACGGCTTCTACTACACGCCGAAGAACCTGTGCGCGACGTTCTGCACGCCGTACGACGTGAAGGGCAAGGCGGCGTTGTCGTCGCAGTCGGGCGGGATCGGCATGGCGATCATCGGCTTCTCGCGATCCGCGAAAATGGGCGTGTCCGCCATCGTCGGCTTGGGTAACAAGTCCGATATCGACGAAGACGATCTGCTGACGTTCTTCGAGCAGGATGAGAACACGGAAATCATCGCGCAGCACTGCGAGGACCTGAAGGATGGCCGCGCGTTTGCCGAGGTGGCACGCCGGGTGTCAAAGAAGAAGCCGGTGGTCGTGCTGAAAGCGGGCCGCACCAGCCTGGGCGCGCGCGCGGCCAGCTCCCACACGGGCGCGCTGGCGGGCAACGACAAGATCTATGAGGACGTGTTCAAGCAGGCCGGCGTGATCCGCGCCCGATCGCTGCGCGACCTCCTCGAATTTGCGCGCGGCATCCCCAAGCTGCCCACGCCGAAGGGCGAGAACGTGGTCATCATCACGGGCGCGGGCGGATCGGGCGTGCTGCTCTCCGATGCGTGCGTGGATAACAACCTGTCGCTGATGACGATGCCGGAGGATCTCGATGCGGCTTTCCGCAAGTTCATCCCGCCGTTCGGCGCCGCCGGCAATCCGGTGGACATCACCGGTGGCGAGCCCCCGTCGACGTACAAGAACACGCTGCGGCTGGGCATGGAGGATCCGCGCATCCACGCGATCATCCTGGGCTACTGGCACACGATCATCACGCCGCCGATGGTATTTGCCAAGCTGGTGATCGAGGTGAAGGAGGAAATGGCCGCCAGGGGCATCGAGAAGCCGATCGTGGCGTCACTGGCCGGCGACGTGCAGGTGGAAGAGGCCGCCGAGTATCTGTATGAACATGGCGTGCCGGCGTACGCCTACTCGACGGAAATCCCGGTGGCGGTGCTGGGCGCCAAGTACAAGTGGGCGCGCGGGGCCGGGAAGCTCTGACGGGACGGCAGCGGCCGGTGCGCGGTGGCGCGCCCGGTTTGCGCGCCGGATTGCGAGCCGGATTGCGAGCCGTGGCAGGCGTGACACAGACCCCCAACGAGACACGAACCGTTGGGGGCATTTTTTTGAAGAAACACGAGCGGCAAAAAAGCGCGGGGCCGCCAGGCGGGTGTCGCAGCACCCGCCGGCGGCCCCGCGCCGGTCTGGAAGCGACTGCCGTCGCGTCAATGTCAGTTGATGCCGGCGCCGGCCATCGCGCGCAGGTACTCGTTCTTCTTGTCGAAGATCAGCTGGCCCAGGAAAGCGGGATCGTAGGCCTTGAGCAGGTGCGCGTGGTATTCCTCGATGTAGCGGCACACGCGCGTCTTTTCACATTCGATGCCGCAGAGCCAGTCAAACATCGGCATATCCCAGCGGAAACGCAGGCCCAGTTCGGTGAAGGCCGCGTTGTAGGCCGCCAATTGCACGTCACGATCGAGGTGGTGCGTCTCGCCGTTGGGGGAGGTGGTGAGGCGCGCTTCGGACTGGAGTTGGTTCATGATCGTCTCCTTGAACTGCACGTGAGCAATGGCTTGGTATGTGTGCAGCTTAGGCCTGACGATCGATTTACGATAATTAAAGTTTCATCGCAAAATCATAAGTCATCGTTTATGGATGACGCGGGCGCATCGAGAGCCTGGGAAAGCGCAGGGGGATAGCGCAGGGGAACGCGAGAGCGCGCGGGGAGCGGGCCCAGGGAAAGTTCTAGAGAAGACGTCCGGGCGGAGCGCCCGTCTCAGGCGCGCAGGCGGGGCCGGATCAGGCCTTCGACGCCCGTGATCTGCTGGATCAGCGACGCACCTTCTTCCATCAGGAAATGCTTGAACGCGAGCGCCACCGGGGGCAGCCGCTTGTTCTTGCGATGGACGACGTACCAGTTCAGCATGACCGGGAAGCCCTCGATGTCGAGCACGGCCAGCTTGCCGGTCTGCAACTCAAGGCCGACGGTATGCGCCGACAGGAAGGCGATGCCCATGTTGGCAATCACCGCCTGCTTGATGGTCTCGGTGCTCTTGATCTCCATGGCGATCCGCAGGTTCGACAAGCGGCCGGCAAAGCCTTCCTGCATCGAATTCCAGGTGTCCGAGCCTTTCTCGCGCGAGACGAAGGCCTCTTCGGCCAGGCCCGCCAGCGGAATGTGGCGCTTGCCGACCAGCGGATGGTTCGGCGCGGCCACGATGACATAGGGGTGGGGGGCAAACGATTCGGCGATGGTGTCCATGCCCTCGGGCGGGCGCACCATCACGGCCAGGTCAGTCAGGTTGCCGGCCAGCTGGTGCAGCAGCTCTTCGCGATTGTGCACCGCGAGATTGAGCGTGACCCCATCGTGCCTGCCCATGAACTCGGCCAGCAGGCGTGGGAAGAAATAGTCGCCCGCGCTGATGACGGCCACGTTGAGCCGGCCTCCGGAAATACCCTTAAGCTGGGCCATCGCGTCTTCCGCTTCACGGAATTGCTGAATGATGCTGCGGCTGTAATGCAGCATCTCCGTGCCGGCGGGCGTGAGGTAGATCCGCTTGCCCAGCTGTTCGAACAGCGGCAACCCGACGTGGTGCTCCAGCTGCCGAACCTGTGTGGAAACAGCGGGTTGGGTCAGGTGTAACTCCTCCGCCGCCCGCGAAAAGCTCAGATGGCGGGCTACCGTTTCGAAGACTTTCAGCTGGCGCAGCGTGGCATTCTTCATTGCACGATTTCCTGCAATCTATAAAGGATCGTCAATGATCATAATAAAAAACTTTATGCTGTGCTGATCTAAGTTTGAAGTAGCATCAATTCACCGATGCAACGTGCCGCAATGTCAGGCGCGCTCATTCAGTAGTGAAGTAGGGCGTTCCCACGCAGGACTGCCCACCAGTCGCGCCACCAGAGCGCGAGAAACACTAATGCAAGGAGACAAGACATGGCGCACACCAATGCGGCAGGCCCGGCCGTGGGCAATTCCAATGGCGGGCTGCTACGCAACCGCTGGTTCCAGCTTTTTATCGGCGTGCTCTGCATGGGGCTGGTCGCGAATCTCCAGTATGGCTGGACGCTGTTCGTGACACCCATGAATGCCAAGCATCACTGGGGCGAGTCCGCCATCCAGGTTGCGTTTTCCATCTTTATCGTCACTGAAACCTGGCTCGTGCCGCTGGAAGGCTGGCTCGTGGACAAACTCGGGCCGCGTCCCGTGGTGGCCGGTGGCGCCCTGTGCGCCGGATTGGCCTGGGTGATGAATTCGTACGCCACCTCGCTGCCGATGCTGTACACGGCCGCCGTGATTGCCGGCATTGGCGCGGGCGGTGTCTATGGCACCTGCGTGGGCAATGCGCTCAAGTGGTTCCCGGACAAGCGCGGGCTGGCGGCCGGCCTGACCGCGGCCGGGTTTGGCGCAGGTTCCGCGTTGACGGTGATCCCCATCGCCAACATGATCCAGAAGTCCGGCTATGAGCACGCGTTCTTCACGTTCGGCATCTTGCAGGGTGTGCTGATTTTCATCATGGCCTTGCTGCTGGTGAAGCCGCAGCCGCCGAAGGGGCTCGTGGCCAACAAGGCCATCCTGACCAATCCGGTGGAGTTCACGCCGGGGCAGATGGTGAAGACGCCGGTGTTCTGGATGATCTATGTGTCGTTCGTCGCCGTGGCCGCGGGCGGCATTATGGCCACCGCGCAGATCGGGCCGATCGCCAAGGACTTCGGCTTTGCCTCGATGCCGATCACGATGCTCGGCGTCACGCTGCCGCTGCTGACGATGACGCTGTCGGTCGACAACCTCTGCAACGGACTGACGCGGCCACTGTGCGGCTTCATCTCGGACCGGATCGGCCGCGAAAACACGATGTTCTTTATCTTCATCGGCGAGGGACTGTCGCTGATCGGCCTGATGGAACTGGGTCAAAACCCGTACTGGTTCATGTTCTTCGCGGCGCTGACGTTCCTGTTCTGGGGCGAGATCTTCTCGATCTTCCCGGCGCTGTGCGCAGACACCTTCGGCAGCAAGTACGCCGCCGCCAATGCCGGCACGTTGTACACGGCCAAGGGCACGGCCGCGCTGCTGGTGCCGCTGGCCTCCGTGTTGTCGCATCACGGCGGCTGGGGCCTGGTGTTCACGGTGGCGGCTGTGATGACGGTGGCCGCGGGGCTTTCCGCCAAATTCCTGCTGCAGCCCATGCGGCGGCGTTTCATCACGGGGCACGCCCAGGCCCAACCCATCAGCGACCACGCCACTTACCTGGCCGGGTTTTCAACCGGCAAGGGCGAATGACGATGCGTTGGCGCACTGACGCCACGCAAGCGTGACGACGGGCTCGCCTCTCCGGCGAGCCTTTGTCGTCTTTCATGCGGATCGCCATCGTCACGCTGGCGGTATCCGTAATCCGGAGGAAGCTGGGTGTCGCACCCCATGCGACGCATACCAATACCAATATCAACAGGAAGGAGCGGCACCATGAATGTTTCGCTTCCCCAACTGAAGGCCTTTGCCGCCGTGGCGCGCCAGAAAAGCTTTACGCGCGCCGCAGCGGAACTCGGTCTCACTCAGTCGGCCATTAGCCGTAGCGTGCGTGAGCTCGAGGAAGAAATCGATCAGCGCCTGTTCGACCGCACCACGCGCCAGGTAGAGCTGACCGATGCGGGCGAGCATCTTTCGCAACGGATCTGTCACCTGATTGAAGAGGTCGAGCAGACGCTGCGCGAGAGCCACGGCACTTGCAAGCCGTCGCAGGGCTCGGTGCAGATCGCCTCCGATCCCGTGCTGTCGTCGATGTCCGTGCCGATGTGGCTGGCTGGCTGCCGCCAGGCGTGGCCCGGCATCGGCATCACACTGCGCGACCGGTCGCAAGAGTGCGTATTGCAAAGTGTCCGCAACGGCGAGGTGGACTTCGGCATCGCCAGCAACCCGGGTGCTTGCGACGACCTGTATTGCGAGCCCCTCTGCGCGGATCCGCTGCAGGCCGTGCTGCCGGCCGGGCATCCACTGGCCGCGCGGGAGTCGCTGGGTTGGGGCGAGCTGGCCGATGCGACGGTGCTCACGCTCGACCAGAGCTCCGGCGTGCAGCCTGCCGTCGAACGTGCGCTGGCGACCTATCACGTGCGGCCCGGATCGCTGCAGGTCCTGGGGCATTTCGCCGCCATCTTCGGCATGGTGGCGATGGGCCTCGGCATTGGCGTGGTGCCATCGCGCGCCCAGGCGGGCGGCATGGCCCCCGCGGCGGTGATGCGCCCCTTGCGCCCACAGGTGACATCGAACGTGATGCTGGTTAGGCGCAAGGCGCGCTCACTGAAGCCCAATGCGGCGGCGGTGTGGGACAACCTGCGCGCGCAGGAATACGACCAGGGCTTGCTGAAGAAGGTGGGGTAGGGCGCTGAACAGGATTCATCTGTGGCGCCGCCGCAAATGATTTTGCGATGTATGCGGCACGTTTCGGTGGTTATCTGAGACGTCGACAAAGCCAGAAATGACGCACAACGCACCCCCAGGGGTGCGTTGTTGCTTTGTCGCGGCGATCGAGTGAAATTCTTGTTGATATATCACATACAGGATATTTACAGTCCTCGCAGTGCAGCATATAATGAAAACTCCTTGACCTACCTCACTTAGGAGTTTCCATGAACGCCGCACTGCTTTCCGTCATCGCCCTGGGTCTGATTTCGATGGGTGTCACCGTTACCTACCTGCTGGCCACGCGCCTGCCGATGGCCCTGCTGACCACGGCACAGGAACATGGTCGCTTTGCCGGCCTGGGTTCCTCGCAAGAGATCGACGGTGTTGGCCGTGCGACGCCGAAGGTTTCGCCTGCTCGCCAGCCCCAGTTCGCTCACGCCTGATCGATTTTCAGCGTGTTCCTCAGGAGACTTGTAGCGGCCGGCAACTCCTGACTTCGCAATTCCAAGCCCTTCGCATTCCGCCGGGATTACGGCCGTATCCCTCTCGCAGCACCCCGCGTTTTCTCGCGCCATTCCCAATGCCCCTGCGCTCCGGATCTCAGGTCCCGACGCAGTTTGGCAGTTCTGCCTCTCCCCCGTATTCACTCACCTGACGTCCCCACTTGTCGCCACTTTGTGGATTGTCGCGTCGCAGCTCGCCCATTACCTTGTGTTCTGGACATCGACGCATTCAGATGCATTCGCACTGGCTCGCCGCCTAGGACTTTCCCTAGGACGGGTTTTCCGGGGCGCGCAGTGCAGCACGAAAGCGCCGCGTTACGCCCGATTTCATTGATGCCGATGCGCCCCCTAAGTCGTTGATTGGGAATGAAGATCGCCCGCCCGGCAGCCGGACTTTGATGCGCCCCGCGCACCATTCGGAAAATGCCTGCGACGGGCGTCCGTAAATGTCTCCATGTCCAGTCAGGCATCGCCCGGAAAACGGCTTGACTTGCTTGATATACCACATACTGTATAGCACTAGAACGGCTCAGCTGTTCGGGATCAGGCAGTACATCAGAGCAGCTACGAGAAGCAGCGAAACATCAGAGGCATCGACCAGATGCCCATCCACAACGGCAGCACGGACTGCCAGAAGGAGACACCATGGAACTTCAGCAAAACGCGCCAACGTCACGATTTGCGTCCCCATGGACGCAGCTCGCATTTGGCGTGATCTGTATGGCGATGATCGCCAACATGCAGTACGGCTGGACGCTGTTCGTCAATCCTATTGATGACAAGTACCACTGGGGCCGCACGGCGATCCAGGTGGCCTTCACGATCTTCGTGGTCACGGAGACCTGGCTGGTGCCGATCGAGGGCTACCTCGTCGACAAGTACGGCCCGCGCCCGGTGGTGGTGGGTGGTGGCCTGCTTTGCGCGATCGCGTGGGCGCTGAACTCCGTGGCGTCGTCGTTGCCGATGCTGTACTTCGCCGCGGCGGTGGGTGGCGTGGGGGCCGGGGCGGTGTACGGCACTTGCGTGGGCAATGCGCTGAAGTGGTTCCCGAACCGGCGAGGACTGGCGGCGGGCATCACGGCGGCCGGGTTTGGCGCGGGGTCGGCGATGACCGTCGTGCCTATCGCCAACATGATCAAGAGCAGCGGCTACGAGGCCACGTTCCTGTGGTTCGGTCTCGGGCAGGGCATCGTCGTGGTGATCCTGGGCATGGCGCTCTATCCGCCGTCGGCCAAGATCCTCGCCGAGGTCAAGAGCACGCTGAAGGCTGCCACCACCTATAACGCGTCGCCGCGCCAGGTGCTGTCGTCGCCGATCTTCTGGATCATGTACGCCATGTTCGTGATGATGGCGGCCGGCGGCCTGATGGCGACGGCACAGCTGGGCCCGATCGCCAAGGACTTCGGCCTGCACGATTCCCCGGTGTCGATTCTCGGGCTGACATTGCCGGCGCTGACGTTCGCACTGACGATCGACCGTGTGCTCAATGGCCTCACGCGACCGTTCTTCGGCTGGATTTCCGACAATATCGGTCGCGAGAACACCATGTTCCTGGCGTTCGCGGTCGAGGCGGTGGGCATTCTGCTGCTGGCCAAGTACGGCCACAACCCGGTTGCCTTCGTGGTGCTGACCGGCGTCGTGTTCTTTGCCTGGGGGGAAATCTACAGCCTGTTCCCGGCCACCTGTGGCGATACCTTCGGGCCGAAGTTTGCCGCGACCAATGCCGGTCTGCTGTACACGGCAAAGGGAACCGCCGCGCTGCTGGTGCCGTTCTCCAGCGTGATCACGGCGGCGACGGGCGACTGGCATGCGGTCTTCATGCTGGCGTCGGGCATGGCCGCGTTGTCCGCGGTGTTGGCGATCTTCGTCCTCAAGCCAATGCGTGAAGCGCACGCCAAAAAGTACGTACACGCCAATGCCTCATCGCCAATGGGATATCGGCCCGTGCCGGAAGACCTGACTTGACGATAATCCCTGCCGTGCAATCCTCAGCATTTCTGTGACACACAGGCCCGCCATCGCGCGGGCTTGTGTCGTTGCCGGGGTTTGCTTGTGCGATGAGCCGGCCCGATTGGCCAGTGCGATTGGTGCGATGCGCCAATTCGTGCCGCCATGCCGGAGGTATGATCGAAGCGCATTTGCACCGCATCCGAAACAGACGTTGAAGCCGTGCGTTACCTGACGCGCGGTGAGGCAGCACCTTAGCCGGCAGCATAGCCGGCGACCGACAATCGACAGGACCCCCATGAACCAGGTTGTGATTCCCATCGCGGTGGAGGGCGCGGGTCGCGAGCGCAAGCGCCGCCAGCCCAAGGGCCGGCAGGTTGACCCTGCCGCGCAGTCCGAAGTCCGGCAGTTGCTCGGCGACGCCCCACGCCGCCGGGACCTCTTGATCGAGCACCTGCACGCCATCCAGGACCATTTCGGCCAGCTGGCACTGCCGCACCTCGCCGCGCTGGCGCAGGAGATGCGGATGGCTCAGGCCGAGGTCTTCGAGGTCGCCAGCTTCTATCACCATTTCGATATCGTGCGAGAGGACGCCGATGGCCGCATCGCCGCGCCGCCTGCGCTGACGGTGCGAGTATGCGAAGGCATCGCGTGCGAGATGTCCGGGGCGCGGGCGCTGCTGGACCGGTTGCCAGCGCTGCTTGGTGCGGATGTCCGCGTGGTGGCGGCGCCGTGCATCGGCCGCTGCGAACGCGCGCCGGCGGTGCTGGTTGGCCAGCATCCCGTGGACAGGGCCAGTGAAGACGCCATCCACGCCTGCGTGACGGCCGGCACCGTGCGGCACGACCCGGAACCCTGGATCGACGATCGCACGTATCGCGCGCAAGGCGGATATCGCCTGTTGCAGGCGCTCGCCAGCGGGCAGACGGACGCCGACGCGCTGATCCGCACGATGGAGGATTCCGGGTTGCGCGGTCTGGGCGGGGCGGGTTTTCCCACCGGGCGCAAATGGCGGATCGTGCGGGCCGAGCCCGCGCCACGGCTGATGGCCGTCAATATCGACGAGGGCGAACCGGGCACGTTCAAGGACCGGGTCTATCTGGAGCGGGATCCGCACCGATTCCTGGAGGGCATGCTGATTGCCGCGCGGGTGACCGAGGTGGCGGCGATCTACGTGTACCTGCGAGACGAATACGCCGGCTGCCGCGCGGTATTGACCGAGGCGCTGCGCCAGTTGCGTGAGGACCCGCCCATCCCGGACTTGCCCGAGATTCACCTGCGGCGTGGCGCCGGCGCCTATATCTGCGGCGAGGAATCGGCCATGATCGAGTCGATCGAAGGCAAGCGGGGCATGCCCCGGCTGCGCCCGCCCTACGTGGCGCAGGTCGGGCTGTTCGGGCGGCCGACGCTGGAACACAACTTCGAAACCCTGTACTGGGTGCGCGAGATCGTCGAAAAGGGCGCCGACTGGTTTGCCGGACAGGGCCGGCATGGACGCAAGGGCCTGCGGTCTTTCTCGGTGTCCGGCCGCGTGCGCCGGCCCGGCGTGCATGTGGCGCCCGCCGGCATCACCGTGCGGGAGCTGATCGACGAATGCTGCGGCGGCATGCTGGACGGCCACGCGTTCTACGGCTATCTGCCGGGCGGCGCGTCGGGCGGCATCCTGCCTGCCGCGATGGGTGACATCCCGCTCGATTTCGATACGCTGCAGCCGTATGGCTGCTTTATCGGTTCGGCGGCGGTCGTGATCCTGTCCGACCAGGACCGCGCCGTCGACGCCGCGCGCAACCTGATGCATTTCTTCCGGACCGAGTCCTGCGGCCAGTGCACGCCTTGCCGTGCCGGCACCGCCAAGACGCTGGAACTGATCCGCCAGCCGCAATGGGATGTGGAGACGCTGGCAGACCTGTCGGCCGTCATGCGCGATGCATCGATCTGCGGGCTCGGGCAGGCGGCGCCGAATCCGGTGGACTGCGTGATCCGCTACTTTCCGCACGAGCTTTCGGCCGGGGAGGGCCAGCCATGAATGCACTGACCCGCGCCGAACACGCGCTCGTCCAGGCATCTTCCGATGCTGATATCTCGTTCCGGCTTGACGGCCGCGACGTCACGGCGCGCCCGGGCGAGACGCTGCTGCAGGTGGCCCAGCGCGAAGGCATCGACGTGCCACACCTCTGCTACAAGGAGGGGCTCGATGCCGCCGGCAATTGTCGCGCCTGCATGGTGGAGATCGATGGCGAGCGCGTGCTGGCGCCGTCCTGCTGCCGCGCGCCCGCGCAGGGCATGACGGTGCGGACCGATTCCGACCGCGCACGTCGGGCCCAGCGCATGGTGCTGGAGTTGCTGCAGTCCGACATGCCCGAAACGCACTACACGCGTCACAGTGAGCTGGAGGAATGGGCCGCCCGCATGGCGGTGGGCAAGCCACGCTTTGCGCCGCGCGATGCCGTGCGCGCCGATCTGTCGCATCCGGCAATCGCTGTCAACCTGGATGCCTGCATCCAGTGCACACGCTGCGTGCGGGCCTGCCGCGACGAGCAGGCCAACGACGTCATCGGGCTGGCATTCCGGGGCGACCAGGCCAGCATCGTCTTCGACATGGCCGACCCCATGGGTGCTTCCACCTGCGTGGCCTGCGGCGAGTGCGTGCAGGCCTGTCCGACCGGGGCGCTGATGCCGGCCCGCGATGCGGCGCTGGCCGTGCCGGACAAGCAGGTCGACTCGGTCTGCCCGTATTGCGGCGTGGGCTGCCAGCTGACCTACCACGTCAAGGACAACCGGATCTTGTTTGTCGAAGGCCGGGACGGCCCGGCCAACCATCAGCGATTGTGCGTGAAGGGGCGGTACGGGTTCGACTACGCGCAGCATCCGCACCGGCTGACGGTGCCGCTGGTGCGGCGGGAGGGCGTGCCAAAGTCCGCGGACATCGTGCTGGATCCCGATCGCGTGATGGAGGTTTTCCGCGAGGCAACCTGGGACGAGGCGCTGGCGCTGGCCGCGGGTGGCCTGGCCCGGATCCGGGACGCCCATGGCGGCCGGGCGCTGGCCGGATTTGGCTCCGCGAAGTGCAGCAACGAGGAAGCGTACCTGTTCCAGAAGCTCGTGCGGACCGGGTTTGGCAGCAACAATGTCGATCACTGCACGCGCCTGTGCCATGCGTCGTCGGTGGCGGCGCTGCTGGAGGGCATCGGCTCGGGAGCGGTGTCCAATCCCGTGATGGATGTGGGTCGCGCGGAGGTGGTGCTGCTGATCGGCGCCAACCCCTCGGTCAATCATCCGGTGGCGGCCAGCTGGATCAAGAACGCGGTGCGTAATGGCACCAGGCTGATCGTGGCCGATCCGCGGCGCTCGGACCTCGCGCGCTATGCCCATCGCTACCTGCAGTTCCAGGCCGATACCGACGTGGCGCTGCTGAACGCGATGATGCATGTCATCGTCGAGGAGGGGCTGGTCGACGCCGGATTCATCGCCTCGCGCACCATTGGCTATGAGGACCTGGTGCGCAACGTGGCCCCCTATAGTCCGGAAGTCATGGCGCCGGTGTGCGGGATCGATGCGGAGACGATTCGCGAGGTGGCCCGGCTCTATGCCACGTCCCGGGCATCGATGATCCTGTGGGGCATGGGCGTATCGCAGCATGTGCACGGTACCGATAATGCGCGCTGCCTGATCGCGCTGGCGCTGATGACGGGCCAGATCGGCCGGCCCGGGACCGGACTGCATCCGCTGCGCGGGCAGAACAACGTGCAGGGCGCGTCCGATGCGGGGCTGATCCCGATGATGTATCCCGACTACCGGCGCGTCGACGATCCCGTCGCCATGGCCGCCTTCGAGGCGCTATGGGGAACCCCGCTGGACCCGCAGCCTGGCTTGACGGTGGTGGAGGTGATGCAGGCCATCGAGGCCGGTTCGGTGCGCGGCATGTACATCATGGGCGAAAACCCGGCGATGTCCGATCCGGACGCCCAGCATGCCCGCGAGGCCCTGGCGGCGCTCGACCACCTGGTAGTGCAGGACATCTTCCTGACGGAGACCGCCTGCCTGGCGGACGTGGTGCTGCCGGCGTCGGCATTCCCGGAGAAGACCGGGACGTTCACCAATACCGATCGCACCGTGCAGCTGGGGCGCCAGGCGCTGGAGCCGCCCGGCCAGGCGCGCCAGGACCTGTGGATCCTGTGCGAACTGGCGGCGCGGCTCGGTTTGCCGTGGGATTACGGACATGGCAACGCCGCCGCTGCCGTGGCGGATGTCTTCGATGAAATGCGGCGGGCCATGCCGAGTATCGCCGGTGTGACCTGGGAGAGGCTGCAGCGCGAGCACGCGGTAACGTATCCGTGCCGGGCCGAGGGCGATCCGGGCGAGCCGGTGATTTTCACTGATCGCTTCCCGACCGCGACCGGGCGGGGCCGCATTGTGCCGGCCGATATCATTCCGGCCGCCGAACGGCCCGATGCGGAATACCCCGTCGTGCTGATTACCGGGCGCCAGCTGGAGCACTGGCACACGGGCAGCATGACGCGGCGCGCCGGCGTGCTGGACGCGATCGAGCCGGATCCCGTGGCACTGGTGCATCCGCTGGACCTGGCCGCGCTGGGCGCGCAGCCGGGCGATGTCATCACGCTGGCCTCGCGGCGCGGGTGCGTGTCGCTGTACGCGCGCGCCGACGACGGGACGCCGCGCGGTGCCGTGTTCGTGCCGTTCTGCTACTACGAGGCGGCCATCAACAAGCTGACCAACCCGGTTCTGGACCCGTTCGGAAAGATTCCGGAGTTCAAGTACTGTGCGGTCCGGATGACGCTTGGGGGTGACGTGCCCGCGCAGCTCAGCTTTGGCGGCGGCCAGATCCTGGCGCCCTTGGCGCCGGTAGTTCGGTGAGTTTCCTGAATTTCGGGAAAGTGATTGCGGAATTTTCCCGCTAATCGTTTGGATCGCGGTCGATTACCATGCAGGCATCTGCTCATGTCCCCGGAAAGGATGCCTGCCATGAAAGCTATCGGCCTGACCCGTTACCTGCCCATCAACGACCCCCTGTCGCTCGTCGACGTGGAGATCGCCCAGCCCGTTGCCAGCGGGCGCGACCTGCTGGTCAAGGTGGAGGCAATTGCCGTGAATCCCGTGGACACCAAGGTCCGCGCGCCGAAGGACAAGGTCGAGGACGCGCCGCGCGTGCTGGGATGGGATGCCGCCGGAACGGTGGTGGCCGTGGGTCCAGACGTCACGCTGTTCAAGGTGGGCGATCCCGTGTTCTACGCCGGCAGCATCACGCGCCAGGGGACCAACAGCGAGTTCCACCTCGTCGATGAACGTATCGTGGGCCACAAGCCGGCCTCGCTGGACTTCCCGCAGGCGGCGGCATTGCCGCTGACCGCGATCACCGCGTGGGAGGCGCTGTTCGATCGCCTGGGCGTCTCGCCCAAAGGCGAGGATGCCGGCCGATCGGTGCTGATCATCGGCGGTGCGGGCGGCGTGGGGTCGATCGGCATCCAGCTGGCCAAGGTGCTGGCCGGCCTGACCGTGATCGCCACGGCGTCGCGGCCGGAGTCGGAAGCCTGGTGCCGCCGCCTGGGGGCGGACCACACGATCGACCACCGTGGCGACATTCCGGCGCAACTGCGTGCGCTCGGGTTTGAAAACGTCGACTACATCCTTTGCTTCAACGACACGGATCGCCATTTCAACGCCATGGCCGACGCCATCGCCCCGCAAGGCAAGATCTGCTCGATCGTCGAGAATGCCCGTGAATTGCCGGTGGGCCTGCTCAAGAGCAAGAGCGCCACGTTCGTGTGGGAATTCATGTTCACGCGCGCGATGTTCGGCACGCCGGACATGATTGCGCAACACCGGTTGCTCAACGAGGTGGCGAGACTGATCGACGCTGGCCGGGTGCAGACCACCGTGGGCGAGAATCTGGGCACGATCAACGCGGCCAACCTGCGTCGCGCGCACGCCCTGCTCGAAGGCGGTCAGACCATCGGCAAGCTTGTGCTGTCAGGATTCTGACGCCCTGCCGTCAGCCGAGGCAGGCGGGCAGGGAAGGGCCCGCCACCGTCCCGGAGCAGTAACGGCGGGCCCACCGCTGCCTTCACTTCATCTTGGCGAGGATGTCGTTCATATCGTCCATCGAGAAGGCCCGCAGGGTTTGGGTGCGGACATTGCCGGCCTGGCCGATTGACAGCCCGAATGCGGTCATGGTCGCGTCATCGGGAGCCTCCAGCGTCAGCACGATGTCGTAGGCGCCTAGCGTCCAGTAGATATCTTTCATTTGCACGCCGAACTGCTCTCCCATTTCGCGGACGTAGGCCGCGCGCTTGGTCGTGTCCTTGACGGCACGGATGCCTTGGTCGGTAAAGCTGGCAAGCACGATGTATCGGGTCATGGTGATCTCCGGCGGGTTCATGACACGCCGCCGACTGCGCGCTGGCATGGTGGCGACGGGTTCCGGGCCGGAGTCATCGCGATGCAAGCCGGGTGCGTGCCGGCCAGGAACCATTGCGCGTTGATGCATATCGCGCGCCAAGGGCGGCAAATGGTCGGTCGCAGGCGGATTGATCGCGCCACCGGCCAAAGCGGTGGCGCAAATCGACGCAGTGGTTGCAACCTTGAAGTGCCTGAAGCGGCGGGTTTGCGGGCATTCCTGTTGATGCAAAATACGCAATTAACCGCCAAGCGTTGACGAATACAATAAAAAGGGGCCGGGCTGCTTGCGCAGCGCCGGCCCTCAGTTTTCCTGCTAGCAGGAAAAGGGGAGGAAGGGGAATCAGACGGGAAGTGCCGTGCCCGCAGCGACCCTTTGCGACGCCGGCGTCGGTGTCGTGGACGTCAGGTCTGTCACGAAGCGCGCCACCTGCTCGATCACCGCGTCGTCGTGCAGTATCCGCCGGTGTCCAAGGCCTGTCGTCGTCACGAGCCGGGCCTGTGGCCAGGCACCAGCAATGGCGGCGCCGTCTTCCCATCGCACTTCCTTGTCGTGCCGATCGTGGACGACCAATACCGGTGGCACGGGCCGGGTCCGGCCGATATCGGGCACGTTAAAGGTCGACCAGGACGTGCCCAGCCACTGTTCGCTACGGCGCTGCATACGCGCCAGCACGTGCGGGGCGATGCCCAGTTGCCAGGCCAGCGTCGAGCAGGCGCTGTACATGTCCGCTGGGGAGCCGATCATCACCGCGCCCTTCAGCGGCAAGCCTTCGCGAATCGCCTGCGCCGCGGCGGCCCCACCCAGCGAGTGCGCGATGACAGCATGTACCGGCCCCACGTGCCAGGCGACGGCGAGCAGAGAGCGAGTCATCTCCAGAATGGAAGTCTGGTCCTGCCCGCGAGCGCCCGCATCCGATGCACCGTGCGAGAGGGCGTCGAACGCCACCACGCGCATCCCGGCGGCAAGTAATGCGTGGACGACTGCGTGCCACTGGCCGGCATTGCCGCCCCATCCGTGGGCGAGCAGGACTACTGGACCCTGGCTGCCCCAGCGGTACACGCGCACGCGCCGGCTGGCTCCCTGGCCGGTCACAAGCGCCCACTCGCTGCGCGCGGAATCCAGCAGGCGCAGGCCGGGGCCACTAGTCTTGCTGCGCGGGGGACTGAACCAGAGACGCTCCAGCGCTCGCGCAGTGGCGGCGGGATGGAGCCATCCACCGGTCTGCCAACGCAATCTTCGCCAGGCCAGAGCGATAGTTTGAAAACGTTTGACCGGGGAAACGGCGGGCGACGGACGATCGATCCCTGTTTCATCCGATGGCGCGACGGCGCCTGGTGGGGATGCAGAAGACAGCACTTGCGACACGGCGAACACCTCCAACTGATCTCTTGTCTACGCGATCGGCGGCACAGTTGCTCTGACTGTGTCATTTTTTGTAATCTACGACCGACCAGTCGTGCTATTTTTCGGGCAATAAAAGACGACAAAAATGTCGTTGGATACACCGCGCGCATGCCCCGTGCGCATCGGCTGGGAAACCTGGCGGACGACGCTGGCGCCGTCCCGAATCTCAGTTTGCGGACGCTGGTTCAGCGGCTTGTGCCGCCCGCACGTCGCTCAGCAACCTGGCAAATGCGCGTCGCGCCATCGCTTCAGCGTCACTGCGGCCCATCAGCTTGAACGACGACTGGAATGACATGCCGATGCCGGCCATCTCGAACGCGAACTGGCGCGGATCGGTGTCCGCGCGGAGATCGCCCTCATCGACTGCGTCATTGATCACTCGGCCGATCGTGCTGTGCCAGTCCTTGAACGACTGCACCACCTTGTCGCGAATAATGCCGGGCTTGTCACGGTACTCCTGGGACAGCGCCATGAAGAGGCACCGACCTTCCGTCACCGTCCCGCCCAGCCACACCATATAGCCGTCGAACAGACCTTGCAGACGCGGAATGCCACGTGGCTGCCGCATCGCTGGCTGCACGACGATCTCGCTGAAGCGCTCCGCCGCGCGGTCCAGCACGGCCTCCTGCAGCGCCTCTTTCGACTTGAAGTGCGCATACAGTCCGCTCTTGGACATGTTCGTGTCCGCCGCCAGATCGGCAAGCGAAAGCTGCTCGAAGCCGACCCGGGTGGCCGACAGGAGCGCTTGTTCGATGATGGCGGTGCGAGTGAGTTGGCCTTTCTGCATGGAATGCAGATTAGCACGACCGGTCGGTTTGTCAACTTGCCTTACTCCACACATCGACAATACTGATGTGACGTCAACGCAAAGCGGACGGTCCCGTTATGTGATGGCGGGAGGAGGAAGTTGTGCTTTATCCGTCTTTTGGACGAGGGTCCGAACGGCGAGATCAAGCCATCATAAGAAATCTGCAAAAGTGTTCCACACATGACCTTACGGAACGCTTTACGTGCTCTATACTCGAATGCACGTCCGCGCACTTTTTTTTCACTGGTGACTGGAGACCGACATGAACAGTACAGCCGTGCCAAGAGGCGCTAGCGAACCGTTCCGGCAACTGCGGGCGTTGCGTCGAGCGCGCAAGCTCAAGCAGGAGGACGTCGCCCGTAAGGCCGGGATTTCCCGCGAAGCCTATCTGCGGGCAGAGTCGGGTCAGGCTGATCCGCGTATGTCAACCTTCCTTGCGGCCTGTGAGGCGCTTGGTCTGGAAGTCGTACTGGCTCCGCAGCATCTTGCCGCAGACGTAAACGCATTCATCGCCAGCCGCAATGGCGGCGTCACAGCAGCCTCGATGGCCGGCCAGCCGGCCGCCGCGGCCCCGGCTGCCTCGGCGCCCGCGTCAGGCGGATTCGGCCCCGGACCCAACGCCGGGGAGGGCCACAAGCCCATGTGATGTCTGCCGTATCCGTTGCAATCAGGCGGGACACCGTCCCGCAGGGCTGCCGGATACCCATTGTCGGATAAGCCTGACGCGACGCAACCCGTCGTGTCGGTTTGTCCGGCGTCTCGCCGCCTGCGTGCGGTTCGGCACTGCCGGTCCTGGCAGTGTGTGCAATGCCGTGCTGCGGAATCGCATATCGATCGGCTTGCCTCTCCCGCGTTTCCTCGCATCCCCTCGCTTCGCCCCCCGCGTTCCTTGCCGTTCCCGCGGTTTCACCGTTCCGCCCCCGTTTTTCCTTACCTGATTTCCTCCAGCGTCTGACGTGCGCAGCTCGGGTCACGCCATGTTCGCCTACTGTATTTGTGGTTTGACATGCGTCAGAACCGTGATTACGATATGGTAAATCGATTTCGCTATTCGTAATTTCATGCGCTGACCCGGCATGGCGTGAACGTGGCGACATGAGAAGAGCGGAGACAACATCCGCAGGATTGCCCGGCGAACTGCCGGCATTTGTTCCAGGTGCGCGAAGGCATCCGCGCCAGGAAAGCAGCGTCAAAACATAGCGCCAGGAAAGTAGCGCCAAGGCAAGGTGGCCAGCGTGCCGCCGGATGCGAGAGGAAGACTTCATGACCCAGACCCAACTGAACGTGGCGGACACCACCGCCGGCTACCTGTCCGGCTTTGCGAACGAGTTCGCCACGGAGGCCTTGCCGGGGGCGCTGCCCGTCGGGCAAAACTCGCCCCAGCGCGCCCCATACGGCCTGTATGCCGAACAACTGTCCGGCACTGCATTCACTGCGCCGCGCGCCCACAATCGCCGCTCGTGGCTATATCGCATCCGTCCGGCGGCGATGCACAAACCATTCACCCGCATCGACCAGGACCGCTGGCTCAGCCGTTTCGACGAGGTGCCCCCGTCGCCCAACCAGATGCGTTGGAGCCCGCCCACCATGCCTGCGGCGCCGACGGACTTTGTTGACGGTATCGTCACCATGGCCGGCAATGGTGGCCCGGAAGCGCTTAGCGGCTGCGGCCTCCACCTGTACCTGGTCAATCGGTCGATGCAGGATCGCTTTTTCTATAACGCCGACGGCGAGATGCTGATCGTGCCGCAGCAGGGGCGTCTGCTGATCGAGACGGAGATGGGCCGGCTGGTCGTTGAGCCGCAAGAAATCGTGGTGATCCCGCGTGGCGTGCGTTTCCGCGTCGAGTTGCCCGACGGCGAAGCGCGCGGCTATATCTGCGAAAACTACGGCGCGCTCTTCAAGCTGCCGGACCTGGGTGTGATCGGCTCCAATGGCCTCGCCAACCCGCGCGACTTCCTCACGCCGGTAGCCCGCTACGAAGACCGCGAAGGCAAGTTCGAGCTGGTGGCGAAGTTCCAGGGCAACCTGTGGCGTGCCGATATCGACCATTCGCCGCTGGACGTGGTGGCGTGGCACGGCAACTACGCGCCATACAAATATGACCTGCGACGCTTCAACACCATCGGTTCGATCAGCTTCGACCATCCGGATCCGTCGATCTTCCTGGTGCTCCAGGCGCCTTCGGACACGCCCGGCGTGGACACCATCGACTTCGTGATCTTCGGCCCGCGCTGGCTGCCCGCTCAGAACACGTTCCGCCCGCCCTGGTTCCACCGCAACGTGGCCAGCGAATTCATGGGCCTGATTGCCGGTGTCTACGATGCCAAGGCCGAGGGCTTCGCGCCGGGCGGCGCCAGCCTGCATAACTGCATGAGCGGCCACGGTCCCGATGCGGAGACCTTCGAGCGCGCCACGGCGGCGGACACCAGCGCGCCGCACCACATCACCGACACCATGGCGTTCATGTTCGAAACCCCGGGCGTCATCCGGCCAACGCCGTACGCGGCGGAGTCGGCCCAGCTGCAGCATGACTACTACACCTGCTGGCAAGGCCTGAAGAAGCATTTCAACCCGAACGTGCGCTGATTTCCGGAGTTCTAACGATGACTGCCCCCAAGACCAGCTGGGTCGAATCGGCCAACGACGGCCTGACCCATTTCCCATTGCAGAACCTGCCGTATGGCATTTTTTCGGCGAACGGCCAGTCACCGCGCGTGGGCGTGGCGATTGGCGCGTATGTGCTCGACCTGGCCGCGCTGGATGACGCCGGCCTGCTGCCCGTCGCCGCGAAGGGCGCCTTTGCAGAGGGCAGCCTCAATCGATTTATCGCGCTGGGCAAGCCTGTGTGGACGGAGACCCGCGTGCGCCTGACCGCGCTGCTGTCCGATGTCGACGCGACGCTTTCCGGTAACGCGGCACTGCGCGACAAGGCACTGGTGCCGATGGCCGCCGCCACGCTCCACCTGCCGGTCGAGATTCCGGGCTACACGGATTTCTATTCGTCGCGCGAGCATGCGACCAACGTTGGCCGCATGTTCCGCGATCCCGAGAATGCGCTGCTGCCGAACTGGCTGGAAATCCCGATTGGCTACAATGGCCGCGCCAGTTCCGTGGTGGTAAGCGGCACGGCACTGCGCCGGCCCAATGGCCAGATCAAGCTGCCCAACGAAGCGCGCCCCATCTTTGGCCCGTGCCGCAAGCTGGACTACGAGCTGGAGATGGGCTTTATCGTCGGCAAGCCGTCCGAGCTGGGTGAACCCGTGAGCACGGCGGATGCGCCGGCGCACATGTTCGGCATGGTGATCCTGAACGACTGGAGCGCGCGCGACATCCAGCAATGGGAATACGTGCCGCTGGGTCCGTTCAACAGCAAGACGTTCGGCACGTCAATCTCGCCGTGGGTGGTGACGATGGACGCGCTGGAGCCGTTCCGCCGCGACAACCCGGCCCAATCACCGGAGCCGTTGCCCTACCTCCAGCAAAAGACCCGGAACGCCTACGACATCGCACTGGAAGTGGCGCTGCAGCCAGCCGGTGCGCCGGCGGCGACCATCTGCCGAACCAACTTCAAGGCGATGTACTGGACCATGGCGCAACAGCTGGCTCACCATACGGTGTCCGGCTGCAATGTGCGGGTTGGGGACCTGATGGGCTCCGGCACCATCAGCGGCACCACGCCTGACTCCTATGGCAGCTTGCTGGAGGCCACGCGCAACGGTGCCGAGCCCCTGACGCTGGCCGATGGCAGCCGCCGCGGATTCCTGGAAGACGGCGATAGCGTCATCATGACCGGCTGGTGCCAGGGCGACGGATTCCGGGTGGGCTTTGGTGAAGTTTCGGGCAAGATCCTGCCGGCGCCCTGAGCGCCTGCTATCGGTCCGGATCGGACCCATTTGACAGGGCGGGGCTGCCATACAAGGGCTGTCCCGCCCTCGTTACATTTGCGCACTTCGCTTACTTTCCTGCATAGCCTGAGCGCGCCGCTTTATGCGAGAATTCGCCCCTGACAAAAAAAGTGGGGCGAAGTTCGCCGCGCTGGTGGCATACCCGACTTTGGGCGGGGGCCACCGGCCCAGCTCCGGCCCCGCCAATACCCCCCGACACGGCGGCTCAGTAATGTCTGGTGCCGGTCTACGGGCCGCATCCTTCGGCACTGATTCGATGTGGTCGATCCAGATCTCGGCCATCGGGTGGTTAAATAATTAAATTCGGCGAAATCCTCGGATTTTGATATTAATTTCAGGGAAATACGGAGTTATCCCCGGGTCGCGCCTTGGCGCGTGGTCTGGTGCGCGTGTATCGCGTCCAGACATCGTGTCGCCAAACGCATCGGGCGGGGCGCCGGGCTCACTTTCCACCCACCGCGCACGGCATGGCAATGGAATTCGGAATTCGCGCATGGGCGGCCTGTGCGCCGGCATTGCAGTCTCCTGAAGCATGGCAGGCATGGAGCCAGGCTCCCTGGCTGCCCGACGGCTCGGACTTGCCCACGCTCGCCGCGATGGCGCCGATGTTGCGTCGGCGCGTCAATGCCATCGGCCGCGCCGCGCTGCATCCCGCCTACGACATCACCCCCGAGCACACGCCGGCCACGCCCGCCGTGTTTGCTTCCCGCCACGGCGATACCCGCCGCGCCTTCGAAATGCTGAGCGAACTGGCTGCCGCGCAGCCGCTGTCGCCAACCGCGTTCGGTTTGTCCGTACACAACGCCATTGGCGCGATGTTTACGATCGACCGTGGCGATGCCTCCAACCTCCAGGCCCTGGCGGCCGGGCGGGACACCGTGGAGACCGCCGTGGTAGAGGCCTGCGGCCTGCTGGCCGACGGCGCCGAAGACGTCCTGCTGGTCTGTTACGACGCCCCGTTGCCCGAAGCCTATGCCGAGTTCGCCGACGAACCCGGCTGCCTGTTTGGCTGGGCCTGGCGCATTGGCCGGCCGCGCGCCGGCGAACCACTGTGGCGTCTGGAGGTGGAAGCCGCCCGCACCAGCGCGGACCCTGACACCGCCCATCCCATCCTGCCGCACGGGCTCGACGTCCTGCGCTTCATGCTGGCCGGCGAGCCCGAACTACGCCACCGTGGCGAGCGCGCGACCTGGAGGTGGCAACGCCATGGTTGAACGGATCGACCGCGCCTGGCGCGTGTGCGCCACCGGCTTCTGCTTTTCCAGCTTCGGCGTGGGCGGGCTGTTCCTGCGCGTGCTCGTGTTTCCGGTGTTGTCGCTGCTGCCGTGGTCCGTCGAGGCGCGTCAGCGCGCTAGCCGTGGCGTCGTGCACCACGCATTCCGCCTGTTCCTGTGGCTGATGCATACGGTGGGCGTGATCCGATTCGAAATTCGCCATGCCGATCGCCTACAGCGCGACGGACTGCTGATCGTGGCCAACCATCCGTCGCTGATCGACGTCGTCTTCCTGATGGCGCTGACGCGTCGCGCCGACTGCGTGGTCAAGTCCGGCCTTGTGCGCAATCCGTTCACGCGCGGCCCGGTGCTGGCTACCGGCTGGGTGCGCAATGACAGCGGCGCCGCCATGGTGGACGACTGCATCGCATCGCTGCGGGCCGGCAACAACCTCATCATTTTTCCGGAAGGCACCCGTACACGACCGGGCCAGCCGCTGCAATTGCAGCGCGGCGCGGCCAACGTGGCCGTGCGCGGTGGCTTTGCGCTGACGCCGGTCGTCATCCGCTGTGAACCGCCCACGCTGACCAAGGGCGAGAAGTGGTACCACGTGCCGGTGCGCCGGCCACGGTTCGTCATCGACGTTCGCCCCGACGTGAACGTGGCGGACTGGGTGCCCCCTGGCACGGACGACGCCATGGCCGTGCGCCAGCTGACCCAGTCACTATCAGAGTTTTTCTCCAGGGAGATCCGCCGTGAAGGCGCTTGAGCAAGAAATCAAGGAACTGATCATCTCGTCGCTGTCCCTCGAGGATGTGGCGGCGGACGATATCGACACCACGGCGCCGCTGTTCATCGAAGGCCTGGGCCTCGACTCGATCGACGCGCTGGAACTGGGCCTCGCGCTGCAGAAGCGCTACGGCATCACGATGAACGGCGACAAGGAAGAGATTCGCGCGCGCTTTGCCAGCGTTTCTGCCCTGGCGGCGTTCGTGGCGTCGCAGCGCGGCCAGGCCCCGGCCTGACGCGAACCGACCGAACCGACTGAATCGATCGAACCGGCCGGACAGGACTGGCCGGCAACATGGAGCCCTTACCATGACGCAAGACGAAATCTTCGCGCGCGTGGCGGCGGTTCTCGAAGAAACCTTCGAGATAGCGCCCGATCGCATCACGCCCGAGGCCCGGCTGTATGACGACCTCGACATCGACAGCATCGACGCCGTCGACCTGCTGGTCAAACTCAAGCCGATGCTGAACAAGCCGCTCAAGCCGGAGCAGTTCAAGTCCGTGCGCACCGTGCAGGACGTGGTGCAGGCGCTGGCGCAGCTGATCGACTCGCCGGCCACCGCCTGACCCGCGCATGGCCTGGCGCAAATGGGGGCTGGGACTGCTGACGCTGTCCTACCCGGTGGTGGTGTATCTGGGCTTGCAGCACTTTTCGCCGCGCGTGATGGCGCTGGCGCTGGTCGCGCTCGCGCTGCTGCGGGCCGGTACCAGCCGGCAGGCGGGCTGGCGCGCGATGGCGCTGCTGGCCGGTGGCCTGGCCGTGATCGTGCTGGCATCCGATCACGCGTTGCCGCTCAAGCTCTATCCCGTACTGGTCAACGTGGCGATGCTCGGCGTCTTTGGCTGGAGCCTGCGCCACCCGCCCACGCTGGTCGAGCGCCTGGCGCGCCTGCGCGAGCCCGACCTGCCGCCTAGCGGCGTGGCCTATACACGCCGCGTCACGCAGGCGTGGTGCATCTTTTTCGTCTGCAACGGCACCGTGGCCGCCATCACCGCAGTGGGGGCCAGCGACCGCATCTGGGCGCTGTACAACGGCGCCATCGCCTATGGGCTGATCGGCGCGATGTTCGCTGGCGAATGGCTGGTGCGGCAACGCGTGATGGCACGCAACGCGGAGGAGGGGCGCCATGGTTGAGCGTGTCAACGCCAACTGGTCTGGCGTCGGCGGCGTCATGGCGTCGCTGGCTGCCCGCGCCGCCCAAGGCGATACGCGCGACGTGGCGCGCGGAGGCGGTCCATCGCTCGATGCGCGCGATTTTGTCGCCCGCGCCGCGGCCTGGCGCCGCATGTTTGCCGCCGCACCGGGACACCGCTGGGCGCTCTACATCGAGCGTACCGCCGAATTCGCGGCTGCGCTGCTCGGGGCCTGGCACGCCGGCAAGCATGTCGTGCTGCCCGGCGATACACGTCAGGAAACCCTCGCGGCATTGCGCGGTCATGCCGACGGGCTGGCCGGGGAATTGCCCGATGGCCTGCAGCCATCCGCGCCGGATGGGGACGCCGGATCGTTCGACTGGCCCCCGCTGGCCACCCACGATACGTGGATCACGCTGTTCACCTCCGGTTCCACCGGCGTGCCCGGCGCGATCGACAAGCGCCTGGCGCAGCTCGACGCCGAAGTCCACACGCTCCAGCAGGCGTTCGGCGGCGACCTGCCTGCCGACGTACGCGTGCTGGGCACGGTCTCGCACCAGCATATCTATGGCCTCTTGTTCACGGTGCTCTGGCCGCTGGCGGCGGGGCGCCCGATGCCGGTCACGCGGCTGGCGTTCCACGAGGAAGTCGTCCGCGCCTGCATCGACGACACGCATCCCGCCATCTTGATCAGCAGCCCGGCGCACCTGAAGCGGATGCCGGAGGCGCTGGACTGGCCGGCCACGCGCCCGGTGCTGCGTGCGGTGTTCTCGTCCGGCGGCCCGTTGCCGCCCGAGGCCGCGGCCGAGGCGCTGCGCCTCACGGGCCGGTCGCCGATCGAAGTCTTCGGCAGTTCCGAGACCGGTGGCATCGCATGGCGCCAGCGCGCGGTGCAGGCCGACCGCTGGACGGCGCTGCCCGGCATTGCATGGCGGCTCCAGGACGGGTTCCTCGCCGTGCGCTCGGCGCACCTCGCCGACGATGACTGGTATGTCTGCGCCGACCGCGCGCTCCCTGCCGGCGACGACAGCTTCGTGCTGGCCGGACGCGCCGACCGCATCGTCAAGATCGAGGAGAAGCGTGTTTCGCTGACGCAGATCGAGCAACGGTTCGCGTTGTCGGCGTTCGTGCGCGAAGCCCGCGTGACCATGATCGAGCTTGACGTGGGAACGCGCGTGGCGGCCGCGATCGTGCCGACGGAGGCGGGGCAAGCGATGCTCGATGGCGAAGGCCGCGCCGCGCTGACCACGGCGCTGCGCAGACACCTTGCCGATGCCATCGATCCCGTGGCGCTGCCGCGCCGCTGGGCGTTCCTCGCGGCATTGCCCTGCAATGCGCAGGGCAAGACCACGGAAGCGATGCTGCGCGACGTGTTCCGCCGGACCCTGCCGGCGGTTCGCTGGATCGATGCGGAGGGCAATGGCGATGATGCTGGCGGCGGTTCGGTGACGGCATCGCTCGATATCACCGAAGACCTTGCCATTTTCGACGGCCATTTTCCCGGCACGCCGATCGTGCCTGGCGTGGCGCAGGTGGACTGGGTCATGACCATCGCGCCTCAGCGGCTGCCCGTGCCCCCGCGCGACCGCTTTGCGCGGCTCGATACCCTGAAGTTCCAGGCGGTGATCCAGCCCGGCAGCACCGTGCAAATGGCGCTGACATGGCAGCCCGAATCGCGGGTGCTGGGCTTCCGGCTGACGTCGGCTGCGGGCCCGCATGCCAGCGGAAAGATCGTCTTCCATCCCGAGGCATCATGACCCCCGCATTCCGTCCCGTCGTACTGGTTCCGGTCTATGACCACGAAGGCGCCATCGGTGCCATGGTCGACGCGATCCTCGTGCACCCGCTGCCATGCCTGCTGGTCGACGATGGCAGCAGCCCGGCCTGCGAGGCCGTGCTGCGCGAGATTGCCGCCGCGCATCCGGACCGCATCCGGCTGGTGCGCCTGACGCAGAACCAGGGCAAGGGCGGCGCGATCATGGCGGGCTTCGCGGAGGCCGCCCGGCTCGGCTACACGCACGCGCTGCAGATCGATGCGGATGGCCAGCACGATGCCGATTGCATTCCCCAATTCCTGGCGCTCGCCGAGGCCGATCCCGGCGCCATGATCTGCGGCCATCCCGTCTACGATGCCTCGGTGCCGCGCCACCGGCTGTACGCGCGCTACCTGACGCACGTCTGGGTCTGGATCAATACGTTGTCCTTTGCCGTGCGCGACTCGATGTGCGGGCTGCGCGTCTATCCCTTGCCGGCCGTGACCGCGCTGATGCGCGACGTCCGACTGGGCCGCCGGATGGAGTTCGATACCGAGGTGCTGGTGCACCTGGTCTGGCGCGGCGTGCGCGTCGTCAACGTGCCCACGCGCGTCACGTATCCGTCTGATGGCGTCTCGCACTTCAAGGCGTTTCACGACAACGTGCTGATCTCGCGCATGCATACGCGGTTGTTCTTCGGCATGGTCTGGCGCCTGCCGCGCCTGCTGTGGCGCAAGGTGAGGCCGGCATGAGCGCGACCAATTCCCGTACGGCCGACGTGGCGCGTCGTGCGCCGTCCCGGCACTGGAGCACCATCGGTGAAGCCACCTGCGTGTGGGGCGTGTGGTGCCTGTACGGCCTCTATCGCGTGTTCGGCCGTCCGCTGTTCCGCGCGGTGCTGTATCCCGTGGTCACGTACTACTGGCTGACGCATCCGCTGGCGCGGCGGGCCTCGCTAGACTACCTCACGCGTGTGCAGGCCACGGCCGGCGCGGTCGGGACCCAGCCCGGGTGGCGCCATACGTTGCGCCACCTGTTTTCGTTTGCGGACACGCTGCTGGACAAGCTGCTGGCCATCGGCGGCCAGTACCGCTTCGGCAATGTCACGCGCGAAGGCCCAGAAGTGCTGGTTAACCAGATCGCCAGCGGGCAGGGCGGCATCATCATGACGGCCCACATGGGCTGCCTGGAACTGTGCCGCGTGCTGGCCAACCAGCGGCAGGGGCTGCGCCTGACGGTGCTGGTCCATACCGCGCATGCCGAGCGTTTCAACCGCATCCTCTCCCGGCTGGATCCGCAGTCCGGCCTGCAGCTCTACCAGGTAGACGACATTTCGCCGGCCACGGCACTGGAACTGGCCGCCAAGGTGCAGGCGGGCGAATTCGTGGCGATCGCCGGCGATCGCGCTCCGGCCCACGGTGGCCGCGCGGTGCGGGTGCCGTTCCTGGGGACGCCCGCCCGGTTCCCGGTGGGGCCGTACGTGCTGGCATCGCTGATGCGCTGCCCGCTGTTCGCGATGGGCTGCGTGCGGCATGGCGATGGCCACCTGCTGCGTTTCACGGAACTTGCGCGCGCGGTGACACTCCCACGTGCCAACCGTGACGCCGCGCTGACCGCGCTCGCCACGTCCTATGCCGCCTGGCTGGAGGCGCTGCTGGTCACGTCGCCCTATGACTGGTTTAACTTCTACGACTTCTGGGCGGATGAGCCGGTCCGCGCCGGTCGCCAGGATGCGCGATAGGCCAGCGGCCTCGCGCACCGCCCACCGGAAACCCCATGTCCAAAGTTATCAGCCACGAGATTACCCTCACGCCGGCCTTTCATGACCTCGACCCGATGAACGTGGTCTGGCACGGCAACTACATCCGCTATTTCGAAGTGGCGCGTTGTGCGCTGCTGCAGCAGATCGACTACGACTATCCGCAGATGCGGGATTCCGGCTACGCCTGGCCAGTCGTGGATCTGCGCGTCAAGTATGTACGGCCCCTGGTCTATGGCCAGTCGATGATCGTCCGCGCCACCATTGTCGAGTGGGAAAACCGGCTCCGGATCGACTACGAGATCCGCGACGCCGCGTCCGGCCAGCGCCTGACCAAGGGCTATTCGATCCAGGTGGCCGTGGAGATCGCCACGCAGGAAATGCTGTACGTGTGCCCGCCGGTCCTGCTCGAGAAACTGGGAGTTGAGCCGTGAAGCGGCGCCATCTCCTGCGTGGAGCCATGGCGATGACGATGGCGGCCGGCTTGCTGGCCGCAGCCCCTGTGTTCTCCGAAGACCTGCTCGGCGCCGTGGCGGCACGGCTGGCCGACGCGCCCGTGATTCGTGGCCAGTTCGAGCAGACGCGCCGCCTGGCTGGCTTCAGCAATCCGCTGGTTTCGCGCGGGGATTTTGTGCTGGCGCGCGGACGCGGCGTGGTCTGGAGCACGCGCGATCCGTTTCCGTCGAGCCTGTTGGTCACGCCCGAGAAACTGGTCATGCGCGGCGCCGACGGCCGCGTGCAGCAGCAGATGCAGGCCGACGCCCAGCCCGCCATGCGCGTGGTGGGCGAATCGATGATTGCCGTGCTGCGCGGTGACCTGCGCGGGCTGGCCACGCGTTTCGACGTGACCGGCAAGCTGGTGGGCAACGCCGGCTGGACGCTGACCCTGACGCCGACCGATGCCGGCATGCGCCGCGTGTTCACGCGGATCGAACTGGCTGGCGACAAGTACGTGCGCAATGTGCGCCTGGAGGAGGGCAGCGGCGACAGCACCGTGGTCAGGATGATCGACCCGGTAGCGGCCGCCAGGCTCACCGCCGGGGAGGAGCAGCGCTTTGAGTAACGTGGCGGACGGGGTGGCGATGCGGGGCGGCCTGAGCCGGCTCGAACGCGCGCTGGCCATCGGCTGGCTGCTGCTGGTGATCGCGCTGGTTGCGCACCAGGTGCAGTTCTGGCGTGCGTCCCGCCTGGATACGGATGTGATGGCGCTGCTGCCAACCAGCGAGCGCACGGCCACGGCGGATCGCGTGCTGCGCCGCCTTGCCGATGGCGTGGGGCGCGAGGTCGTGGTGCTGGTCGGCAGTCCGGACTGGGCGCGCACGCGCGGCGCCGCCGAGCGCTTCCGCCAGTCGACGGCGCAGGGCGGCGATCTGCTGCAGCCGGTCGACAAGATCGCCGCGTTCGATTTCGATGCCGCGCTGGCGTTCTACCGGCCGTGGCGGGACCGCTTGCTGACCGATACGCAGCGCCAGCAATTGCAGCACGCAAATCCCGATGCGCTCGCCCAGCAGGCGCTGACCCGTCTCTATCAGTTGTCGACCGGCCCGCGCCTGACCGATTGGGCAGCCGATCCGCTCGGGCTGTGGCAGGACTGGTGGTTGTCGCGCGCCGCCGTGACCCGCGTGCACGAGCGTGACGGGCTGGCGGCGCTGACGGGCGATGGCCGGGAATGGGCGCTGTTGACGTACCACATCACCAAGCCGGCGTTCTCGGTCACCGGCAGCACCGGCTACGGCGACCTGCTGCGCGCGGCGGAAGTGGCGGCACGGCAAGGCGATGCCGATGTGCGCGTGGTGGCCGCCGGCATTCCGCTGCACGCCGAGGCCGCGGCCGCGCAGGCCAACTGGGAAATGAACGTGATCGGCTGGGGATCGCTGGCAGCGGTGCTGCTGCTGGTCTGGCTGGCGTTCCGGTCCCTGCGGCCGATCGTGCTGGTTGGCCTGTCGCTATTGATCGGGACGGCGGCCGCGATCTCCGCCACGGCTATCGTGTTCGATCGCGTGCACCTGATCACGCTGGTCTTCGGTGCCAGCCTGGTCGGCGTGGCCGAGGATTTCGGCATCCATTACTTCGTGACCCGGCAGGCCATGCCGCGCGCCACGCCGCCATCCGTGATGCGGTTCCTGCTGCCGGGCATGGCGCTGGCGCTATCCACCAGCGTCGTGGCATACCTGGCGCTCGGTGTTGCGCCGTTCCCGGGCCTACGGCAGATGGCCTTGTTTTCGGCGGTGGGGCTGGTCGCGGCCTTCCTGACCGTGGTGTTCTGGTTCCCGTTGCTGGACCGTGGCGCGCTGCGGCAGACGCGCTTGTCCAACTGGCTGTCGGCCAGCCTCGCGCGCTGGCCGCGCGTGCGCGCCGACTGGCGTACGTGGCTGGCGCTGGGGGCCCTCGCGTTGTTCATCGTGCCGGGTGTCTGGCAGGTCCGCGTTGCCGATGATGTGCGGCAGTTGCAGAGTTCGCCCCCGGCACTGATCGACGCGCAGCGCACCGCCGGACGCCTGCTCGGCACGCCAAGCCCGGCGCAGTTCGTGCTGGTGCGTGGCGCCAGCCCGGACGAGGTGCTGGCGCGCGAGGAAGCGGTCAAGGCAAGGCTCGCGGATGCCATCCGCCGTGGTGATCTGGAAGGGTTCCTGTCGATCTCCGACTGGGTGCCTTCGGCCGCGCGCCAGCGTGCCGATGCTGCGCTGGCGGACGGTCAGGAGGCCGCCGTGCGCGACCGCGTGGCCAAGGCGCTGGGTGGCGCCATCGCGGCGCCGCAAGCCACCGCCGCGGACGCCGTGCTGACATTGCCTGCGTGGCTGGCCCATCCGGTGTCTGGCACGCTGCGGCATCTGTGGCTGGACCGCGAAGGCAGCGGCTACGCCAGCGTGATGCTGTTGCGAGGCCTGGACAAGCCAGCGGTCATGCCCGGCATCGCCGCTGCCGTTAATGCGGTGCAGGGCGCCGAGTGGGTCGACCGTATCGCGGACCTGTCTTCGCTGCTGCACCACTACCGCGTGCTGATGAGCTGGCTGCTGCTGGCCGGCGCGGCGGGCGTGGCATTGCTGCTGTTCTGGCGATACGGGCGCGCCGGCTGGCGCGCGCTGGTGCCCACGCTGCTGTCGGCGGCGTTCAGCGTGGCCGTGCTCGGCTGGCTGGGCGTGCCGCTGCAACTGTTCTCCGTGCTGGCGCTGGCGCTGCTGCTGGGGGTGGGCGTCGACTATGGCATCTTCCTGCTGGAGCATCCCGGCGATGGCGTGTCGTGGACCGCCATCGTGCTCGGTGCCGCCAGCACGCTGCTGGCCTTCGGGCTGCTGGCGTTGTCTTCGACGCCGGCGCTGCATGCGTTCGGCATGACCATGCTGTCGGGCGTGGGTGCGGTCTGGGTGCTGTCGCCGTGGTTCCGGCCATCGGCTGCGGCGCATGCTTCATCACAACAAACTGAACAGGGTTGATTCACATGAAAACGGAACAGGTGGAAGTACTGATCGTCGGGGCCGGGCCCGCGGGCTCCGTGGCCGCCGGCCTGCTGCGCAAGCGCGGCATCCAGGTGCTGGTGATCGAGAAGGAAACCTTCCCGCGCTTTTCGATCGGTGAAAGCCTGCTGCCGCAAAGCATGGAATACATCGAGGAAGCCGGCATGCTGCAGGCCGTGGTCGAAGCCGGCTTCCAGTACAAGAACGGCGCCGCCTTCGCGCGCGGCGACCGCTATACCGATTTCGATTTCCGCGACAAGTTTTCCGAGGGCTGGGGCACGACGTACCAGGTCCAGCGCGCGCATTTCGATGACGTGCTGATCCGCGAGGCGCAGAAGCAGGGCGCCGAGGTGCGTTTCCGCCATGCCGTGGAGGCCGTGGACGTGTCCGGCGCGCAGCCATCGGTCACCGTGCGCGATCCGGAAGGCGAGCTGTACACCGTGCGGGCAAAGTTCCTGCTCGATGCGTCCGGCTTTGGCCGCATCCTGCCGCGCCTGCTGAAGCTGGAATCGCCCTCGAATTTCCCGGTGCGCGCGGCCATTTTCACGCACGTGGAAGACCGCGTTCCGGTGGGCACGTTCGATCGCAACAAAATCCGCATCGGCGTGCATCCGGAGCATGTGGATGTCTGGTATTGGACGATCCCGTTTTCCAACGGCCGCTGCTCGCAGGGTGTGGTCGCCGAGAAGTCGTTCCTCGACCGCTATGCCGGCGACGAGATGGCGAAGCTCAAGACGCTGGTCAGCGAAGAGCCGGGGCTGGCCGCGCTGCTCAAGGACGCCAACTGGGACACGCCGGCACGCCAGATCGTCGGATATTCGGCCAACGTCAGTTCGCTGTGGGGCAACGGTTACGCGCTGCTTGGCAATGCGGGCGAGTTCCTGGACCCCGTGTTCTCGTCGGGCGTGACCATCGCGTTCAAGTCGGCCAGCCTGGCCACGGCCTGCGTGGCGCGCCAGCTCGCCGGGGAAGCGGTGGACTGGGAGGGCGACTATGCCAGGCCGCTGAAGGCGGGCGTGGATTGCTTCCGCACCTTCGTGGAAGCCTGGTACGAAGGGCGTTTCCAGACGCTGATCTTCCACCCGAATGCCACGCCGGAGATTCGCCAGATGATCTCGGCCATCCTGGCCGGATACGCGTGGGACCGGAGCAATCCGTTCGTCGCGGAGTCGCGTCGCCGCCTGAATGTGCTGGAGCAGCTTTGCGCGGCTTGAGCCACGTCGTGTCGATGAAGGCCCGCGCGGCGGTCGTGGCGCTGGCGGCGCTTGGGACACTCACGGCGCTCGCCGGCTGCGCGACGCAGACGGGCACCGCACCGACGGAAGACGTGCGTGCCCTAGCAGTCCGCCCGGCGGTGCCGCTGCTGCGGCTGCCGCCGGCGTCGCTTGGGCGCGCGCTGAACCTGCAGCAGCAGATCACGGTGCAATACCCCTCGCCGCAGGGCGAGCAGACGCGCGATATCCTCGCACTGCTGGAGGCGGATGCCGGCCACACGCGGCTGGCTGCGGTGGCGGGCGGGCAGGTGCTGGCCCGGCTGGACTGGGATGGCCGCGAGCTGCGGGTGACGCGTGCGCCCTGGGCTCCCGCGGAACTCGTGCCGGAGCGTATCCTGAGTGATCTGCAGTTGTCGCTGTGGCCCGTCGATGCCATCCAGGCAGCCCTGCCGCCAGGGTGGCGCGTGGACATCGCGCAAGGTGTACGCCGCCTGCGCGCCGGCGACGAAACCGTGGCCGAGATCCGCTATCCCGATGCGGCCACGACCGTGTTCACGCAGCTCCGCGACGGCTACCGGCTCACTATCCGCACGTTGCGGGCAGAAGGGGGGGCGCCATGACGATTTTCCTGAACGCGATGAACGTGATCTGCGCGCTGGGCAGCGGGCAGGACGCCGTGCGCTCGGCACTCTGGCGCACCGACGGCCCGGCCGGCGGCGAGGTCACGGATCGCTATACGCCCGGCACGCCGCTGCACCTGGGCACCGTGCGGGAGCCGATTGCTGCCACCGACCTGCCCGGCGGGTTGCCGCCCGGACTGGTCAGCCGTAACAACGCGATGCTGGACCGCACGCTGGATGCGCTGCGTCCGGTGGTGCAGGAAGCCATCGCCCGGGTGGGCCCGACGCGCGTGGCCATCGTGCTGGGGACCAGCACCTCGGGGATCAGCGATGGCGAGCTGGCCGTGCGGACCCGCGCGGTGCCGGACGCATCGGGTGCGCCGGGAAAGTGGCCGGCTGCGTTCCACTACGGCCAGCAGGAGCTCGGCTCGCCCGCGCAATACCTGGCCCTGGCGCTCGGCACGGCCGGGCCGGCCTATACGATCTCCACGGCATGCTCGTCCAGCGCCAAGGCCATGGCCGCGGCCGCGCGGCTGCTGGAGCATGACATGGCCGATATCGCTATCGCCGGGGGCGTCGATACGCTCTGCAGCTTTACCATCGCGGGCTTCCGGTCGCTCGATTCGGTCAGCGCCGAGCGCTGCAATCCGCTGTCGGCGCATCGCCACGGCATCAACCTGGGCGAGGGCGCGGCGCTGTTCCTGATGTCGCGCGAAGCCGGCCCGGTCCGCCTGGCCGGCTGGGGCGAGACCTCCGACGCGCATCACATGTCCGCGCCGGATCCCGCCGGTGCCGGCGCGCGCGTGGCGATGCAGCAGGCCGTGGCGCGCGCGGGCATCGAGCCCGGCGCCATCGACTACCTGAACCTGCACGGCACGGCGACCGAACAGAATGACGCGATGGAATCGCGCGCGGTGGCGGACTTGTTCGGCCACGCGGTGCCGGTCAGCTCGACTAAGCCGCAGACCGGCCACACGCTCGGCGCGGCCGGCGCGGTGGAGGCCGCGTTGATGTACCTGACGCTGACGGACAATCCGCGCGGCAGGCTGCCGGCGCACTGGTGGGATGGCGCGTCCGACCCGTCGCTGCCGCCGCTGCACGTGGTGGGCGCGGACGAATCGCTCGGCCGCCCGGCGCGCTACGTGATGAGCAATTCGTTCGCCTTTGGCGGCAGCAACAGCGTGCTGGTCATGGGAGAGGGCTGACGTGACCGCACCCGACTTGCCATCCGGCACGCCATTGCCTCCGGTCAGCGAGGTGGTCCCGCATGCGGGCGCCATGCGGCTGATCGATGAACTGGTCCATGCCGACGCCGAGCAGTGCGTCGCGCGGGCCACCGTGCGCGCCACGCAGCTGTTTGTCGACGACGCCGGCATGCCCGGCTGGACCGGCATCGAGTACATGGCCCAGACCATCGCCGCGTGGGCCGGTGTGCGGGACCGCGCGGCCGGCCGCAAGCCCGGACTGGGCTTCCTGCTCGGCTCGCGCCGCTATGCGTGCGATGTGGCGGCATTCCCGGTGGGCAGCGTACTCACCATCCGCACGCAAGTGGAACTGATCGGGGACAACGGCCTCGGCATGTTCGCGTGCACCCTCGCGCTGGACGGACACGAGGTGGCGCGCGCCAACGTTTCGGTTTTCCAGCCTGCCGACGCGCAGGCGTTTCTCCAGGGGCAGCAAGCATGACCAACAAGACCGTGCTCGTCACGGGTTCCTCGCGTGGCATCGGCCGCGCCATCGCGCTGCGGCTGGCGCGCGACGGGTACGACGTGGTGGTGCACTGCCGCGCGCGCCGCGACGAGGCCGAATCGGTGGCGGACGCCGTGCGCGCCTTTGGCCGCAGCGCGCGCGTGCTGGCGTTCGACGTGGCGCAGCGCCAGGCCGCGGCCAGCGCGCTATTGGCCGATATCGAGGAACATGGCTGCTACTACGGCGTGGTCTGCAACGCCGGCCTGGCCCGCGATGCGGCATTTCCGGCCATGAGCGGGGAGGAATGGGACGAGGTGGTTCACACCAACCTCGATGCGTTTTATAACGTGCTGAATCCGGTCGTCATGCCGATGGTGCAGCGGCGCCAGCCGGGGCGCATCGTCACGCTGTCGTCGGTGTCCGGGCTGGTGGGCAATCGCGGCCAGACGAACTACAGCGCGGCCAAGGCCGGCATCATCGGCGCCACCAAGGCGCTGGCGATCGAGCTGGCACGCCGCCAGATCACGGTCAATTGCGTGGCGCCGGGCCTGATCGATACGGAAATGATCGAAGAACACGTGCGCGAGGAAGCGCTGAAGATGATTCCCGCGCGGCGCATCGGCACGCCGGACGAGGTGGCCGCCACGGTGGCCTTCCTGTTGTCCCCAGATGCCGGTTACATTACACGGCAGGTAATTTCCGTGAACGGGGGGATGTTCGGATGAAGCGGGTTGTCGTCACCGGCGCAGGCGCCATCAGCGCACTGGGCAACGACTGGACCACGGTGCGCGAGCGCCTGGCCAGCGGCCGCAATGCGGTCGTGCACATGCCGGAATGGGCCGATATCAGGGGCCTCAACACGCAGTTGGCGGCGCCGGTGCCGCCGTTCGCGTTGCCGCCGCACTACACGCGCAAGCTGACGCGGTCGATGGGCCGCGTGGCGCTGATGGCCGTGATGGCCAGCGAGGCCGCGCTGGCGGACGCCGGCCTGACCGGCCATTCGCTGGTGACGGGCGGGCAGATGGGCATTGCCTATGGGTCGTCCACGGGCACGCCGGCCGCGGTGCAGGATTTCGGCCGCATGATGAGCGAGCGGACCACGGAGGACATCAGCGCCACGACCTATATCCGCATGATGCCGCACACCACGGCCGTCAATATTGGCGTGTTCTTCGGCATCACGGGACGCATCCTGACCACGTCCAGCGCCTGCACCTCGGGTAGCCAGGGCATTGGCTATGCGTATGAGACCATCCGCGCCGGCCGACAGGTGGCGATGCTGGCCGGCGGCGGCGAGGAGCTGGACCCGACGGAAGCCGCGGTGTTCGACACGCTGTTCGCCACCAGCACGCGCAACGATGCGCCGCATACCACGCCGCGCCCGTTCGATGCGGACCGCGATGGCCTGGTGCTGGGCGAGGGCGCCGGCACGCTGGTGCTGGAGGAACTGGAGCACGCCCAGGCGCGCGGCGCGCGCATCCTGGCGGAGATCGTCGGCTATGGCACCAACAGCGACGGCGCCCACGTGACGCAGCCGCAGGCGGAGACGATGGCCGTGGCGATGCGGCTGGCGCTGCAGGACGCGGGCCTGGCGCCCGGGCGGATCGGCTATGTCAACGCGCATGGCACGGCCACGGACCACGGCGACATCGCCGAGTCCCACGCCACGCATGCCGTGCTGGGCCCGGCCGTGCCCGTGAGCTCGCTCAAGAGCTACCTGGGCCATACGCTTGGCGCGTGCGGCGCGCTGGAGGCCTGGATGACCATCGAGATGATGCGCGATGGCTGGTTCGCGCCCACGGTGAACCTGGTCAATCCGGATCCGCGGTGTGCGTCGCTGGATTACATCATGGGTGAGGGGCGCCGCCTCGACACCGCGTACGTGATGAGCAACAATTTTGCGTTCGGGGGGATCAACACCTCGCTGGTGTTCCGTCGCTGGGACGCCTGAATTTTCACCCGGGGCGCCCCGGGTGCTTGCCCGAGTTGTCCGCAGCACCGCTGTTTTTTCGCCTTTTCCACAACCAAGAACAAGGAAGGTCAATGAAACTCGCTCTCCCGCTGGTCGCCCTCGCCTGTGCCGGCACGCTGCTGTCCACGCCCGCTGCCGCGCGCGACACCAAGTACATGCTGCCGCTCCAGGAAGTGCTGGACATGTCCGAAGCCCGTGACAAGCTGGACGGTTCGGTCAAGTTCTACCTGGCCGGCGCGCGCACGCCCAAGGTGCTGGAGAAGAAGGAGAGCGACGTGTCCAACAAGAAGACCAACGGCGTGGGCAAGAGCGACGAGGAAGCCTGCCGCTGGGCCGCGCTGTCGGCGCTGATTGCCTTCCAGGACAAGGCCAAGTCGCTCGGCGCCAACGCGGTGGTGAACATGGTCAGCTACTACAAGAAGGACGAGAACGCCAACCCGACGGACTACGAGTGCCACGCCGGCGCCGTGGTGGTGGGGGTGGCGCTGAAGGGCACCTACGCCCGGGTCGCCAACTAACCCCGGCGCCGACCGGGCCAGAACCGCTATCGCTTGCTTTTGATGGCCCCTCCAAACACCGACCAACAGACAGAGCCATCGTCATGCCGCTTGCGCTGCGTACCGGATCGGTGATGGCATTTGCGGCCATGGCGCCGCCTGTCGGCCGCTGGATGTCGCCGGAGGAACTGGCCCGGCTGGCGGCCCTGCGAGCGCGGTCCCGCGCCGAGCAGTTTGCTGCGGGCCGCTGGCTGGCTCGGCGGCTGCTGTCGGTGACGTTTGGCGGCGACGCATCGGAATGGTCGCTATCCGCTGCACAGGACGCGCCGCCACTGGCCACCCATGCGGGCGGCGCGGTGGGCACGCCCGTATTCCTTTCCATTGCCCATTCGGGCGATCACCTTGCCTGTGCGGTCTCCGATTTGCCGGTCGGCATCGATATCGAGGAAATGCAGCCCCGCAAGCATCTCGATACGCTGATCGAGGCCACGACCACGGAGGCCGAGCGTGCCGCGCTGCCCGAGTTGCTGGCCGACAGCGAGGATGCGGCCCGGCTCACGGCGTTTTTCCAGCTCTGGACGTTGAAGGAGGCGTGGATCAAGTGCCACGGCGGCAACCTGTTCCAGACGATGATCGGTCATGTGGTGGAAGCCGTGCCGGCACCGCTGGCGCAGGCCAACGGCCTGACCTGGCGGCGCGAGGGGGCCGTGCTGGCCCTGGCCGCGTCGGCGCCCGTGGATGGCCTGGACCTGTCGGGTGCCACGGGCTGGCGCCTGCGCGCGCAGGAAACCGTCGACTAGATCGGCAGGCATCAGGCAGGCATCGACCGGTCCGGCATCGCCGGCATCCGGATCGAACCCGCTTCCACGCTCAGGTCTTTTCCAGCGCTGCGCAGGCCGCGCGCAGCATGGCGGCGTAGCGCTCCAGATGCGGCTCGATCCGATAGACCGGGCCGGCAATAGAGATCGCGTAGCACTCGCCCGACAGCCGCACCGGCCACGCCAGCGCTCCCACATCTGGCATCGATTCGCTCAGGTTCACAAAGGCCCCGCGCTCGCGGGACTGCCGCAAGTCTGTTTCCAGCATCGCCGGCGTTGCAAGCGTTCGCGCGGTAAACGCGTGGAACGGCAACTGGGCGAGCAAGGTGGCGCGCTCGGCGTCATCCATGACGGATAGCAGGGCCTTGCCGATCGAATTGGCATGCAGCTCGCGTCGTTCCCCCGCGGTGGCGATATAGCGGATCGCATGCGGGGATTCCAGCACGTCCAGATAGACCACCGCCTGGCCCTCGTGCAGCTTGCCGATGACGATGGTCTCGCCGGTGGCGTCGCGCAGCTCGCTCATTGTGCCGTGCACGCGATCCAGCACGGGATCGTGGCGGGCGATCTGTTGCGCCATCGCCAACAGCCGGCCGGTGGGGTAATAGCCCTGGCGGCGCGCGGTTTCGTAGAGGTAGCCAAGGGAGGTCAGCGTGCGGATCAACGCCAGGCAGCTCGATGCCGGCACGGCCAGCAGGCGGGCCAGTTCCGACAGCGACAGCGCGCGCCGCTCCCGCGCGAATGTTTCGATGATCTCGATCACGCGCAGGGCGGTCTTGACGTTCATCGGGGGCGGCTTGGCGGCGGACGATTCGGGGCGCGCTGGCATCGGTGGCGGCGGCATGCGGGCAGTGGCTATGGGGCGGAAATGTACCACGGCCGACGCATCCGGCTGGCCTCTTACAACGTATAAGCTGTAAATACGCTTTACAGCCTATACGTTGTATCTTGAAAATACAGCTTATCCGTAGTAAAACGGCTTTACATCCTATCGGCTGTGAGACTAAACGCCATGTCGTCGACGCCCGCCACCTATCCCATCCGCATCATCAGCCAGTTACGACCCGTCCTGCAGGGGTTCCGCAAATCCCGCGGGTTGACGCAGGCCGAACTGGCGGCCAGGCTTGGCGTAAGCCAGCAGACCTATGCACGGCTGGAAGCCAATCCCGATCGTGTCAGCATGGCCCGGCTCCTGGCCGTGCTGCAGGCGCTGGAAGTGGACTTGCAGCTGTCGCCGCGCCCGGGGGATGCCGACCCGGGCAGGCAGCTTGCCGGCGGCGCCGACCGCGAGGCCTGGTAGTGGGCCGCCGCCCGCTCAGGCGCCGGCTGGGCGTCTGGATGAACGGCCTGTTCGCCGGTATCTGGGAGCAGGGTGCCGACGGCGAGTCGCTCACCTATGACCCTGGCTGGATCGCCGATCCACAGGGACGTCCGTTGTCCCTGTCGCTGCCATTCCGGTCGGACAACGCGCCATATCGTGGCAGCGTGGTGACCGACTATTTCGACAACTTGCTGCCAGACAGCGACGCCATTCGCCGCCGTCTGGCGCAGCGCTATCGCACGCATGGCACCGGGCCGTTCGACCTGCTGGCCGCACTGGGCCGCGACTGCGTCGGCGCGCTGCAACTGCTGCCGGAGGGCGAGGCGCCCGTGGCACTGCACACGATCCAGGGCACGCCCGCCGACGAAGCGCATATCGCCCGGCTGCTGCGCGATACCACCAGCGCGGCGCCCCTCGGCCAGCACGGCGATGACGCCGACCTGCGCCTGTCGATCGCCGGCGCGCAGGAAAAGACCGCGCTGCTTCGCCACGACGCCCAATGGCTGGTGCCACATGGCAGTACGCCGACGACCCATATCCTCAAGTTGCCGCTCGGCCTGGTGGGCAATATGCGCGCCGACATGCGCACGTCGGTCGAAAATGAATGGCTCTGCGCGCAGCTGGTGCGCGCGTACGGCCTGCACGTGGCCGGCTGCGAGATGGCGGTCTTTGAAGACCAGAAGGCGCTGGTGGTGGAGCGATTCGACCGCCGCCTGGCGCCAGATGACGCGTGGATCCTTCGCCTGCCGCAGGAAGACTTCTGCCAGGCGATGGGGGTGTCGCCGCTGCGCAAATACCAGGCCGATGGTGGCCCCGGGATCGCGGACATCATGGCGATCCTTGCCGCCTCCGAAGCGGCGGCGCAGGACCGCCGCCATTTCTACAAGACGCAGATCCTGTTCTGGATGCTGGCCGCGACCGATGGCCATGCGAAGAATTTCAGCCTGGTGATTGGCCCTGGCGGGCGTTACTGGTCCACGCCGCTGTATGACGTGCTGTCCGCCCATCCGATCCTCGGCAACGGGGCGAACCAGCTGGCGCCGCAGAAGGCGCGCCTGGCGATGGCGGTGCGCGGCACGCAGAACTACTATCGCCTGGCGCAAATCCAGCGGCGTCACTGGCTGGCGCAGGGCAGGCAGGTGGGGTTGGCCGCGCCGGAGGTGGAGTCGGTGCTTGCCGAACTGCTGGCCGCCACAGAGCCCGCGATTTCGCGGACTGCGGCGGCCTTGCCGCCGGGATTTCCCGCCGACGTGGCCGAAACGATATTCGACGGATTGCGTGCGCAGGCAAGGCTGCTCGGCTGAGCGGTCCGCCGCGCGATCGACGGACTCGGAAACGTCAGCCAGCGTTCCCCTCCTTGAGCCGCTTGCGGTGCGCCGCAACCTTGGCGCGATTGCCGCAACTCGCCATGCTGCACCACCTGCGCGCGTGGCCGCGCGTGTGATCGGCAAACATCAGCGTGCACCGGTGGCCTTCGCAAGCCTTCACATGGGTGAAGTCTTCCTCGCACACGAGCCTGGCGAGCGCCTCCGCGATCGGCATCAGCAGTGACTCGGGTGATTCCCAGCGCCGCCTTGCACGGAAAGCCAGCCCCGCGCCCGCATTGGCGACGATCTCGCCGTATTGCGCGTCACGTTCGAGCCATCGATTCAAGGGCTCGAGTTTCTCCAGGTCCCTGGCAAGCAGCGCGCGACCTTTCCTCTCCTGCACAAAGCCCCTGAACCACTCCCGCAGGCTGCGTGCCTTCGCGGCAATCTCATCCATGACCTCAGGCGTGTGCTGCGACCGCATCGCTGCGAGTACCTCCGCAGGCACCAGCCCAGCCTGTTCCAGCCAGGCCATCAGCCCCTCGCCGTCGCCAATCCAGTCGACCTGCTCATCAACGGGCGTCGCGACCGAATTCAGGAAATCGAGCCCTGGCGCATCGGCGACGAATATCGGCGGAATCTGTCGGTAGTCCATGGTGGAAGCCAACTGGTCATGATGCCAAAGAGTAACCGCTAAAAATCGTCTTGACAAGTTACGCCTCCAGTTTGTAACCTGTAAAAACTAAATTTGTGGGTTACATAAAAACCCTGGCTGCTTCACACCTGACCGGTTCGAGACGAGCCGAATCACTTCATGCAGAGGAACCAATGTCCACCATCGCTTATCGCCACGCCGACGTCGACGGATTCAAGGTGTTCTATCGGGAGTCCGGGCGACCGGGCGCGCCCAAATTGCTGCTTCTGCATGGCTTTCCGAGTTCGAGCCACATGTTCCGGGACCTGATTCCCCAACTGGCGGATCGCTTCCATATCGTCGCGCCGGATCTGCCGGGATTTGGCCTCTCCGACATGCCGGGCCGCGACACTTTCACGTACACCTTTGACAACCTCGCGAACGTGATCGACCGCTTTACCGAAGTGATCGGGTTCGACCGTTTCGCGGTGTATGTCTTCGACTACGGTGCGCCGACGGGATTTCGGCTTGCGCTCAAGCATCCGGAGCGGATCACCGCGATCGTTTCGCAGAACGGCAACGCCTATGAAGACGGATTGAGCGATGGCTGGAACCCGATCCGGGCCTATTGGCAGGATCCTTCGCACGCTAACCGGGAGGCGCTTCGCGCGATGCTGACGAAGGAGACCACCGTATGGCAGTACACGCACGGCGTCAGCGATCCGGCGTCGGTATCCCCGGACGGCTACTCGCTCGATGACTACTATCTGAGCCGCCCCGGCGCGGACGAGATCCAGCTGGACCTGTTTGGCGACTACCAGAACAACGTCGCGCTCTATCCCGCATTCCAGCAATATTTCCGCAACCACAAGCCCCCCTTCCTGGCCGTCTGGGGGAAGAACGATCCGTTCTTCCTGCCGGCAGGAGCCGAGGCGTTCAAGCGCGATATCCCCGCCGCGGAAGTCCGTTTCTTCGATACCGGCCACTTCGCGCTGGAGACACATGCCGCAGACATTGCCGCGGCGATTTCCGATTTCCTGATCCGATGACCGCGGACTCCCCGAGCCGCTTCTACAACTTCCTGCTGACCGAAGGAGAACCCTCATGCGCGCAATCGTCCTCGATAAATTCGGTGGTCTCGATAGCCTCGTCTATGCCGAATTGCCGGAACCGGAACCGATGGAAGGTCACGTGGTGATCGAAATCAAGGCATTCGGTATCAATCATGCCGAGATGCATATGCGGCGTGGAGAGTGGGCGGAAGCGGCCAGGGTCAGCGGCATCGAATGCGTCGGCGTGGTCAAGTCGTGCCCGGGCGGCGAGTTTCCGGTCGGCGCGAAGGTCGCGGCGTTGATGGGCGGTCTGGGGCGGACCATCAACGGCAGCTACGCCGAGTACACGCGAGCGCCCGTCTCCAACGTGGCGCTGATCGAATCCGATCTGCCGTGGGCAGAACTTGCGGCGATTCCGGAGACCTACGCCACGGCGTGGACCTGCCTGTTTCGCAACCTCGAGCTCACCGAGGGACAAGTGCTGGTCATTCGCGGCGCGACATCGTCTTTCGGGCAGGCGGCGATCAACCTCGCCGTCAACGCCGGTGCGACGGTGATCGCCACCACGCGCAATCCCGCGCGGGCGGGGATGCTTGAGGCGCTGGGCGCTTCACGCGTCGAGCTGGAAGGGCCGGACCTTTCGAAGCGCATTGCCGAGGCAAAGCAGATCGACGCAGTACTCGACCTCGTGGGCAACAGCACGGTGCTCGATTCGCTCGCGATGGTCCGGCGCGGCGGCTCCGTCTGCCTCGCCGGCTGGCTGGGCGGCCTGGCACCGATCGCCGACTTCAATCCTCTGCTGCAGATGGCGAGCGGGGTCAATCTGACATTCTTCGGCAGCTTCGTGTTCGGCACGCCGGGCTTTCCGGTCTCCGATGTGCCGCTGCAAAATATCGCCGCCGACGTTGCCGCCGGACGCCTCAAGGCAAAGCCGTCCCGTGTATTCACGTTCGACCAGATTCATGAAGCGCACCGGATGATGGAGGCCAACGAAGCGGGCGGCAAGATGGTCGTCGTCCACTGAAGGGCCATCCCGTCGACCTCAAGCTTTTGACGTTCCCGCCGTAAGCGATGATGCGGGGGTTCAGAACAGGTGTTGTTCAGCCGGTCTGGATCGCCGTATTCTCAACGAACCGTGGAACATGTCGCATGAATACATCTCCCCTTACCGCGCTTAACAACGCCCAGCCGGGCAGTGATCCCGTATCGCTGCTGATGCTGCGCAAGACGCTCGATCTGCAAGCGCAGAACGTCGCGCAGTTGCTCCAGCCTGCCACCAGCGTGGCGCCGGCCAGCAGCAACCCGCCTCACCTTGGCCAGAATATCGACATCAAGGTTTGATGCGTCGCTGCATCTGGTGACTATCTCGGTCGTTCGCACGCCGTTCGGCGAACGACCGGGCATCGGCGCTTTCGCGCCGACGCCTCATTGCAGGCGCGGATCCTGATAGGGCCCCTGGACGACCGGCAGGCCCGGGATCTGGATCTTTGGCATCCACTCCGGCCACCCTGGCCAAGACGGCGAGGGTTCACCGCACCTGATATAGGCGATACCGCCGGCCACGCGGCGCGACGCCGCTCTATCCAGTTTTTCCATGCGGGTCAGGTCCGCGATCTTCAGCTTGCTCATGGCGTGCTCCTTGAACATGGTAGCGAACGCCAACGCGGCGCTCACTTCCGGCAGTGCACTTACCGTGCCAGACGCTTACGCGTCGTTGCCTTCTCATTGGCACCGGATAGCGTTGGCCGGCAGCCAACATGCACCGCCGTGCCGTTGGGGGTGAACACACCACGCTGACATTACTGACATCACTGACATCGAGCAAAGCGGTTGGCGTCATCGCCGGCGCCGCCCCCTACCCGTGCCGCAATAGCGCCTGCGCGGCCATGCGGACGGAAGCGTTTGCCGCGCCGTAGCCGAGATAGCCGTGCCGTTGCACGAGTTCGAAGAAAAAGCGCTCGTGAAACGGCGCGGTGTAGGCGTGGAGAAAGTCGCCATGCGCATCGCGGTCGTAGAGCAGCCCAAGCTGTTGCAGGCGGGCGAGCCGTTCGTCATCCAGCGCAAGGCGGGCTGCTACGTCGTCATAGTAGTTGTCGGGCACGTGGAGCATCGCGGCGCGCTTGCGGTCAATGGCTTCGAGCGTGTGTTCGATCCGCTCGGCGCGAAATGCAATGTGATGCACGCCTGAGCCAGCGTAGGCCGTGACAAAGCGCCCGGTGGCCGTACGACCGCTTTCGGAGACGTTGAGCGGAATGCGAACCTGCTGCCCCGGGCTGACCATCGCGCGACTCTTCACCAGTCCATAGGGGTCGGCGATCTCGTGCACCGCGTCGGCATCCATGCCGAACACCGACCGATAAAACAGCACGAAGGTGTCGAGGCGGTGCGCGGGCAGTGCCTGCGCGATATGGTCGATCGCCGTCAGGCCTGCTCCGGTGGATGACGGTTCGATTGGCGCATCGAGCGTGAAATCGCTTTCGTAGATGCTGCGGTCGGCGTTGCGATCATCGATCAGGTGGAACAGCATGCCGTCGGGCGAGCGCAATGCCGGAATCACGCGCTCGTCGGGCCCCACGCGCTCGCACCATTCCTTGCATAGCAGCGCGCGGGCGCGTGCCACGGCACGCTGGGCATCGTCGACCTTGAGGCCGATGGCGCAGACCGAGGGGCCATGCAGCTGAAAGTGCTCGGATGCGGCGGAGTCCTGCTCCGCATTGAGGATCAGGTTGATGCCGCCCTGGCGATACAGGTCGACCGCCTTCGACCGATGCCGGCCGGCGTGGACAAATCCCATTGACTCGATTTGCTGCGCCAGATCCCGGCCGGCGGTGTCGTCCACCGCGAACTCGATGAAGTCCACACCCGCAAAGACCGGCGGCGCCGGCAGCGGTGCCCCGCCGGCCTCGGCTTCGAGCCAGATCAGCGAACGCAGCCCGTCCTGGGCGATCATGCGCGCCGGCGCGGCCCGGAATTCATCGTTGAAGATCTCGAGCGAAAGCGGTCCCGTATAGCCCGATTGCAGCACGGCGCGCGCAAAGTCGGTGACGGGCAGGTCGCCTTGGCCCGGAAAGTTGCGGTAGTGGCGGCTCCACGACAGGACGTCCATGGACAGCCGGGGCGCATCGGCCAGTTGTACGAAGAAGATCTTGCTGGCTGGTACCGCGTCGAGCCCGTCGAGCGAGTCGCCCAGCGACAGCGTATGGAAACTGTCGAGGATCAGGCCCAGCGCGGGGTGGTTCGCGCGCTGCACGATGTCCCATGCCTCTTTCCAGCGGCGGGTATGGCGGCCCCAGGCGAGGGCCTCGAAGCCCACGCGCAGCCCCCGGCTCGCGGCGGCCTCCGCCATTTGTCGCAAATCGGCGGCGGCAAGCGCCGGATCGTTGATGGCGATGTCCTGCACATTGCTGCAGACCAGCACCATGTCGGCGCCAAGTTGCGCCATGACATCGAATTTCCGCTCGGCGCGCGCCATGTTGCGCGCAAACAGCTCGCGCGGCATGGCCTCGAAGTCGCGCAATGGCTGGTACAGCATGATCTGCAGGCCGAGATCGGCCGCCATCTGGCGCACCGTCGCGGGCGAACCGTCGAAATTCAGCAGGTCGTTCTCGAAGATTTCCACGCCGTCAAAGCCGGCCAGTGCGGCGGCCTCCAGCTTCTCGGGCAGCGTGCCGGAGAGCGAGACGGTGGCAATCGATTTTGGGAGGGGCTTGGGTGCGGCAATCATGAGGAATCCGGACGGGGAGGTGAGCTCAAGCGTAGAAGTCGCCGGTCTGCCGGACAACTGCCATTCGCGCATACGCGTGTGATAATCGCTCCATTGCGATCAGCCATCGCGCATAACTCGGGTTAACCATGGAAAAGGAAACGCTCAACCGGCGCGACTGGATTGCCGGCCTGGAGAAAGGCCTGGCGATTCTCGAGGCCTTCGACAACGACCATCCGCGCCTCACGCCCACCCAGGCTGCCGAGCTGACGGGCCTCACCCGTACCGCGGCACGACGCTATCTGCTCACGCTCGAGCATCTCGGCTACACCACCAGCGACGGCACGCTTTTCAGTCTCACGCCGCGAGTGCTCAAGGTGGGTTGGTCGTACTTCGATTCGGCCCGCCTGCCGCGCACGGTGCAGCCGTTCCTGCAGCAGATCACCGCGCAGGTGGGCGAGGCCGCTTACCTGAGCGTGCTCGATGGATGGGAACTCGTCTTCATCGCCCGCACCAGCTCCAACCGTGTCATGAGCACAGGCTTCGTGCTGGGCGCGCGCGTTCCGGCGCCGCTCGGTTCGGCAGGCGTGATGATGCTGGCCTCGCGGCCGGAGGAAGAGGTGCGCGCGTGGCTCGACACCTGCGTGCTCGCGCCCTACACGCCGTACACCATCCTGCAACGCGACCGCCTGCTCGATGAAGTCCGCAAGGCGGGCGCGCTGGGCTACGCGATGCTCGAGCAGCAACTGCAGACCGGCGTGCGCGGCGTGGCGGTGCCTCTGCGCGACCGCCATGGCAAGGTGATTGCCGCGCTGTCGGTCAACATGCCAATTGGCGACGAGAGCCCGCAGCAAGCGCTCGACCGTGTGCTGCAGGTGATGCAGGACACCGCGCTGCTGATCATGCGCGTGTTGTGACCCGGCGCAGCCGTGGCGGTCCGCACGGCTGGCTTCACACGACGGCCGCATCAGAACTTGTGGCGCACCCCGGCCATCACGCCAAGGCGCGTGCTGTTGCCATAGGTGTGTTGCCGCTGTTCACGAACGTGGTGGCGCTGTTGAGCGCGATCCACTGGCCCTGCAGATGGGTGTAGTCCACTTCCATATAGACGTCGGTGCGCTTGCTGAAGCTGTAGTCGAGCATGCCTGCGGTGGTTAGCCGCTTGCCGCCCTGGCCGGCGTGGCGCAACCAGTCGTACTGCACGGTGCCGATAAACGCGAGCGCTTCGGTAATGCTGAACCGCGTGCCCACGTAGCCGACATTGCTGCGATAGTCGGCCACGTCGAGCCGGTTGTTCGTGTAGCCCAGGTAGTACTGCGCCCGCGCGGCCTTCCACGTTCCGCCAAGCCCCCATACGGTCTGCTTGCTGGCTTGCGCCGCGGGCACCGCGCCAAAGAACGCGCTGGTGACGTTCTGCGTCTGCTGGTAGACACCGCCGATCTCCAGCGGGCCGGCGCTGTAAACCAGCGAACCGGCCGCGGCCGAACTGTTCTTGATGCTGCCGGCCACTTCGCCGAACGTATAGGCGGCCGCCACCTGCAACCCGCCAAAGGCCTTTATGTACTTGAGCGTGTTGTCGTAGCGCAGCCCGGTGTAGTTGCCACCCTGGTAGCCGACGATCGAATTGTTGGCGAACGCCATGGCCTCGTAGGAGGAGAGCACTTCATGCGCCAGCGTGTATTGGCGGCCAAGGGCCAGCTTGCCGTAGTCGCCGTCAAGGCCGACCACGGCCGTTCGGCCGAACAGCCGGCCACCTTGCTGACTCGTGCCGACTTCGGGATTGAAGCCCGATTCGAGGATGAACCATGCCTTGTTGCCGCCGCCGAGATCCTCGGCGCCGCGCAGGCCCCAGCGGCTGCCCGTGAGTACGCCATCGGTCATCTGCACGCGGCCGTGGCCCGCGGCGTCTTCATGGGTGCTGTAGCGAATGGTGGTGTCCAGCAGTCCGTAGAGGGTGACGCCGCCCGACGACTGGGCGAACGCGGGCAGGCTGCTCGCGCCCAGCGCGAGCAACGCAATCAGGTGTTTCTGCATGGGAGGTGTCTCTGGTTTCTTTTTCTGGCGTGAGCCGGGGGCGGGTGGTCAGGCAGCAACCTTGCGCGGGGCAAGGAAGAAGAGCCACGCCAGCGCGATGAAGTAGGCGCAAGGAATCATCGTGAACAGCACCGCGTAGTTGTTATGCGTGACGGTCAGCACATAGCCCACGAGTTGCGTCATGAACATGCCGCCGATGGCGCCGATCATGCCGCCGAAGCCGAACACCGAACTGACCACCTGCTTCGGCGTGTAGTCCATCACCATGCTCCAGATGTTGGCGGTCCAGGCCTGGTGCGCGCCGATGGCCACCGAGATGGCCGCCACGGCCATCCAGAGGCTGCTGGCACCGGCCGCCATGACGATGGAGGTAATGCAGATGGCGAAGACCAGCATCGAGAGCAGTCGTGCGCGCACGGCCGGCATGCCCTGGCTGATGAGCCAGGAGGACAACGCCCCGCCGCCCACGCTGCCAATGTCCGCCGCAAGGTAGATGACGATCAGCGGAATCCCCATCTGGGTCACGCTGATGCCAAGCTGGTACTGCTGGTTCAGGAACGGCGGCAGCCAGTACAGGTAGAACCAGAACACCGGCGCCGTGATCGCATAGGCCAGTGCGAAGGCCCAGGTGCCGCGCATGCGCAGGATGCGAGAGTAGGGGATGCGTTGCGGGGCGGGCTCGACGTCGCGCGTCACATGGGCGAGTTCGGCTGCGGTGACCGTCGGGTGCGCGTCGGGGTTGTTGTAGTGGGCAAACCAGAACACAAGCCAGATGGCGCCGAGCGCGGCGATGGCGATGAATGCGGCCTGCCAGCCCCACACTTGAAGAATCAGCGGCAGCATGATCGGCGTCAGCATGGCCCCGACGTTCGTGCCCGCGTTGAAGATGCCGGTGGCGATGGCGCGCTCGCTCGCGGGAAACCAGATGCGCGTGGTCTTGACGCAGGCTGGATAGTTCGCGGCTTCCGTCAGGCCGAGGAAGAAGCGGCAGATCATGAAGCCGACCGCCGATGCGGCCAGCGCATGCGCGCCGCAGGCAATGCTCCAGAGCAGCACGGCCAGCGCGAAGGCCCGCTTCACGCCGACCATGTCGATGAACCGGCCTTGCAACGCAAAGCCGATGGCGTAGCCCACCTGGAACCAGAAATTGATATTGGCGTAGTCCTGCGCCGTCCAGTTCATGGCCTTGGCCAGCACGGGCTGCAGCACGCCCAGCGCGGCGCGATCGATGTAGTTCAGCGTGGTGGCAAAGAAGACCAGTGCCAGCATGCCCCACCGTACCTTGCCGAGCGCGAAGGCCGCGCGAATCTTGTCTCCGAGCGAGCTGCCGAACGCGGCGCCCGGGAGCTCCTTGTGTGTCGTTGCCATGTGTCTGTCTCCACCAATGGATGAGAAATCTTTGCCGGCGCGCCTTTATCAAATGGCGCCGCTCGGGGGGCTTGTTTAGCGCGGGGGCGCTCAGTACTGAATCCGTGCCACGGCACGCAGCGCTTCCGGCGTTGCGGTGCCGAAGCCGAAGAATTCGAGATAGGCCGGAATCATCTCGAACAACATGTCGGCGCCGACCTGCACCTTGCAGCCACGTGCCATGGCGGCCTCGAGAAGCGGCGTGTATTCGGTCTTCATGACGACTTCGCCGACCATGGCGCCGGGTGCGATGCGCGAGACATCGAACGGCAGCGGGTCGCCCGGCTTCATGCCCAGCGGCGTGGCGTTGACCACAACGTCGAAACCGTCCGGATCGTCGGAACCGGTGCTGACGCGCAGGTCGGGGTAGTGTGCGCAGAGCCGGTCTCGCAGCGCATGTGCCGATGCGTCGCGGGCATCGAACAGGGCGAGCTCCGCGACACCGGCCGCCGCGAGCGAGGCGGCGATGGCACTGCCCACGCCGCCGCAGCCGGAAACGATGGCGCGTGCGCCCTCGAGCCGGCAGCCCTTGCGCGTCACGCCGCGCACAAAGCCGGCGCCGTCGAACTGGTCGCCCAGCAGCGATCCATCCTCGCGCAGCAGTACCGCATTGCAGGCGCCGGCGATGCGCGCGGTCGGTGTCAGATCGTCTACCAGTTCCACCGTGGCGACCTTGTGGGGCATGGTCACCAGCGCACCACGGAGATTGCTCAGGCGGAACAGCGAAGGAAAGACCGTGGTGTAGTCATCCGGCTTCACGCCCATCGGCACGACCACGGCGTCGATGCCCTGCTGGTCGAACCAGGGGTTGTAGATCATCGGTGCCTTGAACGTTTCCGTGGGGTACCCGAGGTGCGCGATGAGGGTGGTCTTGCCGTTGATCATGATGACTTCTGTGTTGGGGGCGATGCCGCCGTGGCGGGCATATCTGACGGCGGGGAGGCGCGTCGATGAGCGGAGATTAGTGGCCGCAAGGCGGCGCGCCAAGTAACGCATGCGGCATATTGCGCGATTGTTGAACGCATATGCGCGATCAGGAAACGCAGTGCGGGTTTCCACTGGGTGGGTGCAAACGGGGACGGATCGAAGTCGGCGGGAATGCCGTTGCTATGATCAATCGCCGCGACGCGTCTTGCGCAAAGACCGCCCGCGCCGCCCCCAAGCCACGCCACAGGAGCCACCACAATGAACGCCGCAGATGCCTTTTCTTCGCGCGCGGACGCCTTCCAGACCTGGGAAAACCCACTCGGTATCCAGGGCTACGAGTTCATCGAATTCGCCTCGCCCGACCCGGCCGCGCTGGGGCGGACATTCGAGCGCTTTGGCTTCGCCGCCATTGCCCGGCATCGCCACAAGGCGGTCAGGCTGTATCGCCAGGGCGAGATGAATTTCATCGTCGACGGCGAGCCGGATTCGTTTGCGATGCGTTACGCGAGCGAATTCGGATTGTCGATCTGCGCCATCGGCATTCGCGTGGATGACGCCGCCACCGCATTTGCCCGGGCGATCGATGCGGGGGCATGGCCCTTCGAGGGTGGCACGGTGGGGCCGATGGAGTTGAACATCCCCGCCATCCAGGGCATCGGGCAGTCGATCATCTATTTCATCGATCGCTGGCGCGGCAAGGAAGGCCAGCCGGGCGACGTCGGCGATATTTCCATCTACGACGTGGATTTCCGCCCGCTGCCGCAAGAGGGCCGTGTGCCCGGTGCGGGCCTGACGCGCGTGGATCATCTGGCGCAGGCCGTGGAGCCCGGTCACCTTGATGAGTGGCTGGAGTTCTATCGGAACGTGCTGGGCTTTCGGGCGTTGCACGAAGTCAATCCACACTGGCACGCGCCCGACGGTTCGCACGTATTGATCTCGCCTTGCGGCCAGATCCGCATTCCCTTGTATGAGAAAGGCACGCCGCGCCACGACCAGATGCGCGGATATCTCTCGGATCAGCACGGCGAGGGCATCCAGCACATCGCGCTGGCCACCGACGACATGTTGGCCAGTGCCTCGGCGCTGGCCGCCAACGGCGTGCAGTTCGTGGAGCCGCCGCCCGCGTACTACGACGCGGCGGCTGCGCGGCTGCCGTGGCTTGGACTCGATCTCGCGGCGCTGCGGCGCTTTGGCGTGCTCGTGGATGGCGCGATACGCGACGACGGTGTGCGCGAAGCGTTCCAGCAGGCGTTTGTGCGGCGAGAAGCGGGCGAGTTCTTCTTCGAGATCGTCCAGCGCGACGGGCACCATGGATTTGGCGAGGGCAACCTTCCCGTGCTTGCGGCCCTGGCCCCGCGCTGACTGGATTCCCGATCCCATCGCTTCGACGATGGAATCCGCAGGCGTGGCGCGCGCGGAGGGCGGGAGAGTGCTGCCGCGCCGACTTGGGGTTTTGCCTGATACGCGCGCCAACCACCTGATTTCATTGCAAGTATTTCGTTGAGGTGACGAAGGGGATACGTTCCCCCGCAAATTTCCTCTTGATCTCTGCGTCATGCCGATCATAATGCAAACGTTTGCAAAGGAGGCATTGATGGAAACGATTGAGCTGGAAGGCAAAGCGGCACCGGCCGGGAAACTGTCCCTGATCGACGACGAGCAGTCGGTGACCCCGGTGGTGATGGCCGCGATGGCCAATACGGAAAACCCCCGTCTGCGCACCGTAATGGCAGCGCTGGTGCGGCATCTGCATGACTTCCTGCGGGAAGTGCGGCCCACGGACGAGGAGTTCGAACTGGGGCTCGAATTCATCGCCGCGCTGGGGCATGCCACGCATGCCACTAACAACGAAGTGGTGCTGGCCGCCGATGTGCTCGGCCTCTCCACGCTGGTCACGACGATGAACAACAGCACCCGCGACGGACGCACACCGGGTGCGTTGCTGGGGCCGTTCTACCGCGACAACGCGCCGCGCTATGACTGTGGTGACTGCGTCGTGCAGGACGACACCCCGGGGCTTCCGCTGTTTGTCAGCGGCACTGTGCGCGGGACGGACGGCACACCGCTGGCAGGGGCGACGATCAGCGTCTGGCAGGCGTCGCCAGTGGGCCTCTACGACAACCAGGACCCGAACCAGCCCGATCGCAACCTGCGTGGCTGCTTCCAGGTGCGCATGGACGGCGGCTACCACTTCCGCACCGTGCGGCCGGCGGGCTATCCGGTGCCGACCGATGGCCCGGTCGGCAAGCTGCTCGACGCGCAGCAGCGCCACCCTTACCGGCCTGCGCATATCCACTTCATCGTATCCGCGCCCGGCTATCGGACGCTGGTGACGCAGGTCTTTGCCGATGACTCCGACATCCTGGAGAGCGACGTCACCTTCGGCGTCCACCGGCAGCTGGTGGGAACCTTTCATCGCGTCGAACAGGGGCGCAGCCCGTGGGGCAACCTGCCGGCGCCGTTCTACACGCTGGCCTTCGATTTCACGCTGGAACCCGGCGTGCAAACCTTTCCCAAGCCGCCGATTGACTGACGGCGCCACTCCAGATTTTCCCCAACCCTGAAACACCATGCAGATGAACTCCCTCTCGGGCAAGGTCGCCGTCATCCTCGGCGGTAGCGGCGGTATCGGCTTTGCCACTGGCAGTGCGCTGGCCGAACTGGGCGTCAGCGTCGTGCTGACCGGCCGCAACGCGGATCGTACGGAACGCGCCGTGGCGGCGCTCTCCGCTGGCAACCATCTCGCGGCCAGCGCGGAAGTAAGTGACAGTGCTTCGCTCCGACAACTGGCGGACGACGTACGCCATCACTATGGCCGCGCCGATATCCTGGTGAACACATCGGGCTTCACAAAAGCCGTGCCGCACGCCGATCTCGATGCGCTGGACGATGCGTTGATCGATGAGCTGTTCGCGGTCAACTGGCGCGGCCAGTTCGCGGCCATTCGCGCGTTTGCGCCGCTGCTGCGGGCCAATGGCGATGGCCTGGTGGTCAATGTCGGCTCCATCGCCGGACGCACGGGGCAAGGCAGCAACGTGGCCTATTGCGCGGCGAAGGCCGGGCTGGATGTCATGGCGATGTCGCTCGGCCGTGCGCTGGCGCCGGACATCCGCGTGCTGAACGTCTCCCCGGGTGTGGTCGACACTGCCTTCGTGCCCGGCCGCGACAGCAGCTTCAACGACCGCGCGGCAAAGACCACGCCGCTGAAGCGCATCGGCCAGCCTCGGGACGTGGCCGATGCCATCGTCGCCTGCGCCACGTCGCTGCGCTTTGCCACCGGCACGACCATCGTGGTCGATGGCGGCCGCCAGCTCGGCTGAACTCTCTCTTCTATATCTTCAGACGCTCCATGCACACACGCAAGACCATCATTACCTGCGCGGTGACCGGCAATATCGTCACGCCCGCGCAGCATCCCGGCCTGCCGGTTACGCCGGCGCAGATTGCCGACGCAGCGCTCGAAGCCGCCGAGGCCGGTGCCGCCGCCGCGCATATTCACGTGCGCGACCCGGAAACGGGCCGTCCGTCGATGAAGCTCGAGTACTACGCCGACGTCATCGACCGCATCCGCGCGCGCAACCGCTCGCTGATCATCAACCTCACGACGGGGCCCGGCGGGCGCTTCGTGCCGGACGAGAACGACCCGCGCGTGGCCGCACCCGGAACCACGCTGCTGCATCCGGCAAGGCGGGTCGAGCACATCGCGGCGCTGCGTCCGGACGTGTGCTCGCTGGACCTGAACACGATGAACTCCGGCGGCGACGTGGTCATCAATACGCCAGCCAATGTGCGCAAGATGGCCCAGGTCATTCGCGCCGCGGGCGTCATGCCGGAACTCGAGATCTTCGACTCCGGCGATCTGAACATGGCGCTTGATTTCATGCGCGACGGCGTGCTGGAAGGCCCGGGGCTATGGACCTTCGTGCTTGGCGTGAAGTACGGCTTCGCCCCGACGCCGGAAACCCTCTTCTATGCCCGCAACATGCTGCCGCCCGGCGCGCAGTGGTCCGCGTTTGGTATCGGCCGCGCGGAGTTCCCGATCGTCGCGCAGGCGTGGCTGGCCGGCGGCCACATACGCGTCGGGCTGGAGGACAACATCTATCTCGAAAAAGGCGTGCTGGCGCCCAGCAATGCCGCGCTGGTGGCCAAGGCGCGCGACATCGTCAAGTCTCTGGGTGGCGACATCGCGTCGCCGGCCGAGGCTCGCCAGGCGCTTGGGCTGCGTGAAGCCTGACATCCGATCCCCTACGACAACCAGGAACCCGAATGAACACGATTCAAGTCAACCAGAAGGCGCCGAGCATCGACGCCCTCGAACTCCCGCTGGTGGGCGTGCCGCGCCCCGAGGCTGCCGATGGCGAGTGTGTGATCGAAGTGGCGTGCGCAGGGGTGAATCCCAGCGACGTGAAGGCGACGCTCGGCATGATGCCGCACGCCGTGTGGCCGCGCACGCCGGGCCGCGACTATGCCGGCATTGTCATCGACGGCCCCAGCCAGATGATCGGCCTGCAGGTCTGGGGCAGCGGCGGCGAGCTGGGCATTCGACGTGACGGTACGCACGGCAAATACCTGCACATCGATGCACGGGCGGTGCGCGCCAAGCCGGCGACGCTGTCTTTGCCGGAGGCCGGCGCGGTCGGCGTGCCGTTCATCACGGCCTATGAGGGCTTGCGCCGTGCCGGCATGCCCAAGGCAGGCGATACGGTACTGGTGGGCGGCGGCAACGGCAAGGTAGGGCAGGCGACCATCCAGATCGCCACGGCATTGGGTGCGCGCGTATTCGCGGTGGAGCGAGGCGCGGAACCATACCGGGGCCACGCCACCGGCGCCGTGCGCATGATCGACGCGAGCCGCGAATCCATCGCGGAAGTCGTCCGGGGCGAAACCGGCGGCCATGGCGCGGATATCGTCTACAACACGGTGGGCAGTCCCTACTTCGAGCAGGCCAATCTCGCCATGGCCATTGGCGCGACGCAGATCTTCATCTCGACGATCGAGAAGCCCGTTCCGTTCGACATCTTCGCGTTCTACCGCGGCCAGCACACCTACGTCGGCGTGGATACGCTCGCGATGGACAGCAGCGCCTGTGCCGCCATCCTCGACCAGCTGGCGCCGATGTTTGCCTCGGGGGCGCTGAAGCCGTTCCCCGTGCTGGCCGACTACACCTACGGGCTGGCCGATGCGAAGGCCGCGTATCGCGCGGTACTGCAGGGCGCGACCGAACGCGTGGTGCTCAAGCCATGAACACGACGCGATTCTCGCTGGCCCCCGCGTACTTCCCGGCCAACCACGAAGGCATGCACTGCCTGCGCTTGCAGGGGCACGAAGCCGGCCCGTCCGAGGCGCTGTGGATGGGCGTATCGGTCATCCTGCCTGGTGGCCACACCTCGATGGATGCATCGCCCGTGGAAAAGCACTACGTCGTCCTGGAAGGGGAGGTCTGCATCCATACCCCGGAGGAAAGCGTGACGCTGGGGCAGTTCGATTCGGTGCGGCTGGCGCCCGGTGAGGCCCGGCAAATCCACAATCCCCATAACCGGCCAGCCATGCTGCTGCTGGCGATGCCTTATCCGAAAACGTAGCCCCTTTTTTTGCCTGATGCTGCAAACGTTTGCTTCACGAGCCCGCAGGCGATGCGGCACAGGCCCCGACAGCGATATCCCCACAACAAACAAGAGGAGACAACCTTGATAAGCACCCCCTTCAGGCGATGCCACATGCTGCCGCTGGCCGTCGCGGCAGCGGGCTTCGCCGCCGATGCCGCCGCGGAAACGTCGGTGACGATATTCGGCCGCCTGAATACGGCGATCGAGTACTCGCGCGCCAGTACTGCCACGGACGGGACGCAACTTGGCGGTACCGGCCGGCTGACCAACAACCGTTCGGTCTTCGGCCTGCGCGGCGAGGAAGACCTCGGCGGATCGCTGAAGGCGGTCTGGCAGATCGAGAGCAACCTTTCGCTGGACACCGGCCAGGGGCAGATCGCGGGGCGCAATTCGCGCATCGGCCTGCAGGGCCAGTACGGTCTGCTGTTCATGGGGCACTGGCAGACGCCCTATACCGAATCAACGGCGGGCTACGACCCGTATTACCCCACCACGGCTGGCTACATGGCGTTGATCGGGAATGGCTCGACGTCGAGTTCGGACAATGTGCAGGACACCAGCTCGTTCGACCGGCGCCAGAAAAACATCCTGCAGTACCGCTCGCCGCAGTTCGGCGGCTTCAGCGTGTCGCTGGGCTGGGGCCTGCCGGAGGAGAAGACGACCGTGCCGCGCAATCCGGCGCTGTACTCGGCTGCCGCGAGCTATGACAACGGGCCGCTCAATGCCACGGTGGCGTACGAAATGCATCAGCACTACCAGGCGGCCGGCCGCAATGACGACGCGCTGAAGTTCGGCGTGGCCTACCAGCTGTTCGCCGGCACGCGCATCGCGGCGGTCTACGAGCACCTGCATTACCGCACCGATAGCGGCGACCTGCAGCGCAACGCGTACTACACGTCGCTGGTGCAGAAGCTGGGCCCGGGCAGCGTGCGGGTCGGCGTGGCGTTCGCCGCCAATGGCACAGGGTCTTCCACGGACACCATCGGATTCTTCCGCAGCGGGTCCGAGACCGGTGCCATGCAGTTCACGGTCGGCTACGACTACCCGCTGTCAAAGCGCACCGCACTGTTCGCGTACTACAGCCGCATCAATAACAAGAAGAACGCGATCTACGACTTCGCCATCAACGAACTCGGCGTCAGTGCTGGCGCCGATCCGCAAACGTTCGCCCTGGGCATGCGTCATTTCTTCTGACGCCATCCCCGATATCGCATTGCGAGGAGACAACGATGATCCGATTTCTATCACGCAAGACATTGGTGCTTCGCGCCGCGCTGACCCTGTCGGCGTCCGGCGCGCTTGCCGCCGGGGGCGTCGCGGCGGCGCAGCCCCAGTACCCGACCAAGCCGATTCGGCTGGTCGTGCCATTCTCCGCAGGGAGTGCCACCGATATCCTGGCGCGCATCATCGGCAGCAAGATGGGCGAGGGCGGTACCTATCAGGTGATCGTGGACAACCGGCCCGGCGCGGGCGGCACGCTGGGCGCCACCGGCGTGGCCAAGTCCGCCCCGGACGGCTACACGCTGATCCTGGTCTCTGTCGGCCATGCCATCAACGCCACCCTGTATCCGAAGCTCGGCTATGACACGCTCAAGGACTTCACCCCGGTGTCGATGGTGGCCACGGTTCCCAATGTGCTCGTGGTCAATGCCGGCAGCCAGTACAAGTCCGTGCGCGACATCGTGGCCGCGGCGAAGGCGAAGCCGGGCAGCATGAATTTCGATTCGGCCGGCTCCGGCAGTTCCACCCACCTGAGCGGCGAGATGTTCAAGATGCAGGCTGGCATCGATATCGTCCATATCCCCTACAAAGGGACGGGCGAGGCGCTGACCGACGTGATGGCGGGGCGCGGCGACATGATGTTTGCGCCGACCGTATCGGCCATGCCGTTTGTCCGGCAGGGCAAGTTGCGTGCGTTGGCCGTGACCACGGCCAAACGGGCCGGCGCGCTGCCCGATATCCCGACGGTGGCGGAATCCGGCCTGCCTGGCTATGCCTTCGACTCCTGGTTTGGCGTGCTCGCGCCGGCAGGCACGCCGAAGGAAATCGTCAATGCGCTGAACGCCGAGATCGGCAAGGCGCTGGCGGCGCCGGACGTGCGCGAGCGCCTGGCCGCGCAGGGGGCGGAGGCACACGGCATGACGCCGCAGGAGTTTGCCGCCTACATCCAAGCGGAAATCGGCAAGCTGGCGCCGGTGGTGCGGCAGTCCGGGGTGCAGGGCGGGCAATAGCGCGGCAATAGAGGCAATAGCGGTGTGGCGGGGCCGGGGGGAAGCTAGAATGGCGCATCGCCAACCCGCCCCCCCATCCCGGCCGCCGCCATGCCCGAGCGCAAACGCCTCACCCTCAAAGATCTGGCCGCAGAGATCGATGTGCATTACTCGACCGTGTCGCGGGTGATGAATCCCGCGACGCGGCACCTGGTGGCCGACGAAGTGGCCGCCCGTATCCTGGAAGTGGCGGAGGCGCGTGGATTCCGGCCCAACCGGATCGCCGCCGGGTTGCGCACGCAGCGTTCGGGGCTGGTCGGCGTGGTGCTCCCGGACATCGCCAACCCGGTATTCCCACCGATTCTTGCCGGTATCGAGTCGGTGCTGGCCAGCCACGGCTATGTGCCGATCGTCGTCAACGCGGGCTCGGACAAGACGCGCCAGCGTTTCGTGATCGACCAGATGGTTGGCCGGCAAGTGGAAGGGCTCGTGCTGGCCACGGCGGAGCGTGACGACCCGATCCTCGACTATTGCCTCAAGCTGAATATCCCCGTGGTCATGGTCAACCGGGGCGAACACACCGGCCGTGCCTCATGCGTGGTCAGTGACAGTTTGCTGGCCATGAACCTGACCGTGGACCATCTCGTCTCGCTGGGACATCGCCGCATTGGCCATATCGCGGGCCCGGAGACCTTGTCCACCGGGCACCTGCGGCGCGAGGGCTTCCTGCAGGCGGTCAAACGCAAACGGCTGCGTCGCGACGAGTATGCGGTGGTGGAGGCCAGAAGCTATTCGCGCGAAGCCGGGCGCGACGCGTGCGCGGCATTGTTCGACGCGCTTCCGGGCCTCACGGCGATTGCGGCCGGCAATGACCTGGTGGCGATGGGCTGCTATGACCATCTGCGGGCGCACGGCATTCGCTGCCCCGACGATGTCTCCATCATCGGCCACAACGATATGCCGTTTGTCGATGCGCTGACGCCGCCGCTGACGACGATCCGCATTGCCGTCCACGAGATGGGTGAGCAGGCGGCAAAGCTGCTGCTCCGGAATATCGACAAACCGGAGAGTCCTTCGGTCACCGTAGCGTTGACGCCGGAACTGATCATTCGCGGATCGACGTCCGCGCCTTCGCGGGCATAGGCAGATTGGCATCGAGCCTCCCCGCTTCGGCCTGACGCGCAGCATCCGGCAGCCGAAGTCTTCCATTTCCCACAGGCTGCCGGAACGCCGGTATCAGAGCGTTTCGCCCACCTCCAGCACGCCCGCTGCCCGGAGCGACGCATCCAGCCATGCAGGCCGCAGCGCCTTGCCGGAGCGGATGCCATCGATACGCGCGCGCTCCGCCTCGACTTTCTCTGCGGCCAGGGCGAGCAGCGCGGGCACCTTGTCGCGCTCGATCACGACCACACCGTCCGAGTCGCCGATCACGAGGTCACCCGGGTTGACGGTCACGCCTCCGCACTGGATCGGATGATTGACGCGCCCGGGGACCAGCTTGGTCGGCCCGTTCGGGTTCGTTCCCACCGAGTACATCGGAAAGCCAAGCTCGCGGATTTCGTCGGCGTCACGGGACGCGGCGTCCAGTACGACGGCCTGCACGCCGATAGCCTTGCACTGGTTGACCATGATGGCGCCCATCAGCGCGCAGGACTGGTCGCCCTTGCCGTCGACGACGATCACGTCGCCGGGACGGGCAATCGCCATGGCCGCATGGATCATCAGGTTGTCACCGGGCCGGACCTCGACCGTGATGGCGGGGCCACAGAAGCGGCTGCGTGCGTCCAGTGGCGTGATGCGGCCATGCATGCCGCCCCGGCGGCCGGCCACGTCGGCAAGGATGGAGGAGGCGAACCGGGCGGCCTGTGCCACCAGGTCCGGGGAGACCCGCTCGATGTCGCGGGCAATTTCGTTCTGCCGGGCGTTGGCGTCCATGTCTGTTTCTCTCAGTTCAGCGTGACATTGGCTTCTTTGATGACGCCGGACCATTTGCGCTTGTCGGAAACCAGGAACTCCCGGAAATTCTCCGAGGTGCTGGCGACGACTTCCATGCCGTCCTGGCTCAGGCGCTGCGCGATGTCGGGCTGCCGCAGGACTTGCTGGACTTCGCGTTGCAGTCGGGCGATCACACTGGGCGGCGTTCCCTTGGCTGCGCAGAGGCCGGTCCATGCCACCGGGTCGAACCCGGGCACGCCTGCCTCGGCGAACGTCGGCACGTCCGGCAGCGATTTCAGGCGCTGCAATGCCGCCACCCCGAGGACGCGCAGCTTGCCGGACTTCGCGTAGGGCAGGGAACTGATCGGCTGGTCGAAGATCAGGGAGACCTGACCGCCCAGGAGGTCCGTCATGGCTTGCCCGGTGCCCTTGTAGGGGACGTGCATGATGTCGATGCCGGCACGCAGCTTGAGCATTTCGCCGGCCAGGTGGCCTGCCGTGCCGTTTCCGGACGAGGCGAAGTTGAGCTTGCCCGGGTTCGCCTTGGCGTAGGCGATCAGCTCCTTGACGTTGTGGATCGGCAAGCCGGCATTGATCAGGGCGATGTACGGCGTGTTGGCGATCAGGGACACCGGGATGATGTCCGTCTGCGGGTCATAGGGCATCTTCTGCAGGAACGGCTGGATCGACAGCATCCCCGTGGTACAGATCATCAGCGTATGGCCATCCGCCGGCGCCTTCAGCATGGTGTCGGCAGCGATGTTTCCACCCGCGCCCGGCCGGTTGTCGACCAGGACCTGCTTGCCCAATGAATCGGCCAGCTTCGGCGCGATCAGGCGCGCCACGATATCGTTCGAGCCGCCCGGGGAGAAGCCCACGAGGATGCGCACCGGCTTCGAGGGATAGGGCTCCTCGGCGTGCGCGGCCGTGGCCAGCAGCGGCAACGCGGCCGCGACGATACGCATGGCGCGTGGAGAACAGAGGCGTTTCAGGAAAGTCTTCATGGTGTCAGCAGGTGGGGGCGATCAATACGACGTGGAAACTTAGCGAATCAGTGCGGTGGCAGCCGCTGCGATCCGGCGAATGCCTTCGGCAAGTTGCGTCATGCTGGTGGCGAACGAGATCCGGAAATGCGTGTCGACGCCGTAGGCGGAGCCCTGCAGCACGGCGAGGTTCTGGGATTCGAGCAGCCAGGACACCCAGTCGTCGCTGTTGCGGATGACCTTGCCGTCAGGCGTATGCCGGCCGAACAGGCCCTCGCACGAGGCAAAGACGTAGAAGGCGCCGTCGGGGGCTTCACACGAAATGCCGTCAATCTCGTTCAGCGCCGTGACCACGGCATCGCGGCGCGCCTGGTAGGCGGCGCGGTTGGCGGCGATGAAGTCCTGGGGGCCTTCCAGCGCCGCGAGCGCCGCGGCTTGCGCAATCGCATTGGCGCCCGATGTGCTCTGCGACTGCAACTTGACCATGGCCTTGATCAGGGCCGCGGGGCCGCCCGCATAGCCAATCCGCCAGCCCGTCATGGCGTAGGCCTTGGAGACGCCGTTGATGGTCAGCGTGCGATCCTTCAGCGAGGGCGCTGCCTGCGCCAGCGTGACAAAGCCGGCATCGCCGTACATGAGGTGCTCGTAGATGTCATCCGTCATGATCCACACATGCGGATGCCGCGCCAGGACTTCCGCCAGCGCGGTCAGTTCCTCGCGGGTGTAGGCGGCACCGCTCGGGTTGTTGGGGGAATTCAGGACCAGCCAGCGCGTCCGCGGCGAAATGGCGCGTTCAAGATCTTCCGGCGTCAGCTTGAAACCGTTCTCCGGCTTGCAAGGCGCGAAAACGGGTACGCCACCGGCGAGCAAGGTGATATCGGGATACGACACCCAGTACGGCGCGGGAATGATGACTTCGTCGCCTTGCTGCACGGTGCAGAGGACGGCGTTGAAGATGACCTGCTTGGCGCCCGTGCTGACGATGATCTCGCTGGCGGTGTAGTCGAGGCCGTTTTCGCGGCGGAACTTGCGGGCCACGGCCTCGCGCAGGTCGGCGGTGCCACCGACGTCGGTGTAGCGCGTCTTGCCGGCCGTCATCGCCTCCCAGGCCGCTTCGCGGATATGGAGCGGCGTGTCGAAGTCGGGTTCTCCGGCGGTCAGGCCGATGACATCGCGCCCGGCGGCGCGAAGCTCGCGCACGCGCTGCCCCGCCATGGAGCTGGGGGAGGGCTTGATGCGATGAAGGCGATCAGTGAGTTGCAGCATGAGTGTCTCGGAAGGGGCGAAGGCGTGAGGAAAGTATCCGCGATCGGTTTGCCGCGCCCAAACGAGAAATCGGATTGCGGACGTATTCCATTTTTTCCTGATGAGCCGCCAGGCGGTGCGAGAATATGGAAGACGAAACCGACCCGCAACCGCCCCCATGCATGTGACGTTCAAGCAGCTCGAAGCTTTCTATTTCAGCGTGACTTGCGCCTCGTTCAGCGCCGCAGCCACCAAGCTCCACGCCACGCAATCGGCCATGTCCAAACGGATTGGCGAGCTCGAACAGGAGCTGGGTGTCCAGCTAGTGCATCGCATGCCCAAGGGGCTGGTTCCCACGCATGCCGGCAACCGCTTGCTGGGCCTCGCGGAAGAAGCCATGCGTCTGCGCGAGCGCATCGCGGCCGAGGTCGGCCAGGCGGACGAGATCAAGGGCACGTATCGAATCGGCGTGACCGAGTTGATCGCATTGACCTGGCTCACCGAGTTGCTACGGGAGCTGAAACTGCGCCATCCGGCCATACAGCTGGAGCCCGTGGTCGACGCCGGGATGAACCTATTCGAAGACCTGGAGGCCAACAAGATCGATATGGCGATCCTGCCCGGAACGTTCTGGGGGGAGGCCTACAAGTCCGTCGAGGTGGGCCGGGTGGAGGACCTCTGGATGGCAAGCCCCCGCCTGTCGCTGCCTGACCGGCCGCTGAAGCCGGAGGAATTTGCAGAGTATCCGGTGCTGGAGCAATCGGCCGGCTCGGCCAAGAACGCCTACTACGGCGCGTGGCGTCGCGAGCATGGATTCCGCTTCAAGAAGGCATTCTCGACCAACAGCCTGATGGTGTTGCGGGCGCTGACGATCGAGGGGCTTGGCATCAGCCAGCTGGCGCTCGACTACTTCGCCGCCGATATCGAGAAGGGGCTCCTGCGCGTGGTGGAAAGCGATCCCATGCCGCCGCCACTGGTCTACTCCGCGGTGTTCCGTCATGACGAATTCAGTCGGGCTCTCGAAGCGATCGCGCAGGCCAGCCAGGATGTCTGTGACTTTCGCCGAGGGCCGCATGACGTCGCGGCCGGCAGCGTCTAGCCACAGGAACCACGGGCCACCCCGAATGCCGACATGGATTTGTCCGCACGCAAATCCAGCCATCGCACAAAGCCGCTTCCCACCGCCGCTTGACGGCCATCAAACGGCAGGCAGACTTCCGCTCATCCACCCCAACAACCACTATATGTAGTGATAATCTTCGCGGCACACACTACATAAGGGTAACCATGAGCGATCATCAGCAAGCCGGCAGGGTGCCGGCGCCGGCCGCGGGCGAGCAGGTGGACGTGGGCAGCGCCATGGAGGAATACCTGGCCCAGCGCGACTGGCGCGTGCGCGCCAATGCCAACCAGGGCTACAGCCTGGGCGGGCTGATCCTGAACGTCGCGGGCAAGGTCACCGCCAACTACTGGCTGTCGCACATCTTCAGCCCGGAGGCGGCCCACGCGCACCGCGAGGGCGACCTGCATATCCACGACCTCGACATGCTCTCCGGCTACTGCGCCGGCTGGTCGCTGCGCCAGTTGCTGTCCGAGGGATTCAACGGCGTGCCCGGCAAGGTGGAGGCCAACCCGCCGAAGCACATGTCGGCGGCGATCGGGCAGATCGTCAATTTCCTGGGCACGCTGCAGAACGAGTGGGCGGGCGCGCAGGCCTTTTCCAGCTTCGATACCTACATGGCGCCGTTCGTGCGCCGCGATGGCATGGATTACCGCGAGGTGCGGCAGGCCATGCAGGAACTGGTCTTCAACCTGAACGTGCCCAGCCGCTGGGGCACGCAGACACCCTTCACCAACCTGACGTTCGACTGGACCTGCCCGCAGGACTTGGCTGGCCAGGTGCCGTACATCGCCGGCGAGGAAATGCCGTTCTGCTACGGCGACCTGCAGCCGGAGATGGACATGATCAACCGCGCCTACATCGAGGTCATGATGCAGGGCGATGCGCGCGGCCGCGCTTTCACGTTTCCGATCCCCACCTACAACATCACGCGGGATTTCGACTGGGAGCATCCGAACGCCGCGCAGCTGTTCGAGATGACGGCGCGCTACGGGCTGCCGTACTTCCAGAACTTCGTCAATTCGGACCTGGAGCCGCATATGGTCCGGTCGATGTGCTGCCGCCTGCAGCTCGATTTGCGCGAGCTGCTCAAGCGCGGCAACGGCCTGTTCGGCTCGGCCGAGCAGACCGGTTCGGTGGGCGTGGTCACCGTCAACTGCGCGCGGCTGGGCCACCTGCATCGCGGCGACGAAGCCGGCCTGCTGACGGCGCTGGACCGCCTGCTCGCGCTCGGCCGCGACGTGCTGGAAGACAAGCGCCGCGTGGTGCAGCACTACATCGACGAAGGGCTCTATCCCTATACGCGCCGCTACCTCGGCACGCTGCGCAACCACTTCAGCACGCTCGGCGTCAACGGCATCAACGAGATGATCCGTAACTTCTCCGACGATGCCGACGACATCACGTCGCCGCCCGGGCACGCCATGGCGATCCGGGTGCTGGATCACGTGCGCGCGCGCATCGTCGATTTCCAGGAAGGCACCGGCCATCTCTACAACCTGGAAGCCACGCCGGCCGAAGGCACCACCTACCGCTTCGCGCGCGAGGATCGCAAACGCTGGCCCGGCATCCTGCAGGCCGGCACGCCGGAGCGGCCGTACTACACCAACTCCAGCCAGCTGCCGGTCGGCTACACCGACGACCCGTTCACCGCGCTGGCGATGCAGGAGGCGCTGCAGGGCAAGTACACCGGCGGCACCGTGCTGCACCTCTACATGAACGAAGCCGTCTCCAGTGCGCAGGCTTGCAAGGAACTGGTGCGGCGCTCGCTGGCGCGCTTCCGCGTGCCGTACATCACGATCACGCCCACGTTCTCGATCTGCCCGAAGCACGGCTACCTGAGCGGGCACCACGAATTCTGTCCCAAGTGCGATGCCGAACTGCTGGCACGCAGCCACGCCGCGGCCGATGCGCCGCAAACCCACCTCGAAAAGGAGCTCACATGAACGCCGCCTTGCACCCGTCCGATACATCCGCCATGCCTGCCACGCTCAACCTCGATGCCGCGCTGCGGACCCGCTGCGAGGTCTGGACCCGCGTGATGGGCTACCACCGGCCGGTCTCATCCTTCAACACCGGCAAGCAGGGGGAATTCCATGAGCGACGCTTCTTCACCGAAGCCGCCTGCCGCTGAGATGACCGCCGCCGCCTGTGTTTTCGCGGCGCCCGCCGCGGGCAAGGCACCGCGGGGCGCCCCGGCGCTGGCGGGGCTGGTACCGTTTTCCAGCGTCGACTGGCCTGGCAAGCTGGCGGCGGTGCTGTTCCTCTCCGGTTGCCCGTGGCGTTGCGGCTATTGCCACAACGCCCACCTGCAGCGGCGCCATGCGGCATACCAGTGGCCGGCGGTGGTGGACTGGCTGAAGTCCCGCGCCGGCCTGCTGGACGGCGTGGTCTTTTCCGGCGGCGAACCGCTCGGCGAAGCACAACTGTCGGCGCTGGCCGGCACCGTCCGGGCGCTCGGCTTCAAGGTGGCCCTGCATACTGCCGGCATCTACCCCGACCGGCTCGCCGAGGTACTACCGCTCCTCGACTGGGTCGGGCTGGATATCAAGGCCGATGCGAACACGCACGACGCGCTGGTCGGCCGCCCGGGTGGTTTTCAGCGCGTCCAGGCAAGCCTGGCGCTGCTGCTCGGTGCTTCCACGCCTTTCGAATGCCGTACAACCTGGGATCCTGCGTGGCTCAGCGAGGCGCGTTTGCTGGCGCTGGCGCGCACGCTCGCGCAGCAAGGCGTGCGGCACTATGCGGTGCAGGCTTGCCGTGCCGGACCGGTGGCGATGCCCGGTGCCGACCTGAGCGCGCAGGCCCGGGACACGCTCGCGTCGTGGTTCACGACGTTCTCCTTCCGGGAGTCCTGAAGCGCCGTCGTGGTCGGCAGCTCAAGCCCGCGTGACGTGCCGCACGTCATCGAGGAAGACCTCCGCCAGCGCCGGCGTCGGATGCTGCTGGTTGTGCAGCACGAAACTCTCGAAGTGGATCGCGGGATCGAACGGGATGGCCTTCACGCCCGGTAGCTTCAGGCTGCGGACCACCACGGGATTCACCACACTGAGGCCCAGGCCCATTTCGACCATCGTGCAGATCGTCGCCGCGTAGGGCGTTTCCAGCGTCAGCACGCGCCGATCCGGTACGAAGGCCGCGTCGACGGTGGCGCGCGTGCCGTCGCCATGCGTCAGCGAGATGAACTGCTCGCCATCGAGGTCGCCGGCATTCACACGCCGCTTGCGCGCGAGCCGGTGGCTGGCCGGCACAATGCAGACGCCCGCTTCACGACGCAGCGACTCGCTGCGAATGCCCGCCGTCTCCACCACATACGACACCAGCCCGACATCGCAGAAGCGTTGTTCCGTCCATTTCGCCACGGTCGGTGAATCGCTCGTGTGCACGGCAATCGGCACATCCGGATGCCGGTCGCGAAAGCGTCGGATCGCCATCGGCATGACCGTCATCGCGATGGACGGAACGGTGCCGATTCGCAACGTTCCCACGCCCGCAGCGCGGATCGAGCGCGCCGAAGCTTGCAGGCTGTCCAGCCCCACAAACGCACGTTCGACGTCGCGGAACAGCGCTTCGGCCTCCACGGTCGGCGTCAGGCGGCCCGCGATCCGCGTGAACAGCTTGAATCCGGTTTCGCGCTCGAGTTGGGCGATGACTCGGCTGATGTTCGGCTGCGATGTGTGCAGCTGCGTGGCCGCTACGGTCATCGAGCTGGATAGCATCACCATGCGAAAGGCTTCGATCTGCTTGAAATTCATCGGTCTACGGGGGTGAATGGCGTCGGGGAAGTGTGCGGCGATGGTATATCAAATCCGCATGGCTGCTGCGGGAATACGAATTTGACGATATGACGGTGTGATTCCCATACTGGGTTCCAACACACAGGAGAACGTTGTATGGAATCGAAGGTCAGCCGCCGCCTGACGCAGACCAGCGCCCCCGAGGTCTGCGAGCACATCTACCTGCCGCGCCTCAAGCGTGAGTTCGGCAGCGGGTTCCGCTATCTCACGGACATCAACCAGGCGCACCTGCTGATGCTGCACGGCGCGCGACTGGTGCCCGACGAGGTGGCATCGACCCTGGCGCACGCGCTGCTGCAGATCGAGCGGGCGGGCGCCGACGCCGTGCCGCTCGACCCCGAACGCGAGGATGCCTATTTCAACTACGAGGCGCGCCTGATGGACGTGGCCGGCGCCGATGCGGGTGGACGCCTGCACATCGCGCGCAGCCGCAACGACATCCTGGCCACGCACGACCGCTTGTGCGCCCGTGACGCCGTGCTGGCGCTGCTGGGAGGGCTGGCCGATACGCGCGAGGTGGTGCTGCACAGGGCGTCGGAACATGCCGACGTGGTGATGCCCGGCTACACGCACCTGCAGGCCGCCCAGCCGATCACCTACGGGTACTACCTGGCTGGCGTGGCCAACGCGATCGGGCGTGACATGGCACGGCTGCAACGCGCGCTCGAAGCGCTGGACGCCTGTCCGCTCGGCGCCGGCGCGCTGGCGGGCACCGCGTTTCCGATCGATCGCGCGGCGACGGCACGCTGGCTCGGCTTCTCGACGTGGGTCGCCAATTCGCTCGATGCGGTGGCGTCGCGCGACTTCGCCTGGGAAATCCTGTCCGCCGTGGCCATCGGCACCGTGACGTGGGGCCGAGTCGCGCAGGACCTGTACGTCTGGTCGACGCCGGAGTTCGGCCTGATCGACTTCCCGGACAGCGTGGCTGGCACGTCGAGCATCATGCCGCAGAAGAAAAATCCGGTCGTGCTGGAGTACCTGAAAGGCAAGGGCGGCCACATGGTCGGCCTGCTTACCGCGTCGCTGGCGGCGCTCAAGGGCACCCATTTCAGCCACTCGGGCGACGGCAACCGCGAGACGATGCGCAGTTTCTGGGAAGCGATGGAGGAGAGCGGGCGATGCGTGGACCTGTTGCGGCTCGTACTCGCCAACGCGACGCCCCAGCGCCAGACCATGCTGGCCCGCGCGCGCCGCGACTTCTCGTCCGCCACCGATCTTGCGGACATGCTTGTGCGCGACGCCGGCATGTCGTTCCGAGAAGCGCATCACGTCGTCGGCGCGGTGGTCCGCGATGCGCTGGACAACCACGTCCCCGCCTGCGAAATCGACAGCGCCATGGTCGACAAGGCGGCGCTGCACCACACGGGGCGTGCGCTGCACCTTGCCCCTGCCGCAGTAGCCCGCTGCCTCGATCCGGAGCATGGCGTCGCCGCACGGCTGGCCGCCGGAGGACCCGCGCCGGCGCTGGTGCGGGAGCAGGTCTCGGCCCAACTCGGCGAACTCGCGAACACCCGCCACGCCATCGACACGTTGCGCAACATCATTGGCACGAATCGTGCCACGATGAAGCACGCGGTCGAACAACTCGCCAGCCTGCACGCATGACAGGCCCGCACTTCTTTCACACCTGTCCGACCCGGAGAACTGCCTCATGAAACCGTTTGCGCACGCGCTGGCTGCTGTCTGTCTGACGCTGGGATCCACCCTGGCTGCCGCGGGATCTTTCCCCGACAAGCCGATCCGCATGGTGGTGCCATTCCCGCCGGGCGGCACGACCGACTTGCTTGGCCGCGTACTGGCCAGCCGGCTGTCGGAAACGCTGGGCCAGCAGGTCGTTGTCGACAACCGTCCCGGCGCCGGCGGCACGATCGGTTCCGACGCCGTAGCAAAGGCGCCCGCCGATGGCTATACGCTGCTGTTCGGCACGGTCGGCACCCAGTCGATCAACACCTCGCTATACAAGCGGTTGCCCTATGACGCGCAGAAGGACTTCACGCCGGTCGCGCTGTTTGCGGGCGTACCCAACATCCTCGTGGTCAACCCGAAGGTGCCGGCCAATTCGGTGAAGGAACTCGTGGCCTACGCGAAGGCGCATCCGAACGCGCTCAACATGGGATCGGCCGGCAATGGCACGACCAACCACCTGTCGGGCGAGCTGTTCAAGTCGATGGCCAACGTGCAGATCGTCCATGTGCCGTACAAGGGCAGCGGCCCTGCCATGGCCGATCTGCTGGCCAACCAGGTGCAGTTGATGTTCGACAACCTGCCCGGGTCGCTGCCGCATGTGAAGGCTGGGCGCTTGCGCGCGCTGGCCGTCACCAGCGCCACGCGTTCCCCGGCCTTGCCCGATGTGCCGACGATGGCCGAGGCCGGCATCAGCGGCTATGAGGCGGCCGTATGGTTTGGCGTGGTGGGTCCGAAGGGCATGCCCGCCGATGTGGTGGCGAAGCTGTCCGCGGAGATTACGCGCATCGCCCAGGACAGCAATATGCGCGACAAGCTGCTGCAGCAAGGCGCGTCGCCCCTAACCGCCACGCCCGACCAGTTCGCCGGCGTGATCCGGCAGGACACCCTCAAGTGGTCCAGGCTGGTGCGCGAGTCCGGCGCCACGATCGATTGATCAGACATTTGATCCCGCGGCAGCAGGGGCGGCCAGAGTACACGGATTTTGTGCTCTGACCGTCTTGTTTCACGTTTCCTCCGGGCCCACCCTAGTTGACGTCGTTTTTCATGGGAATAAAATATGTTTCACAAACATGAAAATCAGGCGCCCACGCTAGACGATGGGGCGCCACGTTGGAGACAGCCTGTCCATGACCGCCGCAACACCCCACACCCCTTCGGTCGCCTCGTCCGAAACCCCCTCCGCTGATTCCCCCGTTTATTTCGTCCGCACCGAAGAGGTGGCCGGCTACCACCCGGCCAACCACGTCGGCACGCTGAACCGTCGCATCATCGGACGCGAGAACGTCGGCGCCACACAGCTGGAAGTCATCCACGGCACCATCGAGCGGGGCAAGGGTGCGCTGCCGCATGCGCACCCGGGCATCGAACAGGTTTGCTATGTGCTGGAAGGCCGCGCGCGGGCCGAAGTCAACGGCGCGTCGAAGGAGCTTGGCCCCGGTGACTGCTGCTTCTTCCCGGCCGACGCGATGCATGTCTTTACCGTGATCAGCGACGAGCCCGTCAAGCTGCTCGTGATCTACGCACCGCCGTACGAAGAGTCGCCAGACCGCGTGATCCGTCCGGCCTGACCCCCGCACGCCTTGCCTTGCGGCCGCGCTTCTTTCACACAGCAGCGACCGCTATCCGACAAAAAACCAAAGGAGACCACCATGCCGAATTTCCGCGTGCGGCGCACGCTCGTCGCAGCCTTGCTGGCGCTGCCCGCCATGACCGTGACGTTGCCACAGGCCGCGCGAGCGGCCGACGCGTATCCGAGCCGCCCGATCCGGCTGGTGGTGCCGTTTGCGGCGGGTAGCGGTACCGACGCCGTGGCCCGTATCACGGCCAAGGAACTGGGTGACGCGCTGGGCCAGAACGTGGTGGTCGACAACCGGCCGGGCGCCAACGGCGCCATCGCGGCGGAACTCGTGGCGCAGGCCGCGCCGGATGGCTACACGCTGTTCATGACGACGAATACCACGCATTCGGCCAATCCGTCGCTGATGAAGAAGCTGCCCTACGACCCGATCAAGGACTTCGCGCCGGTCGCGCGCATGGGCAACCTGCCGTTCATGCTCGTCATCAATCCCAAATTGCCGGTGAAGACCGTCGGCGAGCTGATTGCCTATGCCAAGGCCCATCCGGGCATGTCGTACGCCAGCGGCAACAGCACCGGCATCGTCTCGGGCGCCACGCTGGGGCGCATGGCCGGTGTCGACCTGCTGCACGTGCCTTACAAGAGCACGCCGCCGGCCATGACGGACGTGATCGCCGGCCAGGTGCCGATGATGTTCGTCGACGTGGCCGCCGGCATCGCGAACGTCAAGGCCGGCAAGATGCGCGCACTGGCGGTGACCACCGCGCAGCGCAGCCGGCTGCTGCCGGACCTGCCGCCGATTGGCGATACGCCGGGGCTGAAGGGCTTCGACATTACGTCGTGGAATGGCGTGTTCGCGCCGGCGAAAACGCCGCAGCCCGTCATCGAGCGGCTGAATCGCGAGCTGTCGAAGATCGCGGCCAGCAAGGAGGTGGCGCCGCGCTTCGAGGCGCTCGGCTTCGAGGCCTTCGGCCAGACGCCGCAGCAGTTTGCCGGCTTCGTGGCGGGCGAACTCGTCAAGTGGACCAAGCTGGTGAAGGACGCCGGCATCCAGCCCGAATAACCGTATCGACGGGGAATACCACATGAATTTCGAAAGGACACCCGAGCAGAACGCGATTGTCGAGGCCGTATCGCAGTTGTGCAGCGACTTCGGCCCGGACTATTGGGCCGGCCTCGACCAGCGTCACGAATTTCCCGAGGCCTTCCACCAGGCGATGGCTGGAGCCGGGTGGCTCGGCATTGCCATGCCGGAACAGTACGGCGGGGCGGGGCTGGGCATCACGGAGGCCGCACTGATCATGCAGACGGTGTCGGCGTCTGGCGCTGGCTTCTCGGGTGCATCGGCGATCCACATGAACGTGTTCGGCCTGAACCCGGTGGTGGTGTTCGGCTCGGAGGCCCAGCAGGCCGCGGCGCTGCCGCCGCTGATCGCCGGGCGCGACAAGGCCTGCTTTGCCGTCACGGAGCCCGATGCGGGGCTCGACACCACCCACCTGAAGACGCAGGCGGTGCGCACGGCCGATGGCAGCGCGTATCGCGTGGATGGCCGCAAGATCTGGATCTCCACCGCCCAGGTGGCCTCGCGCATGCTGCTGCTGGCGCGCACCACGCCGCTGGAGGCGGTGGCCAAGCCCACGCAGGGGCTGAGTCTGTTCTACACGACGCTGGACCGTGCGCACATCGAGGTCCGCGAGATCGACAAGATGGGGCGCGGGGCGGTCGATTCGAACATGCTGTTCATCGATGGCCTGATGGTGCCGGCGGCGGATCGCATCGGCGAGGAGGGCAGGGGCTTCGAGTACATCCTGCACGGGCTGAACCCGGAGCGCATCCTGATTGCCGCCGAGGCCGTGGGCCTGGGCCGTGCCGCGCTGGAAGCTGCCACGCGCTACGCGCGCGAACGCACGGTGTTTGGTCGTCCCATCGGCCAGAACCAGGGCATCCAGCATCCGCTGGCGCAGGCCTGGATGGCGCTGGAGGCCGCCGACATGATGGTCTGGAAGGCCGCCTGGCTCTATGACAATGGCAAGCCGTGCGGGGCGGAAGCCAATGCCGCGAAGTATCTCGCCGCGGAAGCCGCCCACCAGGCCTGCCAGACGGCCGTGCTGACGCTTGGCGGCATGGGCTATGCCCGCGAGTACCACGTGGAGCGCTACCTGCGCGAGTCGTATATCCCGCGCATCGCCCCTGTCAGCGCACAGCTGATCATGTGCCATATCGCGGAGCGCGTGCTCGGCTTGCCGAAATCGTATTGAAGGAGACACCGTCGTGGTCGCCTGGTCCGAGGCTATCCGGGCGTACGGCGCGGCAGAAGAGAAAGCCCCGGAGCGGATGCCCCGGGGCTTTCTCATTGCAGGTTTCCCACGGCCGCGCCATGCGGGTCCGAGAATATTCCGTCGTTGCATGCCGCGACGTCTTTCAGCGATGAAAACGTTCAATCATCGTTGAAGGACATCGCGACCGACGCCCATGGCGCGGCGCGCGGCGATATCCACTCCCCATCTGGAGGGATACCGCGCAAGCCTGGATGACCCTGCCCGCCATCCAGACCGCGGAAAATTTGGAGGCACTATCAAAATGATTCTGGCGTCGTTGCGCGGCCTTGCCGTACCACTTGTACTGTCGGCGCATGCCGCTGCGCAGGCGGATCGCGTGCGATCCGAAACCCCTGCTTCGCCCTAGCGAGAACCGCTATCGCTTCATTTTGATAGCGCCTCTGAAAAACGGATCAGCCCCAGGCGCGTCACAGCCTTACTTGCCCAGCTCGTGGCCGATCACCCCGCCAACGACTGCGCCGCCGATCGTGCCGGCCGTGCTGCCGTGCGTGACTTCATGGCCCACTACGCCGCCGGCCACTGCGCCGGTGGCCGTGCAGCCCGAGAAGGCCCAACAACATGCGCCCACGGCGAGCGCTCCTGCCAGTCGTTTCCACATGATGTGTTCTCCTGCATCCAGGACGCCGTCTCAACAGAAGCGCGGCAGCATCCTGATCGTCAAGACTCAAGAATAGGTGTGAGACAGCGCGTGGCCATTCCGGCGCGCGCCGATTGAGATGTAGGAATTGTCGGACGGCAGCTGTGCAGTGCCGTCCGCCTGTTGGCGATGCGGGTCGCGCTTCAGGCCGGTTTGAATTTGCCGATATTCCCAACGGATGCCGGGAAATACACGCTCGCGCCGCGTAGAATGCCCGGCTGCCCCAAGCCACTGTCCCGTCACGCGCCATGATTTCCCCCAGCTACGACGCGCTGCTCGTCCTGTTCTCCCTGCTTGTCGCGATTCTTGCGTCATATACCGCGCTCGACATGGCGGGACGCATTGCCACCGCCCGGGGGCGGCACGCCCACGTCTGGCTGGCTGGGGGCGCGGTGGCCATGGGGCTGGGTATCTGGTCGATGCACTTCGTCGGCATGCTGGCGTTCCGGTTGCCGATTCCGCTGGGCTACGACCCCGCCATCACGGCGTGGTCGCTGCTGATTGCCATCGTGGCGTCAGCCTTCGCGCTGCGGCTGGTGTGCCAGGAACACCTGCCCAGGCGCCGCCTGGCGCTGGGCGCGCTGGTGCTGGGCGCCGCCGTGGCCAGCATGCACTACACCGGCATGGCGGCGTTGCGCATGCAGCCGGCCATCCATTACGTGCCGTGGCTGTTCGTGTTGTCGATTGTCATTGCCGTGGTGGCATCGGGGGCGGCGCTGTGGATTGCGTTCCGCCTGCGCCGGAACATGCCGCGCATCCATCAGCTGCGCATGGGCGCGGCCGTGGTGATGGGCGGAGCCATCGCCGCCATGCATTACACGGGGATGGCCGCGGCGGAATTTCCGCTAGGCAGCGTCTGCGGCGCGGCGGGCAGGGGGATGGACGGCGGCGCGCTGGCGCTGCCGATCCTGGTGATCACGGTGTGCGTGCTCGCGGTGGCGCTGGTCACGTCCGTGCTCGATATGCGGCTGGAGATGCGTACCGCCGTGCTGGCGAAGGCGTTGGGCGTGGCCAACGAAGAACTGCAATTCCTGGCCTTGCACGACAAGCTGACCCATCTGCCCAATCGTGCGCTGCTCGACGATCGCTTCGAGCAGGCCATCCAGGCCAACGTGCGCCATCCTGGTGCCTTTGCGGTGCTCTTTGTCGACCTCGACGGATTCAAGGGCGTCAACGACACGTACGGTCACCATGTGGGCGACGCGCTGCTGGTGGAGATCGCCAACCGGCTGCGTGCCGCGGTGCGGTCGGAAGATACAATTTCGCGGGTCGGCGGCGATGAGTTCGTGCTGCTGGTGCGCGTGGAGGAACCGGAAGATGCCGGCGTGATCGCCGAAGCGGTGCTCGAGACGCTACGCGAAACCGTGCAGGTGGCAGGCCATGTGCTGCACGTCTCCGGCAGTATCGGCATCGCGCTGCATCCCGCGGACGGCCAGGACCAGGACACGCTGATGACAAATGCCGATGCCGCGATGTATCACGCCAAGGCATCGGGCCGCAATGCGTACTGCTTCTTCGAGCGGTCGATGAACCACCAGGCCCGCGCGCAGCAGACGCTGATCCAGGACCTGCGCGGCGCGCAACGCAACGGGCAATTGCAATTGCATTACCAGCCGAAATTCTCCGCGTCCGAGAACACGCTGATGGGGGCGGAGGCGCTCTTGCGCTGGAACCATCCGGTGCACGGCATGCTGATGCCGGACCAGTTCATCACCCTGGCGGAGAAGACCGGCGCGATCGTCCCGATCGGCGCATGGGTGCTCGACGAGGCCTGTCGCCAACTGGCGGTGTGGCATGCGGCGGGCCGGCCCGAATGGACCATGGCGGTCAACCTGTCGGCCTTGCAGTTCTGCCATGTGGGGATGGTCGATTCGGTGGCGCAGGCACTCGCGCGACACGCGGTGCCCGCTGGCTGCCTGACGCTGGAGATCACGGAATCCACCGCGATGCGGGATGTCGAGGCCAGCCTGGCGATCCTTACGCAGCTGGACGACATGGGGGTGCGGATTGCGATTGACGACTTCGGTACCGGCTATTCCAGCCTGCTGCATCTGAAGCGGATTCCCGCCAGCGAGCTGAAGATCGATCGTGGCTTTGTGCGCGATCTGGCGGAAGACACGGAAGACGCCGCGATTGTGTCGGCCATCGTCGCACTCGGGCGGACGCTGAACCTCAAGGTGGTTGCGGAAGGGGTGGAGACGACGGCGCAGCAGGCGTTTCTGGCGGGGCTAGGTTGCGACGCCTTGCAGGGGTACTTGCTGGGTAAGCCGATGCCGGCATCGCAGTTTCCGGGGGTGCCGGCGGCGGGCCACTGACGCTTGCCCGGGAGGTAATGACAATGCCGTCGCGCAAGGACGGCGGAGGTATTGCTGGGGTGCTGACGCGAAATCCCGAGCCGCCAGCGCCGGGATGAGCCGGGTTGAGCCGGGCTTAGGCGGGCCTGGACGCGCGCCAGCGTTCTGAAACTGCTTAGTTGCCGCTGGTGAACTTGTCGCGCGGGCCGGTGGCACTGAAGCTGCCGTCGGTGAACGGGCTGCGTGCGTCCTGGATGCTGCGTGCGCCGTCGGTGAAGGGGTCGCGCGCGCTGGTGCGGGCGCCATCGGTAAACCCATCGCGGTTGGTGATGCGCGCGCCGTCGGTAAAGGGGTCCGCGGATCGCGGTGCGGCGTTGGCCAGGCCGGCGGTGCCAGCGATCGTGGCGGTCAGGGCGGTGAAGAGCAGGGCTTGCTTGATCTTGTGCATGGAGGACTCCGTCAAGGGGTGAGAGCCGGGTGAAACCGGGCTCGGTCGCCGGACATCGTCACAGTGTGTGACAACGTGACGACCACGCTGTGCAGTCTAGAAAGCAGGTGCCGACGTCAGCATGACTTCCACATGACATTGCTGTCATGCAGCAAGACGAATTTGCCCCTGTGTTGAAAGACTATCCACTCGTTCGAGGGGTGTGTCCCCAACACCCTGTAGAATTCGTTTCTGGCCCGCCTGGCTCTGGTCTGGGCACTTCCCGAATTTCTTCTTCAGCCCGTCTCGCAGGCGGCGGGCGCGCACGAAAGTCATGTCCGAGTCTGATGCAGCCAAACAAGCCGCGGTGGCATGGATCCGCGAGCAGATGGATCGCCATGGCCTGACGTTCGACGATTTAGTCGAGGCAGGTTGTTTTGACGAAGTCGCGGAGGTCGAAGCCACCGCGCATGATGTTCCCGAAGCACCGCACGTCGAGGACACCGTGGTCCGCGTGCTCTATCGCAATGCCATGGGCCAGACGTGGGACGGCACCGGCGAATACCCGGACTGGCTGCAGCGCGCCGTCAATGCCGGGCAATCGATCGATTTCTACCGCGTGGACTGAAGCGACGCCGCGCGGCCCCCGGATGTGCCGTGGCCGCGTCGACTCGCTTGCAGCGGAGCAAATCAGAAGACCGGGCGTGTGGTGGACGCCCTGTGGATGTCAGCAGCGCCGCGCGCTTGACGGCTCGGGCTGCTCGGGCCGCCTGAGCCGCTTGGGCAACAGCGGCAGGTCGGCGGCCCACGTGGCATTGGCGGCCGGTGTGGCCAGTGGCCTGGCATGGCGAAGATATTGCAGCGCCACTAGCGGGATTTCCGTGAGCAATGTGGCGCCAGCCACGTGATGGGGGTCGGTCGCGTGGCCCATGCCGTTGCCGGCCGGCTCGGCGTCTTGCCAGCCGGGCGTCCCGGCTGCATCAGCCAATGCGTCATCCGGCGATTGCGCCACGAATGCCTCGCGGATTTCGGCTTCCGCCTCCGCCTTGAGCGCGGCATGCCGCTCAGGCATCGACAACCCCGCCGCTTCCTCCGCGCCACACACCATCATGGCTGCCGCCGAGGCACCCTCGACGGGCAGCGCGATCGTGGCAAGGCATAGCAGGAAGCGGGTGAGCGGTCGTTTCATCGAAATGGCGGATTGCGCAAGGGATTCAGGGGGATTGCAGGCCAGCACCCGCATACGCAGGCAGCGTCCCCCGGCAACGGTTCCCCGACAGAAGGCGCGATTGTACTTGGGATAACGGCCGGCAATCCGGGGTCAAAAGATGACATTCCTGCAATCTTCGTAAAAACGGGTCGATCCTCGGCTAGTGTCGTAGTTTCTCTAAACAACCCAAGCCAATGGGCCGAAGCATCCCGGCCCGGAAGTGAATTAGCATGCGCATCCTGATCGTGGAAGACGAGCCGAAGGCCGGCGATTACCTGCTCAAGGGGTTGACGGAATCGGGCTTCGTCGCGGACCTGGCGCGCGATGGCGTGGACGGCCTTGCCCACGCCCGCGAGCAGCACTACGACCTCATTGTCCTCGATGTCATGCTGCCGGGCATGGATGGCTGGCAGGTCTTGCGCGAACTGCGGCGCGACAAGGACACGCCCGTACTGTGCCTGACGGCCCGCGACGAGTTGTCGGACCGTCTCAAGGGCCTGGAGCTCGGGGCGGACGACTATATGGTCAAGCCGTTCGCGTTCGCCGAACTGGTCGCGCGTATCCGCACGATCCTGCGGCGCGGGCCGCTGCGGGAGAGCGAGTTCATGGAGGTGGCCGATCTCCAGATCGACACGATCCGCCGCCGCGTCACGCGCGCGGGCCAGAAAATCGACCTGACTTCCAAGGAATTCGCGCTGCTGCAACTGCTGGCGCGCCGGCGTGGCGAGGTGCTGTCGCGTTCGCTGATCGCCTCGCAGGTCTGGGACATGAATTTCGACAGCAATACCAACGTGGTGGATGTGTCGATCCGGCGACTGCGGGCCAAGGTCGACGATCCGTTCCCCAACAAGCTGATCCACACGCGCCGCGGCATGGGCTACGTGCTCGACGAGGCGGACGAAGCATGAGGGACGCGCGCGCAGGACACGCCATGAAGGACGCGGCATGAAGCGGTGGATGCAGTGGATGCTGTGGGTGCGATTACCCCGGGCGATCACCTCGTCGCTGACCACGCGGCTGGCGCTGGCATACGGGCTGACCACCGGCGCGATTCTGGTGTGCGTGGCCGCCTATCTGTCGAGCACGCTGGGCAGCCAGCTGCAATCGCGCGACGAAAGCGAGCTGGTCGGCGAGGTGCTGCTGGTGCGGCATTTGTTGCGTGAAGTCACCGACGAGGCCGAGATCCGTGCCGACACGCACCGCTTTGCCGATATCGCCATGGGCCACGAGGGGCTGATCCTGGTCGTGCGCACGCGCCAGGGCGAGCCGCTGATCACGCTGAATCCGCGCAACGAGTCCCTGCCACCGCTGCGTGTGCTGCCAGCGACCACGGCGCCGGACAAGTCCTTGCTGCAGACCTGGCACCCGCGCAACGGTGTGCCGTCTCGCGGCATGGCGGCGCTGGGCCAGGTGGGCGACAGTGACCGGGCCGTCGAGATCGTCGTGCTCAGTGATGCCGGCTACCGCGTGGCGTTGATGCGCGAGTATCGAAGCCAGCTGCTTGGCGCGGTGCTCTGCGGGGCGATCGTGGCCGCCGCGCTGGGTTTCCTGCTGGCAAGGCGTGGATTGCGTCCGCTGCGCCGCATGGCCCATGACGCGGCGGCGGTGACCACCAGTCGGCTGGCCACGCGGCTCGATGTGGGCGAAGCGCCCGAGGAACTGCGCGAGCTGGCCGGCGCGCTGAACGGCATGCTGGCACGACTGCAGGACAGTTTCACGCGCCTCTCCGCTTTCTCCGCCGACCTGGCGCATGACTTTCGCACGCCCATCAGCAATCTCGTCGGCCAGACCCAGGTGACGCTGGCGCAGCGACGCAACCCCGCCGAGTATGAAGCGCTGCTCGAATCGAATCTCGAGGAATACGAGCGGCTGTCGCGGATGATCGAGAACATGCTGTTCCTGGCGCGCGCGGACAACGCGCAGGTGGCGCTGGGCGCCCGGGCGCTGGATGCGCGCGGAGAACTGGACAAGGTGGCCGAGTATTTCGAAGCCGTGGCGGCGGACCGCGACCTGACGCTGGCGGTGTCCGGCGTGGCGACGGTGACGGCCGACCAGACCCTGCTGCGCCGCGCGGTGATCAACCTGCTGGACAACGCGATGCGCCACGCGCCGGCAGGCAGCACCGTGCGCATGACGGTGGCGCGTGCGAAGCCGGGTTACACCGGCATCTGCGTTGCCAACGCGGGTCCGGCGATTGCGAGCGAAGCGCTGCCGCATCTGTTCGGCCGCTTCTATCGCGCCGACCCGTCGCGCCGCAATTCGGCGACATCCACCGGTCTCGGACTGGCCATCGTCGACACGATCATGCGCCTGCATGGCGGCAGCGTCACCGTGCGCAGCGAAGCGGGCCGGACGGAATTCGAACTCGATTTTCCCGATACGCAGGCCGGTCACAAAGCCGGCGCATAATGCCAGCGCGGGAGCGATCCTCTCGCGTGACCTGGTGAGGCTGGCGTGAACCAGCCTCAACCTCTTGATCGGAAAAAATCAAGGAGACCGATATGCAGGTGCAACCCTATCTGGACTTCGGCGGACGGTTCGACGAGGCCATGGCGTTCTACGGCAAGGTGATGGGCGCCAAGGTGACTTTCATGATGCGCTACAAGGACGCGCCTCCGGGCGAGCAGCAGCCGAGCCCCACGTGGGCGGACAAGGTGATGCACGCCAACATCCAGCTCGGCGACAGCCAGATCATGGCATCGGACGGCCGCGAGGGGCAGACCCCGGCGTTCTCGGGCTTCATGCTGTCCGTCGGCGACGTGCCCAAGGCCGAAGGCGAGCGCATCTTCAACGCGCTGGCCGAAGGCGGCCAGGTCATCATGCCGTACCAGAAGACGTTCTGGGCTGAAGGTTTCGGCATGCTGGTCGACAAGTTCCAGATGACGTGGATGGTCAACTGCGAGCACTAGCCCGATCAGTTTCTGACCGCGCAAGCAAGGCCGACTGTCTAGTCGGCCTTTTTTGCGCCCATCGTCCGCCACCTTGCTTCGCATACAGGCGCCGGGGCACCCGTGAAGTCCTCCACGAAGGCTTTGCGGAGACTTCACGAACCCCTGACGAACCCCTCAGGATGCCGATGGCTCGGCACTGCGGGCGATCTCGACGGCACCCTCGTCGCGGCCATGTGCCCAGCGGTACAGCACCGGCAATACCAGCAGGGTCAGCGCCGTGGAGGACAGGATGCCGCCGATGACCACCGTGGCCAGCGGGCGCTGCACCTCGGCGCCGGTGCCGGTGGCGATCGCCATCGGCACAAAGCCGAGCGAAGCCACCAGCGCCGTCATCAGCACGGGCCGCAGCCGGGTGAGCGCACCGCTGTGCACGGCCTCGGCGAGCGGCTTGCCTTCCTCGCGCAGGCTGCGGATGAACGACAGCATCACCAGTCCGTTGAGCACCGCCACGCCGGACAGTGCGATAAAGCCCACCGCTGCGGAGATCGATAGCGGAATGCCGCGCAGCCACAACGCCAGCACGCCGCCGGTCAGCGCGAACGGAATGCCCGTGAAGACCAGCAAGCCGTCCCGCGCGTTGCCGAACATGATGAACAGCAGCACGAAGACCAGCAGCAGCGCCACCGGCACCACGATCTGCAGCCGCTGCGTGGCGGATTGCAGCTGCTCGAACGTGCCGCCCCACGCGATCCAGTACCCGGTGGGAATCGTCACCCTGGCTTCGATCGCAGCCATCGCCTCCGGCACGAAGCTGCCGACGTCGCGGCCGCGCACGTTGGCGCTGATCACGATGCGGCGCTTGCCGTTCTCGCGCGAAACCTGATTGGGGCCGGGCGCGATGGCGAGCGTGGCGATCTCGCCCAGCGGGATGTAGTTCGTACGCGCGTCGGCGCCCTTGGGCAACGGAATCGGCAGGCGTCGCAGCGCTTCCACGTCGGCACGGATGCCTTCCGGCAGGCGCACGCCGATATTGAAGCGCCGGTCGCCCTGATAGAACACGCCGGCGTCGCGGCCGCCCACGGCAATCGCCACGGTGTCCTGCACGTCAACCATGTTCAGGCCGTAGCGTGCCGCGCGCGATCGGTCGACCTCCACGCTCAGTACCGGCAGCCCCGTCGTCTGTTCCACCTTGACCTCGGTGGCGCCGGCCACGCCCTGCAGCACCTGGGCGATCCGCTGCGCGGTCGCGTCCAGCACGGCGTTGTCATCGCCGAACAGCTTGACGGCCACATCGCTGCGCACGCCCGAGATCAGCTCGTTGAAGCGCAACTGGATCGGCTGCGAGAACTCGTAGCGGTTGCCGGGGATCTGCTCCAGCTCCACCTGCATCGCCGCGCGCAAGGATTCGCGCGAGCGCGAGGGGTCGGGCCACTGATCGCGTGGCTTGAGCATGACGTAGCCATCGGAGGCATTCGGCGGCATCGGATCGGCGGCAATCTCGGCCGTGCCGGTGCGCGCGAAGACGCGTTCGATCTCCGGGAATGTCGCCTTCAGGCGCGTCTCGATCTGCTGCTGCATGGCCACCGATTGCGTCAGGCTGGTGCCGGGAATGCGCAACGCCTGCACGGCGAAGTCGCCCTCGTTCAGATTGGGAATGAACTCGCTGCCCAGCCGCGTGGCGACCAGCCCGCTCAGCAGCACGGTGACCGCCGCCGCGGTCAGCACCACAGGGGTATTGGCCAGCGCGCGCGTCAGGGCCGGGGCATACCAGCGGCGTGCCCATCCCATCAGCCGGTTTTCCTTTTCCGCCACGCGATCGCCGATAAACAAGGCCACGGCGGCGGGCACGAAGGTGACCGACAGAACCAGCGCGCCGGCCAGCGCCAGCACCACGGTCATCGCCATCGGGTGGAACATCTTGCCCTCCACGCCGGTCAGGGCAAAGATCGGGATGTACACGATCATGATGATCAGCTGGCCGAACACCAGCGGCCGGCGTGCTTCCCGCGCGGCGGCAAAGACCTCGTGGAAGCGCTCGGCGCGCGTCAGCGGGCGGCCCTGGCGCGTCCGCGCATGGGCCAGGCGGCGCACGCAGTTTTCCACGATCACCACCGCACCATCGACGATGATGCCGAAGTCCAGCGCCCCCAGGCTCATCAGGTTGGCGCTGATCTTGTACGTGACCATGCCGGTGAACGTGAACAGCATCGACAACGGAATGACCAGCGCCGTGATCAGCGCCGCGCGAAGGTTGCCCAGGAACACGAACAGCACCGCGATCACCAGCACCGCGCCTTCCAGCAGGTTCTTCTTGACCGTGGCAATCGCCTTGTCGACCAGCACCGTGCGGTCGTAGACGGTCACGGCCTTGACGCCTGCCGGCAGCGACTTGTTGATCGCCGCCATGCGGGCGTCCACCGCGCGCGATACCGCGCGGCTGTTTTCGCCGATCAGCATGAACACGGTGCCCAGCACGACCTCGCGGCCGTTGTCCGTGGCGGCGCCGGTGCGCAGTTCGCGGCCGAGATCCACCTCGGCCAGGTCGCGGATCCGGATCGGCTGGCCCTGTGCGGTGCCAACGATCACGTCGCGGATGTCGTCGATCGACTTCACCTGGCCCGGCGCCCGCACCAGGTATTGCTCGCCGCGCCGCTCGATATAGCCGGCGCCGACGTTGCTGTTGTTGCGCTCCAGCGCCTGCACCACGTCCTGCAGCGACAGGCCGTATGACGCCAGCTTCTCCGGGCTGGGGGCCACCAGGTATTCCTTGGCGAAGCCGCCGATCGAGTTGATGTCGGTCACGCCCGGCACGGTGCGCAGTTGCGGCTTGATGATCCAGTCCTGGATTTCGCGCAGGTCGGTGGCGGAATAGGGCGTGCCGTCCGGCTTGCGCGCGTCGTCGTCGGCTTCCACCGTCCACAGGTAGATCTCGCCGAGCCCGGTGGAGATCGGCCCCATTTGCGGGGAAATGCCGGACGGCAGCTGCTCGCGTGCCTCCTGCATGCGCTGGTTGACCAGCTGGCGCGCGAAGTAGATGTCGGTGCCGTCCCGGAAGATCACGGTGACCTGCGACAGCCCATAGCGGGACAGCGAGCGTGTCTGCTCCAGGCCCGGCAGGCCGGACATCGCCGTCTCCAGCGGATAGGTCACGCGCTGCTCGGCTTCCAGCGGGGAATAGCCGGGCGCCGCGGTGTTGATCTGGACCTGGACGTTGGTGATGTCCGGTACGGCGTCGATCGGCAGGCGGCTGTAGTTGTAGGCGCCCAGCAGGGCCATGCCCAACACGGCGAGCATGACCAGCCAGCGTTGCTCGATGGCGAAGCGGAGGATGCGTTCGAACATGAGGATCTCCGCTCAGTGCGCGTGCTCGGCGCTGGCCTTGCCCTGTTCCGCCTTCAGCACGAAGCTGTTGGCGGCCACGTAGCGCGTGCCCGGCGCGAGTCCGTCGGTGATTTCGATCCGCTTGCCGTCGGTGCGGCCCGCCTTGACGGGGCGCGCGGCGAATCCTCCGGGCACCTCGACGAATACCTGCGTCTGGCCGCCCTCGGTCTGCACCGCGTCGGCTTCGATGGCGACGGGCACCTCGGCGTCGCCGGTGGCAACGCTGACGGTGACGAACAGGCCGGGGCGCCAGGCCATGTCCGGATTGGCGAGCGTCACGCGTGCCGTGGCCGTGCGCGTCTGCTGGCCGAGCAGGGCGCCTACGTAGGAGATCCGGCCCTCGGCGGTGCCATTGAACGCGGTGGACACCACGCGCACGGATTCGCCCAGCCGCACGTGACCCAGGTCCTTCGGCGCGATCACGAATTCGGCCCAGACGGTGTTCAGGTCGGAGATGGTGAAGACCGTGGTATCGGCGGCAACGGCTTCGCCCAGGGCCAGGTGCTTTTCCACGACGATACCGTCGAAGGGCGCACGCAGTTCGAACTGGTTGATGGCGCCGGCTGTGGGCTTCGCGCCGATGGCCGTCAGCTTCTGCGCGGCGTTCTGCGCGGCGATCTCCGCCTCCTGCAACGCGGTGCGCGCGGCCAGGAAGTCCTGCTCGGCCGAGACCTTGTCCTCCCACAGCTTCTTTTCGCGGGCAGATGTGGTGCGGGCCAGTTCCAGCCGGCGCTGTGCGGCCAGCAGTTCGCTGCGCTGGTCGGATAGCTGGGTGCTGGCGAAGACGGCCAGCAGGTCGCCCTTCTTCACGCGCTGGCCGAGGTTGGCCGCGACCGATTCGGCGACACCCGCCACGCGGGGTACCACGTGCGCCGTGCGGTCTTCGTTGAATCGGATCTCGCCGGGGAATTGCACGGCGCTGCGGATGCGGCCCGGCGCGGCGGTGTGCAGGACGAGGTTGGCGTTGCGAATCTGTTCCGGCGTCATCGCGATCACGCCGGCCGGCGCATTGCCGTGATCGTCCGGCTTGCTGGTTGCGGTCGATGCGGCGGCGGCGATTGCGGCGGGCTTGCCGTTCGCGGCCTCGCCTGCCCCGTGCGCGTGATCGTCGTCGTGTTCGTCGCGGTGCCCGGTTCCGCCGCGCCCGGCCAGCAACAATGCCAGGGCGGCAATCAGGCCGGCGATCAGGATGGCGGCGATGGCCATCCCTTGTTTTCGTGTCATCGTCATGGCGATATTCCTTGCGTCGGCGCGCTAGCGTCCGAGAATGCGGTCGATCGTGGTCGCGGCCTGCCAGCTGCTGGCGACCACGCCGAGGTAGCGGATGCGCGCCTGGAGCAGCGTGCGCTGGGCGTCCAGCACGTCGAGGTAGTTGAACTTGCCTGCTTCAAAGCCTTGCGTGGCAGCCTGATAGGCACGTTGCGCCGCGGGCAGCACGGTCTCGCGCAGCGTCAGCGCGGAGGCCCGCGACACCGCGAGCTGGCTGGCCGCCTGCTGCAGGTCGTGATCGAGCCGGACCTGTGTGGCGCGGTATTCGTCGGCGGCCTTGTCGGCCTGCCGGATCGCGGTGTACAGGTTGCCCTGGTTGCGATCGAATAGCGGCAGCGGGATGGCGACGCCCAGCACCGGGTAGTAGCCGCGATCGGAAGCGTTTTCGCGCTTGGCGCCCACGCTCAGCGTGACGTCCGGGTACTGGCGGCTGCGCTGCACATTGATCTCCGCCTGCCGCCGCGCGAGCTCCCGCTGGCTGGCCACCAGCGCCGGGGAGGCGTCGAGCGACTGGCGCAGCAGCACGGCTTCCGGGCGAGTGGGCAGCGCTTCGAGGTTGCCGTCCGCCTCCGCAAAACGCGGCGACGGATTCCCCCATAGCGTGGATAGCGCCTGCCGGGCGGCGATCAGGGCAGCATCAGCCTCGGCGCGCTCCAGTTCGGCATTGGCCAGTTCCACGCCCGCCTTGGTTTCCTCGACTGGCGAGATCTTGCCGGCGGCCACACGGCGCGCGGCGGCACGGGCCCCACGCGCGGCAATCTCGGTGGATCCGGCGGCCAGCCGCACGCGTTCCTGTGCCACCAGGACGTTGAAGAACGCGCCGATCACGCTGGCGCGCAGATCGGCCTGCGTATTGCCGAGCTGCGCCTGCGCGAGTTCCCGCGTCCGCTGTGCGGCGCCGATGCGGGCGGCGCGCTTGCCGCCGAGTTCCACTGGCAGGTTCATCTGCGCCGTCGTGGTGCGGGTGGACTGGCGCGTGTCCTCCATCAGCAGTGCCACTTCGGGATTCGGGATCACGCGGGCTTGCGTGATGCCGCCCTCTGCGGCATCGAGTTCATGCCGGGCAGCGGAAAGCGTGGGGTTCTGTGCCGTAGCCAGCGCCAACGCGACGTCCAGCGTCAGCGCGCCCGGTGGCTCTGGTGCGGGATCGGGGCGAACAGGTGCGGCGTCCTGCGCGGACGCGAGCGGGCTGAGCAGTGCGGCCGCCAGCCCAAGCGGCATAAGGAGTCTTCTCATCGAATTTCACCGTGCAGACAGGGAAAATCGGCGAGACGTCAGGAATCAGGAAAGTGAGGGAGATGTCCGCGTCTCGCCGGCTAGACGGGACGGGACCACTGCGGGCGGTCGGGGACTGGGGCGGGAATGGAGCCGAAACCGGAAACACGCGGCAGGTAACGCACGGTGACGACGTCATCGCCACCCGGCAGCAGGACTGCCGCGAGTACGCCGTGGGAGCCTGGGAAGTGGCAGGCGGCACAGTCGGCGTCGGGCAATTTGGCGCCCGGCTTCGCGGCCTTCTGATGGTCATCGGCGTGGTGCTCGTGCGTGTGGTGGCCGATGTGCCAGGCGGTGGCGCCGGTCTTGGTGCCGCCGTCTTCGTGTGCGCAATACGCCGCCGCGCCGGCCCAGGCGAACTGGATCGGCAGCAGGATGACGAAAAAAACGAGCAGCAGGCGGCGCATGGGCAGCGATTATAAGCGCGTCGGCGGCGTGCCGGCATTACGTCCTTGTCATGCCCGCCGGCAGGAACGCGACGCTTGACCTTGTAGCCACTTCAGGGTCTTCAATACGAGGCAACCAAGAACAATCGGAACCTGACATGGCTCGCTCCACCCCTGAAAACGTCGTGCCGCCGGCATCGGCCACGCACGGCCACGGGCATGCGCACGATCACGATCATCACGGCCAGGATTGCTGCGGGCACGACCACGATCACGCCGGTCGCAGCCATGATCATCAGGGCCACGATCACGGCCTCCATGCCGCTCAAAACAGCCATGCCGGCCACGACCATGCCGGGCACGACCACGCGAGCCACGATCAGGCCAGCGACGATCACGCCGCGGCCCATGCCTGCTGCGGTTCGGCCTGCGGCACCGCCATGCCCGTGCGGGACGCTGTGACGGCGCCGGCGGGCACGCGGTCCGCGGCCTACCGGATCGATGCGATGGATTGCCCGACCGAGGAGACCCTGATCCGCAACAAGCTGGGCGGCATGGCCGGGGTGGCCGCGCTGGACTTCAACCTGATGCAGCGCGTGTTGACCGTTCATCACACGCTGGATTCGCTCGATCCCGTGATCCGGGCCATCGGTGCGCTCGGCATGAAGGCGGAGCCGGTGTCGGCGGCCGCCCCCGCTGCGCCAGCGGAGTCGCCCAAGCCGTGGTGGCCGCTCGCGCTGGCCGGCGCGGCGGCGGTGGCGGCGGAAGTCGCGCACTGGCTCCAGGCGGGCGATCCCTATGTGCCGGCAGCGCTGGCGCTGGTTGCCGTCGCCTTGTCGGGCCTCGGCGTCTATCGCAAGGGCTGGATTGCGATTCGCCACGGCAATCTCAACATCAACGCGCTGATGAGCATCGCCGTCACGGGCGCGATGCTGATCGGCCTGTGGCCGGAAGCGGCGATGGTGATGGTGCTGTTCGCGCTGGCGGAACGCATCGAGGCGGCGTCGCTGGACCGTGCCCGCAATGCCGTGCACGGCCTGCTGGCGATGGCACCGGAGCAGGCCACGGTGCGGCAGCCCGACGGCGGCTGGCAGCCCGTGGAGGCGCGCGCGGTGCCCGTCGGCGCGCTGGTGCGGTTGCGCCCCGGTGAGCGCGTGGCCCTCGATGGCCGCGTGGTGCGAGGCACATCCGCGTTGGACCAGGCGCCGATCACGGGCGAAAGCGTGCCGGTGGACAAGACTACCGGTGACGCGCTCTACGCCGGGTCGATTAATCAGTCTGGCGAACTCGAGTACGAGGTCACCGCGCCGGCCAGCGATTCCACACTGGCTCGCATCATTCACGCAGTCGAGGCCGCGCAGGGCAGCCGTGCGCCGACGCAGCGTTTCGTGGACCAGTTCGCGCGCATCTACACGCCGGTGGTCTTTGCGATCGCCGTGGCGGTAGCCGTGGTGCCGCCGCTGTGGCTCGGTGGCGGCTGGCTCGACTGGATTTACAAGGCGCTGGTCCTGCTGGTCATCGCATGCCCCTGCGCGCTGGTGATTTCGACGCCTGTGACCATTGTGAGCGGCCTGGCGGCCGCGGCGCGGCGCGGCATCCTGGTCAAGGGCGGAGTGTATCTGGAGCAGGGAAGGCATCTGGCGTGGCTGGCGCTCGACAAGACCGGCACGCTGACGCACGGCAAGCCGGCGCAGACGGATTTTGCGATGCTTGTCGACGACCTACCGCAGGCGCGCGCGATTGCGGCGAGCCTCGCGGCGCGTTCGGATCACCCGGTATCGCGGGCCGTGGCCACGGCCGCGGATGCGGACGGCGTGGAGCGTTTCGACGTGGCGGACTTCGAGGCCCTGCCGGGGCACGGCGTGCGCGGGACAGTGAACGGTGCCAGCTACAGCCTTGGCAACCACCGCATGATCCACGACCTCGGCGCGTGCTCGCCCGCGCTGGAAGCGCGCCTCGAGGCGATCGAACGGCAGGGCAAGACGCTCGTGATGCTGGCAGGCATGGCGCCGGAGCATGGCGGCACGCCGAGGGCGCTGGCGCTGTTCGCGGTGGCCGATACGGTCCGCGACACCAGCCGCCGCGCGATCGAGGAACTGCACGCGCTCGGCGTCCGGACGCTGATGTTGTCCGGCGACAATCCGCACACCGTGCAGGCGATTGGCGAGGCCGTGGGCATCGACGAGGTGCGTGGCAACCAACTGCCGCAGGACAAGGCCGCCGCGATTGCGCTACTGGCCGGGCAGGTTCACACGCACGCGGGGCGGGTCGGGATGGTCGGCGATGGCATCAACGATGCGCCGGCACTGGCGCGTGCCGACATCGGCTTTGCGATGGGGGCCGCCGGCACGGACACCGCGATCGAGACCGCGGACGTCGCCCTGATGGACGACGACCTGCGCAAAATTCCGGCGTTCGTGCGGCTGTCGCGGCGCACGTCGGCCATTCTGAAGCAGAACATCGCCTTGGCGCTTGGCATCAAGGTAGTGTTCCTCGCCCTGACGGTGATGGGCATGGGCACGATGTGGATGGCGGTCTTCGCGGATATGGGGGCGAGCCTGCTGGTCGTCTTCAACGGCCTGCGGCTGACGCACGCCGGACGCCACTGAGACGCACACTGAGATGTAAATCGCGCCGCCGACGCCGTACGGATCAGGGCTGGATGATCAGCTCGCCGCTGCGTCCTTCGATCTCGCCCCAGGTGACCGGCAGCCGGGGCAGGTCGGTGTGGTCGAGTTGGCGGTAGAACGTGGCCATCGAGACCAGCTCATGCCCCTGGGCGCGCCAGCCCGCCAGCAACCGTTCGAACACGGGCGCCAGCTTGCCGCCTTCCAGCTCGGTGTGCAGCGTGAACACGTGATCGCGCTGGCCCTCGGTCAGGCGCAGCACGGCGTGGTGCACGTTCTCTTCGGTCAGGTCGTCCACGCCGATCAGCTCGTCCAGCGTCGGTAGCGTGGTGGGCATCTGCACGTGACGGCAAGGCTTGCCGTCCACGGTGGGGATATACGGCGCGGTGCCCCGGCCGTCCGATGCGTAGACCATGCCCCAGTCGTCGATCTGGCGGAAGGCCTCGTCATTCATCTGCCAGCCAGCCGCGCCGTGGGTGGGCGGCGGGGCGGCGAAGATGTCGACGTAGCGGTCGAACGCGTGCTGCATCTGGCGGCGCGTCCAGGCGGCGTCGCGCCCGCGCACGTTGTCCTGCCAGTAGACGTGGTCCCAGGTGTGGATGCCGCACTCGTGACCCGCCGCGGCGGCCGCACGCATTTCGGCGGCGCTCCACCACCTTGTCGCGGTARGCYTCGAAGATGCGGCGCAGSGCCTGCTCCATCGTCACCTGCGGCTTCCAGCCCAGTTCCTCGATCGTATTGTCGATCTTCGGCACGCGGTGCTGYACGTCCTGGTAGCCCTTGCCGTAGAACTCGCCCGACGACGTCTCCACGATCTTGGTCTTCTGCGCTTCTTCCGCGTACTCCGGATAGTCCGCMGCCATCTTCAGCATCATCTCCGCCAGCTCGCGCACCGAGTRGATGTTGCTCGGGTTGCCGATGTTGAAGATCTTGCCGCTGGCCACACCGTCCTTGTTCTCGATGATCTGCATCAGCGCCGCGATGCCATCCGAGATATCGGCAAACGCACGCTTCTGCGCGCCGCCATCGACCAGCTTGATCGGCTCGCCGCGCACGATATGGCCGAGGAACTGCGTCACCACGCGCGAGGACCCTTCCTTCGATTCGAAGATCGAGTCCAGCCCSGCGCCGATCCAGTTGAACGGACGGAACAGCGTGTAGTTCAGGCCCTGTTCCATGCCGTAGGCGTGAATCACGCGGTCCATCAGCTGCTTGGAGCAGGCATAGATCCAGCGCGGCTTGTTGATCGGGCCGTACACCAGCGGCGAGGCTTCCGGATCGAATTCGTCATCGGCGCACATGCCGTAGACCTCGGAGGTCGACGGGAACACCAGGTGCTTGCCGTACTTCACGGCGGCGCGCACGATCGGCAGGTTGGCCTCGAAATCGAGTTCGAACACGCGCAGCGGCTGGCGCACGTAGGTGGCCGGCGTGGCGATCGCCACCAGCGGCAGGATCACGTCGCACTTGCGGATGTTGTACTCGATCCACTCCTTGTTGATGGTGATGTCACCTTCGAAGAAGTGCATGCGCGGATGGTTCACCAGGTCGCCCAGGCGGTCCGACGACATATCCATGCCGTAGACCTCCCATTGCGTGGTTTCCAGGATGCGGCGCGTCAGGTGGTGGCCGATGAAGCCGTTGACGCCAAGAATCAGGAC
>NZ_JBFTSP010000014.1:0-127730 GCF_056400065.1 Cupriavidus sp. 01L415 | reverse complement strand
CCACCCTTGGCGGCTACCTGAATCGCCGCAACGATCCTCCGCCCGGCGCTACCGTCATCTGGCGAGGCTTCCTCGTCTTGCACGAAATCACAGAGATGTTCCGTATCTTTAATTCGGGATAGCGAGCCAAGCTTGTGGGTAAAGCTCAGTCCGGTAGGGGGGGCAAGCCGGCGAGCCCTCGCCGTTAAGCCTGCGGTCAATACGAGCAGGGCGTGCACCCCGCCTAAAGCGCGAATCGACCACTCCGCCAACCAGCGCAGTGGCCGACATCGCGAAGTGCCAATCCAGCTGGAACGGGCTTCCGCGGCACATGCATCACATTGTGATGCGATGGTCATAAGCCTTGCCTTTCGGCAGGCAGCCGGGAAATGAGGGGATAACGTGAGCTTCCGCAATCTGTCGGTCAAGACCAGGCTCCTCGCGGGGTTTGGCATGCTGGTGCTGGTGCTGGTGCTGGTGCTGGTGGTATCCGGGCTGTCGCTGCGTGCGCTCAGTCAGGCGACCGATGGTTTCAGCGCCTATGTCAACGGGCTCAACGCCCGGGCGGAGGTGGCGGCGCAGGTGCGCACCGCCGTGGATCGCCGCGCCATTGCCGCGCGCAATCTTGTATTGGTGACGATGTGCAGAGCTCAAGGAAATGATCTCGCGCGAGGGCGTCAGCCAGACGGCGCGCAACCTGGTGGCGGAGGTCGATCGCGTGGAGGCGCGCTATGGCCCCGTCGCCACCGACATCGTCGCGCTGGCGCTCGACAAGAAGCAGGACGCCGCCATCGCCAATATGAACGCGGAATGCCGTCCGCTGCTGGCCACGCTGGTCAAGGCCACCGGTGCGCGGAGCATGGAGGAAAACAGGCTCGCGGCAGGCCGCGGCGAGTGGCAGGCGATCACGGCATAGACGCCTGCTGACGCGAAGGGGTGCCCCGCCATGGCGGGGCGCCAGCATCGGGCGAGGCTTACGCGCGCTTGCGCTGCGCCCGCAACGTTTCGGCCGCCGCCGCGCGCAGCTCGGGCGGAAAGGCCTGGATGCCGATCCGGAAAAAGCCGCGCTCCGCAGGCCGCAGCGCGGCGATCTGGCGCGCCAGCCGTTCCATGGCGTCGTAGGCTTGCGCCGTGGCACCCTGCTCATGCGTGAGGTACCACGCCGATTCCATCAACAGATTGGCCAGTTGCAGCGCGTTGTAGCGCACGTGCCCGGCATCGTGCTCCTCCAGCGCGAACGCCGCCACCGATGACCAGCGTACAAATCCCTTGGCCGGAGCGAATGGCGCGTGGAACGGCCGCAGCGCATCGATCGCGGCGGACACGGTGAGCGGCCGCTGCGCGCGGAATGCGGCCACCGATGCCGGCGCCGGCGCCCCGGCCGTGCCCCGGGCCACCCGCAGCAGGAAGATCGTGTTCCACGCGGATCCGCCGCCCACGCCAAAGCGGTCGCAGATCCATTCGGACAGGCCGAGCCAGCGCATGGCCTGACGCTGCACGTCCCCGGGCGCCAGTGCGCGCGCTTCGTCGACCAGTCCGTGTTGCCAGAACAACCACAACGACCAGCCGATGTTGGCGGCGGCATGCTGGACGGCGTCGACGGAATCCGCTTCATAGGCGGCCTGCAGCGCGCCGGAGAAATCCTGCAGCGCCTGCCGGGCGGCGGCATGGCGATCCACCGATGCGGAGGGACCTTGCTGCAGGGCGAGGCTCTTGCGCACCAGCGCCTCCAGGTTCAGCGTCTCGAACCGCACGCGCGGGTTGTAGCGCACCACCGGACGCAGTTCGGCGTCGGCCGCCAGGCGCGTCAACTCGGCCTGTGCCGATGTCAGATCCGCGCGGGCGTAGTGCTCCCACGCGCGCACCACGTGGGCCATGGCCGCGAACGTCGGCAATGCCGCGCTGACGCCGCCGGTGGTCACGATGCGGTTGAAGCGTCGCAGTGCCGCGCGGCTGCGGTCCAGCCGGTCGCTGCGGCGCCACGCCAGGCTTTCCTTGAGCAGCGACAGCGCTTGCTGGAAGTCGTCCGCCGCGCTGCGTTGCGCGGCGCGAAAGGACTCGGCGACGCCGGCCTCGAGCGAGCCCGCGAAGCCGTCCTGCGCGCCGCGCATGGCCTGCGTCAAATGGCTCCAGAACGCCATGTCGCGCATGACGTAGTGAAGTCCGTCGTGCGAGCCGTTGCCGCGCTCCGGCGTGATCGGGTCGCCGGACGGCGCCTGCCCCAGCCAGCGTGACACGCCGGCCACGCCCAGCGCTCTGCCGTTGGCCGTGAAGCGCAGCCGGCGCGCGGTGGATACCGGCATCCAGAACGGTCCGCGGCTGCGTCGCGCCGGGGCGAGGCTGGCGATGTCCGCGGACTTGTCGGCGCCCCAGCCCACGGCGATGCCCCACCGGGCGAAGTCCGCGAACGCGCGCGACACCATCATCCGTACGTCGGCGGCCTCCGCAAAGCGGGCGCGCACGGCGGCCGCTGGCAGGTCTTCCTCATCGCGTGACACCGCCAGCCAGGTGCGCGCTAGCAGCCAGACGGACTGGTAGCGCGCAGGCTGGTCATCGATACGGTAGGGCGGCGACAGGTCGATGCGGATGGGGGCGGCGGGCATGGCCGCCATGTTACGCGTGTTACAGCGGCGGCGGTTGGCGGGTTTTCCGCGAACACCTATGCTCCGCACCACGATCCGGGCCTGGATTGCCGACGTCTGCGAATGACGATAAACCACCCCTCAAAGAGAGTGTCGAGATGCGAAACAGACTTGCCCGCCTTGCCATGCCGGTTGCGACCGCCGTCGCGCTGTCCCTGTTCTCCCTGATGCTGCCGCTGGACGCGAATGCCGCGAACCCTGCGCCGCCCGAGATCGCGCTGGACGCGAAGGCGTCCTTCGACGCCGCCGGCGCCAACGGGACCATGCTCGTCTACGACATGCGTCGTCAGCGCATGCTCGCCTACAACCCGCAGCGCGCCCGGACGGCGTACTCGCCGGCCTCGACGTTCAAGATCTTCAATTCCCTGATCGGGCTGGAAACGGGTGCCGTGGCGGACGTCGACAATGACAAGCTGCCGTGGGACGGCAAGTTGTGGACGCACAACGGGACGCCCATCCTGCCAGCCGTGTGCAATGGCGATGTGTCGTTGCGGCTGGCCCTGAAGAACTCCTGCGTGCCGGCCTACCAGGTGATCGCACGGCGCGTGGGCACGGCGCAGTACCGCAAGTTCCTGACTGCCGCGCACTTCGGCAACGCCGACGTCAGCGGTCCGGTGGATCGCTTCTGGCTCAATGACCACCTGAGGATCACGGCGTACCAGCAGATCGATTTCCTGCGCGCCGTGGTGGAGCGCGAGGTGCCGGGCATCTCCGCGCGCAGCTATGACGCGCTCGACGACATCCTGACCATCGAGCAGACGCCGGACTACACCTTGCGTGCGAAGACTGGCTGGCGCGCGTCGGGGAAGAACGACATCGGCTGGTGGGTTGGCTGGGTCACGCGCGGGCAGGACACCTATGTGTTTGCCATGAACCTGGATATGCCGCGTATCGAGCTGGCGCCGAAGCGCCAGGAGATCGGGCGCGCCGTGCTGAAGCAGGTCGGCGCGCTGCCCTGATCGTTACTGGGCGAACTGGTCGAGCACGGTGGCCATGGCCTGGAGGCCGGCATCGACCAGGTGCTGCATGTAGGCGCCCATCTGCGGCATGACCAGCATCATGATCACCATGCCGCCCCCCAGCGTGACCGGGAAGCCCACGGCGAAGATCGAAAGCTGCGGCGATGCGCGGTTCAGGATGCCCATCGACAGGTTCAGCGTCAGCAGCGCGGCGATCATCGGCAGTGCCAGCAAGGTGCCCGACGCGAAGACCATCGATCCCGCTCGCGCCACGGCACCCCAGCCGTGGCCGGACAGCGGTGTGCCGGCGATCGGCACGCTGTTGAAGCTGTCCACCAGCGTGGCCAGCATCATCAGGTGGCCATCCAGCGCCAGGAACATCAGCGTAGCGACGATGTTGAGGAAGCGCGACAGCACCATCGTCTGCCCGCCGGAGGACCGGTCGTAGAACGATGCGAACGACAGGCCCATCTGCAGGCCGATCACTTCACCGGCGGTCTGGACCGCGGCGAAGATCAGGCGCATGGTGAAACCCATGGCCACGCCGATGCCGATCTCGTTCACGATGATCAGGAAGCCATCGAAGGAATAGACGGGCGCGGCGGGAATGTTGGCGAGGGTCGGCGAGATGATCGTCGACAGCCCCGCTGCCAGCAGCACCTTGGCGCGACGCGGAATGGTCGATTCGCTGAACAGCGGTGCGGTGGCGATCAGCCCCAGCAGGCGGAACATCGGCCACAGGAAGGCCGCGATCCACCCGTACAGCTGGGCCGTGGTGACGTCGATCACGGCCGCAGGCTCAGTGCGCCAGCGCGGGGATGCCCTGGAACACCTCGCGCATGTAATCCACGAAGGTGTTGATCATCCACGGACCCACCAGCACCATGGTCACGAACAGCGCGACCAGCTTGGGGATGAACGTCAGCGTCATTTCGTTGATCTGGGTGGCGGCCTGGAACAGGCTGACCACCAGGCCGGCCGCCAGCGCCACCAGCAGCAGCGGAGCGGACAGCATCAGGGTCATCTTCATCGCCTGCGTGGCGATGGTCATTACCATTTCCGGTGTCATGGCGGCCTCCGGTCAGTTCATGAAGCTCTGGGCCAGCGAACCCAGCAGCAGCTGCCAGCCATCCACCAGCACGAACAGCATCAGCTTGAACGGTAGCGAGATCGTGGCGGGCGGCACCATCATCATGCCCATCGCCATCAGCACGCTGGCCACGACCAGGTCGATGATCAGGAAGGGGATGAAGATCGTGAAGCCGATCTGGAACGCGGTCTTGAGCTCGCTGGTGACGAACGCCGGCACCAGCACCGAGAACGGCACGTCATCCGGGCCCTGCATTTCCGGGGTCTTGGCCATCTGGGCGAACATCGCCAGGTCCTTCTCCCGCGTCTGGCGCAGCATGAACGCGCGCACGGGCACGGCCGCGCGGGACGCGGCGACCTCCAGGCTGATCTTGTTGTCGGACAGCGGCTTGTAGGCGTCGGTGTAGACCTTGTCGAACACCGGCGACATCACGAAGAAGGTCAGGAACAACGACAGGCCGACGAGCACCTGGTTGGGCGGCGACGATGCCGTGCCCAGCGCGTTGCGCAGCAGCCCCAGCACGATGATGATGCGGGTGAAGCCCGTCATCATCAGCATGGCGGCCGGCAGGAACGACAGCGACGTCAGCAGGACCAGCGTCTGGATCGACAGCGACCAGGTCTGGCTGCCGCCGGCGCCCGGCTTGCTGACCACGCCGGGCAGCGACTGCGCCAGGGCCGATTCGGGCGCCAGCCACAGCACTAGCGGCAGCATCGCCAGGACGGCGGCGGCCACGCGCGGCAGGCGCGCAGGATGCCGCCCGGTGGCGGCACGCAGCGTGTTCATTTCTTGAGGTTTTCCTGCATCGATCGCATCAGCCGTTCCGCGAAACCGCCTTGCATGGACTGCGGCGATTGCGGGCCCGACGAGGCGGTCGTATCCGGCTGGGCCGGCAGCGTATGGAGCGGACGGATTTCGCCGGCGGACACACCCAGCACCAGCCAGGTGTCGCCGACTTCGACCATCACCACTTTCTGGCGCGCGCCCAGCATCAGGCTGCCGACGACTTTCATCGACGCGCCACCGGTGCCGTGGCGGACCAGTCCGACGCGGCGTGCCACCCAGGCCAGGCCCAGGATCAGCGCGATGACGGCGAACAGGCCAAGACCGGCCTGCGCCAGGCTGGCGCCGCCGCTGATGACGGGGGCGCTGGCCGTGACATGACTGGCGGGGGCCGGGTTGGCGGCCTGGGCGGTGCTGAGTACGGTATCAGCGGCCTGCGCGCCGGTCATGGCAAGCCCGGAGAGGGCGATGCCTGCGGCAAGGCGCCCGGCAGCCAGCAGCCGGCGCGAGGCGACTGTCATTTGTTGAGCTTCCGGATGCGTTCCGACGGCGTGATGATGTCCGTCAGGCGGATGCCGAACTTGTCGTTGACCACCACCACTTCGCCCTGGGCGATCAGGTAGCCGTTCACCAGCACGTCCATCGGTTCGCCAGCCAGGCCGTCGAGCTCCACCACGGAGCCCTGCGCCAGTTGCAGCAGGTTCTTGATGGGCACCTTGGTGCGGCCCAGTTCCACGGTCAGCTGCACCGGAATATCGAGAATCATCCCGATATCGTTGTGGAAGCCGCTGGGTGCGTCCTGCGCCAGCGGCGGGAACACGGTGGAGGCCGCCGGCGTGGCGGTCGCCATGGCCGAAGCCGCCGGAGCGGTTGCGGTCGCGGTGGCGGCCGGGGAGGCAGCAGGTGCCTGCTCGGCGCTGGTCTGCTCCGCCAGGGCGCTGGCCCAGTCGTCCATCGGATCGACCGGCTTGTCCTGAGTGCCGTCAGTCATGATCGGTTTCCTTGTTGGAATCGCTGTCTTGGTAATTGATCATTCGCTGTACGCGCAGCGCGTACTGGCCGTTCATGGTGCCGAAGCCGCACTGCATCACGGGCACGCCGTCCACCTTGCCGAAGATGTGCTCGGGCAGGTCGATCGGCAGTACGTCGCCGGCGCGCATGGCCAGCACTTCGGCCACGGTGCTTTGCAGATGGGCAAACTCGGCCACCAGTTCCACTTCGGCGGCGCGCAGCTGGCTGGAAAGCTGGCCGAGCCAGCGCTTGTCTACCTCGACCTCGTCCTGCAACGGGTTCATCAGCAGATCGCGCAGCGGCTCGATCATCGAGTAGGGAATGCAGATATGCAGTTGCCCGCCGACGGCGCCCAGTTCGATGTGGAACGCGGTGGTGACCACGGCATCGTTGGGGCCGGCGATGTTGGCGAACTTGGTGTGCATCTCCGAGCGGACGTAGTCGAATTCGATCGGATGCACCGTGCGCCAGGCCTGGCCATAGCTGTTGAGCGTCAGGTCGAGCATGCGGCGGATGATGCGCTGCTCGGTCTGGGTAAAGTCGCGGCCTTCCACGCGGGTGTGGAAACGGCCATCGCCGCCGAACAGGTTGTCGACGACGAGGAAGACCAGGTTGGGGTCGTACACGAACAGCGCGGTGCCCCGCAGCGGCTTCATGTGGACCAGGTTCAGGTTCGTCGGCACCGGCAGGTTGCGCACGAAGTCGCCGTACTTCTCGATCCTGACCGTACCCACCGAGATGTCGGCGCCACGGCGGATGAAGTTGAACAGCGCCGAGCGCAGCGCGCGGCCAAACCGCTCGTTGATGATCTCAAGCGTGTGCAGCCGGCCACGGACGACCCGCTCCTGCGTGGCGAGGTTATACGGGCGCACCCCGCCTTCTTCGGCAACGGGCGCGCTTGCCGCGGGCGCATCGGATTCGCCCGATACGCCTTTCAGTAGTTCGTCTACCTCGTCCTGCGAGAGGAACTTGTCGTAGGCCATCTAGTGTCCTGCCCCGTGAACGGCTAAGAGGATGAAACGGTCCATATCCGGCTTCAGCCGGCGCGCGCGGCGCGGCGGCAGGAAGGAAGAACGGCGGGCAGTTTCATAACGGTTTTGCGTGGGTTCGCGCGGCAGGGGTACGGCTTACTGCACCACGAACGATGTGAACAAGACATCCAGGATCTTCTGCGCCGGCAGGCTCGGGGCAAACGGCTGGCTGATCGCCGCCTGGATGTCCTGTGCCAGCTTGCGCTTGCCTTCCACGGTCGCCAGGTCCGCCGGCTGACGGGCCGACAGCAGCAGCAGGATGCGGCTGCGTGCCTCGGGCTGGTACTGCGCCAGGCGAGCCTGGGTTTCGCTGTCCGCCACCTTGAGCGAGAGCCCCGTGTGCAGGAAGCGGTCGCCGTCCTCGCTCTTGAGGTTCACGGTGAACGCATCCAGCGGCACGAAGATCGGGGGCGGCACCACCGGAGCCGCTGCCGCCGCCGGCTGGCGATTGCCACCGATGACGCTGCCCAGCACGAAGCCGCCAACGCCCAGGGCCACCACCAGCACGCCGCCGCCGATCAGCAACAGTCGGCCGCGCTTGCTCGGATTGCCGCCGGTCTGGGAGGGGGAAAGCGTGTTCGCCATGAGATGCCTGTGTCGGAATGCCTGCCATTCTTCCCGAATCGCAGGCAAGCAAAGGGCCGATAAAAAGGGGGAAACCCGTTCAGCTTGGCCGTTTGAGCTGGACGGGCATCGGACGCAGGAGCGCATCGGCGCGCCATTTGCGCCTGCAAGGTGGTTAACGAATACGGGGCGCGGAACTTAAGACGAACGTGCCCGACGGCGCACGGCCAAGGCCTTAAAGTGATGCATAAGGCTCATATAAGGGCGGCTGGCAGCGGTCTTCTGCGCGTCGGAATCTCCACTCCGGGTTTTGCCCGTTTGCACGGCGGCCGGTGGCTGACATGTCAAATGGATGCAGTCATTCACCCGAAATCCCTTGTCAAATCGCGCTTCATGATATTTAACTCTTATATAAGATATAAGACATTTGATCTCGGGCGGACTTCGGTCTACAATCACGCGGCACCTGGCGGTGTTGCGCCGCCAGCCCCACAGAGACAAGAGCAGTACCGTTAAAACCCTATTAACAGCAGGTTCCCATGCTTGATATCTATCGCGCCCATGTCGCCGAACGCGCCGCGCTTGGCATCCCCCCTCTGCCGCTGACCGCCAAGCAGACTGCCGAGCTGATCGAACTGATCAAGAACCCGCCGGCGGGCGAGGAAAAGACCCTGCTGGACCTGATTACCTACCGCGTGCCGGCCGGCGTGGACGACGCCGCCAAGGTCAAGGCCTCGTACCTGGCCGCCGTGGCGCTGGGCAAGGAGTCGACCTCGCTGATCTCGCGCGCCCGTGCGACCGAGCTGCTGGGCACGATGCTGGGCGGCTACAACATCTCCCCGCTGATCGAGCTGCTCGACGACGCGGAAGTCGGCACCGTGGCCGCCAATGCGCTCAAGACCACGCTGCTGATGTTCGATGCCTTCCATGACGTGAAGGAAAAGGCCGACAAGGGCAACGCCAACGCACGCGCCGTGCTGCAAAGCTGGGCCGATGCCGAGTGGTTCACCAGCCGTCCGGAAGTGCCGCAAAGCATGACCATCACCGTGTTCAAGGTGCCGGGCGAAACCAATACCGACGATCTGTCGCCGGCCCCTGACGCCACCACCCGCCCGGACATCCCGATGCACGCGCTGGCCATGCTGAAGAACAAGCGCGAAGGCGCGGCGTTCCAGCCGGAAGAAGACGGCAAGCGCGGCCCGGTGGCGTTCATCGAATCGCTGAAGGAAAAGGGCAACCTGGTCGCCTACGTGGGCGACGTGGTCGGCACCGGCTCCAGCCGCAAGTCCGCTACCAACTCGGTGCTGTGGTTCACCGGCGAAGACATCCCCTACGTGCCGAACAAGCGCTTCGGCGGCGTGTGCCTGGGCAGCAAGATCGCCCCGATCTTCTACAACACGATGGAAGATGCCGGCGCACTGCCGATCGAGCTGGATGTGTCCCAGATGGAAATGGGCGACGTGGTGGAACTGCGTCCCTATGAAGGCAAGGCCCTGAAGAACGGTGCCGTGATCTCCGAATTCAAGGTGAAGTCGGATGTGCTGTTCGACGAAGTGCGCGCCGGCGGCCGTATTCCGCTGATCGTCGGCCGTGGCCTGACCGCCAAGGCCCGCGAGGCGCTGGGCCTGGCCCCGTCCACGCTGTTCCGCCTGCCGCTGAACCCGGTGGATACGGGCAAGGGTTACACGCTGGCCCAGAAGATGGTGGGCCGCGCGGTTGGCCTGGCCGAAGGCAAGGGCATCCGCCCGGGCACGTACTGCGAACCGAAGATGACCTCGGTGGGCTCGCAAGACACCACCGGCCCGATGACCCGCGACGAGCTGAAGGACCTGGCCTGCCTGGGCTTCTCGGCCGACCTGGTGATGCAGTCGTTCTGCCATACCGCCGCCTATCCGAAGCCCGTGGACGTGAAGACGCACCACACGCTGCCGCAGTTCATCAGCACCCGTGGCGGCATCTCGCTGCGCCCGGGCGATGGTGTGATCCACTCGTGGCTGAACCGCATGCTGCTGCCCGACACCGTCGGCACCGGCGGCGACTCGCACACCCGCTTCCCGATCGGCATCAGCTTCCCGGCCGGCTCGGGCCTGGTGGCCTTTGCTGCCGCCACCGGCGTGATGCCGCTGGACATGCCGGAATCGGTGCTGGTCCGCTTCAAGGGCAAGATGCAGCCCGGCGTCACGCTACGTGACCTGGTCAACGCCATTCCGCTGTACGCGATCAAGCAGGGCCTGCTGACCGTGGCCAAGCAAGGCAAGAAGAACATCTTCTCGGGCCGCATCCTGGAAATCGAAGGTCTGCCCGACCTGAAGGTGGAACAGGCCTTCGAACTGTCSGACGCCTCCGCCGAGCGTTCGGCCGCCGGTTGCTCRGTGCGCCTGAACAAGGAACCGATCATCGAATACATCAACAGCAACATCACGCTGCTGAAGTGGATGATCGCCGAGGGCTACCAGGACCCGCGCAGCCTGCAGCGCCGTATCAAGGCCATGGAAGCATGGCTGGCCGATCCGAAGCTGCTGGAGCCGGACGCTGACGCCGAGTACGCCGCCGTGATCGAGATCGATCTGGCCGACGTGCACGAGCCGATCGTGGCCTGCCCGAACGACCCGGACGACGTGAAGACGCTGGCCGACGTGGCGGGCGCCAAGATCGACGAAGTGTTCATCGGTTCGTGCATGACCAACATCGGTCACTTCCGCGCCGCGTCGAAGCTGCTGGAAGGCAAGCGCGACATCCCCGTGAAGCTGTGGGTCGCGCCGCCGACCAAGATGGACCAGAAGCAGCTGACCGAGGAAGGCCACTACGGCGTCTTCGGCACGGCCGGTGCGCGTACCGAAATGCCGGGCTGCTCGCTGTGCATGGGTAACCAGGCACAGGTGCGCGAAGGCGCGACGGTGATGTCGACCAGCACGCGTAACTTCCCGAACCGTCTCGGCAAGAACACCAACGTGTACCTGGGTTCCGCCGAGCTGGCCGCGATCTGCTCGCGCCTTGGCCGCATTCCGAACAAGGAAGAGTACATGTCGGACATGGGCGTGCTCAGCGCCAATGGCGACAAGATCTACAAGTACATGAACTTCGACCAGATCGAGGACTTCAAGGAAGTGGCGGATACGGTGAACGTGTAAGCGTCACCATCGCGCGTGACCTGCCATGGCCGGTCACTGAACCCCGCGAGCGCCACAAGCGCCGCGGGGTTTTTTACTTGGAGGTTCGCCAAAGCGTTGGTGCGGGACCAACGTTTTCAGGTGAAGGTGGTGGGTTGCTCGCCATCGCGACGCATCACCAGGCGCTATTTCGAGCCGTTTTTGCGGCGACGGGCGCACCTCCGGCGGCGTAGTGCCGATGGCATGGCCCTTGCGCTAGGGAATCAACCCGCGCACCGGATTGGCGGACAGCATCATCGGAAAGGAGCCAGGCGTGAATACCAAGCAGCTTGCCTATGTCATCGTCGTGTTATTGACCATGCTTGCCGTCGCATTCCTCGCCGGCAACATTGAACCGTCGTTGCTGACGCTCGACCTCGATGCGCCCTGAGAGGTCGCCTCGAAAGATCCTGGCGTCGTTGCCGGGTTTGCGAAACTCGCTGGCCGTACCACTTGTACTGTCTGCGGCCGCGCGTCTAGCCAGGACCGCTTCGTTTCATTTTGAAGCAACCACTAGTGAAGGCATGCGCGCCAGCCACGCCGCCAGCCGCGTGCGCACGGCGGCGTATTCGCCACTGGCATCGAGTTTCTCTGCGGCATAGGCGCGCGTCATCGGCGACAGCCGGTATTGCGGTTCTCCCGCTTCCCCTGTCGACGGCGTCGCTGACACCAGCGAGTGCGTCGTCAGCGACGCCAGCAGGGACGCCACTTGGTGTTCGCTCACCATGTCATCCACCACCACGGCACGCACGCATGCCAGACGGAACGGGCCTGCCAGGACTGACAGCCGTCGCAATGTGATCTGCTCCAGCGCCGACAATCGCGCGTAACTCCAATCGAGTGACGCCCGCAACGAGCGTTGCCGGCGATGCACGCAACGTCGTTGTGCATCCAGCAGCGCAAATCGTTCGTCGATCTGGTCCAGCAGGCCGAGCACGCCGAAAGCACCCACACAGCCCGCCGCCAGTTCGATGGCCAGGGGCAAGCCGTCGAGCCGCCGGCATAACGTCGCCACCACGGCGGCATCGCGATCGCTCAGCACGAACGCGGCGGCGCTGGCCTGTGCGCGCGTCACGAACAGCTGCACCGATGGGTACGTCAGGGCCTGTGCGGCAGTGAGAACCGCATCTTCCTGCGGAATGCCGAGTGGCGGCAGGCAAACGGTCTGCTCACCGGAGACACCCAGTACCTCGCGGCTGGTCGCCAGCACCGCAATGCCCGGCGCGTTTGCCAGTTGCATGACAAGCCGGGCGACGTCTTCGCGTGCTGACTCGCAACTGTCCAGCACCAGGAGCATGCGGCGCCCGGCGAGGGCCGCCGCCAGCGACTCGGGGGGGCCGCCAGGGCCGGCATGTCCGTCGGGGATGTCCAGCGCGGCGGCCACCATCGCGGTCACTGACGTGCCCTCCGGCAGCGCGGCCAGATCGATGAAGCACACGCCATCAGGATACAGGGGCTGCAGGCTTTCCGCCGCCGCCAGCGCCACCGTGGTCTTGCCGATGCCGCCCACGCCGACGACGGTCACCACGCGGGCATGCGCCAGTTGCTCGCGGAGGCCGGCGACATCCGCGTCGCGGCCGATCATCGTTGCGATGCGTCGCGGCAGCGGCCGAGGGGCCATCCCCGCCATCGCCGCGATCCCCGCCGACATCGCGGGTGCTGCGGGGCTGCCGACGCCTTCGACCGCGCCCGCGTAGCGATAGCCGCGTCCCGGCACGGTCACGATGGCCGCGGCGCGGTCGCCCAGCGTGCGGCGCAACTGGGCAATCTGCACGCGCAGGCTGCTTTCCTCGACGATCATGCGAGGCCACGCCACGGCCGTCAGTTCATCGCGAGAGATCACCTCGCCGGCGCGCTGCACCAGCGCAGACAGGATGTCGAATGCGCGGCTGCCCAGCAGCACGGGCACGCCGTCCGCCATCAACTGGCGACGGGCCGGCCACAGCGTGAATGCGCCGAAGCGAAACGCGTGCTCCGCATCCGCATTGGCGGACGGCGTCGTCGTCTTCGCCATCAGCGGCCCTCCGCCAACGCCGACGCCGACGCATCGCACGTGGCCGATGCCGCCGCCTCGCACGTGGCCAGCAGCGCCCGTGCCGCACGGTAGTCCGCCGTGTCATGGCCTTCCGTCACGCGCGCGCAGGTGTGAGCGAGCACGTCGACGGCGTGGCTGGCATCGCCTTGCTCCAGCCGAACGCGGGCCAGGCTGGTGGCGGCGCGCAGCTCCCACGCCAGCGCGCCCTGCTGGCGGGCCAGCGCGATCACCTCGGTAAACGTCGCGGCCGCCATCACGCGGCCTGCCGTCGTGTGGCGGCGCGGATCGGCCTCCGCCGCCACGCGCCGCACCTCGGCCATGCACCAGCCCGATACGCCGGACTGTGCACGGTCGATGGCAAGCGGTGTGAGGAACGTCGCGCCAAAGGTTGCGTAAAGATCGACCTGCTTGGCGCCCGTATGCGTGATGCGCGCCAGCAGGGCCTGCCGGCTTGCATCGAGGCCGGGGGTATCCGCGTTGGCGTCGCGCAGCTTCAGCGCGGTGTCGAGCAATTCGACCCAGCCATGCCACGCCACCAGCGCGTGCCGTGCCGAATGCTCGCGCAGCCGCGTGGCGTAGCGGCACAGCGCCGCTTCGTCGCTGCGCCACAGCGCGATGGGGCATGCCGCGAAGGCCAGGGCTTGCGCCAGCGCCAGCGGCATGTCGTGCAGCGCGTCTTCCACGCATCGGTCGGCCATGGCGGCCGCGCGATCGGCGTGGCCTTCGAGCCACAGCGTGCGCGCCAGCACGATCTGCATGCAGACGCGCCGGCACACCAGCGCTGTGAGGTTGTCCACAGGCCGCGCCAGGCGGCTCGGGTGCGCGCGCACGCGTTCGGCCAGCCGACGCGCGGTGCCGTGGTGGCCCTGATAGTGATGCGCCAGCGCCAGCATGTGGTCAGCCCACAGGCGGGACATCGGATCGCTGTCGTGCGCGGCCAGCGCGCCCATCGATTCCGCGTGGCGTTGCCCACCGGCGTAGTCGCCCATCGCCAGCGCCAGCATGCCGATGCCGGTCAGCGCCTGCTGGCGCACGCCGGCCTGCGGCAGCGCCACGGATGCGTCCAGCGCGCGGTCATAGGCCTCTTCCGCGCCGGCGGCCAGGCCGCGGGTGTGGTAGATCAGCGTGCCCAGCGCCACGCGCAGCCGCGCGGTCAGCATGGCGTCCAGCGTCGCGGCGCCGTCATCGGCCAGTGCCAGCGCGCGGGCGGCGTAGCCGCAGAATTCGTCGAGCCGCGACAGGAAGTAGGCGAGCGGCAGCGCGGCGATGATCAGCCGGGCACCCAGTTCGGCATCGCCATCGGCAGACAAGGCCCAGGCGATAGCGGCGCGCACGTCGTCGATGGCGCCGCCATAGCGGCTGGCCCATTCGGTCTGCGTCAGTTCGGGTTCGTCCAGCCACGTCCTCATCAAGACGGTGCGCCAGTGCAATGCATGGCGGGCCCGCAGCGCGCGCAACGCGCCGGCCTCCGCCAGCCGTTCGTGGGCATAGGCCCGCGTGGTGGCCAGCAACCGGTAGCGCACCACCGGTTCGCTGGCATCCGCGCTGACCAGTGACTTGGCCACCAGCGCGGCGATGCCGGCCTCGACGTCGCCGCGATCGAACTCAGGGTCGACCAGCACGGCCCGCGCCCACGCCAGCGTGAATTCGCCGGTGAAGATCGACAGCCGCATCAGCGTCGTGCGTTCGCGCGTGGACAGGCCGTCATAGCTCCAGTCCAGCAGGGCGCGCAGCGTGCGATGCCGTGGCTGCACGATGGCGCTGTTGTGGGCCAGCATCTGGAAGCGGTCCGCCAGCAGGCGGCGCAGCGCCTGGATGCCGAAGGTGCTCACCTGCGCGGCTGCCAGTTCGATGGCCAGCGGCATGCCGTCCAGCCTCGCGCAGAGCTCCACCACGCCGGCGGCGTCGGCATCGGGCAACTGGAAGGTGTCAGCGCTGTGAATGGCGCGCTCCACGAACAGCTGGATCGCGGCATAGCGCATGGCTTCGGTCGCATCGATCCGCGTGCGGGCCGCAGGCAGTGCCAGCGGCGGTACGCGCTGGACCCATTCGCCCTCGCATTGCAGTGGCTCGCGGCTGGTGACCAGCACGTGCACATCGGGCGCGGCCTGTTGCAGCTCCAGCACCAGCATGGCCACGGCGTCGATTACATGCTCGCAGCTGTCCAGCACCACCAGCATGCGTTTGTCGCTCAAGGCCTCGACCAGCACCGGTGGCGCCGCCGCGCCGGCCGTCATGCCGAGCGTGGCCGCGAGTGCGCCATTGACCAGTCCCGGGTCCGCGACGCGGCCCAGGTCGACAAAGCGCACCCCATCGGCATAGGCCGGCAGCAGCCGCTCGGCCATGGCCAGCGCGATGGTGGTCTTGCCCATGCCACCGGGGCCGCACAGCGTCAGCAGCCGCCGCAGCGGCAGGCTCTGCGCCAGCGCGGCGATCAGGTCGTCGCGGCCGATCACGCGCGTCACGCGCGCGGGCAGGTTGTGATGGGGGATGGCTGGCGCCGTGCCGGCCGCGTCGCCGCTGCCGTGACGGACCACCGGTGCCACAAAGCAGTAGCCACGGCCGGCCACGCTGGCGATATAGCGCACGCCGCCCTGGCCGTCACCTAGCACCTTGCGCAGCGCGCCCATATGTACGCGCAAGGTCGCTTCTTCCGCATCGCCATCGGGCCACGCATAGGCGATCAGCTCGCTCTTGCTCACGACCTCGCCCGCGCGTTCGACCAGGGCTGCCAGGATGCCGCGGGCACGGGCGCCCAGCCGCACCGGGCGGCCGCCATCCAGCAGCAGGCGCTGGGCAATGTGCAGTGTGAACGGGCCAAAGGCGACCGGTGGGTCAGCCTTGGCGAGGGCGGCGTGGCTCATGAGGCTTTCTCTTCGCCGGCGGGGGCGCGGGACGAAGCGCTATTCTGAATGGCCCGGTGACGATGAGCAAATCGTGCCCATCGAGGGTGACCACTGCATGACGATGGTGCGTGGTGGATGTGAGCCAGCAGGCGCGTGCCGGCTGCCCTGTTGCACCGAAAACGGGCGCGGTGCTGGCGTGCGCGACACCTGCGCGCATGCCATGCAACGGGTTTCGGCGGGTGCAGCGATCAGCGGTTGCGCGCCGCGAGCACGACCAGGATGACCACCGGCGCGGCCAGGCAGGCAAAGCCCACGGTGGCATACGCAAATGCGCCGACCACTGCGCCGCATGCAAAGCCGGCCACGGCAGGCAACATCTTGCGCAACCGGGTGCGGGCCGCGTTCTGCTCCGCCGATGGAATGCCCGCGCCGTGAATCGTGTGGACCAGATCGATCACGATCTGCGTGGTATTGCCCGTCATGATGGTCGTGGGGACATGGTCGGGCAGCACCAGCCGGGACTGCGCGTTCTGCACGCCCATCGCCGCCACGCCGAGCATGCCGGCCAGCAGGGCTAGTGGCGAGTCAGCCACTGTGATCGGCGCCGCCGCCAGACCGCAGGCCATGAAGCCGGTCAGCAACGCGGCCTGCATCCAGAACAATGGTCGCACCGCCGGTAGCTGGCGCCGCTCGCACCGGGCCACCCACAGCGTGGTCAGTGCCACCGTGACCACAAACACCGGCAGGGCCAGCAGCTTGGCCAGCACGCCTTGCGACGCGCTGACCAATTCCACGCCAAGCATCACGAAGTTGCCGGTCACGTGTGCGGTGAACAAGCCGAACAGCGCGATGAAGCCCACCACGTCGACGTAGCCCGCCAGGAAGGCGAGGCAGGTGCCTTGGACGATGGCGGAAGGTGTGGAGACGACAGGGCGGACGTCGGCGGTAGTCATGGGGGCGCGACAGGTTGACCGGAGTGCGACGAGCGTAGCACGGCGGGGCGGCGCTGTTCAGGCACCGCTGCCAAGGCCCCGCCGTTCAGGCCCCGCGAAAGCGCGCGCGGTAGTCCGCTGGGGACACGTTCAACTGCCGCAGGAACGCGCGGCGCATGCCGTTGGGGTCGCTGAAGCCGGTCAGGGAGGCCACGCGCTTGAGCGGGTTGCGGGTTTCCTCCAGCAGCCGCCGCGCGGCCTCCACGCGTGAGCTTTCGACGAACTCCGCCGGCGTGACCAGCGACTCGCGCTTGAAGATGCGCGCGAAGTTGCGCGTGCTCATGCCGGCGCGGGCCGCAAGGCCGTCCACGGTCAAGGGCTGGTTCAGATTCTCCAGGATCCAGTTCTGCACGTCGCGGATACCGCCTTTCTGCGCGACTTGCGCGGCCAGGTGCGCACTGAATTGCGACTGGCCACCGGGCCGCTTCAGGAACATCACGAATTCGCGCGCCACCTTGAGCGCGATGGCGCGGCCGAAGTCTTCCTCCACCATCGCCAGCGCCAGGTCCAGCCCGGCCGTCACGCCCGCCGACGTGTAGAGATTGCCGTCCTTGACGTAGATCTGGTCGGGCTCCACACGCACGCCCGGAAACTGGCCGGCAAGCCTGGCGGTGCTGTTCCAGTGGGTGGTGACGCGCTTGCCTTCCAGCAGGCCGGCGTTGGCCAGCAGCAGCGCGCCCGAACACACCGAGCCCAGGCGCCGCACCGAGCGCGCATAGCGATGCAGCCAGGCGCCAATCGCCGGGTCCTGTTCGATCAGGCGTACCTCGGGGCTGCCCGCGATCAGCAGCGTGTCGATATCGGGGCTGCTGGTATCCAGCGTGGTGTCCGGCGTGATGCGCATGCCGTTGGAGGCCGTCAGCGGCCCGGATACGGGCGATACGATCTCGAATTCATAGGCATCGGGGTTGCCGGCCTGGCGCGCGGCTTCGGCAAAGACATCGATGGGACCCACCAGATCGAGCATCTGGACCTGGGGAAAAGCAAGCACGGCAATCTTCATGGCAATACAGGCGGCGGGGGGCGCCGCGGCACAACGGGTGTCAATGGCCGGATTCTAGGCAATCAGGCAGCTTCTGCCAGCCCGTCTGGCCGAACATGCCGCCGCGTTGGCCGGCTTTGCGATGTCGGCAGGGTGGACAAGGACGCACATGGCGGCATGGCCAACGAGGTTGGCCGAATCTGCACCATTGGCGAGGTTTCGGTCAGCCCCGGCGGTGACCATACTGCGATCACCCACCCACCTGATCGAGGGCAACATGAACATCGCCGCGCTTCCGTCCACCGCCGCCGCCTCCGTCTCCGCCACCACTGCCTCCGCCGTTTCCGTCTCCACTGCCTCCGCCACCGGCTCCGCCGCGCAACGCGGGTCGGTGCGGCATCTTCCCGTCAACCTGTTCGGCGCCGTGATGGGCTTGTCGGGGCTGTCGCTGGCCTGGCGCGGCGCCCATCAGCTGTTCGGGGTCGATCCACGCGTGGCGCAGGGCATCGGCATCGTCGCCATCGTCACCTTTCTCCTGCTGGCAGGGGGCTACCTGGTGAAGTGGGCGCGCTATCCGGCCGCCGTGCAGGCCGAGTTCCGGCATCCGATCGCGGGCAATTTCTTCGGCACCATCACCATCGCCATCCTGCTGCTGTCGTCGATCGTCGGCGCCTACAGCGAGATGACGGGGCAGGTCATTTGGACGACGGGCGCGCTGGCCACGGTGGCGCTGACGTTCGTGATCGCCCACCGGCTGCTGCAGGGGCGCGTGGACCCGACGCATGCCGCGCCGGCCTGGCTGATCCCCGGCGTGGCCACGCTGGATATCGCCGTGGCCGGCGGCACCATGCCGATGGCGTGGGCGCACGAGGCCAACCTGTTCGCGGTCGCCGTTGGCACGGTGATGGCGCTGGTGTTCTTCGTGATGATCGTTTCACGCGTGGTGCACCATGAGCCGCTGCCGGCCGGCATGGTGCCGTCGCTGATCATCCTGATCGCGCCGTTCGAGGTGGGTTTCCTGGCCTACGTGAACATGGTGCAGCACGTCGACATGTTCGCGGCCATGCTGTTCTACTTCGGCCTGTTCCTGTTCCTGGCCCTGTCGGCCAAGGTGTTCCGCAAGTCCATCCCGTTTGCCGCGTCGTGGTGGGCCATCAGCTTTCCGATGGCGGCGCTGGCCAACGCGGCGATCCGCTATGCGGGCCATGCGGATCACAACACCGTGCTCGATGGCATCGCCGGCCTGCTGCTGGCGGCGCTGACGGTTGCGATCGTGATCCTGTTCGTCCGCACGCTGCACCGCCTGTTCACCGGGCGACTGCTCGTGGGCTGAGGCACATCTCCATCCGATTTCCGTCGACTGGCCGCGCTCGTCACGCACGTCTGGCGGCACTAATATCAATCTCGACGGCGCGATCCTTGACGCATTCGACTTCTCCTTCGCGTCGCCGGGAACCGGGGAAGCAAAGTGCCAAACGTAACGTCCGACGGTGTTTCGATTCACTACGAGGTCAAGGGCCAGGGTTCGCCCGTGCTTCTTCTGGCGGGGCTGGCGGGAGTGGGGGCATCCTGGGGTCCACAGATCGATCTGTTCGCCGCGCATCACCAGGTGGTCGTGCCTGATCACCGCGGAACCGGCGCATCCGAGCGCACCGCACGCGACATGACGATTGCGCAGCACGCGCGGGACATGGCTCGGGTCATCGAGGCGGTCGGATGCGGGCCAGTCCACGTGGTCGGGTCCTCGACCGGCGGCGCCATCGCGCAATGGCTGGCGATTCATCACCGCGAACGATTACGCAGCGCGACCATTGTCTCGTCGATTGCACGCGCGGATGCGTTCTACCGTCGCCAGTTCGACATGCGGCGACGCATGTTGACCGATTCCGGCCTGCGCGCGTCCACCGAGGCCAACGCACTATTCCTCTTCGATCCGAGATTCATGCGCGAGCACCCGGAGCGGGTGCAGGCGTGGGTAGACGCTACAGCGGCGGGCACATTCGATCCGGAGATCGGCTTTGCCCGCATCGACATGATCGTGGGGCACGACGCCTTCGAGGATCTTCCGTCGATCACGACGCCGACGCTGGTGCTGGTGGGCGAGCGCGACTTCTGCGCCCCGCCGCACTTCTCCGCGGAGCTTGCAGAGCGGATTCCGGGTGCCGAATTTGCCATCCTGGACGGTGGCCACTTCATCTTCCTGGAGCATCCCGAACGACTGCACGACACGGTCGAGGCGTTCATCGCCAGGCACGAGTGACGATCGGCCCTTGCTCCCCAAATCGGCGATGACCAAAAAAATCGCCCGGCGCGACGCCAATTGGTCGTGCCGGGCATATGCCGTTACCCGTCGATTGACGGATACGGCGCATCGCGATGTGACTGATCGTCGTTACGGCTTTTTCGCGCCGTCGGTGTAAGGATCGGGTTTGCCGGTCTTCGCGCCGTCGGTGTACGGATCAGGCTTGCCACTCTTGGCGCCATCCGTGTAAGGGTCAGATTTTTTCGGCGCCAGGTCCGACCGTGTCGAAGTCTTGGCACCATCGGTGTAGGTGTCGAACTTGCCCGCCTTGGCGCCATCGGTGTATGGATCCGGCTTCCCCGCCTTGGCGCCCTGGGTGTATGGGTCAACCGGCTTTTGCTGCGCGTACGCCATGGGCATCGCCACGACGGCGGCGGCAGCAACAAACAGACTGGACAGTTGGGTCTTGCTCATAGGTACCTCGCGAGATGGGCGCAAGTGAGATGCCTGCTTCGACTGCGCCCCAACAAAGCCATCGGGCAGGCGGCTTGATACGAGTACTTCGCTACCTTCAAGGATAGACACTGCGGTGTCAGCTTCCTCGAACGACTTGGCCAGGATCGGCACGCATCCTGCATGCCGGCGGCGGTTGTGGCGGTGGCACCACGCCAGCCGCCGGGCCTTGCAGAAGGTACTGTGTAAACGGATGCGCGCCGGCCTGCCGTTGACCGGTTTCAAGACTGTTTTTTAGTGCGGTTTGTTCTTGCGCGGCTGCGGGGTTTCGCGGACGGTCACGGCAGGCACGTCCACCACATCGCCACTGGCGGTGGCCACTGCGGCGATGTCCGGCATCACCGGCATCGCGGGCAGCAGTATTGGCACGCCAAGCAGGCGTCCCCAGGCATCGACCCACGCACGCTGGGAGGCGGCGCCCAGTTCGAGCATCGCCGTGGCATAGTGCAGCGGGATCGACATCAGCGGCATCTGGCTGGTCCACTGCCGCGCATAGAACTCCTCTGGGTCTTGCGGCATGAAGCACGCCGCCCAGTCGAACTGCGTCTCGTCGATCCAGGACTTGGCGAAATCCGAATTGAGACCCATCATCTTGCGCCAGTTATCAAGCAACTGATCGTCAAGCGCGCCAAAGGCCTGGAAGGTAAATGCCGGCATCGGCCACAGAGTCGGTGGAATGCTGTTCATGGTGGGAAGCTCCGGTTGAAACCTGTGGTGAGGAAAGGCTGCGGTGGGATTGGGCCGGCAAGTGGAACAGAATGACCGGGCGCGGTGATGACGGCATCACGCCAATCCATGGGGACCATGGCCACATGCTCATCCATACTCGCCCTGCGGTCAACCTGCGTATCGTCTGGTGAGCAGCGTCCGTCATATCGTCATGCGCATGTCATCCGCATGTCATCCGCAAGGTTCCACCACACGGGATCGACACGTGACGATCCGGACACGCAGGAGCCGTCACACGACTTGCGATGGCACCCGACGGGGCGCGCGGCGCGCGACCTTTTCGCCACAGGCACAATACCGGCTGGATTCGACGGGGAGGGGAAATGGAACTGCGGCAACTGCGCTACTTTGTCCACGTGGTGGAGCTTGGCAGCATGGGGCAGGCGGCCCAGCGCCTGGGCGTGGTCACATCGGCGCTGAGCCAGCAGATCAGCCGGCTGGAGAGCGAGCTCTCCACGCGGCTGCTGCAGCGTACTTCGAGTGGCGTGGTGCCTACGGACGCCGGGCTGGCGTTCTGGCGCCAGGCGCAACTGGCGCTGCGGCATGCGGACGATGCCGCGCGCGCCGCACGCACGGCGCGGCTGTCGGGCCATGTCAGCGTGGGCATGGCGCCGACCACGCTGGCCGTGCTGGGCCCGCCGTTCATGGTGGCCATGCGCGAGCGCTATCCGGACATCCGCCTGCACCTGGTGGAAAGCCTGTCCGGCAACCTGGCGACGATGATCGGCGCGCGCCAGCTCGATCTTGCCGTGCTGTTCCAGCTGGAGCCCAGCCAGCGCCGCAGCGTGACGCCGCTGCTGGAAGAGCGCCTGTTCGTGATCGCCCGCCCGGATCAGCCGGGGCTGCCGGCCACGGATTCCGTCCGCCTGGATCAGCTTGGCGATCTGCCCCTGATCCTGCCCAGTGGTGCCCACGGGCTGCGCGCCGTGCTGAACGCGGCGCTCGCGCGCGGCCAGCGCCCGCTGAATGTGGTGGCCGAAATCGACGGCCTGGCCGTGTTGATGGATGCCGTGCGGGCGGGCCTGGGGGCCACGATCCAGCCCGGGGCCGCCGTGGCGCGCCATCTGGGCGATCCGCTCGCGCTGATCGAGATTGCCGACGCCGGGGTGCAACGCCCGAACCTGCTGGTCAGCCTGTCCGATGACGAACTGTCGCCCGCCGGCCTGGCGGCGCGCGGGGTGCTGGACACCGTGGCGCGCGGGCTGGTTACCGCCGGCCGGTGGCCGGGCGCGACCCTTCACAAATCCTGAAGACCTCCCGCCGCAGCGGGGCTGGTGTGCGCGGCAAGACCTCCGTACAGTCTTGGGCAATGCGAAAAAGGGGCAACCCGGGCCAGGGATGGCCTTGCCACCTCGCCAAGAATTCCAATGATTCCCAGGAGACCCGCAAGATGACTACCGCTGCGCGCCGCACGGCGCTCAAGGCCCTCGTTGGCGCCGCCCTCGTATCCACCGGCGCCGTCGCCTTCGCGGCGGACAACTGGCCGTCCAAGCCAATCACGCTGGTCGTGCCGTTCGCCTCGGGCGGCACCACCGACATCATCGGCCGCGCCGTGGGCCAGAAGCTCGGCGAAGGGCTGGGTCAGCCGATGGTGGTGGACAACCGCCCCGGCGCGGGTGGCACGATTGGCGGGTCCATCGTGGCGCGCGCCAATCCGGACGGCTACACCTTCCTGCTGGCCACCGTGGCCCACACCATGGCGCCCGGTATCTACAAGACGCTGCCGTACGACTTCCAGAAGGACCTGGAGCCGATCGGCATGGTGGCGCTCACGCCGAACGTCCTGCTGGTCAATCCGTCGATTCCGGCCAAGACCGTGCAGGAGCTGATCGCCTATATCAAAGCGCATCCGGGCAAGGTGAACTACGGGTCGGCCGGCATCGGCAGCACCGAGCACCTGTCCGGCGAACTGTTCCGCGCGGCCACGGGCACGGACATCGCGCACGTGCCGTACAAGGGTGGCGCGCCGATGATGACCGACCTGATCGCCGGGCAGATCCAGATGGCCATCGAGACCAGCCCGTCGGCCAACCCGCATGTGAAGAGCGGCAAGGTCAAGGCGCTGGCCGTGACCACGGCCCGGCGCTCGGCGGCGTACCCGGGCGTGCCCACGGTGGCGGAAAGCGGCGTGCCTGGCTACGAGGTGACCACGTGGTACGCGCTGATGGCGCCGCATGGCACGCCGGAAGCGATCCGGCAGCGCATGAGCGCGGAGCTGGTCAAGGTGCTGAAGCAGCCGGACGTGCAGAAGCGCTTCGAGGAGCAGGGCGTGACCGCTGGCGACATGACGCCGCCGCAGCTGGCCGGTTTCATCAAGACCGAAACCACCAAGTGGACCAAGGTGGCCAAGGACTCCGGCGCGAAGGCGGAATAAGAGGTCGCGCCTGTTGCCGCGGCAAGCAACGTGGCAAGCAGAGCAGCAGCACAAGCGGTAGGGCAAGTGTTGTCCGCCTGCACGCCGCAATGACAAAGGGCCGGGAAACCGGCCCTTTGTCTTGGTTCGCTGGCGGCGGCGTTACATCGCCCGCCGGATCTCCGCCACGCCGAAGGCGGCCAGCGCAAAGCCGGCCGCGCGGTCGATCCACTGCCGCACGCGCAGTCCCAGTGCATGGCGTGCGCCGGACACCATCGTCACCAGCACGCACCACCAGGCGATGGACCCGAAGAACACGCCCAGCACGGTCGTCATCGCGATGCTCGTCGAGAACGCGCCACGCGGGGCCAGCGTGGCGAACAGCGCGGCGAACATGATGATGGTCTGCGGGTTGGTCAGCGTCAGCAGGAATGCGCTGGCAAACGACCGCAGCCCGGTGCCATTGCCGCGCAGCGTGGCCGCCTGCTCGGCGGGCTTCTGGAAGAACGTGCGCAGGCCCAGGTACAGCAGGAACAGGCCGGCCACCAGATGCAGCGGCTTGTCGTAGGCCAGCATGAACTGCGACACGCTGACCAGCCCCAGCGCGGCCACCAGGCCGTAGACAGCGTCCCCGCACGCGATGCCGAAGCCGATGGCGAGGCCCGCGCGCGGGCCTTCAGTCAGGGTGCGGCGGATGCAGAGCATCCCCATCGGGCCCACGGGGGCGGCAACCGCCAGGCCGACGCCGGCCGCGGTCAGGAACAGGGTTGGCAGGGACATGTCGGCGCGTGTTCTTGAAATGGATGTGGCGACGATTCTAGCGTCACGCCGCGGCTTGCGGCATGGATTTGGCCAGGAGTTTCGCCAGCTCCACCGCCGGCACCGGGCGCCCGAACAGCCAGCCCTGCCCGAAATCCACGCCCTGTTCGCGCAGGAAGTCGGCCTGCGCGCTGTCCTCGATGCCTTCGGCCACCACCTGCAGGCCGAGCGAGCGCGCCATCGCGATGATGTGCGGCGCCACGGTGCTCGACGCCGCCTCCTGCCCGATGGTGTCGACAAAGGACTTGTCGATCTTGAGCGCGTCGACCTTGAAGCTCTGCAGGTACGACAGGCTCGAATAGCCCGTGCCGAAGTCGTCGATATAGACCGGGTGGCCGGCGTCGCGAAACGCCTGGATGGTGTCGCGCGCCACGTCGGGTTCCAGGAAGCCGCGCTCGGTGGCCTCGATGCGGATCTGCTCGGGCGTGATGCCGGTGCCGCGCAGCCGCGCCGTCAGCACGCCCAGGAAGCGCTGGCTTTTCAGGTCTTCGGCACCGACGTTGATCGACACGTAGAACGACGGATGCCGGCGCAGCATCGTGCCCAGCTCCGTCAGTACGATCTCCAGCACCTGGTCGGTGATCTGCTGGATCAGGCCGGCGTTTTCCGCCATCGGGATGAACAGGTTCGGCCGCACCAGGCGTCCATGCCGGCGCCAGCGCACCAGTGCCTCCACGCCGACGCAATGGTTGTCGGATAGCGCGACGATGGGTTGGTAGTGCACCGCCATTTCGTGGCGCCGCACCGCGCCGCGCAGTTCGCCCTCCAGGCTGAAGCGCCGCGTGGCGCGGCGCCAGACCAGCACGCCGAGGGGCAGCCCGGCCGCCAGCCCGACCGCCAGCCCGCCTGTCAGCAGCGCCTTCCAGTTGGCCAGCAGCACCGCGCGCGGCGCCAGTACCACGACCGCAAGCGGCATGACGCGCGAGCGGCGCAGCACCACGGCCGCGTCGTCGTCGTGCGTGGCGCCGGTGCCGGCACCGTACGTGTGGTCGGCGTAGGCCTCCTGCATCCGCTTCAGGTTGGCGCCCTGCGAGGCCGCGAAGATGCGGCCCGCTTCCGTGTTGATCACGGCCAGCATGCGCGCGTCGCGATCGACCACGTCGACAAAGGTCTGCGGGTCCAGCGAAACATTGCTGCCATTGCGGCCGATCAGCATGGCCCGGCGCGGCGCGCTGAACGGGTTGGCGAGGTCGAACCAGTATTCCATCCCGTCCGGCGTGCGCCAGTCGGGCGGCGGCAGCGTCAGGCCCTTTGTCTCGACCGGGCCCAGCAGTGCCGAGCATCGGCGCTGGCCGCCGCCGTAAATGCCGGCATCCTGGATATGGCGATAGCTGTAGGCGATGCGGCGCAGCTGGACCAGGTGGGCCGGCGAGCAGGGCTCCTCACGCAGCACCTCCATTTCCTCGATGGCGCTCGTGGCCTGCGTCATGACCAGTTCGGCGCGCTTGAGCGCGGCATCCGCGAACACGCTCAACTGATCCGCCTCGCGCCGGTTGGCTTCCAGTTGGGCCATGAACACGCCGATCCCCACCGGGAACAGCGTGGCCAGGGTGGCCAATACGATCGTCAACGCCAGAAACCAGCTGCGGTGCATCGGGAGTCCTCTGGAAGCTGCGCCGTCCCATTCACAAACCGGATTTGAAAGTGTTACCCGTCCCAGGGCGTTTATCGCCCGGATATTGGCATCTAGAGTGAGGCCCTGGACCACGAAAAGCGTCCCGCTGTTGGGGAGCATAGCTAACAATTACCGATCATGTCTGATACTTCGCGACTGTTTTCGCCTTTTTCAGTGGCCGGCCAGCCGGTCTCGAACCGCATCGTCATGGCGCCGATGACCCGTGCGCGCAGCGCCCAGCCGGGGGATGTGCCCACCGCGATGAATGCCCGCTACTACGCCCAGCGTGCCTCCGCCGGCTTTATCGTGACGGAAGCGACGCAGATCTCGCCGCAGGGCAAGGGCTATTCCTTTACGCCGGGCATCCACAGCGCCGACCAGGTGGCCGGCTGGCGCACTGTGACGGATGCCGTGCATGCGGCCGGCGGACGCATCTTCCTGCAACTCTGGCACGTGGGCCGGATGTCGCATCCGGACTTCCATGAGGGCGCGTTGCCTGTGGCGCCGTCGGCCGTGCCGTTCGACGGCCAGATCTGGAAGGTGGACCCGGCCACGGGCGCCGGCGCGATGGTGGATTGCCCGACGCCACGCGCGCTCACGGAGGCCGAGATCCGCGGCATCGTCGCCGACTTCGGCCGCGCCGCCCGCAACGCGATGGCCGCAGGGTTTGACGGCGTGGAGATCCACGGCGCCAACGGCTACCTGATCGATCAGTTTCTGCGCACCAGCTCCAACAAGCGCACCGACGCCTACGGCGGGTCGCGCGAGAACCGCCTGCGCTTCCTGAAGGAGGTGGTGGATGCGGTGGCGCTCGAGGCCGGCGCGGCGCGCACCGCGATCCGACTGGCACCGTTCCTGACCGCGCGCGGCATGGCCTGCCCGGACATCCTGCCGACGATCCTCGATGCGGCGAGCTTCCTGCAGCAGCGCGGCATCGGCTACCTGCATCTGGTGGAAGCGGACTGGGACGATGCCCCGGCATTCACCGAAGACTTCCGCCAGGGCGTGCGAGCGCGCTTTGCCGGCCCGATTGTCGTCGCCGGCAAGTACGACCGCGCGCGTGCGGAATGGGTCTTGTCGAAGGGCTACGCCGATCTCGTGGCGTTTGGCCGCCCGTTCGTGGCGAATCCCGACCTGCCGCGCAGGCTGGCCGAGAACCTGCCGCTGGCCGCGCTCGATGGCAACACGCTGTTTGGTGGCGATGACCGCGGATATGGCGACTATCCTGCGTGGCAGGTGGCTGCCTGAAGAGGTCGCCTCGAAACGATCCAGGCGTCCTTCCGCCCTCCGCTTCCGTCAAGGAGACACGCATGACCCACGACCAACCCGACGCCCCCACCTGGCGCTTTGACCATCTCAATGTCTCCGCCGGTGGCCGGCAGGTGCTGGATGGCTTTTTCGGCGACATCATGGGGCTGCGGCCCGGCTACCGGCCGCCGTTTCCGTTCCCGGGCGAGTGGCTGTATGCGGGCGATCAGGCCGTGATCCACGCCGTCGACGATGCCCGGCTCGATGCACGGGCTGGCGACCTGCAGGTCGGGCATATCGCCTTTCGCAGCGATGGCCCGGCCGCACCGGTGATCGAGCAGCTGCGCAACAGCCCCTATCCGTTCCGCGTCGCGCGCGTGCCGGCGGACAGCACGCTGCAGATCTTCGTGATGCTGCCCGGCGGGCTGGTGATCGAACTCGACATGCCGGACGACGGTGCGGCGGGCGACTACCAGTACGGCACCGGTCAGACGGCTCCGGCACAGCGCGATTTCAAGCCGCGCTGATTGGCGGTGACTGGCGGCGGTGACCGGCTAGAGCCGCGTACCCGGCACGATGGCGGCGGCTCGGGCAGAGCCTGCCGACGGCGCGTCATGCGCGCCGCGGCTCGGCGGAGGTGGCGGAGGACTGCCACCGTCCGACATCGGCCCAGGGGCGGACTCGTGCGGCGCCGCCGCCGCCGTGCCCACCACCAGCGTCAACGTGGCCACGTAGCGGTCCTTCGCCTCGCGCACGGCGCCCAGCGTGGTCTCGCCGGCCATCAGCGCGATGCCGTCGTTGCTGTTCAGCGTTTCGCGCAGGCGGCTGCGCTTGTATCCCGCCAATTGCGTGTAGAGGTATTCGCTCAGCGCATCGGGCAGGAAACACTGGGTCGTCAGCATGGCGCGATTGCCGTTCAGCACCTTGATATGCAGATGCGTGGCGCGGCCGGCATACCAGCCCGGATAGATGGTGCGGAACATGGCAACGCCGTCGGCGCCCACCGGCTGGCTGCCGCGCAGGAAGGTCTGTCCGCGCGTGGACACGGCGTGACCGCGCTCATCGCTCTGGCCCGCATAGCCGGAGTACACACCGGTGGCGTTGCAGTGCCAGAGATCGACGCGTTTGCCGGCAAGCGGCTTGCCGTGCGGGTCGACCACGGTGAAGCGGACTTCAAGCGGCACGCCGGGCTGGCCTTCGGTGATGTCCTGGCGGACCTTGCCCGGATCGAAATAGAAGGGGCCTTCGGTGGTTTGCGCGGTCTGCGTCAGGGGTTGGCCAGCGGCCGGGGCGACCGGGCTGAGCGGGGTGAGCGGGGTGGCAGGGGCCGCTGCCGGATTCGTGGGTTCGGCCGCCTGCACCGCGCCGGACAGCGCGGCAAGGCCGGCGCCGCCCAGGCCGGCCGCCAGCAACTGGCGGCGGCGTGACGGAGATTCCGGTCGAGGCGACGAGGAAGCATTGGGCATCGCACGCTCCGTTGGAAGTGGAATACCCAGTGTAGCGCCGGGGCGTGCAGGCAGTATTTCCGCCCTGTGTCGACCCGGCTACACATGTGACTGCGGCGCTCAGGCTGCCGGATTGCGCTGGCGATCGGGATCGATGAATGGGCCCGATGAATGGGCCCAATGAGTGGGCCCGATGAGTGGGCCTGATGAGTGGGCCTGATGAGTGGGCCCGGCGAGTGCATCCACCCGACAGACCCCCGGCGAATGACTACACCGCCGACTTCACCACCGCGCCCGTGGCGAAGAAGCTCTGGAGGTTCTCGAAGACCAGGTTGGCCATCGCCGCGCGGGTTTCGTGGGTGCCGCTGGCCACGTGGGGCAGCAGCACGACGTTGTCGAGCCCGAACAGCGCCTCCGGCACGTGCGGTTCATTCTCGAAGACGTCCAGCCCGGCGCCGGCGATCTGCTTGTGGGTCAGCGCGTCGACCAGCGCGGCTTCATCGACCACCGTGCCGCGTGCGATGTTGATCAGGTAGCCCTGCGGGCCGAGCGCGCGCAGCACGCTGGCCGAGATCAGGTGCCGCGTGGCCGGGCCGCCGGAGGTGGCCACGACGAGGAAGTCCGCCCATTCCGCCAGCGCTTCCAGCGAGGGCTCGAAGCTGTAGTCGAGCCCCTCCTGCGGGTTGCGGCCGTAGTAGCGCACTTCCATGTCGAAGCCGCTCGAACGTTTGGCGATGACCCGGCCGATGCGGCCCATGCCGACGATGCCGAGCCGCTTGCCGCTGACGCGCGTGGTGAGCGGATACGGGCCCTTCGGCCATGCGCCGCGCCGCACGAAGCGATCGGCCGCGCTGACCTGGCGTGCGACGTCCATCAGCAGCGCGAAGGCGATATCGGCCACGCAGTCGTTGAGCACGTCGGGCGTGTAGCCCACGGCGATGCCGCGCGCACGCGCCGTGTCCAGGTCCAGCTTGTCCAGTCCGACGCCAAAGCTGGAGATCACGCGCAGGTTGGGCAGCGCGGCCAGCATCTTGCCATCCACGCCCGTTGCGGCGCGCGCGGTCATCGCCACGAACTCGCCACCGTGCTGCGCCAGATAGCCGGCGGGATCGGTCTCGGCCCAGAACGGGTGTACATCGAAATGTTCGGCCAGCCGGGCTTCCGTCTGTTCGGGGAGCCGGCCGTGCTGCAGGAGGCGAGGTTTCATGCGAGAAGAGTCCTGTCTTGGAGGCTGTCTTGGAGGATGCGTCGGCGCGGAGTGTCGTCAGTCCGCGCTGAGGTGATTATCGGCGATGATCCTTGCGTAACGCTTGCGGTCATTGGCGATGAGCTCCGCGAACTGCTGTGGCGTACTGCCCACCGGGATCGCGCCCTGATCGATCAGCTGCTTTTTCACCTCGGGGATGGCCACCACCTGCTTCACGCCGGCCGCGATCTTGTCGACGATGTCTTTCGGCGTGCCGGCCGGCGCCAGCAGGCCGACCCATGATCCCGATTCCGCACGCTGGATGCCGGCCTCGGCAAGCGTGGGCACCTCGGGCATGGCAGGCGAGCGCACCGTGCTGGTCACGGCCAGCGCGCGCAGCTTGCCGGCCTTCACATGGCCGGCGGTTTCCAGCACGGAGGCAAACAGCATGTCGACGTTGCCGGCCATCAGGTCGGTCATCGCCGCGCCGCCGCCCTTGTAGGGCACATGCAGCATGTCGGTGCCGGTGGCCACCTTGAAGATCTCGCCGGACAGATGCGGCGAGCCGCCGGTGCCGGAGCTGGCAAAGGTCAGCTTGCCGGGTTTGGACTTGGCCAGCGCCACCAGTTCCTTCGGCGTTTTGGCGGGCAGGCCGGGCGTGACCACGAGCGCGAACGGCAATTCGGCCATCAGGCTGACCGGCACGAAGCCATCCGGGTTGTACGAGAGCTTCTTGTAGAGGAACGGGTTGATCGATTGCGTGCCGACGTTGCCGGCGACCAGCGTGTAGCCGTCGGGTTTGGCGCGCGCGGCGAGTTCGAGCCCGACATTGCCGGCGGCGCCGGGTCGATTGTCGACGAGCACCGGCTGGCCCCACAGTTGCGAGAGCCGCTGCGCGACGAGCCGCGTGGCGATGTCCGTACCGCCACCCGGCGTGAACGGCAGGATGATCGTGACCGCGCGGGTGGGCCAGGTCGTGGCGGGCTGGGCGTAGGCGGCGGCGCCGAGCGTCGCGGCGAGCAACGTGACGGCAACACGGGCGAAGGCGTGGAGCGGGCGAACCAGAGGACGGCTGATCATGTCTTGACTCCTGTGTCGTGATCTGCGGGCGATGAAGTGGGCGTGGGCAATGACGCGGGCGATGACGTGAACGGCTGCGCGGATCGATCCGCACAGCCGTCGCGTGCTATTCCGCGCTTGCGCCGGACTTCTTCACCAGCGCAGCCCAGCGCGGGATTTCCTTGCTCATCAGCGCGGCCAGTTCCTCCGGGCTGCTGCCGACCACTTCCATGCCGAGCGACTTCGACAGACGCTCCTGCACCGCGGGCTGCTTCAGCGCGCGCACCACTTCCGCATTGAGCCGGTCCACGATGGCGCGCGGCGTGCCGTGCGGGGCGTACAGCGCCTGCCAGGACACCATCTCGAAACCGGACACGCCGGCCTCGGCCATGGTCGGCACGTTGGGCAGCAGGGCCGAACGCTTCGGCGAGGTGACCGCCAGCGGGCGCAGACGTCCCGCGCGGATCATCGCGTCCCCGGCCGTCAGCTGGTCGAACAGGAATGGCACGAGTCCGGCGGCCACGTCCTGCACGGCCTGCGGGCTGCCCTTGTACGGCACGTGCGTCATCGGCACGTGGATCAGGTCCGCGAATAGCTCGCCCGCCAGATGCGTGGACGTGCCCGCGCCCGACGACGCAAAGCTCAGCTTGCCCGGTTGCTTCTTCGCATAGGCGATCAGCTCCTGCACGGTCTTCACGGGCAGGTCGGCGTTGACCATCAGTACGTTGGGCACGTAGCCGACTAGGCTGACCGGCTCGAAGTCCTTCACCGGGTCATAGGACAGGTTCTTGTAGAGGCTGGCGTTGATGGCGTGCGTGCTGATGGTGCCTCCGAACAGCGTGTACCCATCCGGCTTCGCGCGCGCCACGTAGCCCGCGCCCACGGCACCGGCCGCCCCGGGGCGGTTTTCCACCACCACCGGCTGGCCCAGCGCGCGCGACAGCTCTTGCCCGATGCTGCGCGCGACGATATCGGTGGAGCCGCCCGCCGCGAACGGCACGACCCACGTGATCGGTTTGGACGGCCACTTGTCGGCGGCGTAAGCCGGTGCGGTGGTGGCGATGCCTGCCGCCAGCGCGGACAAGGCGAGGGCGCCGCGCACCAGGGTGCGTTGCCATTGGGTCATGCGTGTCTCCTGCGAGCCGGTCGTGCCGGCCGTGTTTTTATGGAAAGGATGGGGTGAGCCTTAGCGGCCGCGCGCGCTGCGCCATGCCGCGAAATCTTCGCGCGCCTGTTCCGTCGTCGGCGGGTACAGGCCGATGATCGAGCGGCCGTTGCGGACCTCCTCGGTGACGAAGTCCTCGAACGCCGTCATCTCCACGGCCTCGGCGGTGATCTCTTCGACCAGGTGGCGCGGAATGACGACCACGCCTTCGGCATCGCCCACCACCACGTCGCCGGGGAATACGGCCACGTCGCCGCAGCCGATCGGCACGTTGAATTCCAGCGCCTGGTGCAGCGTCAGATTGGTCGGCGCCGACGGTCGCTGGTGGTAGGCGGGCATCGCCATCTGGGCGATCTCGGGCGAGTCCCGGAAGCCGCCATCGGTGATGATGCCCGCGCCGCCGCGCTGCATCAGTCGCGTGACGAGGATCGATCCGGCCGATGCCGCGCGCGCATCCTTGCGGCTGTCGATCACCAGCACCGCGCCCGGCGGGCATTGCTCGATGGCCTGGCGCTGCGGGTGGTTCGGGTCCTGGAATACCGTGATGGGGTTGAGGTCTTCGCGCGCGGGGATGTAGCGCAGCGTGAAGGCCTCGCCCACCATCGTGGCGCCGTTCGGATTCAGCGGTCGTACGTCCTGGATGAACTGGTTGCGCAGGCCGCGCTTGAACAGCGCGGTGCATAGCGTGGCGGTGCTGACGGTCTTCAGCGCGTCGCGCAGGGAAGGGGTGAGCTGGGTCATTGCGGTGGGGGCGGTGAGGTCAGGGGATCAGTAGATGCTCGGTTCGTCGACAGGAGCGCCGAAATCGGTCTGCAGGAAGTCGAAGTCGCACCCGTCGTTGGCCTGGCGGATGTGCTTCGAGAACATCCAGCCGTAGCCGCGCGCATAGCGCGGGGGCAGCGGCGTCCAGGCCGCGCGGCGCCGTGCGAGTTCCTCGTCGGAGACTTCCAGCTGGATGCTGCGGCGCTCGATGTCCACGGAGATCCGGTCGCCGGTCTGCACCAGCGCGAATGGCCCGCCGATATACGACTCGGGCGAGACGTGCAGGATGCAGGCGCCGTAGCTGGTGCCGCTCATGCGCGCATCGGACATGCGCAGCATGTCGCGCACGCCTTGCTGCACGAGTTTTTTCGGGATCGGCAGCATGCCCCATTCCGGCATGCCGGGGCCGCCTTGCGGGCCGGCGTTGCGCAGGATCAGGATGTGGTCGGCCGTGACGTCGAGGTCGTCGCGCTCCACTGCCGCCTTCATCGACGGATAGTCGTCGAACACCAGCGCGGGGCCTGTATGTTTGAAGAAGCGTTTCTCGCAGGCGCTCGGCTTGATCACGCAGCCGTCCGGCGCGATGTTGCCCTTGAGCACGGCCAGCGCGCCCTCCTGGTACAGCGCGTTGTCGACGGTGCGGATCACGTCGGCGTTGTAGACCTCGGCGCCCGCGATGTTCTCGCCGAGCGTGCGGCCCGTGACGGTGGGCGCGTCCAGGTGCAGCTTGTCGCGGATACGGCTCATCAGCCCCGGCAGCCCGCCTGCATAGAAGAAGTCTTCCATCAGGTACTTGTCGCCGCTTGGCCGGATGTTGGCGATCACGGGCACGTGGCGGCTGGCGCGGTCGAAGTCGTCCAAGCCGATGTCGTGGCCCGCGCGCCGCGCCATGGCGATCACGTGGATGATCGCATTGGTGGAGCAGCCCATCGCCATCGCCACGGCGATCGCGTTCTCAAACGACTGGCGGGTCTGGATGCGCTGCGGCGTCAGGTCTTCCCAGACCATGTCGACGATGCGGCGGCCCGCTTCGGAACACATGCGGATGTGGTTGGCGTCGGCGGCGGGAATCGACGAGGCGCCGGGCAGCGTCATGCCGATGGACTCGGCGATGGCCGTCATCGTGCTGGCCGTGCCCATCGTCATGCAGGTGCCGTGGCTGCGGGCGATGCCGCCCTCGATGCCGATCCACTCGGTCCTGCTGATATTGCCGGCGCGGCGCTCGTCCCAGAACTTCCACGCATCGGACCCCGACCCCAGCACGTTGCCCTTGTAGTTGCCGCGCAGCATGGGCCCCGCGGGCACGTAGATGGCCGGAACGCCGGCGCTGGTGGCACCCATCAGCAGGCCCGGCGTGGTCTTGTCGCAGCCGCCCATCAGCACGGCGCCGTCGATGGGGTGGGAGCGGATCAGTTCTTCCGTCTCCATCGCCAGCAGGTTGCGGTAGAGCATCGTGGTCGGCTTGACGGAGCTTTCCGACAAAGAAATGGCCGGCAGTTCCACGGGGAAACCGCCGGCCTGCAGGATGCCGCGCTTGACGTCTTCCACCCGCTGTTTGAAGTGCGAATGGCAGGGGTTGATATCGGACCAGGTGTTGATGATGGCGATGAGCGGCTTGCCCATCCACTCGTCGGGCGAGTAGCCCATCTGCATGATCCGCGAGCGATGCCCCGACGAACGCAGGTCATCGGGGGCAAACCAGCGCGCGCTGCGCAGCGCGTCCGGCGTCTTCTTGTGAGCCGTCATGTGTCTCTTCCACCGTTGAAGTCGTCACGGCGCGCTTGCCCGCTGGATCGGAGCCCGATCGCTGCCCGGGTTACCGGATACCTGCCCGATGTCGCCGGGACGGTGCCGGACATGTGCGCCGTTGTTTCGAAGCATTAAAGCACTAATATATTAGTACGTCAACGCGAAAGGTTTGGGCTAGAATCCGGGCCGATGGGGCGGCATGTCTCGACAATGTCTGCCGCATTGCGCATCCCGCATCACAATTTCAGACGCATCCGATGGAAGCCACGCTTCAAGCCCTGCCGATCCAGTTCCAGTTCGACCGCACGCGCCAGGCGGCGCCGCAGGTGTTCGAACATATGCGGGACCTGATCATCTCGATGGCGCTGCCGCCGGGCACCGTGCTGTCGCGGCCGGACCTTGCCACGCAATACGGGATCAGCCAGACGCCCGTGCGCGACGCATTGATCCGGCTGGCCGAAGAGGGGCTGGTCGACGTCTTTCCGCAGCACGCCACGCGCGTGAGCCGTATCGACGTGGCGCTGGCGCGGCAGGCGCATTTCCTGCGCCGGTCGGTGGAACTGGAGATCGTGCGCACGCTGGCCGAGCATCCGGACCCGGTGCTGGTCGAGCGCCTGCGCGCCACCGTGGCGCGCCAGCAGCGCATGCTGGACCTGGACGACCTGGCCGAATTCAGCGTCAACGACCAGGCATTCCACCGCCAGCTATACGAGGCCGCCGCCGTTCCGGACCTGTTCGCGCTCGTGCGCCGCCAGAGCGGCCATCTGGACCGCCTGCGTCGCCTGCATCTGCCGATCCCCGGCAAGGCCAACGCCGTGCTGCGCGACCACACCGCCATCATCGACGCCATCGCCGCCGGCGATCAGGCCCGCGCCGAGGCCAGCCTGCGCACCCACCTGTCCGGCACGCTGGCCAACGTGGAAGATATCCGCACGCGCCACGGCGACTACCTGCGCTAATCCTCCAGCACGGACAGGATGTTGCCGGCAGGGTCCCTGAACCAGGCGATGGTCGGCCCGTTGCCGCGCATGATCCCGCGCGCGTCGGTCTTCAGGCCGGGCTGGTCATACATTTCAAACCGTACGCCGCGCTGCATCAGCGCCTCCACGGTCTTGTCGACGCTCTCCACCGGGAAATTCAGCACCGTGAATGTTGCGGGTGCGTGATTCGACTTTGGATACAGCAGCACGTGATTGCCGCCCGCAAGGTGCAGGGTGAGCAGGCCGTGTTCCTCGGTGACATGCAGCCCGAGCGTGTTCGCGTAGAAGTCCCTTGCCAGCGGGATATCGTTGACTGAAAAGCCGCTGAAAGCCTGACTGTCCTTGAGCATCGGTGTCTCCCTGGCAGAAAAAGGCGTGCGCCGGGCTTGCGAACTGGCGCACCATCGCCCCAGTATTGTTCATCGACGGATGACTCACAAATGGCGCGATCCCTGTCCACATTGCCCGCCGCCCCGGCCACCGCCGCGCTGACCGCGCTGGCGATGGCCGCGTTTGCCGCCAATTCGCTGCTGGCGCGGCTGGCGCTCAAGGGCACCGGCATCGACGCGGCGACGTTCACGTTCGTGCGCATCGCCTCGGCCGCCGTGGTGCTGATGCTGATCCTGCGCGTGCGCGGCGGCCAGCGGGGCATGGCCGGTGACTGGCCCGCGGCCGTGGCGCTGCTGGTCTATGCCTGCGGATTCTCGTTTGCGTACCTGCGGCTGTCCGCCGGCACCGGCGCGCTGATCCTGTTTGCCTGCGTGCAGGCGACGATGATCGGCCACGGCTTGTGGCAGGGCGACCGGCTGCGTGCGATCCAGTGGCTCGGCACCGCGCTCGCATTGGCTGGCCTGGTGTGGCTGGTGCTGCCCGGGCTGCAGGCACCGCCACCGGGCGCCACGGTCATGATGGCGGCCGCGGGCATTGGCTGGGGCGTCTACTCGCTGCGCGGCAAGCGCGCTGCCGATGCGCTGGCGGCGACCGCCGGCAACTTCGTGCGCGCCGTGCCGCTTGCCGTGGCCATCAGCGCGGCCGCATTGCCGATGCTGTCGGTGGACCTGCACGGCGTGCTGTGCGGCATCGCGTCCGGCGCCGTCACATCGGGCGTCGGCTATGTGATCTGGTATGCGGCGTTGCGCGGATTGTCGTCGACCACCGCGGCCACCGTGCAGCTTAGCGTGCCGGTGCTGGCCGCGCTCGGCGGCATTGCGTGGCTGGGCGAGCCGATGACGGCGCGGCTGGCCGTCGGCGCCTGCGCCATCCTTGGCGGCATCGCCCTCATCATCGTGGCACGGCGACGATGATCTCGCCGTGACCCCTGCCATGGCAGTAGGCCCCATCGCGCGGGCCGTCGCGTCCGGCGTCCCTCGGCGATCGATGTAGTTTTTTCAATGTCTTGCAAAGCTGCCCGGCGCGCACGATGGCGTGCGCACGGATTGCCGCGTCCTGCGTGGCCGCACGGTCGGCAAGAGGTGGGCACGGAGTCTGCTACGTACTGCCATGCTGCCCTCATCAACTCGCTGGAGACTATCGATGGCGACCCAACGCGAGAACAACCGCCTGACCACTCCGACCGACCTCGGCAACGAGGCGCGCAAGGAGATTGCACAGGGCCTGACACAATTGGTGGCGGACGTCTTCACGCTCTATGTGAAGACCAAGAATTTTCACTGGCACGTGAGCGGACCGCACTTCCGCGACTATCACCTGTTGCTGGACGACCAGGCCGGCTTTGTCTACGAGATGGTGGACCCGGTGGCGGAGCGGGCCCGCAAGCTCGGCGGCACCACGCTGCGCTCGGTGGGCCAGATCAACGAACTCAAGCGCCTCAAGGATAACGACGCCGATTTCGTCGCCCCGGAAGCGATGCTCGATGAACTGCGCCACGACAACGAGTCGCTGGTGAAGTACATGCGCGAACTGCACGACTTGTGCGACGAGAAGGACGATGTGGCAACCGCCAGCCTGATCGAGAACTGGATCGACAAGACCGAGGAGCGGGTCTGGTTCCTGTTCGAGGCGACGCGCCGCTAGCCCCCCGACATTTCAAATTCAAGCGCCCCGTCTTGCGGGGCGCCTTGTTTTGGCAGCAAACGGTTTTGGCGGAGATGTGCGCTGCAGGCGACACGCTGCCCCGTCTCACGGGCAATCCTCCGGTGCGCAAGCCGCGATCAGTGGTCAGTCACCCGTTGGAATTGATAGATTCTGGGTGTCTTCCTATCGGATTGCCCGCGATGTTCAGAGTCATGATTGCCACCACCGAGCAACTGGGGCAGGTGCTCCAGGGCGCTCGCAAGATCGCCGGCTTGACCCAGGCGGAAGCTGCCGCCCGACTGAACATCAGCCAGAGCCGGATATCCCACATGGAGCTCAATCCCGAAACCATCAGCGCCACGCAGTTGCTGGCCTTGCTGGGCACCTACGATCTCGACTTGTATGTCGAGTCCAGGGCGATTGGCGACGCGGCGCTGGAAAGGATGGAGTGGTAGATCGAGGCGCAGATCGGGATGCGGCTTGCGCGCCTGCTTGATGGCCGGCAGCGCGCAGCGATGCCGGCCGCATCCCTCGGCGGCGGCTACGGCAGGTAACCGAGCAGGCGCCACCACAGGAAGTCGAGCGGCAGCAACACGAGTACGGTGATCGCCGCCAGCGACAGGCAAAGCCGCGTGCCGTGCCGCAGCCCCACGCCGCCCAGCTGCATGGCAATCACAATGGGGGGTGACTGGTATGGGAAGAACACCGTCGAGAACACCGGAACCTGCAGCATCAACACGGTTTCCAGCGGCAGGCCCGTTGCACTGGCCAGGTCGCGCGCCAGTGGCGTCAGCACGGCGGGCAACGCGGGCAGCGTCGACATCAGTCCCAGCACGGCGCCCATCGCGCCGAGCGCGCCGACGTTGCCAACGGTGTGCCCCGGCGCCAGCGGCAGCCAGTGCAGCAGCGCCGCGCTGATCGCGGTGCCGAGCCCCGTCGATTCCACCACCGCGCCGAGCCCGAGAAAGCCCGCCACGTACAGCAGCGGGATCAGGTGCACTTGTTCCGTCAGGGCCTTGGTCGATACGAGCCCGACGCCCGGCAGCAGGCAGACGATGCAGGCGGCCAGTGAAATCCAGGCCGGCGAGACGCCATGCCACGCATCGGTCGCGAAGCCGGCCACGGCAAGAGCCAGGATGATGGCCAGCGTCTTCTCCTGGCCACCCATTGCCGTGCGCGTGGAGGCGGGTTGCGACGCCATCCGCCGGGTCTCCGGAAAGAGCCGGCAAACCAGCCACACCAGCACAACGGTCTTGAGAGCGCCGAGGATCGGGAAATGCAGCAGCAGGTAGCTGCCATAGCTGAGATTGATCCCGTACAGCGAGCTGGCGGCACCCAGCAGCACGCTGTTGGGGATATTGGCCGGCAGGATCGAGGTGGGCGGCATGTAGCTGGCCGCGGCCACGGTCAGCACCATGCCGATGCGGCCGTTGGACCCCGGCCCGAAGCCGAGCCGCTCGGCCAGCGCCAGCACGATCGGCATCAGCAGCAGCACGCGGCCCGTGGTGGACGGCATCAGGAACGCGAGTCCCACCGCACTCATCGCCACCGTGGCGATCACTTGCGGATAGGTGCCCACGCGCTTGTGGAAGATGATGTCGGCCAGCCGCAACGCCAGCCCCGTGCTGCGCAGCGCCACGCCCGTCACGGCACCGCCAAACATCAGCCACCATGCCGTCGACGTGAAGCCCGAAAACACCACGGGAGCCGGCGCGATGTGGAACACGACCGCGCACAGGAAAAACAGCAACGTGGCCGTGGGCTCGGGCAGCACGCCGAGGGCCCAGCAGCAGACCGTGGAGGCCACCAGCGCGCCCGCCCAGATCAGTGCGGCCGGGGCACCGACGGCGTGGCCGGCGATCCAGACCGCGCTGATGCAGGCCGCGATCAGCAGTGCGGCGCGGATGGAGTCCGTGGCGCGGCCGGCGAGCGGCGCGGGCTTGGGTGGGACGGTGGGGGCGGTGGGGGCAATGGGGGCGTCGGCACGTGATTCGGTACGTGAATCGGCGCGGCCGGGGGTGGCAGGCATCGGAGGCAGTCTCGCTGGGCGCCAGTCGCACGCTTGGCGCCGACGGCATCGTTGTCATTGCCGACATCGTAGGCGCGGGCCGTCTGGCGGAGTTACACTTTCCGGGCAATTTCTTACGAATTCCCGCCAGCGTCCCGATCGTGCCCCCACGTCCCATCCAGCGCCCCCTGTTTGACCCCGCGCCGCGTACGCGTCCCAGTGCGGCGGAGCCTGTCATTGCGCACCTGCGCCTGCCGCCGCCCAATGCGATGATCCCGCGGCATCGCCACACGTGGGCGCAGGTGTCGTTTCCGGTCAGCGGCAGCATGCGCATCACGGCGGCGGGGACCACGTGGATCGTGCCGCCGCTGCGCGCGGTGTGGATTCCGCCCGGCGTGCCACACGAGGTGGTGACGCAGGGCCACGTGCGGTTCTATGCCTGTTATCTCGATCCCCACGCGTGTGCGTTGCCGGCCGATGCCTGTGTGGTGCTAGAGGTGTCACCGCTGATGCGCGAGCTGATCGATGCCCTGACGCAGGGCGCGAGGCGTGGCGACAAGCGCCGCCACCTGGCGGCCAGCCTGCTGATCGAGGAACTGGCCGCGGCGCCGACGCTGTCGCTCGGACTGGCGCTGCCATCGGACCGCCGGCTCAAGGCGCTGTGTGATGCGCTGATGGAAGATCCCGGATCGGCTGCCAGCCTGGCGGAATGGGCGGCGCGCACCGGGGCCAGCGAACGCACGCTGGCACGTCTGTTCCAGACCGAATTGCAGACCAGCTTCGGCAACTGGCGGCAGCAGTTGCGGCTGGCGCATGCGATCGACCTGATGAGCCGGGGCAAGCCGCTGGCCCACGTGGCGGCGGAAACAGGATATGCGAATGCGGGAGCGTTCTCGACGATGTTCCGGCGCGCGCTGGGCCGTCCGCCGCGCGACTTCATGGCGCAGCGGCGCGACGTCGGCGGCCGCTAGCGTGTCTTGCGGAAGGTGAGGTTGATACGCTCGTGGCCCGTGAGCGGGTGATCGCCGTCGGCCAATGGCGCGATGCCGTGGAACACCAGCCGTGACGGCCCGCCCCACACCACCACGTCGCCATGCGCCAGCCGGATACGGTCTGGCCGGTCGGCGCGGTGCAGGCCACCCCACAGGAATGTGGCGGGCAGGCCCAGTGACACGGACACGATGGGCGCGCGCAGGTCGAGTTCATCGCGATCCTGATGGAGCGACAGCCGCGTGCCCGGCAGGTAGCGGTTGATCAGGCACGCGTCGGGCGCAAAGCCGGGATAGCCGGCCGCTTCCGCCGCCCGTCGTGCGAGGGCGCGCAACACCTCGGGCATCGCTGGCCAGTGCTCGCCCGACTGCGGGTCGACGGGATCGTAGCGATAGCCTGTTCGGTCCGACACCCAGCCCGCGTCGCCGCAATTGGTCATGGCCACCGACATGCGCAGCCCGCCCGGCGTGATCAGGTTCCGGAACGGCGCGGCCGCGCTCACGTCGCGCACGGCGGCCAGCAGGTCCTGTTCGACGTCCCGCACGAAGCCGCGCAAGACCACGGCGCCGGGCGCCAGCGTGTCGATGGCGGGCGAAGCGTCGGGATCGGCGGGCAGGGCGTCAAACAGGTCGAACGTCATGGCAGGGTGCGCGTGTCAGGCCTCGGATGATACCGGGGCGTCGGCCGCTTCGCGTTCCAGCAGCGTGCGTTTGCGCTCCACGCCCCAGCGGTAGCCGGACAGCGCGCCGTCCTGCCGCACCACGCGATGGCACGGGATGGCCACCGCCAGCGTATTGGCGGCGCATGCCTGGGCCACCGCGCGCACCGCACGCGGCGCGCCGATGCGTGCGGCGATGTCGGCATAGCTCACGGTCTGCCCGGCCGGGATCTCCTGCAAGGCGCGCCACACACGTTGCTGGAACGCCGTGCCGCGCACATCCAGCGGCAGCGCCGGGTCGGTATCGCGCATCCCTTCCACCAGCCCCACCACGCGCGCCACCAGTTGCTCGAAGCGCTCGTCGCCGCCTTCCAGCTGCGCGCTCGGAAAGCGGTCCTGCAGTTCGCGCACCAGCGCGTCAGGGTCGTCGCCGAGGGAGATCGCCACCACACCCTTGTCGCTGCAGGCCACCAGTACCGCCCCGAGCGAACACTGGCCCACCGCAAAGCGGATGTGTACATCGGCACCGCCCGCGCGATACGCGCGCGGCGTCATGCCCAGCGATTGCGTGGACGTCGCATAGAAGCGGCCATTGGAGTTGAAGCCCGCTTCGTAGATGGCCTCGGTAACGGACCCGCTGCGATCGAGCGCTTCATGCACGCGCCGCACGCGATGCGTGGCCGCGTAGTCGCGCGGTGTGACGCCGGTAATACGACGGAACAGGCGATGGAAATACTGAGGGCTCATCCCGGCGGCGCGGGCCAGTTCATCGAGCGACGGCATCTCGGGTGACGACTCGATCTGGCGGCAGGCCTGGAGTACCAGCGCCGCCTGCCGTTCGGCCAGCGAAGGCTGGTCGGGCTTGCAGCGCTTGCAGGGGCGGAAGCCGGCGTGCTCGGCGTCGTCGCGCGTGGCGTAGTACGACACGTTGTCGCGCAGCGGCAGCCGCGCGCCGCAGGACGGGCGGCAATAGACGCCAGTCGTGCGTACCGAATACCAGAAGCGGCCGTCAAATGCGGCGTCGCGCTGGCGTACGGCGTCCCACAACGTGGCGTCATCGGCAGGCAAGCCGGTATGCCGGACGGTGGTGGCCTGGGCGCTTTTGGCGGCAGGTTGGGCGGGCTTGCGGACGGGTTGCGTCATAGGGCGGGCGAGGGGTTCCATGGCAAGGCTCCTTCGTGCGGATCGTCAGGATGTCGATGGCCTCATCGTAGGCAGCTGCGACGATCTGCACACTCCGGCGCTTGCTTTTGAATTTTCCTCCTTGGAGGTCGCCTCGAAAAGATCCTGGCTTCGTTGCGCTGGCAGGGCAGGCGCATGCCATGTCTCGCCCGGTGCACCCGGCGGCGCACCGATGGGCATTCTCCGTCTCAGCGCACGCTCACCCGCGCCATCCCTTCCAGCAGCGCCTTGTGAAACGCCTGCGGGTCCTGCATCTGCGGGGCGTGGCCCAGCTCGGGGAATTCGACCAGCGTCGTATTCGGAATCGCCTTCGCGGTAGCTTGCGCCAGTTCCGGATATCGTCCGACCCGCGCCTGCACCTCGGGCGGCGCGGCATCCTTGGCGATGGCCGTGGTGTCCTTGTCGCCAATCATCAGCAGCGTCGGCGCCTGAATCGCCCCCATCTCGTAGACCACCGGCTGCGTGTAGATCATGTCGTACAGCAGTGCCGAGTTCCACGCCACGATCTGCTTGCCCGTGCCGCGATTCATCCCGGCCAGCATCTGCACCCAGGGTTCATACTCCGGCTTCCACTGGCCCACGTAGTAGGTCGATTTCTCGTAGTTGCGGATGCGGTCCGCCGTGGTGTTCAGCTCGCGCGCATACCACTGGTCCACGGACAGCGACGGTACGCCCTTGGCCTTCCAGTCTTCCAGCCCGATCGGGTTGACCAGCACCAGTTGCTGCGTCTCCTGCGGATACATCAGCGCGTAGCGCATCGCCAGCATGCCGCCCGTGGAGTGCCCCAGCACTGTGACCTTGCCGACGCCGATCGACGCCAGCAGCGCGTGCGTGTTGCGCGCGAGTTGCTGGAATGTGTACTGGTAGTGCGGCGGCTTGGTGGACTTGCAGAAGCCGATCTGGTCCGGCGCGATCACGCGGTAGCCGGCGCCGCTCAGCTGGCGGATGGACTCCTGCCACGTGGCACCGCAGAAGTTCTTGCCGTGGAGCAGCACCACGGCCCGGCCATTCGGCTTTTCCGGCTTGACGTCCATGAATGCCATGTCGAGCGGCTGGCCCTGCGACGAAACCTTGTAGTGCTGCACCGGATAGGGGTAGTCGAAGCCTTCAAGCTCCGGGCCATAGGCCGGGCCATCGTCGGTGGCGGCATTGACGGCGAGCGGCGCGCTCAGTACCGCAAACGCGGTGGCGGCAAGCAGGAGTTGGCGGAGCATTGGCATGGCGGGCGGGCGTGGTGGGGGGGAGAGGGAATCGTCGCACAAATGACCATGCCGTGTCGTGCGAAGTTCCGGAAGGGGACGTGCGATGGCGTCGCACGTCAGGTGTCGTCCCGGGCGCGTGCGATGCCGCAGGCGCCCGGGGTTAGCCGTCAGGCGAACGTATCGACCTCGCCGCGCGCCAGCGTGCGCGGGGCGCGCGGTGCGGGGGCGGCGGCCGGTGCGGACGTGTCGTTGCCGAAGCCCGTGGCCTGGCTGAACGCGCTGCCGTTGCTGGCCTGGCGTTGTTGCTGCTGGCCACCGTTGCCGGACTGGCCGGCGAAGCTTTCGGCGCCGACCGAGGTCTGGCCCAGCTGGATGCCCGCTTCCGCCAGCGACGTGCGCAGATGCGGCAGCGAGGCTTCCACAGCGGCGCGCACGGCCTGGTGCGGCGAGACGAACTGGGCCTGGGCCTGATCGTTCACCACGTTCAGCACCACCTTCAGCGGCCCGAGGTTGGGCGGATTCAGGTCCAGTTCGGCGGTCTGGTTGCCTTGCGTGGACAGGCGCACCATCTGCTGGCCGAGCGCCTGGGCCCACTGGCCGTCGCCCACGTTCGGTGCGATGACCGGACGTGCGGCGGCCGTCGCAGCGGCGGCGGCTGCCGTATGCGTCGGTGCCTGGGCAGCCATCGCGGATGCCAGCGTGGCCGCGCTGCTGGCGTTGGTCGCGCCCGTGTCGGCCACTTCGCCGGTGCGCGCGATGGCCTGGGCCGCGGCGAACGGCGTGACGGCCGGCGTGTTGTTGTCTTGTGCGTTGGACGCTTGCAGCACTGCCGGCTGGCCGGACTGGCCAAGGCTGGCGTGCTGCTGGCCACCGGACTGGCCGCGCGCGTCCTGTGCCGCGGCGGCAGCGGCCGGCGCCTGCGTGGTGACGGCAGCGGCGATCTTGTCGGCGGTCGTCGGCGTGGTGTTCTGCAGCGCGGCGCGTTGCTGGGCGATGGTGGCCAGCGTGTCGGCGGGGCTCGGCGTGGTGGCCTTGGCCGCGGTGTCGACCGTCGCGGCGGGAGCCAGCGTCTGCGTCTGCGCGTCGGCTTGCGCGAGCGCGGCGGCCGCGTCGGCGCTGGTGCCGGTCGTCGTTGCAGCGGCTTGCGTGGCCGGCGCCGTCGGCAGCCCATTCAACCCGTTCTGCCCATTCGAACCATTCAGACCGGCCAGCCCGTTCATACCGTTCAAGCTGGCAGTGGCGGCAGCCTCGGCGGCGTTGCCCGATGCCACGGCCGCGGCGTTGGCCGGCTGGGCCAGCATCGCGGCGGCCAGCGCCGCCGCAGCGGCTGCGGCATCGGCCGATACGATGGTGGTGTCCTCGCCGTCCTTGGCGTCGGAATTGGCGTCCTTGGCGTCAGCACTGCTGCCCGCGTCCTTCTGCGGATTGGCCTGCGCGGCTTGCGTGGTCTGGGCCGGCTGGTTCTTGCCCTGATCCTGGCCCTTCGACGCGTCAGCTTGTTTCGGCTGGGACGTGGTGGCCGGCTTTGCCGCGGGCTTTGGCGACGGCGCGGCCGCGCGGGCTTCCTGTTGGCCGTTATCGCGTGCACGCGACAGCGCGTCATGGAAGGCGTTGGCATCCGCGCCGTTGCGCGCGGCGTCCGCCGGCTTGAGGTTCTTCAGGGCATTTCCGACAAGCTGGCTGATATCGATCATGTTGTTCTTCTGGTCAGATTAGTTCTGGCGGCTCGCCGGCTGGCGGGCGATTCGGGCCGCGTATTCATCATTGGCGCGTTGTTCGCGCCGCGCACTGACTTGCTGCTCGCGCACTTCCGCGCGCGTGATCAGGGTGTCGAAGGAGTTCTGGCGGCGCTTCTGCTGCTGCCAGTTGGCACGGCCGGCCAGCAAGTCCGCCTCGGCTTTGTCCAGCGCGCTGGTCTGCTGGCGGATGGCATGGTCGAGCGAATCGAGAAAGCGCGAGAAATCGTGCCAGCGGCTGGATGTCATGCCCTCCGCCGCGATGGCCTGCATGCGCGTCCGGTACTCCAGCCGGTATTGTGTCAACGCGTTGAGCTGCTGCTCCGCCTGTGTGCGCAGGCCCTGCAGCCGGCCGAGCTCGCGCGCGGCCTTCTCCGTGTTGTCCTGGGCCAGGTCGGCCAGCGTGTTGAGCGGCGAGTGCTTAACCATGTTGCGTCCTCTCGAAGAGATCGTGCAGATGGGCGATGGAGCCCGCGTAATCCGCGCGCTCGTGGATGTCCTGCTGCAGGAAGGCCTCCATGCGCGAATGCAGGCGAATCGCCAGATCCAGCTCCGGATCGTTCCCCGGCACATACGCACCCACGCTGATGAGATCGCGGTTGCGCTGGTAGCGCGACATCAACTGCTTGAAGCGCCGTACGGAGGCAAACTGCGGCGCATCGATCAGCGCCGTCATGGCGCGGCTGATAGAGGCCTCCACGTCGATGGCCGGATAGTGGCCAGCTTCGGCGAGGCTGCGGGACAGCACGATGTGGCCGTCCAGGATCGCGCGCGCGGAGTCGGCGATCGGGTCTTGCTGGTCATCGCCCTCGGTCAACACCGTGTAGAACGCGGTGATGGAACCGCCGCCTTCCGGGCCGTTGCCGGCGCGTTCCACCAGCGTCGGCAGCTTGGCGAAGACGGAAGGCGGATAGCCCTTGGTGGCGGGCGGCTCGCCGATCGCCAGGGCGATTTCCCGCTGGGCCATGGCGTAGCGCGTGAGCGAATCCATGATCAGCAGCACGTGCTGGCCCTTGTCGCGGAAGTACTCGGCCAGGCGCGTCGCGTAGGCGGCGCCTTGCATGCGCAGCAGCGGCGAGGTATCGGCCGGGGCGGCCACGACGACGGAACGCTTGCGGCCTTCCTCGCCCAGGATGTTCTCGATGAAGTCCTTCACTTCGCGGCCGCGCTCGCCGATCAGGCCGACCACGATCACGTCCGCGCTGGTGTAGCGGGCCATCATGCCGAGCAGCACGCTCTTGCCGACGCCGGAGCCCGCGAACAGGCCCATGCGCTGGCCGCGTCCCACGGTCAGCATGCCGTTGATCGCGCGCACGCCGGTGTCCAGCACCGTTTCGATCGGGGCGCGCATCAGCGGATTGATCTGCGATCCGGCGAGCGGTACTTCGCTGGCGGCGGTGATCGGGCCCAACCCGTCGAGCGGGCGGCCGGCGGCATCGAGCACGCGGCCCAGCAGGCCGTCGCCCACGGGCAGGCGCTTGGAACCGGGCTCGCGCGGGGCGGTGACGCCTGCGGGCAGCGGCGTCGGTTCCAGCGGATAGACGCGGGCGCCGGGCACCAGGCCCACGACGTCCGACTGTGGCATCAGGTAGAGGCGATCGGCGCCAAAGCCGACCACTTCGGCCTCGGCCGTGCGCGGGCCGCCGTGGCTGTGCTGGCCGGCGGGCAGCTCGATCAGGCAGTCGCTGCCCACGGGCAGACGCAGGCCCACGGCTTCCAGCACCAGGCCGGCGGCGCGCGTCAGGCGGCCGCAGGTGCGTTTGCTGTCGATCTCGGCAATGCCGGTCGACGCGGCAGTCAGCGCCTCGCGCCAGCGCGCGGTGTGCGCAACCGGTGCGGCAGGCGTGGACACCTGGGCCTGGGCCTCATGCATGCGGGGGCTCCCACGGATCGTTGCGGCCTAGCGCGCGCACCACACGGCTCCAGCGCGTGGCGAGGCTGGCATCGAGTTCGCCGCTGGCGGCACTGGCGATGCAGCCGCCGCGTGCCACGGTGGGGTCGGCGCGCACGGTCCAGCCGGCGGCTTCCAGTTCGCCGCGCAGGTGGGTCTCCACCAGCGCCACGTCTTCCGGGTTCAGCAGCAGGCAAGGCGATCCGGACAGCGGCGGCTCGGCGGCCAGCAGCTCGCGCGCGGCGGGCAGCAGGGCGGCCGGGTCGATCTCCATGGTCTTGCGCACGAGCTGGCGCGCCACGTCGAGGGCGAGCGAAATCAGCGCGTCGGAGATTTCCGCATCCACATGGCCCAGCGCATCGCGGAAGTTGCCGGCCAGTTCCTGCAGGCGGGCCGCCTCATTGCGCGCAGCTTCCAGGCCGCGCGCATAGCCTTCACGATGGCCGTCGCCGTAGCCTTGGGTCTGGCCCTGGCTGTAGCCCTGTGCGTAGCCTTCCTTCCGGGCGCCGTCGCGCATGGCGTCGAGTGCTTCGAAGTCGATCGGCGGCGGTGGGGGCGGCTCCACGGGGAGCTGGGCCTCGAGCGCCTTCTTCAGGGCATCGCGCGGATCGAGCGAGACCATCTGCCAGCGCTGCCAGTCGTCGCCACGGCCACGGCCCCGCGCCGGGGGCTGGAAGGCCGCAAAGCCGTCGTCGCTCGCCATGCCGGCGCCACTGCTGGCGTTGCTGCCAGCACCCGACGGTGCGCTGCTTCCGCCGAAGAAACCGGGGTCGCCGCGGCCCGGGCCGCGGCCTGCGGCAAAGCCGCGTTCAAACGTAGGCATCGTCGCCTCCGCCAATCTGGATCTCGCCCGCTTCCGCCAGGCGTCTCACCACCTGCAGGATGGCCTTCTGCTCGGCTTCCACCTGCGACACGCGCACCGGACCCAGGGCATCCAGGTCTTCGCGCAGCATTTCGCCGGCACGGGTCGACATATTGCGGATGAACTTGTCGCGCAGTTCCTGCTGCGCGCCCTTGAGCGCAACGATGAGGGACTCGGTGGCGATTTCCTTGAGCACGCGCTGGATGCCGCGTTCGTCCACTTCCAGCAGGTTCTCGAACAGGAACATCTCGTCGATGATCTTCTGGGCCAGGTCGCCGTCGTGCGAGCGCACGCCGTCGATGACCGCTTCCTCGTGGGCCGTGCTCATCAGGTTGATGATCTCGGCCGCCGTGCGCACGCCGCCCATGCGGCTGCGCTTCAGGCTCTGGCCGGCCAGCAGCTTGGTCAGCACGTCCGTCAGCTCCTGCAGCGCGCCCGGCTGTACGCCGCCGAAGGTGGCGATACGCAGGATCACGTCGTTGCGCAGGCGGTCCGTGAAGAAGCCCAGCACTTCCGAGGACTTCTGGCGATCCAGGTGGATCAGGATCGTGGCGATGATCTGCGGGTGCTCGTCCTTGATGAGTTCGGCCACCGAGGTCGCGTCCATCCAGTTCAGCGAATCGATGCCGCCGCCCGGATCGCGCGACTCAAGGATGTCCTCGATCACGGACAGCGCGCGCTCTTCGCCCAGCGCCTTGTTCAGCACGCTCTTGATGAACGAGCTGGAATCCACGTTCAGCGCCAGGTACTGCTCGGTTTCCGAACGGAACTCGGACAGCACCTCGGCCATTTCCTCGCGCGTCACCGCCGACAGGCTGGCCATCGCCGAACCCAGGCCCTGCACTTCGCGAGGCGACAGGTGCTTGAACACTTCGGCCGCTGCGTCCTCGCCGATCGCCATCATCAGGATGGCGCTCTTCTGCAGGCCCTTCTCGGGCATTCCCTTGTTAGTGTTCGTCATTGGCCATCCAGTTCTTGATTACGCTGGCGACCAGGCGCGGGTCGCGTTGCGCGGCGTCGCGCACCAGGGCGAGATCGCTTTCGTATTTCGCGGCCAGGCGCAGCACTTCCGGATTGACGATCTCTTCCGTCGGCAGCAGCACGGCTTCGGTGGCCAGCGGGGTGTCCGTCGGAGCGGGCAGCGGCGGCGCGGTGTACTTGCGCAGCACCGGACGAGCCACCTTGAACCACAGGAACACGGCCAGCAGGGCCAGCAGCAGGTAGCCGACGCCGGTCTTGGCCAGGTCGATCATCTGCGGTTGCTTCCACAGCGGCAGTTCCGGTTCCTTGTCCACGTCGGCGGTGAACGGGCTGTTGACCACGTTGAGCGAGTCGCCGCGCTCGGTGGAGTAGCCCATCGCTTCCTTGGTCAGGTTCTCGATCTGCGCCAGTTCCTTGGCGGACAGCGCCTCGGTCACGGGCTTGCCCTTGGCATCCACCTTCTGGCGATAGTTCACGACCACGGCGACCGACAGGCGCTTCACGCCACCGGGAGCCTGCTGCACGTGGCGTACCACGCGGTCCAGCTCGAAGTTGGTGGTGGAGTCGCGGCGGTTGCTGCTCGGGCCGGTCTTCTCGGCCGTCTGCGTGGCCTGGCTGGCCTGGCCGGCCTGGGCCTGCGGGTTGGGCTGGCCGGGCTGGCGCGGCGGCTGCGGCGTGGTAACCGGTGCTACGGCGGCGGCGGGCGGCTGGTTGGATAGCGCGCCGGGCACGCCGCCTACCGGGGACGCGCCTTGCGTGTTCGATTCGCTGGTCTGCTGGCTGCGGATCGCGGCCTTGGTCGGGTCCTGATTCGGCTTGTAGCTTTCGTCGGTATGTTCGACGGAGGCGAAGTCCACGTCGGCGGTGACCTGCGCGTGGACGTTGTCCTTGCCGAGGATCGGCGCGAGGATGGCTTCCACGCGCTTCACATAGTTTTGCTCGACCTGCTGGACGTACTTGAGCTGGCTGGCATCGAGCGAGCGGTCGCTGGTGCCGGACAGCAGGTTGCCGTGCTGGTCGACGATGGAGATCGACTTCGGCGTCAGTTCCGGCACGCTGGACGATACCAGGTGGCTGATCGCGGCGACCTGGCCCTCATCGATGGCGCGGCCGGGGTAGAGCTGCAGCACGATCGAGGCGGTGGGCTTCTGGCGTTCGCGCACGAACAGCGTCGGCTTGGGAATGGCCAGGTGGACGCGGGCGGACTGCACGGCGCCGATCGATTCGATCGAACGCGCCAGCTCGCCTTCCAGGCCGCGCTGGTAGTTGACCTGTTCGGCGAACTGGCTGATGCCGAACTTCTGGGTGTCCATCAGCTCCATGCCCGTGGTGCCGCTCTTGGGCAGCCCCTGGGACGCCAGGCGCAGGCGCGTTTCGTGGACCTTTTCCGAGGGCACCATCACCGCACCGCCGCCTTCGGCGAACTTGTACGGCACGTTCATCTGCTGGAGGGAGGCGATCACGGCGCCGCCATCGCGCTCGGACAGGTTGCTGTACAGCACCTTGTAGTCCGGCGCGCGGGACCACATCACGCCCACGGCGATGGCCGCGACCAGCGCCGCGCCGCCCAGCATCAGGGGCAGGCGCGGGTTGGCCTTGATTTTCTCGACCAGGGCCGCGCCGTTCGGCAGGGTGGCTGCCGCGTTCATGCGCGCGTCTCCGGCTTGGCAGGGGAAACCCTGCTCTTGCCACTCTGGCCTTTGCTGCCGTTATTCATTTCGGCACGGCTCACACTACGCTGCTGAAAAAACACGCGCACTCCCCGCGATGGTTGATATTCACTACCGGGGGCGGGCTGCAAAAAGCGCGGCGAACCGCCAGATCCGGCACGGTAGCGATGATCGGCCAGATGGGCGATGGACAATTGGCGGAATAGGCGAGGTTTTCCAGCCGAATTCATCCTTTGGCTGTGGAGGCGGGCTGGGTACAGTGCGAGGGCTGAAACTGGACGACGTGTGATCTATAGCGCGCTTCGTCCGTTCTCCTCTGACTTAGGGACCCTGAAGCGACATGACCATTTCTTCCATCGAGGGCATGCTCCAGCAACTGCGCGGCCTGGCGCAGGTAGCGGGAGGCGGTGCCGCCACCCAGGCGCCTTCGGCCGCCACCGAAGGCTTCGCCGGCGAACTCCAGCGCTCCATGCAGCGGCTGAATGCCGTGCAGGAACACGCCTACGGCCAGGCCGAGGCGTTTGAACTCGGCAAGCCGGGCGTGGCGCTGAACGACGTGATGATCGACATGCAGAAGGCCAACGTGTCGTTCCAGACTGCCGTGCAGGTACGTAACCGCCTGGCGGCCGCGTACCAGGAAATGATGAACATGCCGGTGTGACGGCGTGCGGCTGGCCGCGGCCCCGTGCGGGGCCGGGGTGGCCACGAGACCAGCTGGCAAATCAGGCTGGCAAAACGACAGGAAGCCATGTCGCGATCCCGGAATCCGGGGGCGACGTGGCTTTTTTGTTGGCCTGAGGGGCCTGAGCGGCTTGAGGGCCGTCCGCGTCTGACGCGGACGCATCAGATCCGGAAGTATTCCGCCGCCGCGCGTTCGTAGGCGGGCTTGAACACCAGGTCGCCGCCTTCGCCCGCGTAGGTCAGGCAGTCGCCCGGTGTTTCGCGGTTCAGCACGCTGACCCCCTGCGAGATCACGGAGCCGTTGCGCACATGGCTGCGGCCGATGATCGCCGAATTGGGATACATCACCACGCCTTCGCCGATGACCGGCGCCACGCCGTGGTTCTTGCCGACCGTGGAGTTCTGGTACAGCACCAGGTAGTTGCCGTACGTTGCCTTGGCCAGCACGATGCCGACCGAATGGCCGATGAAGAACACTTCGGGCATGTCGATCTCGTAGAACAGATCGATCGCGTTCAGCGTCTTGTTGAGCAGGAACAGCTTCGTGCAGACCTCGGCGTTGCGCTCGTTGCGCCAGATCGTATTGGCCAGGTAGTACAGGAACTGGCAATACTGCGACGAGTGGAGGTAGTTGAACTGGCCGGGCCGCCACATGCGCACGGCGTCGATGCAGCGCCCCACGCGTGCGAGCGATTCGTCGAGGTGCCGCAACACCACCGGCAGCAGCGCATCGGCGCGGCCGTCCGGCACGAGGTTGGCCACCTGCGCGCAGGTGTAGGCCGCCAGAGACTCGCGGGTATGGCCGATCAGTTCCATGTCTTGATCCCCTCCAGGTAGGTCGATACCACCTCCAGCACGCCGCGCGGCGCGACGTCCAGCGCCCGCAGCGCCGTGGTGCTGCAGATCGCCGCGCGCTGCTCGGGAGACGCGCGCGTCAGCGAAATATCCCAGCCTTGCCGGTTGAAGGCTTCCGCCAGCGCGGCATTGGACACGTTCTCGCCGCTGGCGACGTTGAAAATGCCCTCGGCCTTGCGCGTCGAGATGGCGGTCAGGGCACGCACCACATCGTCCAGATGGATGTAGTCGCGCACGAAGCCGCCATCGCTGTCGAGCCGGAAGGCCCGTTCCGTGGCGGCGCGGATCAGCCATTCGGAGAGGAAGCCCGGCGATTCGGGCTCCCAGTCGAACACGCATGACAGCCGCGCGACGGCGGCACGGCCCGCGGCCACGGTCAGGCAGAGGTTTTCGCCCAGCCCCTTGGACAGGTCGTACAGCGCGCGCGGATTGGCCGGCTGCAGCGTCAGCGCGGCACCCTCGTCGCCCACGGGCAGGTTCGACGAGTCGTAGAGCCGCGTGGATGACAGATACACGAGGTGCGCGTAACGGCCGGCGCGCAGCACGTCCGCCAGCAGCGTGACATGCGCGGTCACCGTGTCGAACGGCCTTGCCGCGTAATCGGCGGTCAGGCCCGCGCAGTAGTACACATGGCCGAGTTCGCGAGTGAACAACGCACGATCGCCCCGCGCGGGCACCCACACCTCATGGCCGGCGCGCCGCAGCGCTTCCGCCAGGCGGCGGCCGACAAAGCCGGCCCCGCCGATCACCGTACAGCGCATGACTGGCCTCAGTTGACGGGGTGGTGCAGGGCCGGATCACGGTGCCACAGCAGCTTGGGGCTCACGCCCGGCACCACGGCGAAGTCCTTGCCTTGCAGCAGCGACGGATCCTTGACGGCGACCATGTTGAAGCCGTGTGCCGGGCCCTCGAGGAAGACGTCGGTCACCGGCACCAGTTCCACCGGGCGGCCTTGCATGTCGACATTCGAGTTGAAGTCGCGCACGGCGTACACGTGGTAGCCAAAGCCCTTCAGCAGGCGGATGATCTCGGCGTTTTCCAGTCCGGCGCTCCAGTCGACGTAGTGGCGATGCACCTCGAACACCAGGTTCGGGGCCTCGCCGGCCGGCCGGGCCAGCTGCTTCGCGGCGCCCTTGAACACGTTGAGCTCGGCGCCCTCGATGTCCAGCATGATCAGGCTCAGCTTGTCCAGCTTCTGCTGCGCGCAGTAGTCGTCGATCGTCACCGTGGCAAAGCTGTCGTCGCCGGCGGGGCCGTCGCTGTGCTCGGCGTGGGCGAACGAGTCATGGCCGACCAAGCGCAGTTGCGTGGTGCTGTCCGACCACAGGCCCAGGCGCCAGCTGCGGATGTTCTCCACCTTGTTCAGTTCGGCGTTGTTGCGCAGCATGCCGAGCTGGTCGGCATTGGGCTCGAACGCGTGGCAGGTGCCGCCGGCCTGCGCCAGGCGGCGCGCCATCAGGATCACCTGGTCGCCGAAGTAGGCGCCGCCCACCACGGCGTTGCCGCCTTTTTCGCACAGCTTCAGCAGCAGCTTGGTGGTCTGCGGTTCCCAGACGTGGTCCGGCTGTGCCGGGGTGCTCATCAGGAAGTCGCGCGCGATCTTGGTGCGGTACAGGAATTCGAACACCGTACCGTCGGCCAGCGTCTTGCGCAGGCGCGACTGCTCGTTGTACAGGGCATCGATGATCGGACCGGTAATGTCGTCACGCACGCTGCCTTCATAGGCGTCCAGGTCCTGCTCGATGCTCTTGCACAGCGCGATGACCTTGTCGCGGGCGGCAGCACTGCCGCCCACCGTGCGCAATGCGTCGGACAGCTTCTGCAATTGTTCAGTACTCATGGGTGGCTCCGCTTGGTGTCAGGGGGTGGTTATCGGATGGAAATCGATCAACGCTCGCGGAGATCCGCCAGCGTGGGAAGGGCCAGGTCTTTCGCGGAAATCATGCGGTCCGCGCATGCCGGCCAGGCAATGCCGATGTCGGGGTCGTTCCAGCGCACGCCGGCACTGCTGCCGGGCGCGAAGGGCACCGTCATCTGGTAGAAGACTTCGGACAGGTCCGTCAGGGTCTGGAAGCCATGCGCCACGCCCCGGGGAATGTAGAGTGCGCGCTGACTTTCGGCGGACAGCTCCACCGCCTGCCATTGCAGGTACGTGGCGGAGTTGGGGCGCAGGTCCAGGATGACGTCATGCACCGCGCCGGTGGTTACGCGGACGAGCTTGTCCTCGGCGTGTGCCCCGGTCTGGAAATGCATCCCGCGCAGGATGCCGGCGCGCGTATTGCGCGACACGCTCTGCTGCACGAAGCGCGCGTCCAGCCCGTGCTCGGCAAATGCCTCCACACAGACCGTACGCGCGAAGAAGCCGCGTTCGTCGGCGAGCGGTTCGGGATCGACCAGCCAGGCGCCGGCGATGCGGGACGGGGTGAAGATCACGGCAGGACCACGGTCTCGGGGATCGCTACCACGAAGCGGCCGCCCCAGGCGCGGATGCCGGCCATCTGCGACATCACCTCGTCCTTGATGTTCCAGGGCAGGATCAGCAGGTAGTGGGGGCGGCTGGCGTAGATGGCGTCCGGCGACAGCACGGGAATCCGCGTGCCCGGCAGCAGCTTGCCTTGCTTGGCGGGGTTGCGGTCCACCACGTACTCCACCAGGTCCGTGTCCACGCCGCAGTAGTTCAGCAGCGTGTTGCCCTTGGCGGCGGCGCCGTAGGCGGCCACGCGCTTGCCGGCGCGGCGCGCCTCGATCAGGAAGGCCAGCAGGTCGCGCCTGGCCTGGCGCGCGCGCTCGGCAAACAGGGCATAGCGCGCCGGCGATGTGAGTCCGCCCTTCGCTTCTTCGTCAAGGCAGGCTTGCACGGCCGGCGTGCTCGCGTGACCGGAGCCGTCGTGGCAGGCAAACAGGCGCAGGCTGCCGCCGTGGGTGGGCAGGTGCTCGATGTCGAAGACGCGCAGGCCGGCACGCGCCAGGATCGGCACCAGCGCGGTCAGGGACAGGTAGGAGTAGTGCTCGTGATAGAGCGTGTCGAACTGGTTCTGCTCCAGCAGGCGCAGCAGGTGCGGGAATTCCAGCGTCACCACGCCCTGGGGCTTGAGCACGACGGGCATGCCGGCGACGAAGTCGTTGATGTCCGGCACGTGCGCCAGCACGTTGTTGCCGAGCAGCAGGTCCACCTGCCAGCCTTCCTCGCACAGGGCGCGGGCGGTTTTCTCGCCGAAGAACAGTTCACGGCTGTCGATGCCCTTGGCGCGCGCGGCGTCGCCCGTATTGGCGGACGGCTCGATCCCCAGGCACGGCACGCCGTTCTGGTGGAAGTACTGCAGCAGGTAGCCGTCGTTGCTGGCGATCTCCATCACGCGGCTGGCCGGGGTCAGGCCGAAGCGGTCGGTCATCGCCGAGACATAGCGGCGGGCGTGGTCGAGCCACGAGGTCGAGAACGACGAGAAGTAGACATAGTCGTCGTGGAAATGCGTCTCGGCCGGCGTGGCGTCACGGAGCTGCACGAGCCAGCACTGGTGGCACACCATCGCGTGCAGCGGGTAGAACATCTCGCCCTGGTCGATATGCTCCGGCTTGATGAAGGCGTTGGAGACCGGCGACAGGCCGAGGTCGACGACGGTCTGCGTCATCGGCGCGCCGCAGGCGCGGCAGGTCGGGGTAGGAGCGGTGGCGGCAGCGTTCATGCGCAGAATTGCTCGATTTGTTGTTCGGTGATGTCCCGCGCGTGGGCCGGGTCCAGCTGGACGGTGCGATACCAGTGCGCGGTGGCGGCCAGCGCCTCGTCCAGCGTCCAGCGCGATTGCCAGCCCAGCACGGTGCGGGCTTGCGCGGAGTCGAGATACAGGTTGCGGGCCTCGTGCGGCGCGGCGCCCGGCGGCGGGCAGTGCGCCCATTGCAGGGCGGGCCAGTGTTGCTGCAGACCGGCCAGCACGCTGGCGACGGGCAGGTTGTCCCGCGCATCGGGGCCGAAATTGAAGGCGGTGGCGAGCGCCGTGTCGCCGGCCAGCAGGCGGGCGCCCAGCAGCAGGTAGCCGTGCAGTGCCTCCAGCACGTGTTGCCACGGACGCGTGGCCTGCGGGCTGCGGATCTCGAGGGTCCGGCCAGCCGCGGCCGCGCGTGCGGCGTCGGGGATCAGGCGGTCCTCGGACCAGTCGCCGCCGCCGATCACGTTGCCGGCGCGAGCGGTGGCCAGCAGCACGCCGCGCTCCGCGAGGAACGACTTGCGATAGCTGGCCGCCACGAGCTCCGTGCCGGCCTTGCTGGCGCTGTACGGGTCATGGCCGCCGAGGGGATCGGTTTCCCGATAGCCCCACAGCCATTCCTGGTTGTCGTAGCACTTGTCGGTGGTCACCACGATCACGGCGCGCACGGAAGGGCACGCGCGCACGGCGTCCAGCAGGTTCACCGTGCCCATCACGTTGGTCGACCACGTGTCGGCCGGATCGCGGTAGCTCGCGCGCACCAGCGGCTGGGCGGCAAGGTGGAACACGATCTCGGGCTGCGCGTCCTGCATCGCGCGGGCAAGGGCCGCCGCGTCGCGGATATCGCCCACCGTATGGCGCACGAGTGCCGGCGCCACGCGGGCAGCCTCGAACAGGCTCGGCGTGGTGTTGGGCGCCAGTGCGTAACCACTTACCTGCGCGTCCAGGCGCGCCAGCAGCATCGCGAGCCACGCGCCCTTGAAGCCGGTATGGCCGGTGAGGAAAACCCGGCGGCCGGCATAGGCCGCCAGGGTGGAAGCCACGGGATTCATTACCATGTCTTCCAGGGGGCCTTGCCGGATTGCCAGAGGTCTTCCAGCAGGTTCTTTTCCCGCAGCGTGTCCATCGGCTGCCAGAAGCCGGTGTGTTCGAACGCGCCCATCTGGCCGCTGTTGGCCAGATGGCGCATCGGCGCTTCTTCCCAGCTGGTGAGGTCATCGGGAATCAGATCGATGACTTCCGGCTGCAGGATAAAGAAGCCACCATTGATCCAGGCGCCATCGCCGCGCGGCTTTTCCGTGAAGCCGCACACCTTCTCGTTGTCGCGTTCGAGCGCGCCATAGCGGCCCGGCGGCTGCACGGCGGCCACGGTGGCGCGCCTGCCGTGCGAACGGTGGAAGGCAATCTCGGCGGTGATGTCGATGTCCGACACGCCGTCGCCGTAGGTGAAGCAGAACGCCTCGCCCGGCGTGAGGTAGTCGCGCACGCGACGCAGGCGGCCGCCGGTCATCGAGTCCTCGCCGGTATCCACCAGCGTGACGCTCCACGGCTCGGCCTTGCGCTGATGCACCGCCATGCGGTTCTCGCGCATGTCGAACGTCACGTCGGACATGTGCAGGAAGTAGTTGGCGAAGTATTCCTTGATGACGTAGCCCTTGTAGCCCAGGCAGATCACGAACTCGTTGACGCCATGCGCCGAGTACATCTTCATGATGTGCCACAGGATCGGCTTGCCGCCAATCTCGATCATCGGCTTGGGCCGCAGGTGCGATTCCTCGGAGATCCGGGTGCCCAGACCGCCGGCCAGGATGACGGCCTTCATGCTGCCACCTCTTCCGCTGGCACATTGACCACTTCGATGCCCATGACTTCGAAGACACTGGGCATGGGGCTGCTGGTCAACGTGGCGATGTCCAGGCCAAACTGTTCGCCGAGCAGCGCTTCGAGGGCGGTGGAATCCAGGTTGTTCTCCTGCAACCACCCAGCCAGGATTCGATAGAGCGGCAACGAGTACGGCCGCAGTCCAATACTCTCTACCAACAGTTCAATGGCTTCGTTCTTGTCGCCAGTGCGATATTCGATTTCCGCCAGACCATACGCAACCATCCAGTGTCGGTGCCAGGTCGTCGTCAGGTTCTCGAGTACGTTGCGCAGCGGCTCGATCTCACCCAATTGCAGATGGGCCGCGACGGACAGCACGAGGTCCTGCACCGGGTACCATTTGCCGTTGAAGTAGATGCCCTGTTGGCGTCGCGCGCCGACACGTTCGACGGGCTTGCGATCCTTGACGACTTCAAAGACCTGCTCCTCGAACCAGGCCGCAAAGCCAGCTGCATCGGAGGCCGGGCTCTGTTCCATGCGTTGCCGGAGCGTGGCGCGCAAGGCATCCAGCGCGGTCGGGTCCTGCGCCAGTTCGCAAGCGACGTTGACATACTCCTCTTCCGTGCTGCAGATGAGGTCATCAAGTCCAGCGGTATGCAGGAACGGAGCGGAAACTCGCTGGTGGAATGTGTCTCCGGCGAGAGTGACAACCGGAACACCCATCCAGATGGCGTCGCAAGTCGTCGTGCCGCCGGTCACCGGCGCCGTGTCGAGGACGATATCGATGTCGTGGTAAGTCACATACTGGTTTGCACCGATACGAGGCACGAAGGTCACGCGCTCGCAATCGATGCCGGCAGCCTCAAGACGGATCTGGAGTGGCCCGCGTACATCGTCCATGTCCACGCCATATGCCTCGATCAGCAGCTTACTGTTCGGGCATCGCGCCATGACAGCGCTCCACAAGCGCATGGCTTTCGGCGTCAGCTTTGCAATGCTGTTGCAGGAACCAAATGTGATGAATCCATTCTTCAGTGCCGGTGTTTGTCGGACGCGGTACCGTTGTGAGTAGATGTGCAGCGGATTGCTGACCAGCGCGTGGTAGACGCCAAAGACTGGCGCCCGCAGCAGCTTCTCTGTGTAATGCGATTCGAAACCTACCGGATCTCCGACTGCGTCAGTGATCCGGTAGTCGATCGTAGGCATGCCCGTGGTACCGGGATATCCGAGCCAGGTGAACTGGACCGGCGCCAGCCGATGCGCCATGAACTGAAGTGGCGACAGGCCCGTGTAGCCGCCGAGGTCGATCAATACATCGATCCCGGCATCACGAATATGCTGGATGACCTCGTCTTCCTTCAATTTCGAAAGATCGGAGAAGGTTTCCGCATACTGCATGATCTTCGATGTGACCGCATCGGTCCGCGGGTTCAGCCCGAAAAGCGCAACTTCGAAATGCGTGCGATCGATATTCGCGATCAGCGGCAGCAGGAAGTAGGCGCATGCATGCCGATACAGATCGTTTGAGAGGACGCCAATCCGGATCCGGCCGGGCTTTGGCTCGAAAACCGGCGCGGTCTTTGACACCGTCCGACCAAGTACGGTGGCCCAATCTTTCGCTTCGTCAAGAAGATCCTTCGCGCTGATATGCTCGTCGTAGAGCAACGCGAGCAGCGTATTGGAGCGATTGATCTTGTGCGTCGGATCCAGGGAACAAGCTTTGCGGAAGTAAGGGATGGCCTTGACGGCATCGCCGGATTCCCGAAGAGCGCTCGCGTAGTTTCCAAGCGTGGTCGAGTCGTTGGGCGAGAATTCCAGGGCCCTCGCGCCGGCTTTCCGCGAACCCGCAAAGTCCCCCATGTTGAAAAGCGTCGCGGCAAAATTCTGCCAGACCGAGCCGACATTCGGGTCGAGGTCCAGGCTTCGCTGCAGAAATTCGGCGGCACGGGGGAGGTCCGTGCCGATCTGAACCTCCACGGCACCGACCAGCGCCGTAAATCCGGCGTGGTTGGGAAATCGTTCGTGGCCGGCTTCGGCAAGGCGCTTGGCTTCCTCCAGGGAGCCGAGAGAGAAAAACGTGACTGCGCGAAGAAAAGAGGCATCGGGCAGCCGCGTGCCCAGCTTTTCGGCGCGCTCTGCAAATTTCAGAGTCTCTTGGAAGTTGCGGGCCTTGTAGCTGGCCCATGCCTTTGCTGTCGCCCGCTGTGCAGGTTCCGCCGAAAGGTTCGTTCGCATGGTGTCTTTTTTAAGGTCGATCCTCGCGCAATGACCGTGGCCGCAGGCTGGGTCAGCGCCCGGCAACTCTATCAAGCAGCGGAGGAGGAGCCTTGGGAGAACAACGGACATTTCCCACGCCAATTCGAATGGACGTGACGAAGCCGGCGCTCGGGGCGCGGGCTGGCGGACTTAGGAGTCCGGCTCGAGGCGGAGGGGGCGGAGTGATTCCCGCCTAGGGCGTTTCGGTGGCCTGTTCGATCTGATGCAGCCACGTCAGCAACTCGGCCACGGCCACATATAACTGCGGGGGGATCTGGCTGTCGAGGTCCACCTGCATCAGCAGGTTTACCAGTGCAGGGGAGCCATGCACGTAGACACCTGCCTCGCGTGCGCGCGCGATGATGGCTTCGGCGGAGAGCCCGTAGCCCTTGGCGACGATGCGGGGCGCCTTGTCGGCGGCCTGATAGGACAGCGCGACGGCGACGCCGCGATCGGGATCGTTCGCGCTCATGTTGGCAATTCCATGGCAACGCCGGCGGCCACCGACGCTTCGTCGGCGGTGCTGACATTGAGGTTCAGCAGCGCGATGCCGCGTGCATCGAGCTGGCTGCGGAAGTCGACCTGGCCCCGGGCGAGCTGCGCGGCGGCGGTGGCGTCGGCGGCAACCAGCCGCGCTTCCAGCCCGTGCGCGCCGAGCGTCAGCACGGCGTCGACATTGCCAAGCCGCGGCAGCGACAGGCGCAGCCGGGTGCTCCAGTTGACGGCATCCGCCGCACCGGCCGATCCGTCACGCTGCTGTTCCCGCGTGACTTCCCAGTCCACGGGCAGGCCCGGCCAGGCGTCGACCGTGCAGCGGAACTGCTGCGTGGCGAGCAGTTCCAGCTGCTGGCGGACCACGCCTTCGCTGCCCGGATGAACCGGCGGACCGGCGTCGGCCTGCGGCCGCGCCGAAGGGGCATCGGGCGAATTCCAGCTGGCGATGATGGCTGCGCGTTGGGCCTGCGCGATGTGGTGGCCGTCGTGGGAAACCTCGGCGGTCACCTGGTACGCGTGTGCCGCGGCGCTGGCGTGCGCGGCGCGGCGCTGTTCGGCGGCCGGCGTCTGGGCTGCGCCTTGCTGGCCTGCCGCGCTGCCCTGCTGGGCGCTTGCCTGCGCTTCGCGCTGCGGTTGCGCAGGCTGGGCAGGTACGCCGGTGGTCAGCGGGAAGATGGTCGGGCGGGTCAGTTCGGCCAGGATCGTTGCGCTCGGCGGTGGCGTGGCCGATGCGGCCGGTCCGCCATAGGGCAGCAGCGCTACGGGGGCGCCAACGCTCGCGCCCGGCTGCGCAGGCGCGCCGGAGGCGGGCGGCAATGCCTGTGCCGGCACGCGCAGCGTGGCCTGCGGTTCCTGCAGCAGCGTCGACAGCGGACGCTGGCCAGTGGCCCACTGCAGCAGGTGCGATTCGTAGAACATGCCGCTTTGGTCGACCAGCGTGGCCAGTGCGGCCGACAGGGTCGCCGCCGCGCCATTGGCGCCATTTGCGGTGTTCGCGCCGGATGCCGGCGGGGCCGAAAGCAGCGGGGCGCTGGTGCGCAGCGGCTGGGCGTCGCCGCCTTCGAACAGGTCCAGGATGGCGCGCGCCGCGAAGCTCAGCGTCTCGCGCGTGGAGCCATTCTGCGCTGCCGCGCGCGGATCGCCCGCGCCGGGGGTGACCGTGACAGGCTGGCGCGCCTGGACGGTCTCGCCGGTGGACGACTGTACGTCGCCTTGCGTGACCTCGGGCACCGGCATCAGTGCCGCGAGCTTGTCGATGGCCAGCGCGGGGCGGGTCAGCTGTGCGTCCGGCAGTTGGTTCGGAACCAGGCCGGGAGGAATTTGAATGCCGGTCATGGGCGCGCGTCAGCGGATGTCGATAAGCGTGATACGCGTCAATACCGGCCCTTCATCGGGGAAGGGCCGTGATCAGACGGCCGCGCCGTAGGCCGCGGACAGCTCCAGCTTGCGGCGCGAGTTGTTGATCAGCTCGCCGAGGTGAGCCAGGCGGGGCATGGTCAGGTCGCGGATCCGGGCATCGTACGCAAGGATGCGCTCCAGCAACTGGAAGCGGCGCAGGCGTTCGTTATCCGAAAACGGCACACTGTGGTCGAGCTGGCGCAGGCGATCCACCTCGGCCATGTAGATCCGCTGCAGGTCCGTCAGCGCATCCCAGTTGGACGCGCGCGCGGCGTCGAGCATCTGCTCCGAGAGCACCAGCAGCTCTTCGTAGCTTCTCACGATGGGGGACGTGGCAAACATTTCAGGTTTCCTGCAGGATGGGCTGCGCGTCGGACGCCAGGGACGTCTGCGCGGTATCGGCGGCCGCTGCCGGATCGATGGCGGACCAGGCCGAGGACAGGTTCTCGAGCAGGGTATCCACTTCGGACAGCAGGGTGGCGTCGCTGCGCAGGTTGGCCAGCATCAGGCGGCGCGTCATGTATTCGTACAGCGATTCGAGGTTGGCGGAGATCTCACCGCCAGCCTCGTGGTCCAGCACCGCGCGCAGGCCATTGTCGATGATGTTGATGGCCTTGGAGATCGCATTGCCGCGCGCTTCCACCTCGCCGGCTTCCAGATGGAACTTCGCCCGGGCGATGGCCGACCGCGCGCCGTCGTACAGCATGACGATCAGCTTGTGCGGGCTGGCACTCATGGCCCCGGTCTGGACACCGACCTGGGCATAGGCATTGATGGCTTGGCGCGCGAACATGGCAAATCTCCGGGCTTACTTGCTGCTGCTCGACAGCGACGCGAACTGCTGCGTGAGGTAACTCTTGGTCTGGTTCATCTGCGAAACCAGCAGGTCAAGCTGCGTGAACTGGGCGCGGTAGCGGTCCATCGTCGCCGTGATCCGGTCGTTGGTCTCGTTGTACTGGTCGTTCAGCTGCTTGAGCGTGGCGGTAATGCCGTCCGTGGCCACCGTCAGCGCGCCGGACGTGGCGTTCAGCGAATCGACGTAGTCCGACACCTGCTTGCCGATGCCGCTGCCACCGCTGGTGCCGGAGAATAGCGACGTCAGGCCTTGCAGGTTGCCAGAGATAGCCGACTTGAGCTTGTCCGTGTCCACGGTCATCTTGCCGTAGTTCACGTTGCCGGTGCCGGTGTTCATGTTGAACGAGACGCCGATGTCGGACAGGTTGATCGTGCCGCCCTTGCCGTCGCTCAGCGGGGCATTCAGCATCGCGCGCAGGCGGGACTGGATCGAGCTCAGCGTATTGTCGCCATTGAGCGCCGCGCCGGATGACGGATCGCCCGGCTTGTTGGACGAGGTGTCGAACGCGGTCAGCTGTGCGGCGGTCGTCAGGACGTTGTTGTACGCCGTGACGAAAGCCTGCACAGCATTGACGATGGAATCGCTGTCGCGGTTGACCGTCAGCGAGGTCGTACCGGTCTTGGTGAGGCTCAGCGTCACACCCTGGGCGGCGTCGGTCACCGAGTTGGTCTGGCTGACGATGTCGATGCCGTTGATGGTCAGCGCGGCGTTCTGCGGGGCAACTTTCTGCTGCACGCCGCTTGCCTGCACGGCGCTGGCCGGGTCGAACGCCACGAGGGCGTTGACGTTGCTGTCGCTGGCGCTCACGCGCATGGTGCCCTGCGTGCCGGTGTTGTTCGAGGTCAGCACCAGGCGGTAGGGCGTGCCGCTGCCGTCGTTGATGATGCTGGCGGTCACGCCGATGTTGGCCTTGTTGATCGAATCGCGGATACCTTGCATCGAGGTATCGGAGCCGATCGTCACGGTCTTGGTGCTGGTGGCCGCGCCGCCGGTGGCGAGCTGGTCGCCGAAGTCGAAGGTGAGCGTGCCGCCACCGACCGCCGCCGTCTGGCTGGCCTGCTGGGTGGTGACCAGCGTCTGGGCAGCGGCCAGGCTGGTGACGTTGACGGTGTAGCTGCCCGGCACTGCGCTGCTGCTGGCCGTCGCCGAAAAGATGGTGCTGTCGCCCACGACGGGCTTGGTCGCGCTGAACGTCTTGGCATCCGCCAGGGCCTGGGCGGCCGTTTGATATGCCGCCAGCACGCTTTTCACCTGGCCGTACCCGGACAGCTTGGACTGGAAGCTCGTGGCCTGGTTGGTGATGGGCTGCAGGGCCGCTTCTTCGTTGGTTTGCAGGCTGGTGAGCAGCGACTGCAGATCCAGGCCGGAACCGACACCGACGTTCGAGATGCTTGCCATGTTATGTACCTTGTGTCTTCTTCAACGGGAGGCCGCGCTCAAACGGCGTGGCTGATGAACAAGCCTTGCAGCTTGTCGATCGCTTGGGCAAAGCGCATCACTTCCGCGCTCGGCATCTGGCGGATCAGTTCGCCGGTTTCCTTGTCGATCACCTTGGTGATGACGCGGTGGGTGTTTTCGTCGATTTCGAAGCGCAGCCCGATGGACGTGGTCTTGAGCACGTCGACCAGTTCCTGGACTGCTGCCGCCGTCCTGGCCGGAGAGTCATCGGGCGCGGAGCGGCCATCGGTGTCCGTGGCGGCCTGCGCCGGACGAACGGGCTCAACCGTGGCGGCCGGCGCGGCGGGTGCCGGGGCGGCGGTCACGGAATCGGCGGAGCTGCGGGCCGCCGGAAAGGAAACGAGGGTAGGGGATGCCATGGTCTGCTCCGTCCGGTAAGGCTGTGATTCTTGTCCGGTTGAAACGCTTTGCAGGCAGTGGTCTGCCTGCAAAACATTCCGGCAAAAAAGCCGGGCCTTGCGGCCCGGCCTTTTGCAGCGCGGTGATTAACGCAGCAGCGACAGCACGCCTTGCGTGGTCTGGTTCGCTTGCGACAGCACCGAGGTACCAGCTTGTTGCAGGATCTGCGCGCGGGTCATGTTCGACACTTCCGTTGCGTAGTCAGCGTCTTCGATGCGCGAACGCGAAGCCGACAGGTTGTTCACCGTCGTGCTCAGGTTGTTGATCGTCGACTCGAACCGGTTCTGCACAGCACCCAGCGACGAGCGCAGGTTGTCAACCGAAGCCAGTGCCGCATCCATCGTCTTCAGCGGGTTGGCGGTAGCCGTGTTCTGGAAGTCGGAAGCGGTCAGCGAAGCGTTGGCCAGTGCGAACGTTGCGGAAGCACCCGAGGTACCAGCGTTGGCCGTATCCACGGCGATGTAGAGCGTCGTGCTGGCGCCGGCGGCCGGAGCGGCAAAGCCCTTCGACTTCAGCGTTGCGACGTCGGCTGCAGACATCGTGCTGGTTTGCACTTCAACGAACCACTTGCCGTTGCTGTCGGCAACAACGTTGGTACCGTTGGTAACCGTTGCCGTGGCCAGGCCCAGTGCGCGTTGCAGGTCGGCGGTGGTCACTGCGTTCGAAGACGCGTTGGTGATGGTCGAACCCGTGCCGAAAGCAGCTTGTGCAGCAGCGGCGTTAACCGTTGCGGCGCCAGCTTGCGGGCCTGCCACGCTGAAGCCAGCAACACCCAGGGTGCTCGAGGTGATTTCCTTCAGGCCGATCGTGATGGTTTGGCTGTCGTTGGCGCCAACCTGGATCGACATGTTCTGGTCCTTGGCCAGAACCTTCACGCCGTTGAACTGGGTCTGGGCCGACACGCGGTCGATTTCAGCCAGGCGTTGCTTGATTTCGTCCTGGATCGACTTCAGGTCCGACGACGAGTTCGTGCCGTTGGCGGCTTGCACCGACAGTTCACGGACACGTTGCAGGTTGTTGTTGACTTCGGTCAGCGCGCCTTCAGTCGTCTGCGAGATCGAGATACCGTCGTTGGCGTTACGGGAAGCTTGCGACAGGCCACGGATGTTGGCGGTGAAGCGGTTGGCGATGGCCTGGCCGGCTGCATCGTCCTTTGCGCTGTTGATACGCAGGCCCGACGACAGACGCTGGATCGCGGTGTTCAGCGACGATTGCGACGTGTTCAGGTTGCTCTGCGTTTGCAGAGACAGAATGTTGGTATTGATGACTTGCGCCATGGTACGACTCCTATTTGCAATGTTGTAGGCATTCCGGCGGGTGCCGTAACGTTGGCTGCCTGCTTTGCAGGGCGTAGAGTGCCTCCGTTGCAAGGGTTATCGACAGGGCGGTAGGAGACTTTAGAGTGATCTTTGCTAGAGTTTCGAGGGGTGCGGCATCGTCCCCCGAGCGGTTGCGGCAGGCAGCCGGTTGCCTGGCGGCCATGCCGTGGCGGGTCAGCGGCGCTTGCGGGTGCGCGGTATATATAGACGCACGAAATCCGGTGACGCTTCCGCTTCCAGCAAGGTTGCGGCGGCTTCCGGCGCGTGCGCGGGCGTGACCACCGTGATGGCGCGCTTGTAAACCAGTGTGGGGGTGGGGTCCTCGGCATCCCTGCCAAGCAGGAGCATGTAATTGTCCGAGGCGACGACGATCCCGGTCAGCCGCGTGCCATTCGACAGGTGGACGATGACCGAATTGCGACTGGCGTTGTGGGCCGCGAATTGCAGATGCTGCAGTTTTCGGCTGGGTCTGGGGGCCTTGATTTCCTGCTTCACAACTTCTCCGGAAGAGCCCGCAAGGGTTCTGGCGGCTGACAACGGTCCGATGACCAGGCGCACAGATCGGCGTCGCACTAAAAGTGACGTACAACGCGGCCTGATCTTGGCGAGACATGAAACATTCGCTCTCGGAACCGGCGCAGAGGCTGGCCGTCTTGACTGCCGCGGACAGGTATCCCGGGAAATGGGATGGCGCTGCCCCGTTGGCGATCTCGCGCGGCGCTGCCAGGAGAGAAGGGGAATACTTCAGGCGGAAGAGTAACAAAGTTTTACAAGCGTTGACGAAGCCATGGCTTGTCCGGGCGTAGAGGATTTGCTCTATTTAATTTGTTGCTTACTGCAAAGTGATTGATGTAGCGCTTGGTCGCGAATGCCCATGAAGACGGGCGCCCGAATCACCACAAGCCGCGCCAGCTAAAGGTTTGCGGGAAGCGGTCGTTATTTGCCGACAAGGCTAAAAGTGATTTCAACCATCATTTTTAGCATTCGTGTGCTGTATCGTTTACACCCGCTATGAGGGCATTCCCTGATAGAAGCGCGATTTACACCTCATGTAAGCGGGTTTATATTCGGTGTTCGGACCGGCCACAACCGGTCTTTTTCAAAGCAGTCCTGAAAGCCTACGAGCACCCCGCGCGTGGGCTTCTTTTTTTTGAGCCCGCGTCATTTCGGTTGCGGTTTGTCACCGCAGAGGCCGTTACCGGCACAACCGGAGCGCACGGGGCAGATTAAAAGCCATCCGTTACTCCAGCAATTCGCCGAACTGCCGGCACTTTTCCCCTCAATTCGTTTTCCGCCTAAAGAAGCGTCTCCATCACGCCGATAGGGGGCCGTGCGACGCCCGGACCCGGGTGATGCCGCCGGCGCTTTACGAATGACATAGAACGAGGGAAGGTGCGCAGTGATGGGCTTGCGAAACATGAGTATCGGGACGCGATTGTCCCTGGCATTTTGCCTGGTGGTCTTCCTGCTGGCGGCCGTTGCGGCCGTGGGTGTGTCAGCGTTGCGGGGCATGAACGACGCCATGCATCAGGCCGTGGAGCAGCGGCTGCTGCGCGTTATCGATCTCAACCGCGCCAAGGAACGCGTGCTGACGATCGGCGTCATGGTGCGTGACGCCGCGCTGACCGAAGATCCGGCGCTTGCCGCGCAGAACGCGGAAAATATCGTCAAGATCCGCGAGGAGGTCAGCGGCATCCTCGATCAGCTCGCCAAGATCATCCAGGCATCGGGCAGGCCGGAGTTGAAGACGATGTTCGACCAGCTCACGCAAGCGCGCGGCGCGTACAACGGCCAGCTCGACCTGGTTCTCCAGCAACTGCGCAACGGGGAGTTCGATGGCGCCCGCGCCGGCCTGGTCGTGACCCTGCCTGCCGCGCAGGCCGCGTACTTCGACAAGCTCGACGAGACCGCCCAGTCCGGCCGCAACCTGGCAGTGGCCGCCGTGCAGGAAGCCTCCGAGCAATACGTCTTCACCCGCAATCTGCTGATCGGCCTGTCGGTGCTGGCCGCGTTCATCGCCGCCGTGCTGGGCATCGGCATGACCCGTTCCGTGACGCGCCCGGCCACCCAGGCGCTGGATGCCGCCGAGGCGCTGGCACAGGGCCATCTGGCCCACGCCATCCGCGTGCGCAGCCAGGACGAGATGGGCCGCGTGCTGGGCGCGCTGGAACGTGCCTTTGGCCAGCTCGGCACGCTGGTGCGCGGCATCCAGCAGGCGGCGGGTTCGATCGACACGGCCGCGCGCGAGATTGCCAGCGGCAATTCGGACCTGTCGCAGCGCACGGAAGAGCAGGCCGCTTCGCTGGAACAGACGGCGGCCTCGATGGAGCAGCTGACGTCCACGGTGCGCCAGAACGCCGAGAACGCGCGTCAGGCCAACCAACTGGCTGCCAACGCGTCGGACGTGGCGACTGAGGGCGGCCGCGTGGTGCGCAGCGTCGTGGAAACGATGGACGGCATCTCGAATTCGTCCGCTCGCGTGGCCGAAATCATCGGCGTCATCGAAGGCATCGCCTTCCAGACCAATATCCTGGCCCTGAATGCCGCCGTCGAAGCGGCGCGCGCGGGTGAGCAGGGCCGCGGTTTCAGCGTGGTGGCCGCGGAAGTGCGCAGCCTGGCACAGCGTTCGTCGTCAGCGGCCAAGGAAATCGGCGATCTGATCAACGGATCGGTGCGGCAGGTGAAGGACGGCGCGAAGCAGGTGGAAGTGGCGGGCAAGACGATGGACGACATCGTCAGCGCGGTGCGCCGCGTGACGGACATCATGGGCGAGATCACTGCCGCCAGCGAAGAGCAATCGGCCGGCATCGAGCAGGTCAGCCTGGCGATCACGCAGATGGAAGGCGTGACGCAGCAGAACGCGGCGCTGGTGGAAGAGGCCAGCGCGGCGGCGGAAAGCCTGTTGCAGCAGGCGGGGGGGCTGGTGGCGGAAGTCGCCCAATTCGACCTGGGCGACAGTCGCCCGGCGCAGACGGCCGTGGTATCGGCCATGGTATCGGCCCGCCCGGCCCGCCCGGCCCGCCCGGTGGCATCGATCCCGGCATCGCCGCCGGTCCGGCGGATCGCGGGCCCCGCGGCGACTGCTGCGGCAGCGGCGACCGTGGCGCCGACGCGCGTACGCGCGATCTCTCGCGCCGTGACCCCGTCCGCGCCGGCACTGCCGGCAGCGGCGCCGGCGCCACGCACCGCGCGTGCGCCAGCCGTGCCGGCCGCCGTGCGTCCGCCGGTGGAGCGCAAGACGCAGCCGACCACGGTGTTGTCGTCGCGCCAGCCGGCCGCGCCCGCCAAGCCCCGTCCACCTGTGACGCGCCAGCGCAAGGAGCCCGTGCTGGCCACGCCAGCGCGCCGCCGTCCGGCCGCCGCGCCGTCGCCGGCCCTTGCCGATGGTGGCGATTGGGAAACCTTCTGATCTTCTGATCGCCCGGAACGGCATCGCGCGGCAGGGCCATACGGCCCGGCGCCGCAATGACGATGGCATGGCAGGCGGCCCGGCGGCTGGACAGCCGCCGTGGAGAGTCGCGCATCCATTACAAGTCGGGGGAGCGTGGGCCCGCTGAAAGACCGAGCAGCGCGAGCGGTGCTCGCCTACAATATCGGCTCTCCTTGACCACAAGAGCAGACAAGGCCCGCCGGGCACCGATGTGTCCCCTGCGGCGCGTCGATTCCGGCCCGCATCGCCGCCGTCTGCCACGCAGGCCCTCTCATGTCCGCCCTCCAAGCGTCCGCCGTCGAGTCCACACCCCAGCCTCACCCCACGCCTGCTTCGCCATCCGCCGATCGCAAATCCGATGGATCGCCGCCCGATGTGCCGGTCATGCAGGTCATCTTCGGCCTGATGCTGGCCATCCTGCTCGGGGCGCTGGAGCAGTCGATCGTCGCCGTGGTGCTGCCGGACATCGCATTGCAGCTCAATGGCTTCGAGGACATGGCGTGGGTGATCTCCGCCTATCTGGTGGCGTCCACGGTGGTCACGCCGATCTACGGCAAGCTTTCCGACGTGCTCGGGCGCAGATCCGTGCTGACGTTCGCCATCGTGCTGTTTCTGCTGGCGTCCGTTGCTTGCGCGCTGGCGACCACGATGCCGATGCTGATCCTCGCGCGCATCCTGCAGGGGCTGGGTGGTGGCGGGCTGATCTCGGTCTCGCAGGCGACCATCGCCGACGTGGTGCCGCTGCGTGAACGGGGCCGCTACCAGGGCTACGTGAGCGGGGTGTGGGCCGTGGCCAGCATGGCTGGCCCGGTGATCGGCGGCTATCTGGCGCACTTCCTGTCGTGGCGCTGGATTTTCTGGATCAACATTCCGCTCGCACTGATTGCGCTGGCGGTCGTGCGCCGTGCGCTGCGGCACCTGCCGGTGGGTGGCCGCAAGCATCGGATCGACTATCTGGGGGCGCTGCTGTTCGGCGGCGGCCTGTCTGGCGTGCTCGTGTTCCTGACCCGGCTGGGGCAGGGGCATTCGCCGCTGGAGCCGCAGACCATCGGCCTTCTGATAGCGGGCCTGGCGGGGCTGGCCCTGTTCATCTGGCAGGAGCGCCGCGCGACGGATCCGGTGATCCCGCTGGCGATGCTCGGCGTGCCGACGGTCGCCATCTGCTGCGTGACGCTGTTCCTGTGCTTCTTCCAGCTGATCGCGATGTCGGTGCTGCTGCCGCTGCGCTTTCAGGTGGTGGGCGGCGCCCATGCCGATACGGCGGCGCTGCGGCTGGTGCCACTGACGCTGGCGATTCCCTTCGGCGCCTATATCTCCGGGCGGTTGATGTCATGGAGCGGCCGCTACAAGCCGATGCAGTTGACCGGATCGATCGTCGCGCCGCTCGCGATCGTGGCGCTGGCGTTTGTGCCGCCGCATGCGGTGATTCCGGCGGCGCTGGTGATGATCATGCTGGGGCTGTCGATCGGCCTGCAACTGCCCAGCGGGCTGGTGGCAACGCAGAACGCCGTGCCCCATCAGCAGGTGGGCATTGCCACGGCGCTGACCGCGTTCTCGCGCCTGTTGGGCGGGGCGGTCGGCGTGGCCGTGCTGACGACGGTGTTGATCGCGCTGCTGCGCCACAGTGGCGTGGCGGTGACCGGGGTGCAAGGCGGCGAGGACGTGCTGATGAGCATGTTCCGTCGCGCCATCGGCGCGGGCGACCAGGGCGACGCGATGGCGGTACGCATGGCCGCCGAGCATGCGTTCCGGATCCTGTTCCTGATGAGCGCGGGGGTGTCGGCGATCGCGCCGTTCCTGGTGATGCGGCTCAAGGAGAAAACGCTGCGCGGCAGCCCGGCACCCGCTGCAGCTGCAACAGCTGCGGAGTAACTTCGTCGCGCAATCGTCTGGGAAGCAGTCGGCCGTCTGCCGACGCTCAGGCGGTGCAGGCCACGCGCCGCCGGGCGCGTGCCGCCAGGCCGGGGCCCAGCGCCCAGCGCAAGGTCGGCGCCAGCGCGCGCATGCCGGCAACCGACAACGATCGCCGTACTGACGGGCGATGCAAGCCAAGGGCCTGTTGTGCCCACGCCGGCAGCAGTGCCACGCCGGCATCGGCCATCGTGCGGACCGCGGGAACCAGCAGCGGATTGGCTACCGGCATCATCATCACCAGCCGCACCACTTCACGTGTGCGATCGCTGTTCACCAGGTGGGGCCGTTGCGCTTCCAGGTAGGCGTGAATCGCCGCGCGCGAGCGTGGCACGTCCGGTGCGCCCAGCAGCGCCGCCACCGTGGCTTCCTCCTCGAAATACCGGTCTTGATCCGCCGCCGACAGCGGTCCCACATAGCGCAGGTAGCCGGCCAGGAAACTCGATACCTCGGCCACGTGCACCCAGGTCAGCAGCGCGGGATCGTCGGCCGTATAGGGCTGGCCATCCGGCGCCGTGCCCTTGACGCCGGCGTGGATGCGGCGCACGCGTTCAATCAGCCGCATGGCATCGGCGTGGCTGCCGTAGGTGGTGCCGGCGACGAATTGCGCGGTGCGGCCCAGCCGGCCCTGCATGTCCGTGCGGAACGAGGAGTGGTCCCACACCCCGGCTAGCGCCAGCGGATGGAGTGCCTGCAGGAGCAGCGCGCTGACGCCGCCGGCCAGCATGGCGGGGAAATCCGCGTGCACGCGCCAGCAGACCGCGTCGGGGCCAAACAGCCCAGGGTCGCCGGGCGGGTTGTCGTAGTCGAGCGTGAGTCCTGAATTGCTGCGCGTCAGCGCGCGTACCTGCGCGCCGGCCCGGTTGCGCAGGCGCTTGAGCAGCGGGCCGGTGGCAGGGTCTGTGGGGCTGGGTGATCCTGGTGCCATGAGCGCTTGGGCGCCGTCAGGGCGCCGGAGATCGCGGGGTGTGGGTGAATCGGAGTGAAGCGGGGTGGATCAGTAGTAATGCAGGTCCGTGGCCTTGCCCCAGAATACACGGTACGCGTAGACCGTGTAGCCGAGGATCGTCGGCAGTACGATCGCCGCGCCGACCAGGATCGCCATCAGCGATTCCGGCGCGCTGGCCGCCTGCCAGATGTCGATCTGGTCGACCACCAGGTACGGAAACAGGCTGTACGCCAGTCCATTGAACGCCATCAGGAAGATCACCGCCGTGCCGACGAACGGCACCCAGCACCAGCGGTCATTGCCGCGTGCGTGCAGGTCGCGCATCCTGCGCAGCACCCGCTCGATCACCACGAATAGGCCCATCGTGATCAGCGGGATCGGCGCCAGCAGGATGATGTTGGGCAGCGCGAACCATTTTTCGAAGATGCGCGCGCTGACCAGCGGCGTGACGATCGAGATGGCCGCCACGCCCAGCGCCGTCAGCCATAGGCTGCGCCGCGCCCAGTAGATCGCGCGCAGTTGCAGGGTGCCCGTGGTCTTCATGATCAGCCAGCTGGCGCCCAGCAGGCAGTAGCCGGCCACCAGGCACAGGCCGACCGCCACCGCGAACAGCAGGTTGGGCAGGTCATAGCGGAAGCCGGTGATATAGAGACCCAGCATCAGGCCCTGGGAGAAGCTGGCCAGCAGCGATCCCGCATAGAACGCGAAGTTCCACCACGGCTTGTGCGGGTCCCGGGCCTTGACGCGGAAGTCAAACGCCACGCCGCGGATGATCAGCCCGGCCAGCATCAGTGCCACGGGCAGGTACAGGTGCGTCAGGATCACGCCGTGCGCCAGCGGGAAGGCCGTCAGCAGCAGCCCCACGCCGAGTACGAGCCACGTTTCGTTGGCGTCCCAGAACGGGCCGATGGACGCGATCATGGTGTCCTTGTCGGCATCGTCGGCGCGGCGCAGCAGTACGCCCACACCCAGGTCGTAGCCGTCCAGGATCACGTAGATCAGCATCGACAGCCCCATCAGGGCCAGGAAGACCAGCGGCATCCAGCCGGCCGGCTGGGAGAGGTCGGGAATCGTGGTCGGGTTCATTGCGCGCTCCGGGTGTGGCCGGCGATGACGGGTTGCGGGGTTTCGATCCCGCGCTCGTCGTCCTGTGGGTGGACCGGATGGTGGTCCGGTCCGCTGTCGGCAGTGCCAGCCTTGCGGGCCAGGTGGTAGACCACGGAGATATAGGCGGCGATCAGCACGGCGTAGAGCGTCAGGTACATGGCCAGCGTGCTGCCGATCATCATGGCGGGCACCTTGGACGCCGCCTGCGCGGTCGTCAGCACACCATAGACCAGGTAGGGCTGGCGACCGATCTCGGTCACGTACCAGCCTGCCACCAGCGCGATCCAGCCGGAGAACGTCATCGCCACCAGCACACGGGCCATCCACGGCGCGGGCGCCCCGCGCGTGCGGAACTGCCATGCGGCCAGCCAGGAGACCACCAGCATCAGCAGACCCACGCCCACCATGATGCGGAAGGCGAAGAACAGCGGGGCCACGGGGGGATGGCGATCGCCAAAGGCGTCGATGCCCTGGATCTCGCCGTCGACGTCATGGGCCAGGTAGAGCGATGCCAGCTTCGGGATGGCGATCTCGTAGTCATTGGTCCGCGTGGTGGCATTGGGCAGGCCGAACAGCACGGCCGGCGCGCCCTTCGTGGTCGTCCAGATGCCTTCCATCGCGGCGATCTTGGCGGGCTGATGATGCAGCGTGTTCAGGCCGTGCAGGTCACCGGCGACGATCTGCAGCGGAATCAGCATCGCCGCCAGCACCACGCCAGTGCGCATCGACTGGATGACCTCGCGGGCGCGATCGCCCCGCAGCCAGCGGTAGGCCGAGATGCCGGCCAGCAGGAAGGCCACCGTCAGGCCGGATGCCAGCAGCATGTGGGTGAAGCGATAGGGGAAGGAGGGGTTGAAGACGACTTCGATCCAGCTGGTGACATGCGCGCGGCCATCGATCATCTGGAACCCGGCGGGGGTTTGCATCCACGAGTTCAGCGCCAGGATCCAGAACGCCGACAGCGTGGTGCCGCCCGCCACCAGCAGCGTGGCGATGGTGTGCGTGCGGTTGCTGACGCGGCGCATGCCGAACAGCATGATGCCGAGGAAAGTGGCTTCCAGGAAGAACGCCGTCAGCACCTCATAGGCCAGCAGCGGACCCGCGATATTGCCGACGGTTTCCATGTAGCCGGGCCAGTTAGTGCCGAACTGGAAGCTCATGGTGATGCCGCTGACCACGCCCAGTGCAAAGGTCAGCGCGAAGATCTTGACCCAGAAGCGGTAGGCGGCCATCCAGCTCTCGTCGCCGGTCTTGCCGTAGCGCAGCTTGAAGAACAGCAGAACCCAGGTGAGGGCAATGCTGATGGTCGGAAACAGAATATGGAACGTGATGTTGGCGGCAAACTGGATGCGCGCCAGCACCACGGGGTCGAGACTGGCAAACACGGATCACTCCTTGCGGGGGCGGGCGGTTTTGGCGGGGGTCTTGGTAGTGGGTTTGGCGGCGGGTTTGGTGGCATTGGCGCCGGCCTTCTCGCCGCCCATGCCGATGGCGCTTGCCAGACGGTCCTTCACATCCAGCAGCTTGGTGACGCGCGACCCCAGTCGCATGAGCTTTTCCAGCGTGGCGACGTCGAGCTTCTGCATGTCGCCGAACCACGTGGTGACCAGCAGGATCAGGCCGTACATCTCCTTCATGCGTGCCTGCGCGTGGCGGTCCTCGGCGGACGATGGCGCCTCCAGCTGGACTTCGCGCAACATCGACAAGGTGGGGTCGATCTCGCGCCTGCGCCGTTCCTCGGCCAGGGTCCGAAAGATCGCCCAGACGTCATCGGGGGCGGAGAAATACTCGCGGCGGTCCCCGGGCTGGTGAGACAGCTTCACCAGGTTCCAGGATTCGAGTTCCTTGAGGCCGATGCTGACATTCGAGCGCGAAAAGCCGAGAGATTCGGCGATTTCGTCGGCATTGAGCGGGCGGGAGGCGGTGAAGAGCAGGGCGTAGATCTGCCCCACCGTCCGGTTGATACCCCAGCGGCTGCCCATCTCACCGAAATGGAGCACAAACCGCTGAACCAGGGGTGATAGCTGCATGCTTGTCTGTTTCGAATTTTCAGAAAGTTATGAAAGTTTAATACGGATCAATGCGGTTTGCTTGAGTTTTTGCGGTGCGTCAAAGTGGTGAGGGCGGTGCTTGAGGGAAAGGCGCGCAACGATGTCGCGACCTTCTAGCGACCGTCGTTCCACAACTCAGCAACACAGAGACGGAGGTCGTACGCATCATCGGCAGTTCGCCGGATGAGCCCTACAGCCTCATCTACGCGACACTGCTCTCGGCGATCGGCAGCGCGGTAACCAGCGTATATTTGACCAACGCATTTTCGTCCCCGACCCGCAGTTGCTAGCCGCACTCAAGGATGCCGCATCTCGTGGTGTTGATGTCAAACTCATCCTCCCGAGCAAGACCGATTCGTGGTTCTTCGCCGGACGCTCCTTTTACGACGAACCACCTCGAACATGGCTTGCATCTGTGCGCCGAACTCCTGTCCCAGGACGACGGCGTTGACCTCGTCGTTGTGCAAGAAGCTGCGCCAGTCGAGGTTGCCCGAACCAATGGTGGACCAAACACCGTCAATAACCGCTATCTTCGAATGCAGCAGCACGTCACGCCGCTCGTAGAGCTTTACGCCGGAGCGCAATCTCGCCGCATCCAATCCCATCACGCTTGAACAATGGAACGACCGTTCGAACGGTGTGCGTATGAAGGAGATGACCGCGCGCGTGTGGGCTTACTGGTTGTAGATTCCTGAATGCCTGCGGTGAGGAATCGTCTGACGATAGGCTTCCGTTATTCATTGCGGTGAATCTCCGCCGGTATGGTGCCGCAGACGTCGTTTCGGGCCGGTCTTGAACGATTACTGACATTGGGGAATGTATGAAAACAGAGAACTCCGGCTCCCATGCCGCTCCGGTCGAAGTTCCGAACGTTGATCACTTTCGCTTCCACCGGCCTCACGAACATCTTGCCACGGCGTTTGGCAACGACCGGTTCGCGCTGAAGGCCGAAGCCTTCGCGCGTTTTTTTGGGACGCCCGTTTTTTTAGGGGCACAAACGGTAATCGTCGCCATCTGGATTGGGGTGAACGCCGTCGGCTTCACCAAGTTCGACGTTTACCCATTCATTCTGCTTAATCTCGCATTCAGTCTCCAAGCAGCCTATGCCGCGCCGCTCATTTTGCTTGCTCAGACGCGACAGGCAGCGCGAGACAACGCACATGCCAAGGCTGACGCGCGACACAGGGAGGCCCTTGCTGTCGCTAACGAGCAGCGGCAGGCAATTGCCGCGCAAAGCGCTGCACAACTGCTGGAGTTGCTGCAGCGGAATACTGAACTAACAGAACTTACCCAAAAATTAGCTGAGCGTGTCGAAACGCTAACTGTCGAGTTGCACGAGAAGCTCTTGCAAAAAGACTCGAAACGATAACCCGGCTCCCTGCCCACTAAGATCGAGGTGGATGTTTGTGTTGGTGAGGTATCCCGTAGAAGGCCGGCTACGCGATTGCATTGACACATGATTTTTCTCGTATGCTGTCCCGCGCACCAACAGCGCCCAGGCAATGCGAACCATTTTGTTGACCAAGGCCATGGCGACGACGTTGGCCGGCTGTCTCTGGCACCGGCGGTCACACCAGATCCGCTTTTCCTTCGATCTGAATAGCACCGAGCGCGCTCCGTGAATCAACAATGTGCATACTCTGATCCCGTCTCCGGCAGCGGATTTCCAGTATCAGGAATCAGGTGTGGCGCCGCACAGGGTGCGTCCCCGATTCCGCTGATCTGGCCGGGATTGGCATCCGAATGACCACAATGTCCGGCATCGTACCGATTGTCCGGCCAATACATGTCGCTTTATACGGCAGGTCATGGCGCATAGCGCGGATCCCTTCGCATCGGGTCGGCAGATTCCGGTCCCCTTGACGAGATGTCAGCGTTGGCCTGGTCAACTCACGGAGTCGGGAAGGAGAGCTTCCATGTTGGGAACGAATAGCGGCACTTACGTTGTCATTGCTTCCTTGCATAGCTCCTCCCCCGCTGGTCGGCCGGGCAACCGCCCTCACGTGGCGGGCTTATCGCCAGCCTGCATATCGCTCTTGCAACACTTGCCGTGGTGATTTCACTGTTTGCCGCATGCGGCGGGGATGGAGGCGGCTCGAGTAACGGCAGTGGCGGCGTGGCCACCCCGGCGGGCGGTCGCGATGCAGCCTGATATGTCCGGGCCGTGGCCAAGCGTCTCAACGAACGTCCGCGCAAGACGCCTAGATTTCGATACACCGGCTGAGCGATTTCATCGATCTGTTGCGTCGACCAGTTGAATCCACACTTGGAAGTCGCCGTTGAATTTGCGCCAGCCGCAACTGGCCGGAGAGGGTTTCGAATTTCAGCCAATCGGCCCTTATTGCTCCAATGATTGAAGCTCGGTTCGGTCGTTGCGGGCTTCCTTGGAGACAAATTCCGACTGACGATGCTCGGCTGATCTCCGGTCAGTGAACCGGCTGCCTACCGCTTCGATCGGCACGTTGGCATGCTCGTTAACACTGTGACTTGGCTGCCGAGCCGCTGCCATACGAACCCCAACTCGAGCCCTATTTCGCTTGCGCCGATCACGATGAGCCACTTCGAATCCGTCCCACCAGAAAGCAGTGCCGCGTGTGCGGACCGTGGCCGGCGATCCAACCGGGGGGCTCTTTACGGCACCTAAGAAAAACAGCGTCATCAAACCGTCGTTGATCCAGTGCTGTAACGAGCGCGAGAATTCGATATTCCCCAACGATAAACCGACTCGTATCTCCCAGAGCGCAAAGTACTGAGAGGACCAGGCCGAATTCGCCAACGACAATGCAACCACCACGCAAAGTAACAGGATGGCGCCAGCCATCGCCTCAATTCGGACGAAGCGCAGAAACGGCCCGGTGAACTGATCCGCTAGTTCCCTTGGCAAATGTGCGAGGTCTTCTTTCATATTGGCAGGGCCTGCTGCGCGATGGCGCGGAAAGAGCGTTGATCGCATCATACGGCGACGAGAAGGATCAGCTGCTTTCTGGCGATGGTACTCCGCAGGCCCCTGCGCGAATTTTGCAGCATGCGGCCGAGCTATTCGCGCATCAATGCGATTTGGGCATAACGTACATTCTCACGGTCAAAACGACTCTTCGAGAGCGACGACTTTGGTTGAGCGCTAGAGGGCATGACAGGGAAGGCCACATGCGCGCCGGCGATCTCTCAGAGCAGAACAAGAAAGAAATCCTCGACCGAGTTGGACGAGGGCAGAGGTCGCGCCGGACATACGGGCGCGTTACTCGGCGATGCTATGGTCTCCGGACGTTCTCGTCATATGCATCCCGCTGCCGAGGCTCATCAAGCTATCGTCGTCAACGAACGGAGACGTTACAAGAGGTCTAAGACCGATATCCCTGCCCGTGGAAGCACACGTAGAGCAAGGCGGAATGAAGTTCCTGCGGGTAGGTGATCGGAGGCGGGGCCATTCGCCTTTGGGCAGTCCGTATCCAGTAAGCAGCGACTGGGTGGACCCGGTTCGCGACGGCTCAGAGTGACGTCAGCTTCTCGTGTGCCTTTGCGGCCCACCCAACTCGCTCGGCACGTGACGTGGGTATGGTAAGTATTGCAATAGCTCACAGCAATACGGAGACCCTCATGGGACAGCAAATGCCGAATTTACAGCGGTAGTTGACACATAGCGCAACCGCCGACTTCTAATGTCACTACCAGTGGCACAACAGTTTCGGTGTCGATAATCCTCGGAGATTTATACAAACTCTAGAAATTCCTATCTCAGACCCAAGTATCCAAGCACGAACAAGACAATGACCACAAGTCCAACAAGCCAGATGATGTTATTCATGATGCGCTCCTAAAATTCCTCACCAACATGAACTGCATTGCAACAACTCAGGCGTGACATCTAGAGATGTCCGCGAGGACATGCCTGCGAGGTTTGCCATTTCGTGCAGGTGTGGTGCCACCTTCTCACACACGACATGGAAACGTCTGTACGGTAGCGGGCAACACCACATAACGCTGCAAGCCTCGCGCGCAACCTAGCAGCCCTCGATTTCTTGATACATCCAGGATTCCTGGCGCCCCTGTAGACTGTCCGTTGGTGACCGTCCAATCACGAGCTGCCCTCTCCGTCTGCCGCCCGTCGTTGACGGCGACGACTGCGATTGCCCGGGAGAGCTTGGAAACTTGACCGCAGAACACGTAGCGTGGGACTCCAGTGCTCTCGCGATCACAGAATGGACGACCTCCTCCCCGAAAAAATGATGTGCGCATTTGGCGATATATGTCGAGCAATTGCCACGGATACCCCGAGCGCTGCCCTGGCGCTATTTCGCAGTTCGACTGCACAGTTCGCGTCTCCGTACGCTGTCGCACGACCCCTGCTCAGACATTGCCGTACCCTCAATGAAATGGGGCAACCCTGAGACGCTTGGCGCCAAGCGGATGATTCGACCTGATTGCGACGGGATCGGCTGTTGCGATCCCTTCCGATGCCGCGGGTTGATTCTCATCGAGAAGGCGAACACTGCGGACCTTTGATCATGCCTGAGTCGGTCGACCCGCGCCCCGCGAGGCAGGTGGCGCACCTGAAGCCTTCCGAGTCCGTCAGCCTCCACGGCCTGGTCAGCCTCGCCATCGGCGTGACCGTCGTCGCCGGACTCTATGTTGGCCGAGATGTGTTGATCCCGATCACGCTCGCGATTTTTCTCAGCGTCCTAGTAGCGCCAATGGTCAGTTTCCTTTGTCGTATCAAGCTCGGCCGGATCGTATCGGTTCTAGTCTCCGTGACAATTTCAATTTCGATGATGGTCTTGTTGGGGGGCGTGATCGCCGCACAGATTACGGATCTCGCAATTGGCATGCCTCGCTATCAGGCCACCATCGAAGAAAAGATCAATATCGCGCATCGACTGACAATTGGAAAGCTCAGCAGTATGGCCGGGACCGCTGGAAAGTCGTTTCGACGGGCAACCGTTGATTTGCCGCAAGCGGCTCGGCCCCTGTCCGCCTCGCCGCCGGCTCAGCCACCCGCGGCACTTCCGGTCGAAGTCATCGAGCCGGCTCCGACGGCCTTTCATCTGGCGCGGCAAATACTCTCGCCCGTCGTTAGGCCGATTGAGACCACCTTCATTGTATTCATCGTCACCATCTTCATCCTGCTACAGCGTGATGACCTTAGGGATCGGGCTATTCGGCTATTCGGGTCGGCCGATTTGCACCGGACCACCACCGCGATGGATGACGCCGCGCGGCGCCTCAGCCGGTATTTCCTTTCGCAATTCGCTGTCAATGCCGGCGTCGGCGTTGTAATCGGAACCGGGCTCTTCTTGATTGGCATACCAAGCCCGGTGCTGTGGGGCATCCTCGCCGCGTTGTTGCGCCTGGTACCCTACGTGGGAATCTGGATCGTCGCTATTCTGGCTTCCGCACTCGCCGCAGCAGTCAGTCCTGAATGGTCGATGGCGATCTGGTCATTGGCGCTTTTCGTGATCGTCGAGCTGCTGGCCGGTCAGGTCATCGAGCCGATGCTATATGGCCATAGCACGGGTATTTCGCCATTTTCCGTTGTTGTTGCCGCGATCTTTTGGAGCTGGATATGGGGCCCGGTCGGGCTTATCCTGTCCACCCCGCTGACGCTTTGCCTGGTAGTCCTCGGCCGGCATTTCGGGAGACTCGAAATGCTGGACGTGCTGCTCGGTGACCAGCCGACGCTCACGCCAGTTGAGAATTTTTACCAGCGAGCGCTGGCCGGCGATCCGGATGAAACACTCGAGCAAGCCGAAATTCTGCTGCGAGACCGGTCACTCTCCTCGTATTACGACGAGGTCGCCATCAAGGGATTGCAGCTTGCGGCCAGCGATATGTTGCGCGGCGTTGTAACGGCCGCACAACTGGCGCGAATAGAAACTACGGTAACCGATCTCGTCGATGGTCTGGACAGCTTTGCCGACATCGAACCAAATCCAGCCGGAATTAACGGCCAAACGGCCGCCTTAGCACCGTACATCGCCGAACAGGATTCGCACCAACCAGGTCCCGCCATCCTCTCGCCGAGTATCAAAACCGCGCCGGCAAGAAGCGCCGAAGGCCAGGTCCTTTGCATAGCCGGACGGGGCCCCCTCGACGAATTGGCGTCGACCATTGTCGCGCAACTCCTCGGAAAGCATGATCTTGATTGCCGGGTTGTCCCTCATGACGCGGCCTCGCGCGCCAGCATGCAAGGTCTGGACGTCATCGTGCCGGCGATTGTGTGTGTTTTCTATTTGAACATTGAAGGCATCCCGTCCCACTTGCGCTACCTTGTCCGGCGCGTGCAGCGGCGTTTCCCGGATGCGTCGATCGTCGTCGGCCTCTGGCCAAGAGGTGATACTGACCAGTGGAGCGAGGCGCTCCAGAGCGCAATCGGCGCCAATCAATATGTCACTTCGGTTCGGAGTATGGTTGACGCATGTCTGGCCGAGACCAGAGCCGACCGTGCGATCGATCCTAAGCTACGTCCCGGCGAGGTGGGAACGTAAACCTATTTGCCAAGGCAAGGGAAGAATCACACAGAATCAGTTCAATCTAGACGCGCTGCGGTATGCTCCTCTCCCGGCAATATCTGCCCACTCTTCATTCGTCGCAACTAGGCCTGGATGATCATCCAGGCGCTGCTGGCAATGTCGATGTTTCTGGTGGTGGTGATCGCGGCGTTTGCGCGAGGCGACCGTCTTTTCTGCTCGGTCAACCGCACGGTAATGTTAGATCCAATTGTCAGGGACCTTCACATACGCCCTCGTCGACACGCTATGAACAAACAGCGGAGCGCGCGAACCGATTCCAGCGCTTGACGAATTCCGGCGCGCAGCGGTTGAGGCAGCGTGTGGTCGCCGTGTGCGCAAGCGACAGACCTCGCTCGGCCATCATGTCAACGAGGTCTCGAGGGCTGAGCTTGTAACGCAGGTACCAGCGCACACACCTCACGGTGATTTCTCGTCTGCTGATGGCGACAGCGCCTTTCGGCGCGAATCCACAGTTTTCCAGGCGAGGATCTACCAACCAAAGCGGTAGTCTCTGGTCGGATGCAGTTGCCATCTCCCGTCCCCGGGCAGCTCCAGAACCTGGTGGTGATATTTAAGGAGTGTGGGTCGATGGCTAACGCTGACAAGCGTCGTCGGCATGCCGGCCAATCGCAAATATAGATCTTCCTCGTTGCCAATATCCAGGGCGCTGGTAGCCTCGTCCAGCATCGCATATCGCGGCTTTGCGAGCAGTACACGCCCAATCGTGAGGCGCTGTTGCTCTCCAATGGACAACACTTTGCCCCAATCCAGCTCCGCGTCCAGCCCGCCAAATCTGCCAACAATATCCGGCAGATTGACCATCTCCAACAGCAGCAAGAGTTCCTCGTCGGATACTTCCCTGTCATTGTTATTCGGATATAGCAGCTGGTTGCGCAGGCTGCCGACCACCATGTAAGGGTGTTGCGGCAAAAACAACATTTCGTCCGGCTTGGGCCGCATGATGCATCCCGTGCCGCAGTTCCACAAGCCCGCGATTGCGCGCATCAGAGAACTCTTCCCACCTCCGCTGGCACCGACAATTAGCAGCCCCTCTCCCGGGTTAATCGACACAGTTAGGTCTTTGACCAGCGTCCTCTCCTGATTCGGCGTCTGCAACGTGACATGTGCTAGCGCCAGGCGGGCGTCCTGCATGGCTTTGATCGTGCCCCCCGCATTCGGGGAGGCTGCCGCCTTCCTGGTCAGAGAGATGGAGAATGTGTCCAGCCGATCGAGCCCCGCCACAAATCGGCTCAGATTTTCAAAGTTGTCAACGATCACGGCCAATGCGCTCAGTATGGCCGCAAACGCGCCGGCAGCCTGGATGGCGCGACCGACTTCGAGCTCGCCTGAAAGAACGCGCGCAGCGACAATGGCGCTGGGCAGCATGATGGTCAGGAAGCCATATCCATATTGAAACAAATTCAGATTCAGCTGCCAGTTGATGAGTTTGTTGAAATTGCGGAAGGCCTGTTCAAAACGTCCCCTCACATGAAAAGACTCCTGAGCTTCGCCACCATAGAACGCAATGGACTCAGCGTTCTCACGAACCCGGATCAGGCTGAATCGAAAATCCGCCTCCCGCTTTAACTGATAAAAATTCAGGCCGATCAGGACTCTCCCGAAGAAATATATCGATATCGAGGTGCCAGCGACGGCGTAGAGAACAAGAAAGAAGACAAGCGACCTGGAGATCGTCCACAGGACGTTGCTGAACGCTATGAGTTGCAGCAGCGCACCAATACTAACCGACAGAAAATATAGAGACTGCTGCGTAAATGTATTGATGTCCTCCGTCATTCGCTGGTCCGGATTGTCTATCGCGGCATCTGAATTGAGTTTGTAAAAAATTCTATCCTTGAAATAGCCGTCCAGATAGTGATTGGTCAACCAGCGCCGCCAGCGAATTCCGAGTTTATTTCTAATATAATAGTAAAATGCATATATCGGTACCGCCACGATCAGAATGTAGATGCATTTTACGATGGAGGCCCAGAAGCGATCAGTATCCTTGGCCGCCAATGCTGAGGTAAATTCTCCGGATTGCTCGTTAAACAGTACATTTGTTTCGGTTTGCCCCAACAGCAGCAGTATCAACAAAACAAGCAAGCCAATTGCCGTCCATTTATCCCGGGAGAACCAGTAAGGTCTCGCAATGGCCCAGAACCGAGTCCACAGGTGCCGATTGGAAGCGCCAATGCTGTTCTCCGACACCGGACTGCCGTGCGGCGTCGGATCATGAGCGACGCTCATGTCACATCTCCTAAAACAGAACGGATTACATACTCGTCACGTTGATCCAATCGCTGGCGCCACCGCAGGACGGCGGGATCACTATTGAAATATAGGTCAATCATCTGTGAGAAGGGGGAGCATGGTAATGAGGTGCGCTGAGCTTGTGGCCGGATCTGGTCGTGTTGAATCAATGTAACGGACTGTGCGCTGGACGGCGCCCGGCTCAAGTGTGAACGCAGACTCGACGCACAGAAAATCGGCGCGTCATTCTCGTCGGCGAGCCCGAAATTTTCCTTGCGAATTGAGATGACCGGTTTATTCGCGCAGCTGGACACTTCAATGTGTCCAGCGTCTCTGCAATATGAAGGGGTTTTTATTATTCCGGGGCTGCCGGGTATCGCACCGACCTCATTGATGTGAAGTTATCGCAATTTTCGCGAGGGTGTTTTGCGAAGCTTGACCCAGCGGCGTGCATTTGCCGCCTTGGCACTTTCGACAACGAAAACGTAATTTATGAAATTCTTTCTGCCATTTACTCCGCCGATCTGCTCCGTGCGCATCGCCCCCCCTGCGCCGAGCTGTAGAAGAGCCGCGCATAGTGCAGCGCGAACATGCTCGGAATCAAAAACCAGGCGCCGAACAGCGTCGCCGCGGTGAAGACAAGATGCGCCAGCCCCGCGCCGACCTCCAGGTCCTTCACCGTCGCCAATTCGAGCACGATGGCGGCAATGCTGGCGATTGCGGCGATGCAAACGACCAGCAGGAACGTAGTGGCCGTCTCGTCCTCGCGAATGGCGATCTCCCTGACCATGTCTTGTGGTGCCCTGGCCATCAGCCACCAGACCAGCGCGAGATACGACCAAATGGCGATGTCCCAGCCGAGGATGACGCGCACCAAGGGGCGCAGCGACACCGGCGCCAAGAACGCGGCAATGACGCCGATCACTAGCGCGATGGCGGCGCGCGGCCGGTATCGAATGAGCTTCGGGACTGGAAGGACGGGCGTCATAGGCATCAGATCGTGGATGGAATGGCCGCTCGCGCAGGACGCCCGGCCTGCCTTCGGCGCGCGTTCCGACGTTCCTTTTCCACAGCGGTTCGCCGCCCTCCCCCGGCCACGCACAGCCGGCGCTCGGGGTGGCCGTGTTCAGCCGTTTGAATCAGGGCTAACGATGCGTTAAAGCGGCTATGCAGGGAGGCCCTATACCAGCGTAGCGCTTTCCAGTCGCCCGCTCAAGCGAGGTGCCTCTACCGGTCTCGACCAGCATGATGCTGACACGGGAAGAACATGCCTCGCGAAGCGAGCGCGAGGGATACCTGGCGCTCGCCCCCGCTTGAGCAGGCGGAATTCTCGCCGCTCATCGTGGCATCTCTCAGTCGTGGTAACAATTCCCACATTCGCGCCCTGATTGAGGCGGCCGGCAAGGCGTGGGCCTGAGACGAACGTCGTTAGCCCTCCTGCAACGCAGTGATCCAGTTGCGTCAGTCGTCGCCTTCAACCTGGCACAGTATTCGATGTGCCAAACGCAAGCGAGGGGGGTCAATCATCGCATTGCGGTGCCTGAACGCATACCTGATGCGCTGTTCACCAGGTGGCGGCCTGCGAACAGATCTCTCCGGGCTACCCGACGACATCGCCGCGCTGAAGGCGATGGCACTCGCGCGCGACAGCGCATTGCGAGGGAAAAGACACGACGTCGTTGCCTGCATCAGCATGTGGCGATGCTGCGCGAGCAGCTTAGCGGCTGCACCATTGAGATCGAGCGTCTGAAGCTGCTGATCGCCAAACTCAAGCGGCTGCAGTATGGCCGTAGGTCTGAGAATCTCGATCGTCAGATTGAGCAGTTGGAGTTCAAGCTCGAGGAATTGCCCGAGCACCTCAAGTGACCGAAGCCACCCCAACCGCCAAGCTCGACGGGTCAATTCGATGATGCACGCTAGCCTGGGGGAGTACCGATGACCCGGCACTTGGCTTTCCCGATAGCGCGCTCGAGCCGAATTACTGGGACTTCCTGCATTTTCTCGTTCACGATCGCGTTGACCTCGCAAACGTCGGACGTGGCGATAAGATCGCGGTCCATCCGCAAAGCGGTACTCGCTCAATCCGTGCTCTCGTTCTTCTTCAATATCGCAGTGCTGGGGCTATGTGTGAACGTCGCGGCGGGTCTGATCAATCTCTGAATTCGGAGATCTTACTTTCACTAGGCCTTTCATTCCCGCCGGCACGGCCTAGTGCCAGGGAACGGTCATGCTCGCGTCCAGCGCAGATGAGGCAGGAAGTCCCCGTGCTCGTCAATGCCGACTCCGCCCAGCTCGTATAGCAGCGTCTTGACTGTTTCCTTCTCGGAGGATTTGCAACCGACGATCATGATGATCTCACCCTGCGACAAGAGCGCAGCCTGACGAGCCAGCCGCGGTCGCGGCAGCGTGGCGCCGATCAAAGCGCCCAGGAGCCAGCCACAGATACCGAAGGTCACAAAGCCGAGGCCATAGGTGGCGAGGCCACTCAGGGCGCCGGAATGATCGCCGTAGTATCCCGCCAGCCCAAGGCCAAGCATCGCAAAGATGCTATAGCCCGCGATAGAGGCTTCGTGCCGGAACGTGGTGTGGGTGCTGTCGGCTGCCGGCAAGCCCTCAACCGGCCGCAGGCCTCCACCCAGGAACCAGGGGCCGGTCACACGGGCCGGCCCGCGCACGAGGGGAAGCAGCTTTGCCCAACCGTTGCGGGCGGAAGTGGCATCCTTGAAGCGAAGACAGAGCAGAGCACGCATGATGGTATCTCGAGTAAGTCCGGCTGGAATCCGGCAGGAAGCAGGATCCCATGTCCTCTCAGCGCAGATGTCCGCCAAACAATCCGAGCAGGCCGATGACAATGAGATAAATGGCGACGATATAGTTGAGCAGCCGTGGAATCACAAGAATCAGGATTCCGGCTATCAGCGAAATAAGCGGGCCGGCGCTGGTGATGAAGTTCACGATGGCTCCATGGGATTGGCGCGCTGGACATCGCGCTGCTGCCGCTACTTGCCGACCTGATTGCCGATGACGCCGCCGACGGCGGCTCCGCCGACAGTCCCCAAGGCGCTGCCGCCAGTCAGCACTGCACCCGCGACGCCGCCGATGCCCGCCCCCGCTATGGTATCGGTGTCTCGCCGACTCATGCCGCTACAGGAGACGATGCCAAGCGCGGCGATCAGGATTGCCGTCCGTTTGAGGAATGTTTGTGTGCATTTCATTTCCTGCTACCTCCTGCGGCCGCGCAGGGAGCCGGGTATGAATGTTCTAAGTACCCGGCTGCAAAGGCCTGGTCGCCTGCCTGTGCCATGACAATATTCTCCCCATGAGTCGCAGGAAGTCGGTCCGCTGCCGTACGCGGGCGCAGGGTAACTCAGCCGAACACGCACGATCTGAGGTCGTCCTCGAAGTCGACGGTCCATTGGGCAGTCTGGCTTCCGTCGTACTGGCGGACTTCTCTTCCGAAGCGTACCGAGATGCTGCGCCCGCGTGCCGGCACAACGCCTGCAGCGTCTTCAACCGCAGTCACGGTAAATCCGTCGGGGGCGACCCCGTTGCGCAGACAGGTCTCGCGGAAGGCTTCCTGCGCCAGGGGCGGGAACTGATTCAGCATGGTGTCGAGCATAGGTGTCTCCTGGCGCCGGCGTTAAACGGGGAAGAGCGGGAACGGGACAAGGCGGCCAGCCGACTAGTCGCCTTTGTCATCCCGCCGTCCGTGCGCTGGCTCGGGTGCTTGTCCTCTCTGTATTGCTTTAATCCGTCTTCTTGATATCCGCCTTGACGTCGCCATACGCTGCCTGCGTCTTGCCGGTATCCTTCTGCAGGGTCCCCGCAGCTTGCGTTTGCTTGTTTCCGGTCATCTTGCCGAAGGTTTCCTTGACTTTCCCGGCGGCCTCCGTGACACGGCCCTTCACTTGGTCCTTGTTCATGATGTACCTCTTCATTGGTGTTGCGAGCCGGATGCTGAGGCGATCCGGCCGCGGGATGACAGGTGGCAACCGCGTTGTCACCGAGCGCTTGGCTGGTTGCGCGAGCGCTCCTCAGATTGAATTTCGCCGATTCAGCAAGCCGGCCATGCGCCTGCCGTGCATGGCCGGCTCACGGTGCGGCACGCTCCAGAAGGGCCGCCTTAGAGTCGGCCTAGTAGCAACAGGACAAGGAGCACAACAAGAAGCGCTCCGAGTGTGCCTGAAGGCGCGTAGCCCCAACCGCTGCTGTACGACCAATTGGGGATTGCCCCCACGAGCAAGACAGCCAAAACAATCAACAGCATGATTCCGAGTGACATGATGCGCTCCTGGTTCTGCAAAAACATGCCGTCCGCTGATTCAACCAGGCGGATGGCAGCCGTTCTAGCGGATCGCGATGTCGATGGCCTTGCCATGGAATCCTGAACACCGATTCGAGGGATTCGCTGAAGTACTCGTTGCTGCTACGTTGTATCGATAGAGACGTCCTCATCCATCCCAAAGGATAGTCGTGACGGAATATCAAGTCAGTCCGGTGCCGTACGCATGAGGGGAGGCACCTTCTGGCATTCCGTCACTCCTCCTGCTCAACGAAACTGCAGGGGGAAAAGGAGAGTGATTCCCGGCGTCGGCTCGGGTACATAGGTCACTGGCGGCGGGGCATAGACATAAGGGTCGCGGTATAAGCCGTGGTAGTAACTGCTGCCGCCGCGGTAGTACGTATTGTGCTGATTGCGGTGGCTGTTCTGATAGTAGGTGCCATGTGGACCTTCATGGTTTCGGGCGTTCTGCTCGGGCGAGGCGCGCCCATAGTGGTTGTCCGCGCCAAATGCCGGCAAGGCCGACATGGCAGCGAGTGCCAAGGTCAGGCCAAAGGCGGCCACGATCTTGCCGCCAGCAGAACCGGTGCGCATGATGCGCGCTCTAGATGGGGTCATGATGTTCTCCTGTCGCTTGACGGAAGTCGGGCGCTGGCCGTAGTGGGCGGACGGTGCGGGGCGCCGCGCCAGGCGCTAGATGTGGTGTGGGTTGGTTCGGAAGACTGAATCGGCGTTTCGCTTCTGAACGTCGGACATGCTGTCGTAAAGCGCTTTGAACGGGGGATTGAGCTTCCTGACCCCCTCTGCATGAGCGTCGGCCATTGCCTTGTAGGAGAGCATGTCTTCGACAGCCGTCATATTCTTGGAATGATACGAGACATACCGCTGTGTAATAAGACTCAGCGAGAGGACGAGTGCCGTCCGGGGGCGTACGGAAGCGCGGTATTTATTCCATTGCAGGAAGTCGCCCGAACGGGCAGGGCGTCGCCGGAAAGGGCGAACCCCATGCAGTGCACATGACATCCGGCGCATGTTTCCTGGCATTTGCCTGTTCGATCCGCCGACCTATATTTAGAAGGCAAGTGATCCACCACCGTCTCATGGTCTGGCTGTTAACGGACCTTGGGTCAACCTCTAGTGAACCCCGACGTCGGCGTCCACGTTGTTTATTTCAACCTGGTCGGTCTGGGAGCTGCAGTCATGAGCGCACATGATCCGAAGTCCAACCACCTTCTCGCGGCGCTGCCGGTAGCCGACCGGGAGCGCCTTGCACCGCACCTGGCGTTGGTGGAGCTGCCATTGGGCCATGTCGTGTACGAGTCGGGTGACCACCTAGGTTACGTCTACTTTCCGACCAATTCGATCATTTCACTGCTGTACGTGATGGAAGACGGCGCGTCCGCCGAAATCGCAATCGTGGGGAATGAGGGGATGGTCGGGATTGCGATCTTCATGGGGGGAGAAACGACCCCGAGCCGAGCCATCGTGCAAAGCGCCGGGCACGGATACCGCCTGAGCGCTGCGATCCTGAAGCAGGAATTCGCGCGAGGCGGGCCGATACAGCATCTGTTGCTGCGCTATACGCAGGCGCTCATTACCCAGATGGCGCAGACCGCCGTCTGCAACCGCCATCACTCCATCGACCAGCAACTGTGCCGATGGCTGCTGCTGAGCATTGACCGGCTGGCCTCCAACGACCTGACGATGACGCAGGAACTTATCGCCAACATGCTCGGCGTGCGGCGCTCCGGCGTGACCGAGGCCGCCTTGAAGCTTCAGGCCGCGGGCCTGATTCACTACAGCCATGGGCATATTGCGGTGCTTGACCGGGTGGGCCTGGAAAAGCGCGTATGCGAATGCTACGCGGTCGTGAAGCGGGAGTTCGACCGGCTGCTGCCGGACATATCGTCGATTTGAGGTGCAAGGCGGGGTGCCCCGGGCGACTCCGCCGCTCAGCCTGGAGCCGGCACTACGAAATGGTGTACGTGTTGCGCATCCCTGGCGTGTAGAGTTCCCTTGCCAGCAGAAGTATCTGTTCGCGATGGCGGTCAAACGTGGCCAGGAAGGTGGCCTCTTCGGAGGTGGGCTCCTGACTCAAGTGCGCAAGAATATCGTCAGAGATCTGGAATGTGACCTCGCGTGCGTTGTCGTAGCCCCAGAAACAAACGCAGTGCCGCGACGCATCGTAGCTGCGGCTGGGATTCGGGAAATTCAGTGCCATGGTGGACTCCTGTGAATCACAGTGTCAGCGTCCCCCTGCCTGATGGGTTCTTGCTGTTCGATCCTAGTACGCGAAGCGGGGCAAGCGCAGGAGCGTGGCGGCTGAAGAAAAGCTTCCACCACGAGGTTGATGTCCCTGATCCTCCCTGTACGGTCGGGCAAGGGCTGCCTGGTGGGGCAGCGCCGGCCCGCGTTGCCGTGCGCAAGATCGTGGCATCGTCGTAGTCGGCCGGCGCTTCAATGGTTAGCCGGTGCGGATCGTCAGGGTAGATCACAGAAAGAATTTCATGGATCGCCTTCTCGCTGTCAAACGGGCCAAAACGGTAGATACACGCCGCCGGATCAACCTCCGCAAAACACCATTCTCCATGACTGCATTGATAAACGATGATGGTGCTGGCACTGGGATAATCTGTTGTCATTTTCCTCTCATTTTCAAGGGGACCGGATCGATATGCGGAAGGAGGGGAAGATTAGCTATTTGCCGGGAAATCTTTAATCACTGAGGTTGATTAGCCTGGCGAATCTGCCGGGCCACTTGATCGGGAGAGACGATGACGGGCTTTCACCGACGAGAACGGCTCTCAGAGTTACCGTGCGTCCAGTCGAAACTGATCGCTGCTTCCTGTTTATATATAGTTCACACCCGGCCCGGGTGCCGTCCGCCAGCGCACAGTTCGTGGCATATATTTAATTGCAACCGAATACGGCCGGATTCAACCAGAGACTCCCTTGGCTAGCCTGGCGGCGCGTAACCGCGCGCTGTCCGCCAGCGTACCGAAATGCCCAGAAAATCGGCGTATCTGTCTCTTACGCATTTTGATCTTGCCAAGGCGCCGCCGATACACTCGGCCAGCGTGGTCTCCCCCTGGTGGTACGCGCTTGTGACGCTGGGCCTGACCCATGTCACCACCGCCTCGGTGACGATCTTCGTGCGCTGTCACCAGCCCGATGGACACAAGCACCCCTGACGACTGGATCCGGCAAGCATCTTCCGGGAAGCTCCGATGCTACGCGTGTCTGCCGTGAGACTTCCAATGACATTGAGAGCGATACTGTTGATCTTGCTCGCCCTCGCTGGTGGATGCGGCGTGCTACCGACCATTGTCCCGGATATGCGGAACCGTTCCGCCCAGCCTGTGCAACTCGGGGGGGCGCACGGTCCCCTTTCGGACCAGCAAAGCAAGGAGATCCTAAGCCGGCTCAAGAGCCACAGCGATGAAACGAATATCTTCGATCGGCATCTGGCGTTCGAAGCGGCGATCGTCGGAAGCCCGCTGGTGGTGGGAAACAAGGTAATTCTGCTGCAGGACGGTCCGGCCACGTTTCAGGCCATGTTTGCCGCCATCCGCAATGCGAAAGACCATATCAACATGGAAACCTACATTATCGAGGACGATGCTGTCGGAAATCGCTTTGCAGATGCGCTCATCGAGAAACAGTCCCAGGGCGTCCAGGTGAACTTCATCTACGATAGCGTGGGGGCGATCAATTCGCCCAAGGAGTACTTCAAACGCCTTTCCGACAGCGGTATCAACGTGCTGGAGTTCAATCCAGTCAACCCACTTTCCGCAAAGAAAGGGTGGGAGGTTAATCAGCGCGATCACCGCAAACTATTGATTGTCGATGGTCAGATCGCCTTCGTCGGCGGCATCAATATCAGCAGCGTCTATTCAAGTGGATCGTTCAGGCCGAGAGCCAGGCATCGGTCTGATGGAAGCCCGGCTTGGCGCGACACCCACGTGAGAGTGGAAGGCCCGGTGGTCCGCGAATTCCAAAAGCTATTTCTTGAAACGTGGGCAAAGCAAAAGGGTGAAGCGCTCGCACCGAGGAACTACTACCCTCAACTCGGCAACACCGGAAAGGAGGTCGTTCGCGCTATCGGCAGTTCGCCTGATGAGCCCTACAGCCTCATCTACGCGACACTGCTCTCGGCAATCGGCAGTGCGGTAACCAGCGTAGGTCTGACCAACGCCTATTTCGTTCCCGATCCACAGCTGCTGGCCGCGCTGAAGGATGCCGCAAGCCGTGGTGTCGATGTCAAACTCATTCTGCCAAGCAAGACCGATTCCTGGCTGGTCTTCTTCGCCGGGCGCTCCTTCTACGACGAGCTGTTGCGCGCCGGCGTAAAGATCTACGAGCGGCGTGATGTGCTGCTGCATTCAAAGACGGCGGTTATCGACGGTGTCTGGTCCACCATTGGCTCAACCAACCTCGATTGGCGCAGTTTCCTATACAACGACGAAGTCAACGCCGTCATCCTGGGACAGGAGTTCGGCGCACAGATGCAGGCCATGTTCGACGTGGACCTAGCCGCGTCCAATCCCATTACGCTTGAGCAGTGGGGCGACCGTTCGGTCGGTATGCGCATGAAGGAAATGACCGCGCGCGTGTGGGCTTACTGGTTGTAGAGTCCTGAATGCAACGCTAGTCTCGGCCAGGCATGCGTCAAACCTGCTGCGCCCTGATATTGCTTCACATGGCCGGATGCCTTACGCAAGGCACGATCAGATCAAATGTCCAGTTTCTGCTCGCGCCGGTCCGTCTTCCAGTACGGGGGCGTGCCATAGTACTCGTGGATACTGGTGGCCCATTGCGGATCCGCCATGCTAGGCCAATGGTCCTGATCGAAGCCTGGTGCGGCTTCCAGCCGCGCCTTTTCGATGCCCAGCACAAAGCTCTTGCGCAAGGTGTCGAGCGTCAGTGCCGACCAGTGCACGGCGAACAGTTTTGTTCCCACTCCCAGAAAGCCCCGAATGACAGCACCGCATAGGCGATCCGCCCGCCAGGAACATCCAGCATGATGTGATTAACCTTGCCGAGCTTGTCGCCACTGGACCGAGAACTAGATTGCCTTCGAGCGTGTAGGCGGCCATGATGACGGGTCCGGGCCCGGAGTGGTCAGGCTCATTGTTGCCGACGATCGTTGCTCGCGGTCCGCTGCTGTTGTGATCCAGTTCATTGACGTTCACGGGGTGACTCCAGGTAGGGTGGGTAGGCCCATTGGACGGGCGCCGAGCGCTGGCCTGGGCAATCTTTCAATACGTACGCCTTCCACCTTTGCGTTGCGCGACTGGCTTGGCGCCGTAAGGCTGGCTTTCACTGCCGGCAGCCAACTGCCAGTCTGTCTCGTCGCGCGGGGTAATGACCTGCCATTCCGCAAACACGGCGGCGCCCGGCGAGATGGGGGCGCTCGCCGGGAATGTCATTTCCAGCGATGCGTCCACGGCGGCCTGATAGGTATGGCGTTCCTCAGCGACAGGCAATGACGCGCGGCCACCGGGCTCGGACTTGCGGTGCAGTGCGGAGGTAATGAGGACTATGCATGATTGCTCCTGTGTTGATGTGAATCGGCCGGTCACAGACGTCGGCGGACATCGGCAAGGCATTGCGCAGCCTTTGCCGGCCGACAAAGGCTCCTCAGGAACCCTGACGACCTATCAGGACTTGTGGATGCCCAGATGGTTCTCTACCTTCTTCACCCCGCTGACGCCTTTGGCCACTTCGGTTGCCATCTGCCGTTCCGTCGTGGAAGGAACGCTGCCAGTCAGGCGTACCACACCTTCGCGTGTGCGTACATGTATGTGCATCGAACTCAGATTTTTCTGATCAAGCAGACCGGCCTTGACCTTGGTTGTGACCGCCGTATCAGACATGCCCTCGCTGACCGTCTCATGCGTGGGGTTGGGGTTCGTGGGCGAGGCCGCAGGCGCATTGCCTTGCCCTTGGCCAAGGGGAGTATAGAAACTGCCCGCGAGCGCAAGTAACGCTGCGCCGGCGGCAAAGGTGATGGCGTGGATGGATTTCATTTGAACTACCTCGATTCGATTCGGAAGAAACCAGGGATTCAGGCGTAGAGTGTCCTCGGGGCACGCGAACCACCCTGAACAGGATCCGCACGCCGTGGCATCAGGAAGGAAGCATTCCTTCATCACGCAGCCCCGACGGACAAAGGCTGACATCAATCCAAGCTGAAGTCGGTGCGGTGGCGGACGGCTAGGCGCTTCAAAATCGCACTGGCAGATCGCGTGGGTCGCGAACTGCATCCCGGCTGATGGCATGGGGCCACCGCTTTGCGGTACGGCTCCGTACCGACGGGGGCGGGCTCATGCCTAACCTCGCTGCAGATGTAGTCTTCCAGTCCGAAGCATTGGTTGCGCGATCGCACTCGGGGATCGAAGGGCTCGCACAGGAAATTCTCAGGGATTTCCGTTCTCGTTGCTGACATTACTGCTCGCGAGTTGTGCGCCCGCATTGCCAGCCTGGTCGCCGCCAGTCGCACCCCCAGTGATTCCGCCGCAGACAGCGGTGGCGCGCCGCAGAGCTGAACCAACGCGTTGGAGGGCTGGCTGAGTACACCACCCTGCGCGCTTAGCTACGATGCCTTCGAGCTTGAATGCCGACCTACTGGTGGATCGCGGCAAGGACATCCGCAACCTACCCACTCACCGTCGTCGGTTGAGGACACGTACATTACGCCGCGCTTGATTGGGGGTGATGGCATAGGCGCTCTGCATCGCCAGCGTTCTGCTGGAGGGCTCTCAGGTTGGCTTGGCTCTTCTCGATGGAAAATACCTGCTGCCACAACCCACCGCCAGCCGGAACCGGCCATCTGCTGCCGAGCGCGTGACTGCGATCCCATGATCGATCTGCCTTCTATTCAGTTATGGCTAGGGGGAGATCCAGAATTTGGCAAAGACTGAATCATGATCCCGCCGGACGGCGGTTTAGGCGGACGAACCAAGTGCCTGGCCGGGAGGCCAGCTTGAAGCGCGCCGACGTAGTCGGCTTTATAAGTGTCTCCAAGCATCAGCGTGGCAGCTGCAGGCACACCAAGTCTCGATGTGACCCACTCGAAAATCTCCGCACTCGGCTTGAGGTGGCCGACTTCGAACGACCAAGCGTAGGCATCGAATTTGAAGGGAAGCAAATCAAGTAGAGGAGGCGCGTACGGGGCAGCCAAGTTGGAAGCAATGGCCAACTTTATGCCGCGCGCCTTCAATTCAAGCAGCGTTGGAATGGTGTCATCAAACAGACGAATGCTTCCTCGCTCCGTCAGCAGTTTCTGCTCGAGCGCTGAGATATCGAGACCCGTGGAACCGAGGCGCTCAGCCGCCCGGCGAATGTGAAGGTTCTGGACTGGCGAAAAATGTCTCATACGGCGAATACACCACTCGCCAACCACTTCAGAATGCGGGTGAACGTATTATCAATCCGTTGCGTTGACCGGTTGAATCCTCAGATCAGATAGGGCCATTCCAGCGATCCGAACAAATGACCGCAACTGGCCGAGAAGGGTCCGATCGACCGCGAGATCGGCTACGCCTGGGCCAGCCGGCTGGAGCCGACCCCCTGAGACGTTCAGCGTTGCGAAACAGTACGTCCGTTGGCGGGCCGACATCGGTCATTGTGCGGGAGGCTCTGTCTTAGCAGAGATGGACCGAATGGCCGTAGGGAGCCCGGATAGTGCCGGAATGGACCGGTCGGGAGCGCGCGCGAAGTGAGGACCCGTGGATTGCCTACGGCCAATCAAAGACCGCGAATGCGCTCTCCTACGGGCACCGGCGCGCGGGAATCGACTTCCAGGATCCCAATTTCGAGGCAAGGAGATGCACGGCGTACGTCCGCGAGCGACCGACCGGCGCTCCGGTCTCTGCCGTAGGCCTATCCACGCACGGGTTTCATTGTACCGGGGGCAACTACCGGCCCTTCTGAGACTCTCAGCGTTGCCGGGCAGTACGTCGGCTAGCGGGCCGACTTCAGTCATTGATGGGTAGGCATCAAAAAGTCGCGAACCTCGGTAGCGACTGGCCAAGGCATAGACGCAGATCAGTGAAATCAGGCGCCACACTCACCAATGCTCGGTCATTACTTGAGCATAGCGGATCCCATTTGTCATTGGTGGCTTCGCTGACGCTCACTCCCTTTTCGCAAAGCGTCGATCACAACGCCTTCTCGGCGGGCGTCCCGAAGATCTGCATGTGTATGTCACTCGGTCATGCTCGCGACCGCACACATCTATTCCCCGATCCTGGCATCGCCCGATTTTCAGCGGCTGCTGGAGGACGTCGGCGCCAGGATCGTGACCGAGCCGCGACAAGCGGGAGAGGCAAACGCAAGATAGCTGCGGGTGCCTGCAAGCTCTTCGCAGGAAGTCCTACATCTGGCCGGGAGGGGGCTGAGTTGGGACGTAGACAACGCCGCCACTCCCGTATCCCGCCGTGTACCACGTTGAACCGCACTTGTAGTAGGAGGCGCCGCTCACCGTGATCGGTGCGACGTTGCAGGGTGGTGGCGCTGGCGGAGGTGGCGGCGCAGGCATCGGCGCCGCTGTGCTGACAGGGGGTGGTGCAGCAGCGGCATTCGCCACAACCGCAGCCGTGCCGACCACCATAGCGCCGGCGACAAATCCTGCCGCTGCGTCGTTGTCCCAATCGGAACCGCCGCAACCGGAGCAGTTCACCGAGACTTGGCTGTTGCTTTGATAGTTACTGGCCGCACTCTGCCGGGTCGCCTGGTTCTGACTGGAACTAGCCTGGCGGTTAGCCTGATTCTGACTGGAAGTGGCTTGTCGCTGAGTCTGGCTCTCAGTCTTACTCTGCTGACGTTGCGCCTGATTGGCGCCAGATGTCTGTTGCGCTTGCGTCGCAGCAGACTGCCGTTGTGCCTGATTCTCGCCGGCCGCTTGCTTGCGCTGGCCGGACGCAGCCTGCCCACTGCCGGTACTCTGCGCTGCAGCGCCGCCGCCGCGCCCAGAGGAGAACGATCCACTAGCGGCCGCTCCGTCGCGCGAGAAGCCCCCGTCGCCACCGCCACCACTGCGTTGAGCGCGATCACCACCGCCGCCCCCACGGCCTGCCCGACCCTGCGCGCTTGCCTCAAGCACGCTTCCCCCAATGAGCAGGCATGCCAGCATTACCGCGGTAATGCCACGCCATGAAATTGTTTTCATTTCCCGGCTCCTTTGGCGGACGCCGCCTTGCGCGCTTCGGCGGACGCAGTGGGAATCTGCGCGGCGAACGCGATCTTTTGCGCACCGTCTGGCAGCCGCGCCACGAATGTGTCATCGGCAAGCTTCGGGGTGAAGTTCCAGTCAGACAATTGCGCCCTGAACTGAGGCTGGCCTGGCTCATTCTTATAAGTCAGGACAACGCGCACTGGATAGGGCTGGTTCCCGTCCGCGACCCAGATCTGGATGTCTACCCCATCGCTGCGCGCGGCAAGATGGTAGGTGGGAACGCCTTGAATATTGGTCTTCTCCACATAATCAACCTGCCGCACCCGCTCATCGAATTCCGCGGGCAGCCGGCTCACCAGCAGCATGGCCAGAGGGAAGCGCAGATGGAGATCCCGAACAAAATGGACGATGGTGTCGTCCAGGTTGCCTGGTTGTGGTTCTATCGCATAGACCTTATTGGCGAAATCGACCACCGTGATCTCCTTGCCCGTAAAGACGGCCAAGGTCTTGGTGCCGTCGCTGCGCTCGCTCTCAACCCGCAATCGCTCGGGCCGGCTTACCGTGATATTTCTCAGTTCACCGTATTCAATCTTCTGTCCGGACGGTTGCACGACGTCGTAGCCACCGCGCAGCTTGACGCTGAACGCATGGGCGTTCCCGAGAAACTCAGCCATCCGCATCAGGATCGCCCGAGCTTGCGCCTGAGATGCGGTCTCCTGCACGGCAGCGGTTTGCCCCGGCTTTGGCGTCGGAGGCTGTTGGGAATATGCCGGTTGGCCGATTGTCAAAAAGAGCGCTGAGACGAGGACGGCGCGCTTGAAACGCCGTAGCGTGTGATCGTTTGTTCTCACGATTATCTCTCCTGCGCGTACGCCTTACCGCCACCGCACGCCCATGGGACTGTGCGCCTTGAGAATCGAATGAAGTATAGGTCTGCATCAGCGCACCTTGCTTGAGCTTTATGCTTAACCCAGCCGCACAGGCAAGCGTGCTGATCCGACACATGGCGCAAGCGCGGTAGCGCGAATCCTACTTGTGCTGGTCAAGGCAGGTTCACGTGCTAGTGCCTCGATCCGGGCTTCGATTTTGTGACGCGTTCGGAAATCCTAATCTCCCGCTGGCATGCGGTTAGCGGGCGCCCGTACGGTCCTCCCCGGGGGCTCGTGGGCGATTTTCGGAGGGCGGCGATCGTTCGTTTGCGCCACGTCATCCGTTGGACATGTCTCGCCGCCACACAGCCGCTCGGCACATCTCGGTCGTTGAGTGCAACAAGAATGACTGGCGCAAATTGGGCCGGATCCGGTCAGTTGCTGGCTGTCGGCTGACTGACCGAAAATGGCCGAACTCGGCCGCCTTCCTGACCGATGGTGCTCGCCGCGACGCGGTCTCATCTATGTGTGTACCCATGAACTGTGAGACAGATCGCGCTTTTAACCCAATTACTTTGAGAATCCAGCCCAGTTAATTTGAGACATGGAGGCCTAAGTCATTGATTCTTCGGGCGAGCCGTGCTTATCTCGAGACGTGACAACTACCGACCCTTCTGCGACGGTCAGTCTGGGCTGCCAAAATGGCGAAAGGCAGCGCGGTAGCGGTCGCTCGGTTCCTATTTCGGAAATTGCAGCGAGATGACCGCCGGCCTCCCCAGCCATGCGGCCCAGTCGGATCGGCGGCTGCTGTACGGTCCGGACTGCACGGGATGGAGACTGAAAACCTGGCGCCAAAGCTCTCGTTTGGGGTGGCCAACAGGCGGCCGCCGTGGGACTTCGTGCGCGGCTTCCACCAGGTCCCCCGAGATGTCCCGCTGCATCAAACGATGGTCCCAAAATGTCAAATGGCCAGCCGCATTTTCACCAATACTAGTGCAGGTACCCAGGAGAATTCCGTTGTTACCGGAACTGCACTCTGGAACGATGCGATTGCGAACTACAAAGCGATCTCACACTGCCGATACGCCGTCACAAATCAATAGTCGAGGGGAAAAATGGTCCAACTGAAATTCGTTGTCACTGCCTTGGGCTTGTCGATTAGCCTCGCCAACAGTGCTGCTATCGCGCAGCCCTCACAGCAAATGACACCATCGACTTCGTCGGCTACCACGGATGTCAACGAAGTACCGCAGCCGCCAAAGGGAATGACGCCGGCCGAAAGAAAGAAGTGGTTCACCGAACGCTTCAAGGAGGCCGATGCCGATCATGACGGCAAACTGACCCGTGAAGAAGCACGCGCTGGCATGCCTGAAGTCTACAAGCGGTTCGATCAGCTTGATACCAGGAAACGCGGTTACGTGACCGAGCGGCAAGTGGGCGCAGCCTGGTCAAAAATGATCCAGGACGATATGCAGAAGAAGAATCCGATCATTAATTAGGACTGGTGTGGGGTGCGACTGATCCGCGCTATCCCATCAGTCGCATGGCAGCGTTGCCGGGGCACAAAGCATGGATAGATGGAACGCGAACTGAAGCTCGAATTTGTGCAAGACCAATTCGGTTGTCGCGGATACATACGCAAACGCCCCGCGAGAGGATCCCCCGGCGCCTTATGCGATGCTGCATCGATTGGCTGAGTCCGCAGCCATGAGTGGCCGGTCGCGGCATCATCATTCGATTAGCCCGCGGGCGGCGTGCCTGACGTCGGGCGAGGAAAATCGGAAGACAGCGCGATCCAGCAAGTAGTGGATGAAGCCAGTCGCGAAGCCCAGTGCCAGCAGCGTCGGCACGTAGGGCGAGGAGCGCAGCCAGCGCGCCGCATCGCCGAAGATGCGATCGGCGTAAGCGTATTCGTCGGTCACGGCCTCCACCTCCAGCACCGGTAGCAGCAAGGTGGAGACGACGGCGAGGACGAGCAGCACTGCCCAGCCGCGTCGATTGATGGGCGCCAGCAGTTGCTGCCAGTGTGTGCCAGGCGCCTGATCCCCACCGGAAGCCGCGAGCGAGGCGAGTCCCATTGCCGCGCTCCAATGCTGCACGCTCCACAGCACGATGAACAGGAAGGGGTCGCGCGCGAGGAAGGCCAAGAGCACCATGGACGAGACGCTAAGGACGTAGGCCACGCGCGGCAGCGATGCACGCTGCGAGCGCAGTTCGACGTATAGCATCAGGCCAGTCAGGATCACGACGAAGGCAATGCCGCCATCGTGCAGCGTGCGCGCGAACACATCCGACCAGCCCACCCCCAGCAGCGGGTCGATCCAGCGATCCTGGAAGGCAATCGATCCAGCCAGGGCGTCTGCCAGTACGACGAAGCCGCCGCCCACGACGAGCGCGAACCACCGGTCGAGCCGTCGCGTGACCGCGTCGGATGCTCGTCCCGCGCGCGAGCGGTAGAGGCTAAGTAGCCCAAAATGCTGCGCCGCGAAATGGTGACTCACCAGCAGGTAGTCCAGAACGGCCAACCAGACCACGCGCTCAGCCACCGGCATCGGCAGCACGCTCTCGGGCGCCAGAAACAGGGCGAAGCAGGCCACGGCGATGGTCAGCGGAGCCACTACGAAGCGTAGCCGCTGCGTCGCGAGCAGGGGACGGTAGGCCGGGGTTGCGTAGGCCAACCAGGCCGACGAGACGCGGTGGCCGAACCATAGAGGTACCGCAAAGGCAAAGAACAGCCCGTCCACCGGGCTGGCGCGCACGTCGTCATGACCCCAGGCCAGCAGAAGGACCAGAGGGGCTAGCCACAGGGCATTCAGCACCCAAACGAGGTCCCAAGCCGGGTTCTTGATCCAGCACATGGTGGGTTTGCTGGCTTCGCGGCTGCCGCGCAACTGACCCTTGGCCATGGTGGAACTCCTGGAAGTTGCTTGCCGGGTGGTGCTTTCAGCATACGCGCATAAGCATCGCGAGGAGAAATACTATCCTGTCTTCGGGCGACGCTCGCGGGCCGACTCTGAAATGGCGGTTCTGCAAAGTTCTCGTGCAGTAGCGCCAGCTCGGAGGCCTGTTCAGGGTTCGGAACGGCGCCTTTTCCTCGAAGATCGCACGGCAGTTCATCGGCCAACTCGGTCATCGAGTATCGGAAATCCAACGGCTCAAACTGGCCGAACTCGGCCGCTTTCCTGACCGATGGTGCTCGCCGCGACGCGGTCTCATCGACGTGTACCCATGGGGCTCTTAAGTACGCGTTCCAGGCTACTTACGCAGGTTCTACTGAAAACTCGATCGCGCCTGCAGCGTGCGCGCTGCCGACGCCAACGTGAGAGTGACTGGCGGATCCCTGTCAGAAAAGGGAAAGCGCAAGACGCCAACGGGAAAGCGGAAAGCCGAGCCAGGCCTGATGATCGCCACACAGGTTGTCCCTCCGGCGAACTCAACTGGCAGGCCGCAGGTGCACTTTCATATTCGATAGAAAACAGGAGACGACATGGCGAAAATCGTTAGGATCTACGAAACGGGCGGGCCCGAGGTCCTTCGTTTTGAGAACGCCGCTGTCGGCGAGCCGGGGCCGGGAGAGGTCCGCGTCCGTCACGTGGCCGCGGGACTGAATTTTGCGGACACCTACTTCCGCAGCGGTACTTATCAGATTCCGCTACCCAGCGGCATCGGCAATGAAGCCGCCGGCGTGATCGAGGCCGTCGGGGCCGGCGTCACCCATCTGGCGGTCGGTGACCGAGTGACCTATACGGGCTTCACCAACACGCTGGGCGCGTACAGCACGAAGCGGTTGATCTCTGCCGCACCGCTGATCAAGCTGCCGGAGGCGATCAGTTGCGAAGTCGCCGCGGCGATGACCATGCGGGGCTTGTCAGCCTCCTACCTGATGCGCCGGATTTACCCGTTCAAGGCGGGCGACACCATTCTGCTGCATGCCGCGGCGGGTGGTGTCGGTCTGATCATTTCGCAATGGGCCAAGCTGCTGGGGCTGACCGTGATCGGAACGGTTTCCACCGATGCCAAGGCCGAAGTGGCGCGCGCCCATGGCTGTGATCACACGATCAACTACAGCCATGAGGACGTGGCCAAACGCGTGCGGGAACTGACGGATGGCGTAGGCGTGTCGGTGGTTTTCGACAGCGTGGGCAAGGACACCTTCATGGCCTCGCTGGACTCCCTCAAGCGTCGCGGCCTGCTGGTATGCGTGGGGTTCGCCTCCGGCCCAGTCACCGGGTTCGATCCGGCAATTCTGGCCCGCAAAGGTTCAGCTTACCTGACGCGCCCGGGCCTTGCCGACTATATCGCCGATCCAGCCGAAAAAGCGGAACTGGTCGATGAGCTGTTCGGCCATGTCGCGGCAGGCCGCATCCGTATCGAGATCAATCAGCGCTATGGCCTGGAAGATGCCGTCCAGGCACACCGGGACCTCGAGGCTCGAAAGACCACGGGCTCGTCAATCTTTGTGATCTGACAGTGCCCCGCCCGGGAAACTCTCTCATCTGATCCGACCTTCTCAATATTCACAATTCATCCTGGACATCCATCACCATGAACTTCCTTGACGGCCACCTGTATCCCGAGAACCAGCAACCGCTGATCATTACAGCCGCTCCGTATGCGCCGGGCTGGATTCCCGCGGACTTCCCCGAAGATATCCCTGTCACCATGGAAGAACAGATCCAGAAGGCGGTGGATTGCTACGAAGCCGGTGCCAGGGTGCTGCATCTGCATGTCCGCGAAGCCGATGGCAAGGGCAGCAAGCGTTTGTCCATGTTCAACGAGCTGATCGCCGGGGTGCGCGCCGCCGTGCCCGAAATGGTGATCCAGGTTGGGGGCTCCATCAGCTTCGCGCCCGAAGAGGGCCAGGCCGCCAAATGGCTGAGCGACGACACGCGGCATATGCTGGCCGACCTCGATCCGAAGCCCGATCAGGTGACGGTGACAGTCAACACGACGCAGATGAACGTGACGGAGCATGCCGGACTGGATGACTTCAAGGGCGTGTCACGCGGATTTTCACATCTCTACGACACGTACAAGGACATGATCGTGCCCTCGAATCCCAGCTGGGCCGAGGAACACATCCGACGCCTGTCGGCCGCCGGCATCCAGAGCGAGTTTCAGGTCTACAACATCAACAGCTTTGAAACGATCGAGCGGATGATCCGCCGCGGCGTCTACAAGGGCCCACTGGTGATGAACTGGGTGGCTATCAGCGGCGGCATGGATCAGGCGAATATCTTCAACCTGGCAAACATGCTGCGTGCCGTGCCGGACGGCGCCGTGGTAACGGTGGAGAGCTCGGTGCTGAACGTGCTGCCCATCAACATGATCGGCCTTGCCTTGGGCCTGCACGTCCGGTGCGGCATCGAGGATGTACTCTGGAACCAGACCCGAACGGGCAAGATGAGCTCTGTCGAGCAGATCAAGCAACTGGTGCGCATCTCCGGCGAGTTCGGTCGCCCCATCGCGACTGCGCAGCAGACGCGAGAGATCCTGAAGCTTGGCGTGTTCTACGACACCGTGGAAGAGACGCTTCAGGCCAATGGCTTCTCGCCCAATCGAAACGGTGGCCACCAGGGATTCCTGCGCAAGCAGGAAAATCTGCCGGCCTGAGGTCAGGCGACGAATCCCGGCGCTTGCGGCAGCCATAGGCCGGGTCTCGTCATCGAGTCACGCAGTGTTAGCCAACGGTTCACGCGACCTTCGCGCGCTGTGCTTCGCGTCAGCGTTGCTCGTGCCGCATCGGGCTGCATGGCCTTTGCAGTTGGCGTTGCCTTGCTGCCAGGACGAGGCACCTGGAAAGAGCGCAGGCAGAGCGATCGCTGACAGGGCAGTTATATGGAGGGTGACAATGGCATCTCAAATGCAAAAGCTGTTTGCGGTCACGCTGGGCACGGCAGCGCTTGTGGCGTTGAGCGCTTCGGCGCCGGTGTGGGCGGAGGATACCTGGCCCACACGCCCGATTCAGATGATCGTAGCGTCATCGGCAGGATCAGGAACCGATTCCCTGGCACGCCTGATGGCGCAACGCCTGTCGGTAGCCTTGAAGCAACCGGTCATCATTGACAACCGGCCAGGCGGCAGTGGAATCGTTGGGACAAGCGCAGTTGTCAAGGCACCGTCCGACGGGTACACGCTGCTTTACACCACGGCATCGAACATGGTCATTTCCCCAGCCGTACTGAAGACCATCCCCTACGATCCGAAGAAGAGCCTCGTGCCGATCGCCGAGACAGCCGAGGGTGGGGTGGTGCTGCTGGTGAGCAACGATCTGCCGGTTCACAACCTGCCGGAGCTTATCCAGTTCGTGAAGGCGAATCCGGACAAGTACGGCTACGCCACCTGGTCCACGGGATCTTCCGCGCAGTTGATGATGGAGTGGCTCAAGAAGCAAACCGGCATGAAGACCGATCACGTGCCATATCGGACTTCGAATCAGTTGTTGACGGACCTCGCTTCAGGGGTCGTGAAAATCGGCTGGACCGATCCGGGCGCGCCAGTTCCCTTCCTGCGCTCGGGGAAGGTCCGCGCCATTGCCATTGCAGGCAATGCGCGCGCACCGCAACTGCCCGATGTCAAGACCATGGGTGAACAGGGCTACAAGTTCGATGCAGTGGGGTGGTTCGGCGTCTTCGCACCGGCGGGAACCAACCCGGCGATTTTGAAGAGGCTGGCCGATGAAATCAACAAGGTCCAGAAATCTCCAGATGTCGCAGCCACAATGAAAACCATGAACTTTGGGCCGCCACCTGCAAAGACTCCGGAGCAGTTCCGCGAGATGGTCAGCCACGATCTGCAGCTCTGGTCGAAGATCGCTGCCGATGCAGGGATCCAGATCGACTAGTGAACTGTGCTGTTTAACGGGGTGCTGACAGAGTGCTCTCAACTAGCGGGTAGCGAGGCGTAAGAGACCAGACGTGATCTGACAGAGTTGAGCTCCGTACCTGGAGCAATCGCCCCTGTCAGGGAATCTCTGCAATCAGACTGCGATTCGGATGCTCTTGATGCGCGCTGTGTGATGTGAACGCGAAAGCGAGCCGAGACTGGCGGCGTAGTTGAATCCGCGACTCGAAGCGGTGCAAACATTGGCCCTGCTACCCCCGTAGGCCTTCAGGAAATTCAAGCTTTAGAACAGGACGAAGCGCAATCGCTCGCCCGAAGGGCGAGGGGCCGCGCTCGCCCATGAATACGCGCGGCTGTTTTGCGCAAAGGGCAGGAATCGAATCTCAATTCGTCTCGTGGCAACGCTTTGACCTCGTGGTAACCGCGCGTCACAAGGTTGGAGACTACAACAATTAACGTGGAGGAGCTCTGGTGAAAAGAAAGATTCTTGCACTGGCCGCTGTCAGTGCATGTGGGGCAGCGAGTGCGCAATCCGGCGTGACCCTGTACGGTGTCACAGACGTCAACGTGGAATATGTCAACCGCGTCGGCACCGCCGTGCCATCGGCCACCAACGGCTTCAAGTCCGGTGCCGGCCATAGCGTTGTCCGCGAGAACTCCGGTGGGTATTCCGGATCGCGCTGGGGTCTTCGCGGCACGGAAGATCTGGGCGGCGGGATGAAATCCATCTTCGTTCTGGAAAGCGGCTTCAATCTCGATACTGGCACGTCGCAACAAGGCGGCCGCCTGTTTGGTCGCCAGGCCTTTGTTGGTCTTGGCTCGGAATATGGGCAGATCACCTTCGGTCGGCAATATCAGTCGCTGTTCTCTACGCTGGCCAACTTCATCCCGGCCCGGTATGCCACCCAGTATGAACCGATCGGTGTGGTCGCCGGAGCCAACTTCCGCGAGGACAATGCGGTGAAGTATGTCGGGGTGTTCGGTGGCCTCACCGCACAGGCCAACATGTCGTTCGGCGTAGGGACGACGCTTCCGCAGGTTGCCGCCAACGTTCCGGTTGCCGGTGGCAATGGTGAAGTTCCCGGGCAGTTCCGCCGCGACTCCGCCTATGGCGCAGGATTGAGCTATATCTCTGGGCCTTTCGGAGTAGGCGTTGGCTATGATCAGTGGAATCCGACGATCGGTACTGGCAGCGGTACCTTCAGGAAGGCCGCAGTCATGGGCAGCTACGCTTTCAATGACACGGCGAAGGTAATGGGCGGCTATCGCTGGGGCAAGAACAAGGACCAGAACGGTGCCGTGACCATGCGTGACGATTTCTATTGGATAGGCGGTCAGTACCGCCTGTCTTCAGCACTCGACTTCACGCTCGAGTATGACTATCAGAACGTGAAAAGCCTTGGCGGTAACACGCAAGTTGCCAATCCCTGGCAGATTGCCCTGATTGCCGACTACTCGTTCTCGAAGCGTACGGATATCTATCTGACCATGGCCTACGCGAAGAACGCCGGGCTGGCCATGGAATCGGCAGCGAGCCATTTCGCTACCAGTCTTACGGTCAATAACTACACGCTGTCCAATGGACAGAGCTCGATGTTTGGCGCCGCCGTGGGTATCCGCCACGTGTTCTGATGGGCGGCTCTGGAGGAGCAAGCAGGACTGTACTGACGAGTCTTCAAATCAAACGAGGAATTCAAGTTTCATGACATCCGAAGATCAGCCAACGGTTGTGATTGTTCCCGGCTTTCGCGATCACATGTCGGAGCACTGGCAGTCGCTGCTTGCAGAGCGTTTGCAGCAGCGGGGACGAGCGGTGCGCGTCGTGCCCCAGATTGATCAGGACAAGAGGCTGCGCCGTGCCAGGGTGGCGAACCTTGAGTGTGTCGTCAGCAGCATCTCAGGGCCGTTCATCCTCGTTGCTCATAGTGTGGGCTGCCTGATTACCGTTCACTGGGCAGAGGAGACGGAGCGCACTGTGCAGGGCGTATTGCTTGCCGCGCCGACTGACTACGAAAGCCCGTTGCCGCCCGGTTACAAGGATCCGCAGGCGCTGGCAGATGAGGGCTGGATCCCAATTCCGAGGCGGCATCTGAAATTCCCGAGTATCGTAGTCGCGAGTCGCAACGATCCGCTCGGGAAGTTTGAGCGAATCCGCGAGTTGGCGCAGGCCTGGGGCAGCCGGTTCGTCGACGCCGGTGAAGTCGGGCATCTTGGACCGGCGGATGGCTATGGAACGTGGCCACTGGCAGAGGAACTCGTTCAGGAGCTCTGAGTGCGAGCGCGGCCCGTCGCCCGATGCCTTTACTGCGCCCCAGCCCTCACCAACTACAGTGAAGTCGCGTGCACCGTCAGGCTCGACCTGCAACGGATGATGTTTGACGCCGGAACAAGTCCGAGCGTACTTCGGCCGGGCCAACGTCCGTGAGCCGGAGCTCGTGATTCCAGTCGAGCGTTTCGGACGCCTGCTCCAGGCCTCGGCTCGGCGCAGTTGGGGGATCGAGGTAAATGGCTTTTGCTGGAGTCATGGCGTTCCCCTTGACCCACCGGAGCGATTCCGCTCCCGTGGGGCTTCCGTGGTGTATCGGACTAGACAACAACGGAATTGTTCACGTCAGCGAGGGTGTTCGCCCCAAGCATGGCCATGTTTCGATCGACCTCGTCGCGCAAGAGAGTGATGGCGTGGCGAACGCCCTCGGTTCCTCCAACGGACGCAGCGTAGATAAAGGGCCGCCCCAGGAAGACAAAGCGGGCTCCCAGCGCCAGCGCTTTCAGAACATCACCACCTCGCCGGATACCACTGTCCATCATGACGGTCGTCTTGTGCGCAACGCTTTCACAAATTTCCGGTAATACGGCAAGCGGTTCCACGGCACCGTCCAATTGCCGACCGCCGTGATTCGAGACGATGATGCCGTCGGCACCCAGGGCGACAGCACGTTCTGCGTCGGACCTGTGCAAGATGCCTTTGATGACCAGGTTGCCGCGCCACCTTTGCCGGATGCGTTCGATGTCCGTCCAGTTCAGGTGATCGCGTCCTGTCGTGTCGCGAATCGCTGAGGCCGACAGGATCGGAGCGCCCCGATTGGCAAAGGAATTCTCAAAGTGCGGCATTCCGTTCGAGAGGAGCGTTCTGGCGAACGTCCCCGCCAGCCAGCGTGGCCGGGACAAGCCGTCGAATGTCAGGCGGACAGATGGCCGCAAGGGCAGTGAGAAGCCAGTACGGACGTTATTCTCCCGGTTGGCCCAGACGGGAATGTCCACCGTCAGGACCAGCGTAGCGAACCCGGCCGCGCAAATCCGCTCGATCAGGGCGTCCCGTCGCCTGGCATCGCCCGGCAGATAGGCCTGAAACCACGTACCTGGGGCGGCGGCGTGAACGACCTCCATCGGGATCAGGGACGTGCCGCTCATTATTGCAGGTATCTGCTCCTCGCGCGCTGTCTGCGCCAGGACAACATCGCCACGGTATGCGGCAATCGCACTGATTCCGACAGGCGCTATCCCAAAGGGAGACGCATAACGTTGCCCGAAGATCTCGGTCGCTTGCGATCGTCCTGAGACGTCGACCAGGACTTTGGGGCGAAACCTGACCTCGTCGAATGCCGTCCGGTTGGCGGCGAGCGATTTTTCATCCTCCGCGGCTCCGGCAATATAGCCAAAGATGGGACGCGGAAGCACCCGCTTTGCGGCGACTTCAAAATCGGCGAGCGAAAGGATGGGGCGTAGTCGTCGATGAACCTGACGGTTGGCGCCATAGGCGGCATCGGCCGCCTTGGCAGGCAATCCAGCGCTCGGAGCGAGTTGGTTTGCTACAACTTCTGTTCGAGATGTCATCTTGTTTGAAGCGTTTATCAGGCTCGGTCGCCGTCACGGCCAGCCGTGCCGAATCTCATTACACACTCATGCGAGTGTCCCGCGCTGGCGCATCAGTTCTCGGAACAGCGAAGCATTCTTTTCGAACGGCGCGCGCCCATGGACGTAGAAGTAGTTGTTCAGGACAACCAGATCGCCAACGGGCAACGACACTTCCTTGGTTCCCGGCGAGGCCTCCATGGAAGTCGACAGGTCGTTCAGGAACGCAGCTTCCTCACGATTGCGAGGCTGTACAAACTGATCGATGAAGGAAATGGACAACCCGAACTCGCTCTGGAAGAAGAGCGGGCGTTCGACGCTATCGCTGACATTCTTGGACCCTGGAGCCTTGTAGAGGAAAGGCTTTGTCCCGAGGCGGTGGCATACAAACCGGTGGATGTCCTCCCAGTCGTCCAGGTGCAGGAATCGGGACTCGCCGCCAACGGCATTCCGTTCCGCAAACTTCATCATCAACAGCCAGTCAGTCGCTTCGCTAACGAAGGTGCCGTCGGTGTGCATGGTGAAGAGCCGATAGGCCTGGCGCAGATAGGAGTCGCTATTGTCCGTATGCTTGACCACGAAGCGGGCATAGTAGGTGCCCGACATCGCGTCGTGGTTGCCGGGACCCAGCAGGTGCCCGATGGCCGTGCCGAAGCGCACGAAATCGTCGGCGTCCGCCGTCAGTTCCTGGAGTCCTACCGTAAAGCCGCCGTGCTGCCGGTCTTTCACGATGCCGTTGACAGTTGCCGCGAAGTCATCGCCGACATGCCTGGCGAGTGTGCTTGCGAGCTCGTAGCGCATGAACGGAACGTACTCGAGATTCTGTACATCGACTTTGCGCGCCTCATGCAGAAACGCAAGCAGGGCATCGCGATCAATGGTCACATGCACGATGCGATCGTGGTCCGGGTGCGCGGATAGTTGGAAGCGGGGCTCGTCATTGCCGGCAAGCAATGCCGCGGGAAGCGGGGCGTTCATCGATTGGTCTCCGAGATGTGGGATGGCGCTATTTCATCCGGATTCTTTGATATGTTCCAGACGGAAAACTATAATCTTTGTTCCACAATTAAGATTAAAACGATGATCGACGTACGCCAGTTGCAGTGCTTCCTCGCCGTGGCGGAAGAGCTTCACTTTGCGAAGGCAGCAGATCGATTGGGCGTAGCGCAATCGGGGCTCAGCACCCAGATCCAGCGTCTGGAACAAGGCCTCGGAGTTACGCTCCTGAATCGGAACAAAAGGAAGCCGGTGTCACTGACCGATGCGGGGCACTTGTTCCATGCCGAGGCTGCCGCTGCGTTGCGGCACATCGAGCGTGCCGACGAGGTCGGACGCCTGGCTGCCAGAGGGCTGGCTGGCGTGATCCGTGTTGGTTATGTGGCCTCCGGCGTGAGCAGCGGCCTGTTGTCCATGTTGCTGAGCGAGTTCCGGAAATCACGCGAGATGGTCCGGCTCGAGATCGTGCCAATGGAAACGCCAAGGCAGCTCGAAGCGCTTAGCGATGGGCAGATTGACGTGGGAATCGTCAGGCCGAGACGGCTCTATCCGGCTGGTGTAATAAGTAAAGTCTTGCAGACTGAACGTCTGCTGGCTGCCATGGCAGAAAGCCATCCCCTTGCAAGACGAGCGACAGTTTCCGCGCGCGCACTGGCCGATCAATCATTCATCGTCCCGCAGTTTGCGGAGGAGGAAGGATTCGGGGCCGCGTTATCCGCCCTAGGCGAGGCCGGAGGGTTCACGCCTCACCTGGAATATCGCGTCCAGGATTTCATCTCTGCAATTTGCCTGGCCTCTGCGGGATACGGCATGGCCATCGTGCCGGAATCCATGCAGAACTTCTCCCAGCCGGGTGTCACCTACAAGCAGATCAGCGACTTCCGGCTCTCGGTGAACCTGGCGCTGGCTTACAGACGCCGGGAAGTATCGCCAGCGGTACGCGCATTTGTGAAACTCGGTACCGAGACGTTCAAGGGCAGCGCATCCTAGGCCTGCCAGCGGATCGCCACGGCAGCGCCCGTGAAGGATAACCGCCAGACCAAAGTCGTCGCCGGAAAATCCGGCTTGCAATATCTCTGCAGGGTTTTCCCTCTGTTTGCGCGAATCGGCAAAAACTTGTCGCGCTCGGTCAAGCCGGTTGAGCAGTGCGATCCGAGAATAGCTCGTCATCGACAAGGCTTTCCAGACGCGCAAGCGCATTAATCAAGAGGTACGGACATGAAGCAGCATAACAATGACTTCTGGCGGAGCGGATACGCCCTGGCAATCGGTGTTGGTGTCGCCGGCTGGATGGCCACGGCTCAGGCACAGGAAGATTGGCCAACGAAGCCGATCCGCCTTGTGGTGGGCGGGCCGGCCGGCGGCAGCGCTGACGCACTGGCGCGGCTGCTGGCGGAAGGCCTGCGGAAGACATGGGGCAAGCCGGTAATCGTGGAAAACAAGGCAGGCGCCGCCGGTGCGTTGGCGATCAGCGATCTGCAGTCCACCGGCAAGGATGGTCATACCCTTCTGGTCATCCAGGGCGGTATCGTGAGCGAAGCGCCGTTGGCCAACAAGGTCCATTACAAACCATTTGGCGACCTGAAGCCCCTGGCCCAGATCAGCAGAACGGGGTTGGTGCTGGTTGCCAACAAGGATGTACCGGTCTCCAACCTGAAGCAGTTGGTGGACTACGGAAAATCGCAAAAGAACGGCCTCGTTTTTGCGTCTTACGCTCCGGGGTTGAAGGGCCACACCTCGGGCATGCTGCTCGGGCAACTCACCCACATGCAAATGCGGCATGTGGGCTACAAGGGCTCTCCTCCGGCATTGAACGACCTCATGGGCGGCCATGTACCGCTGATGTTCGATGGGGTGACGACCTCATTGCCGCTGATCAGGGCGGGAAAGATCAAGGCGATTGCGGTGGCCTATCCGACCCGGATTTCCGGATTGGCGGATGTGCCTACGTTCCAGGAGCTCGGCTACCCGCAGCTGTCGCAAGCAGGCTGGTTCGCCGTGTGGTCGCGCCCGGATGTCGCTCCGGCAGTCCAGCAAAAAGTTCGCGAGGCAACGCTGGCGTACTTCAAGCAATCCGCGGTGCAGAACCGCATCAAGGAAATGGGCATGGAGCAGGGTGATGCCGCCACCTCGGACGAGTTGATGGCGGACCTGAAGCAGGCATACCAGCAACAGGCCGCCCTGCTGAGGTCCATTAACTACCAGCCGGAATAATACGAAGAGACTTCGACTGAACTCGCCACGGTACCTTGGAACAGGTTTGCGCAACCATGAGCCGGCGCCGATCTGGCGTGTTTATTTTGCGGAGGGAGGGCGGGTTTTCGTCCCGCCTGGCTTCTAGTGGAAATCAGGCGCGACGGCTTTTGTTGCGCCTGATCCGGGTCTGCACAGCCACGTGCCGTAATCAGATGTCCGAGGTCCGTGGGCCAATCACGAGAGCTCGCGAATGAACGCTTCCGCCGGCGGCCACTCGCCATAGCCCGAAACCGGATTCAGATGCCCGACCTCGCCGAGTTCGACGAAGCGGCTTCCCCACGCCTGTGCCAGTTCACGCGCGCGATCGAGGGGCGTCAGAGGATCGTTGCTGCTCGCCGCGACGATGCTCGGAAACGGCAATTTTCCCCGAGGGATGGGCAACCAGCCGTGGTCGCGCAGTGTATCGGTCGGCGGATAGCCTGCCGGCATGGGCGTCTCGAGATCCGCGGGTGCAGCAAGCAGTGCGCCGCGGATGTTGCGTGCGGCGCCTCGGGCCGCCCAATGGGCGATCATCATCGCTCCTGCGCTGTGCGCCACGATGATGACCTGCCCGTCGATGGTGGCCAGAGCGCGATCGATCGCGTCGACACGGGCAGCGCAACTCAGCTTGTCTTGCTCGAGCGGAGCGACGGAAACGACGCGAGGCAGCTTCGTCGCAAGCAGGGTCTGCCAGTGTTCCGGAACATGGTCGCGCAAGCCGGGAACGATGAGAACGGTGGGGGTCGTAGAAACCATGTCTGACTAACAGTGCCAATTCTCAATAAGGCGTGTCACCGATGATGGCGGTGCGCTCCATTTTCCGGTGACTTGGCGGGTAATCCATCACCGCGTAATGCTGCGTTGAACGGTTGTCCCAGAACGCGACACTGTTCTTCTTCCAGCGAAAACGCACTTGGTATTCGGGGATCATGGCCTGGCTGACCAGGTAGTTCAGTAGATTGCTGGCGCCCGGTGCCTTGTCCAGCCCAAAACGCACGTTGGCTGGCACGTTGTAGTTGGTGAAGTGCGTCGTAAAACTTCCGTTGACGAACAACACTTTCTCTCCGGTTTCGGGATGAATCCGCACCACCGGGTGCTCGGCGTCAGGGTACTGAGCCTTCAGTGCAAGACGCTTCTCGATCGGCATCGCGGCGCCGAAGCTGGCCTCGATGCTATGGCGCGCGCGCAATGAAGCGATCTTCGTCTTGATCTCCTCAGGCAACTGGTTATAAGCCTCGACCATGTTGACCCACATCGTGTCGCCGCCCACAGGCGGGCATTCGATACAGCGCAGCACGCAGCCCAGCGGCGGTTGTTCGCGCCAGGTGGCATCGGTATGCCAGGAATTCTCGTTACGCTCGGGAGGACTGTCAGGAGTCTTGTAGATCTGAACCAGTCCCGGGTAGTCGGGGTGACTCCCCACCACGGGATGGTCTTCCAGCTGGCCGAAGCGGCTCGCAAACGCCACGTGCTGCGCGCGCGTGATGTCCTGGTCGCGGAAGAAAAGCACACGATGCTTGAGGAGCAATGCCCGGATCTCCGCCATCTGCTGGTCATCCTCGGCAGCCGCGCCCAGATTGACGTTGCTGAGTTCCGCACCGATCGTGCAAGTGACGGGTTCGACCCGGATCGAGCTGCTCAGGGATGTTGCGCGGACCACGGCGGGTGCCGCCTCCAGGGGCTGATTCATGACGTTGTCTCCTGTGATCGATTGTGCCGATCGATTCAGAGCAGTGTGGATGCTGCCGGCGCTTCTTGCTTGACACAACGCGACAGGCTTTTATCATTAAGTGACAAAACCCACCCTACACGCCCAATGTCGTCACTAGTCCGCGCCGCAGCCCTCACGAACTTTAACGAGGTCGCTCGCGCCGCCGGCCTGGATCCGGTACGAATGCTCCTCGATGCGGGATTAAGTCCGAGCGTGCTGCGCGAGCCGGACGTCATGATTCCTGTGGAGCGTCTCGGACGCCTGCTTCAGGCGTCCGCAACCCTGTCAGGCAACGAGAGTTTCGGCCTGTGCATGGCCGAGTCGCGCCTGTTGTCCAATCTTGGGCCGGTAGGGCTGCTGATCCGCGATCAGCCGACGTTGCGTGACTCGCTTCGGATGCTGATGCGCTATCAGGCGTTGCTCAACGGTTCGTTGTCACTGGCGATCGAGGAGTGCGGTGACCTGGTCATCATCCGCGAAGTGGTTATGGCCGGCCATGCGCACGAGCCCACGCGTCAGCGGGTCGAACTGGCGCTGGGGGTGATGGTGCGGTTGATACGCCAGCTCCACAAGCCCGACTGGGAGCCGGCACGCGTATGTTTCGAGCACCCGGCGCCGCGCGACCTCAGCGTGCATCAACATTTTTTTGGCCCGAACGTCGAGTTCAACTACGACTTCAACTGCGTTATCTGCTCGAAGGCCGATCTTGACGCCCGTAACCCGTATGCCGATCCGGCCATGGCGCGCTACGTGCAGCAGTTGATAGACGCCTCTGTCGTGTCACAGCAGGCAACAATGCTTGAGGACGTTCGGCGCATTGTCCTGCTGCTGCTGCCAAGCGGGCGCTGCAGCATCGAGCAGGTGGCCGAGCACTTGGGTATCGGATGCCGCACGGTCCAGCGCCGGCTGGCGGAAGAGGGGCAGCCCTTTTCGTCGATCGTCAACGACATCCGCATGGAACTCGCGGCGCGCCATGTCATGGAGACCGACCGGCCGCTGACCGAGGTGGCGACCCTGCTCGGATTCTCCGCGCCGAGCGGATTCTCGCGCTGGTATCACGCGCAATTTGGTTGCAGCCCCAAGGAAAGCCGCACCGCACGCGGCGCTGTGCGCCGCCAGACGGTTCCTTCGCGGGTGAACAGGCCGTAACCCTGGCCGAAGCCATTGCAAACGCTCCAACCGGGTTTCCACGCTCGGCCGTCTGTTGAATTGCGCTGAAATCTGACCCGGGGGAGGTGCGGACGGTAAAGGCTAATACTGCAGCTCGCGGCAGAAAGGCTGCCATGGGCCGGGCGTTATCCTGAAGACGCCGGTGGCGACGTCGGTGGCTTGTGGCCTGTCCGAGCCGTGGGACGATTAGTCAAGTCACTGACCCGATTCGTCAAACGGGACTTTGTGCAAGTTGCTAACATCGCGAGCCCTATGCAGGCTGTTCCCCGGCTGGTGCGTTACCGCTCCGTTCAATTGTTGTCCCACTGAACGAGCAAAGGTATTTCTCGCGTCAAGGCAGGACCATCCGTTGCAGGCTGTAGAAGCAGATAGCATCCCGGAGCCGATTCGGGGTGTGGAGAATTAACGCGCATGTCCCGACGTACCATTTCCGCTGTGATCGCCGACGATCACCCGGTGATTCAGCTCGCCGTCAAGACCACCCTGAGCGAGATCCCGAATGTCCAGGTTTCCGCAATGTGCTCTTCCGGTGGGGAGCTTTGCGCTGCGCTGAAGGCGCACCGGCCTGATCTCATTGTCACGGATTTCACAATGGGCCATTCCGAACAGAGCGATGACGGGCTTCGCCTGATCCAGCGACTCAAGCACTACAGCCCCGATACGCCGATTGTCGTCTTCACGATGCTCACCAACGGCGGTTTGCTTACGCGCCTCCAGGAGTCAGGTATCGCGGGGATCGTGGGGAAGAACGAGGCCCCAGACATTCTGCGGCAGATTTGCATGGATGCGATCTCTGGTCGGGGCCTGCGCCTTTCGCCGGGAATCTCGGCCAGGATGTCGAGGGCCGGCGCGCTGGCGGGCGGAAGCGCCAGCCGGCTGTCTCCGAAGGAGATCGAAGTCGTGCGGATGTTCGCCGTGGGAAGCACCGTCACCGAAATCGCCGAATACCTCAAACGCACCCTGGGAACCGTGGCGACACAGAAGCGCTCGGCCATGCGCAAGTTGAACATCACCAGCAACGCAGACCTCGTCGCATACGCGCGCGACAACGGTCTGACCTGATGCAGGGCACGTTCGAGCCGTCGCCCGACCTCCGCGCTGTGGAACGCAATCTGCAGCGGGAACGCCGGGTCTTCTCGATGGTGATCGTGTTGCTGGGATTGCTTGCCGTCGCAATCGCCTCCACGAGCGTGCTCGTTCGGCTCAACGGCTCGCTGCGCGCCCAGGAGCAGGTGGCGCGCCTCTATGAGCAGGGCGTCGTCGATGCCGTCCTTGAGCGCCGGAGCACACTGGCCGCGAGCAATCTGATCCTGGAGCTGCGTGCCAATCGCACGCTTCCGCTCTCACCGCGCAGTCAGGACGGCCTCTGCGTGCAGGTTTTGCCGTCCGCGCCGGCCGACGACGTCCTGCAGCGGAGCTGCGACCAGTCAGTCCGCACGCTGATTGCCGCCAGCCAGAGGCCGTCGATCGAAATGATCTCGATCGCCAGCGGTGCAACGTATCGTTATGAATCGCTCGACGCATCGGGCGCGGCGGCGCGGCGGGTGCTGCCGCCCATGCCGCCGGCACGCATCGTCAAGACAATCCTCGATCGCTTCCGGAGTCGCGATATCGACGTCCTGCAGGCCGCGCGGGAAAAGCGCGTCGAATGGCTGGGCGTCCCGGGCAGTGCGGCAGGCATCGATCCGGAGATGGTTGGTGCCTCGCTGGTCGCAAAGGGCGATGCGCTCTACGCCGTCGTGCTGACGCGCATCCCGCTACACGAACTGTTGCGGCCCACCGGGCCAAGCTTGTCGATCCCTGAACCGATCGTATTCGACAGCGTTGGCACGCCGCTGGTCGTGCCCCGCGCACGTGCCAACGCGCAACGCGTGGATGCCAAGCTGGAAGCCCGGCAGGACGGAATGTTTCACTGGGTCCCGGACTATGGCTGGGCACTACGCCGCCCGCCACTCGTGGCCGATTTCGGGCACCTGATATTCGCGCTCCCGATCGGCCATCAGATTCGGGCGATGACGGAGGAACTGATTGTCACCGGTGCGATCGTCATCGTGCTGCTTGCATTGCTGTTCGCGCTGCACCGCTACTGGAACCATCGCTTCCTGACCGGCACCTATGCGGAAGCGGCGCGTGCGCAGCAGCTCCTGCACGACGCCCGACTCGCGACGGAAGCAGCGGCCAGCGCCAGGGTGGCCTTCTTCGCGTCGATGAGCCACGAGATTCGCACGCCGCTTGCCTCGCTGCTGGGGAACATGGAACTCGTCACGATGGGGCCGCTGGAGCCGGAGCAGCGAATGCGGGTCGGTGCGATGCAGGTGTCGGCCGAGGGGTTGCAGCAGATCGTCAACGACGTACTCGATTTCTCGAAGATCGACGTGGGTGCTTTGCGCATCAAGGCGCAGCCCGTCTCACTCACCGAGCTTCTCGGCCGTATCGCGATTGCCCATGCCCCGCTTGCCGCGCAGCGCGGACTGAGCTTCCTGGCGGTGTACAGCAGCGGCATTCCGTCGCGGCTCGATCTCGATCCGGTGCGCTTGAGCCAGATCGTCAACAACCTGCTTGGCAACGCGTTCAAGTTCACTCAGTCGGGCAAGGTCGTTCTGCGTGCGCGATGGGAGGAAGGGAATCTGGAGATCGTCATCGCCGATACGGGCATTGGCATACCGGAAGACTTCAAGGACCAGCTTTTCCGGCCGTTTTCCCAGGTCGCCGACAACCGGATCGCCCAGGCGCGCGGCACCGGGCTGGGCCTGTCGATCTGCATGCGACTCGCGGAACGGATGGGTGGCCGCATCATGCTGGATAGCACCCTGGGCGAGGGAACACGCGTCACGGTTCGTCTGCCGCTTGGTGCGTCCGATACGGCGCCGCCCCGTGCGCGCCCGGGCTTGCCGCCGAACCGGACACTGGTGCTGTCGCGCGAAGCCGAGTGCATTGAGGGATTGCTGAACCATTTTGATTGGGGCGCGTGCCAGCCGTCGGAGCGCTCAAACCTGGATGATCCCGTGGATGCAGACAGATATGACTGTCTGCTGGTGACCGAAGCCTTTGATCCCGGACACGTCCTGGCCTGGTGGCCGAAACCGGTCTCGATCGTCTGGCTGAAGCAGTTGGGGCCGCTGGTTGCAACGACACGGCTGGATGGCGGTCGCGAGGTGTCCAGCTACAGCCTCGCGGGCATCCACGCAGCAACGCTGGCGGTCATCACCGGCGAACACCCGCCGAAGCGGAGCGACGAAGGCCTTATCGCGCGACCCACCTCGCCGCTTGCGGGCCACTCCGTGCTGATCGCGGAAGACAATTTGCTGAACCGGAATCTGCTGCGCGATCAGCTTCTTGCCCTGGGCGCACGAGTCATCGTCGCGGGCAATGGCAGCGAGGCGATGGCGGCACTGGCCGGGCAGCACATGGACATGGTCCTGACCGATATCGACATGCCCGTCATGAACGGCTTCGACCTGCTTCGGGAAATGCAGCACGCCGTCATCGACATCCCCGTCTATGCGGTGAGCGCAAACGCACGACCGGAGGACATCGCGGAAGCGCGGGCGAGGGGTTTCACGGGCTATCTGACCAAGCCGGTGTCTCTCGCCGGACTGGCGTCGGTGCTTGCACGCGGTGAGGATGGCGTGGGCCATACGGACGATGATCTCCCCGAGCTGCCGCAGATACCCGCCAGGTATGCCGACGCATTCCTCGCGCAGACCGGGGCGGACCTCGATGAGTACGATGCGATTCGGACGGAGCAGAACGTGATCGGGCTGTCGCGACTTCTGCACCGCATCGCGGGCAGCCTGGCGGTCGTCGGGCCATCGGCACTGGCGGAGTTGTGCGAAGACCTGCGCGACTACGCTGCGGAAGCCGACGGTTGGGACGACGAGATCGAGATCCAGTCCGCGCATATTGCGGGGAGTCTGCGGCAGTTGTGCGAGCGCCTGTCTGCGTATCGCCAGCGCAATGCCGGTACGGACGGTACGCGATCTATCGCTTTCTAATTCCTGTGATTGCGAGCGCTCCGCTGCATGGTCAGCATTGAGGCGACGGGTGACCGACCCCTCTGCGGATGTGCCTCGGGTATCTCCACAAAGGCAAGGCCGCTCAGATTACCCGTCTCCCCGGCGGGCATTTTTCTTTGGCCAGGGATGGACGGCGCGGAGTTGGCGACGATCGGATGGTCGTCACGCCTGTGCGTGAGCCGACTACCACGTGGGCATGGCAGTCCGATGCCCCGTAGGCGCCCCAAACCTGGCACCTCATCAGGAGAGTTCATGAGCAATCGTCCAGACTTAACGCTTGTCGCGTGTGCGGCATTCGTTCTGATGTCGGGCGCGGTACCCGGAACGGCCGGAACGGCGCGGGCTCAGACCATGCTGCAGAAGCCCATCGCCTATCCGGCGCGCGGGCAATCGGCGTATCAGCAGAACAATGACGATGGGGCCTGCTACGGCTGGGCCCGACAGCAGACCGGCATCGATCCGTACCGCGTGGCAAGCACGCCGACTCCGGTCATCCTGCCCGGTGGCGAGCGTGTTCGCGGCGCTGCGGGCGGAGCTGCTGCGGGCGCTGTTGTGGGCGCGATCGGTGGCGACGCGGGCAAGGGCGCTGCGGCGGGCGCGGCAGTCGGAACGATCGCGGGTGGCGTGGCGCATCGCCAGCAACGGCGCCAGGCCGTTGCCGCCAGTGCACAGATGCAAGCCAGCAATGACTGGGCCGCGACGTCGTACTGGCAAGCCTCGCGGGCCTGCATGACGGGCCGAGGCTACTCGGTGCAGTAAGCGCAGTTGTCAGGTGGACCGTGCTGAAATAGCCGGTCCAAAGTGGCTCGACGCGCCAACCTGTGGCGCCCTGCACCCCCGCAATCGCGATCCTCTACAGAACGGCGCAGCCTTCCGCGGTGGCGGTGATGGTCAGGCTCGCTCGCGCATCGTTGCGCAACAGCACGCACAGGTAGCCGCCCGTCAAGTCCTCGGGGCGGGGATCTTCCGGCCACAGGGGCGGAAGCGGCACCGTGGCGGTGTGTTGCGCACCGGCGCTGGCATCGTTCCAGGTGATCGCAATGGGTCCCTCGGGCTTCTTGCCGAGGAAACAATAGGAAGGGATGGATTGCGACTGCCGCGACGTGGGCCCGGTTTCGCAAAGGCCGGCGTGCACCGCCAGCACATCATGATCGGTACGATTGACGGCGACGATCTTCATCCATGGCCACGGTTCCTGGAACGGGCCCAAGGTTTCGGGAGTTGGTATTGCGCACCCGGACAGGGTGCTTGCGGTTGCGACGACAACGATGCTCGCGGCGATCGAGGAAACACTATTCATTGAACTATGCAGGTCGGGCAAGCTTGGACTACGCCCGAGGGATGTGCGACTGCGCACAGGATAGGTCGGCCATGCCATGAGTTCTATCTAAGAACTTAGAAAGTGCCGGCATTCGGCATTGGTCCGCCCCGGAGTACGAGGCGCATTTTTCTAATTCCTTTGATAGTCACGACTGACGCGTTGCCATAACGTGTGGGCTCTATCGGGATGTCGCGACAGTGCCAACGCATATCGACGACATCCGATGTCAATCGAAGGAACCTGCAGACATGATCAAGAACTGCCCCTCGGCCATCCGAGCCTTTGGCGTTGCGCTGCTGATCGCGGGCATTGGGCAAGCGTATGCGCAGCACTCACGCGGACCGGAGTCACAAGCGCTGCGAAACCAGTCCGATGCGTGCATGGGAGTCGGACTACCCACCACACCTGCGGTCTGTCGCGCTGCCGGCGAGCCGGCCAGCAGCAAGTACAACCTTCTGTACGCCGACGATGCCCCCGCGGATGAAGGCACGGATGAATCACCATTGCGCCGGCAAGCGCGAAGCGCGCGCAATGACGCCTACCGCGGCGACCCGCGCGACGAGGCAACCGGCTCCTGACCGGCCGGTGCATTGTGCAATCGCGTGCCAACAATCCATCTCAAGACAACTCGATGAAACTGCGCCCCTATCTGCTGGCAGGCATCGGCCTGCTGGCATCGAGCGAACCTGCTTTCGCATCCGCACTCAGTGGCAAGGCCCTGGAGACCGCGGCCAATGCCATCTCCTGGGTGGTCCTGGTCTTCGTCCCGGTGGCAGGGCTCTACCTGTTCTGGATGCTGCATATCTGGCCCGAGAAGATCGCGCATCGCAAGCGCCATCCGCAAAAGGAAGCCATCCATTCGCTGTGTCTGCTGTCGCTCTTCTTTGGAGGATTGCTGTGGCCGCTGGCCTGGCTCTGGGCGCACACGAAGCCCGTGTTCTACCGGGCCGCGTATGGCACCGACAAGGCGCCGGAAGACGATGACGAGCATGGCCGCGACACGGTACCGTCGACGCACGTGCCGGCACATGAAGGGGCTTACGGGCCGACGCAGATGGTCAGCCTGCAGGCATCCACGACGATGGGCATCACCAGCGGCATGCACGCCGGAAAGGTGCGGATCTGAATGGATGCGCTGCTGCTTGGCGTCTACGCCTTGGCCGTATGGCTGATCTTCTTCAAGTTCAAATGGCTACCCTGGAACACGACGTCCATGATCATCGTGGTCACGATTCCCGTGGTGGCGATGACGATGCTGGTTCTTACGCTCAACGTGGTGGCGCCGTCATCCCATGACGTGCGGGTGGTGGGCAAGGTACTGCAGGTCGTGCCGCAGGTCCGCGGCCGCATCGTCGAACTGCCGGCCGAAGGCAACCGACGCTACAGGAGGGGCGATGTCCTGCTGCGGATCGACCCGACTCCCTACCAGGCCTCGATCAGGCAACTCGAAGGCAGGCTGATGGCCGATGATGCCGCGCTGGCTGAAGCCGAGGCATCGGCGCGCCAGCTTGGCGAATCGGTGCGCGGCGCGGCCGGACGGGTCAGCACCGTGCAGGCCAGGCTGACGCTTGCCCGTCAGCGGCTCAAGGAGCATGACGCGCTGCTTGCGGCGGGGGCCGGGTCGAAGTTCGACCGGGAAGATGCACTGACCCGCCAGCGTGAACTGGAAGGCGAGGTGGTTAGCGCGCAGGCCACAGAGGATGAGGCCCGTCAGAAGCTGTCGGCCAGAAGCCAGGGGGAGTTTGCCGCCATTGCGACGGCGCGCGCGAAGCGGGCGGAAACCGAGGTCATGCTCGAGAACGCCCGATGGGAGCTCGAGCAGACTGTCTACCGGGCGCCCTCCGATGGCACGGTCGTGAACCTGCAGGTACGCGTGGGCACCATGCTCGTGCCGTTCCCGTTCTCGCCTGCGTTCAGTTTTGTGGAGGACCAGCAGGAGGTCGTTGCCTTCTACAAGCAGAACGAGCTTTACAACGTCAAGGAGGGCGATCTCGCCGAGATCTATTTGCCGACGAGTCCTGGCGAGATTATCAAGGCGAAAGTCGATTCGATTGTCTGGGCGCAATCGCAAGGCCAGTTTACTCAGGGCGGCATGATCCCGAACACCGGCGCCACCGACGTGGTGCCGAACCGATTCGCGGTCAAGCTCGACCTGCGTGACGAATCCAGCGGGCTGATGCTTCCGGTTGGGGCAATCGGTGCGGGCGCGATCTATACGGAGCGTATGGCGATGTTCCACATCATTCGCATGGTCTTCCTGCGCGTCAGTTCCAAGCTGAACTACCTGGTGTTCAAGCTTCACTAGGTCCACTCGATTTGAGATTTGCCAGAGATTTGGAAGAGGGAAGTCCGTGTTGTCGTTTCAACTGAAAAAGACCTTGCTGCTGACGTTTCCGGTCGCCATGCTTTGCGGCTGCGCCTTGCAGACACCGCCCGAGGGCGCGGACCTTCGACGCCAGGCCGTGCCGGCACTCGAAGGACAGGCCACGTGGGCGAACGCGGCCACGGCCGGCACCTCCGCTAATGGCTGGCTCGCCACCTTCGACGATGGCGAGCTGCAGCGGCTGGTGCGGGAAGCCATTGCGCACAACGGCGATCTCCGGCTGGCCGCGGTGCGCGTTCAGCAGGCGCAGGCGCTGGTCGCCATCCAGCGCAGCGGCCTGCTCCCGAGCGCAGGCGTGAAAGGGAGGGCGGGCAATTCGGAAACGCAGATCCTATCGATCGGCGCGAGCTGGGAAATCGACCTCTGGGGACGCATCCGCGCCCAGTCGCGCGCTGCGGAGTCACAGTATGCGGCTACAAGGGACGATTATCTCTGGGCCCAGCGCGTGGTCGCGGCAACTACCGCCAGGGCATGGTTCACGCTGATCCACAGCGCGAAGCTGGAGGATCGACTGCGGCAGACCGCCGCGATGCAGGAAGACCTGGTGCGGATCACCGGCCAGCGCGTCGAGATCGGGATAGCGCCGGAGACCGAGCTGCTGGAAGCGCGGAATGCGCTTCGCGCGCAACGCGATGCAATCGGGAAAGCCGAGCTGGTCAGAAGCCAGGCCGCGCAAGCGCTGGAATTGCTGCTGGGCCGCTATCCCGCGGGGGAAATCGCGACCGGGCCAGAACTGCCGGCCATGCCCCCGGCCCCTGCTGCGGGCTTGCCGGCAAACCTGGTCGGGCGTCGGCCGGATCTGACTGCGTCGGCGCACCGTGTTGCGGCGGCCTTCGACATGCGGCAGTCGGCGGAGGCGGCGCGCCTGCCACAGATCTCCATCAGCGCGGCCATCACCGGCATCCGGAGCGACGTGTTCCTGCTCAACCAGGCCGGTAGCCCAATCAAGGGACTCAATGGTTCGTTCTTCGCGCCGATCTTCACCGGCGGAGAGCTCAAGGCCAGGGCGGACTACTACAGCGCCGAAGAGCAAGCCGCCTTGATTGCCTATGGCAACACCGCGCTGCAGGCACTGGGCGAAGTGGAAGCGGGACTGCAAGCCGAATCCGGCTATGTCGAGCGCACCAGGCAACTGCGCGAGCGGGTGGATGACAGCCGTGTACTGGTGCTGCGAGAGGAGGCGCGCGCGGGCATCGGCGCTTCGGATACGCGGGGCCTGCTGATGCAGCGGCAGGCCCTCGTGGCCGCGGAGATGGATCTCATCAACGTCCAGGCCGATCATCTCAACCAGCGCATCGCACTATTGCTGGCGTTGGGTGGTGATTGGAAGGACGAGGCAGGCGATGGTGCGTGAAGGGCTGGTGCTCGCCTTTGTTCCTTCGTATCGTCAAGTCTGATGCCCGCGGGGCGTCGTGCATGCAACGTAGAGCGGGAGCCATCGTTCAGGCTTCGGACCTTGAGGGCTCGATGACAGATCCTCTGCATTACCTGTCTGGTGTGTTTTTCGGCCTGACGCTGATGCCGTGCCCCATGCCAAGGACGATCCGCAGAACCGTTTCGTCGGCGCGCATCGGCCGCGCTAGTACTTGATGTCCCGTTTTTGCTGGCGGCCCTCCTGCTTCGTGTCGCGCTTGTCTTGCCGGCACTGGGAGTTGCTCTTCTGGTTTGCAGCCCGGCAGTCGACCTTACCTGCGCGCGCTTCCTGTTTGGCAGCCTGGTTTGCGTCCCTGCCTTGTTGGCGCTGTTGCGACTGGTTGGTGGCCAGGGCAGCCCCCGATAGCGCCAGGAGTCCGGCTGCGGCCAGCATTGCGCCCTTCCGCCTCCAAAGTCCGCTTCTTGATTCGACCATTTTCACCTCCTCCGTGCTGGGTAGAAACGGCGGTCAGGCGCGACTTACCTTTTGAGCCCAATGCCAAACTGAATCCGTGGCTTTGTCTGCTGTTCACCACGTTGATCCAATTGTAGTGTTTGCCTATCCGACTGCAATGGCCCTTAGGCCAAAGGCGAAACGGAGTTGCGCGCACCTAAGGGAGGCCTTCAATCAGTTGAAGGTTCAGATGAGACGTAGCCTTTTCGACACCTGGAGACTCGCACATTTGTTCGCGGGACGCAGTGCATGGGCCAAATTTGAAGGTGTCGCCGGCGTCTACTAACGGCGCCGGTATGCCAGAGTTTTTATCGCGATGCATCGAAAAAGCCTGACTTTTGGATTGCCGATGTGTTTGGACGCAAGGACATGAAGCAGGTCATCGCTATGTCGAAACAGCAGGAATGTCCCTGCCGAGAACAGTACGCGTGGCAGGGACCGACCCCGAATCCTTCTGGACTCGCAGTGGCCTGATTCCTATCATGACTTGCGTGCCCGCAGCGGCGCCAAGATGGCATGTTGCTCCGCACAACCCCGGCGTGACATGCAGCCGTCGTCGAAAAGGAGCTCCTATGTCAGCCATGATGAAAGCCGCGGTCGTGCATGCGTTTGGCGCACCACTGTCCATCGAGGAAGTTCCTGTGCCGCAGCCCGGCCCAGGCCAGATTCAGGTCAAGATCGAAGCATCCGGCGTCTGCCATACCGATCTGCACGCTGCCCAGGGTGACTGGCCGGTCAAGCCCTCGTTGCCGTTCATCCCCGGCCATGAAGGCGTAGGGTTCGTGTCCGGTGTAGGGGCGGGCGTGACACGCGTGAAGGAAGGCGACCGCGTCGGCGTTCCCTGGCTCTACAGCGCCTGCGGCTACTGCGAGCACTGCCTGCAAGGCTGGGAAACCCTTTGCGAGCAACAGAAAAATACTGGCTACTCCGTCAACGGCGGCTACGGCGAATTCGTGGTGGCCGATCCGAACTACGTCGGCCTGCTACCGGATAGCGTCGGCTTTGTTGAGATTGCGCCGATTCTGTGCGCGGGGGTGACGGTCTACAAGGGGCTCAAGGTCACCGACACGCGCCCCGGCCAGTGGGTGGTGATCTCCGGCATCGGCGGGCTCGGCCACGTGGCCGTGCAGTACGCGCGCGCCATGGGCCTGCGCGTGGCGGCCGTTGACATTGACGACGAAAAGCTCGCGCTTGCCCGCAAGCTCGGCGCCGAAGTCGGCGTCAACGCCAGCACCACCGATCCCGCTGCCTTCCTGCAAAAGGAAATCGGCGGTGCCCATGCCGTCCTGGTCACGGCGGTCTCGCCGCAGGCATTCTCCCAGGCCATCGGCATGGTACGCCGGGGTGGCACGATTTCGCTCAACGGTCTGCCGCCTGGCAACTTCCCCACGCCGATCTTCGACGTGGTGCTGAAGGCCATCACGATCCGCGGCTCGATCGTTGGCACTCGCAGCGATTTGCAGGAAGCGCTCGAGTTCGCCGCCAACGGCGCGGTGAAAGCGACGGTGTCCACCGAGAAGCTGGAGAACATCAACGGCATCCTCGATCGCATGAAGGCCGGCCAGATCGAGGGCCGCATCGTGATGGACTTTAGTCTGTAGCAGCAGCGCCTCGGGACGCTGCCGGCCGAACGCGCCGGCAGCAAATCAGGAGGCTGAGCCCCAGAGTATTCTCCGAATAGCATCGCCAGCTTCTTGCGCGAAGAAGCCGGACCGGCATGTTGGCAATTGATCTGGTTGATGGCGGGGATGCCGAATCTAGCTATGGCCGGACACACTCGCCTCGCTTTCGATTTGCTTGCGCAGCATCGCGAAACGTTCCTGGAAGTTCTCCCCAAAGAGCGGGTCGTCGCTCGCCGGAACGGCAGTGTCAACTGCTGCCCAATCCTCGCGCGTCAGTAGCTGAGCAGCGCGCGGCATGACGTGTCGCTCCTCTGTCGAAAGATGATTTCGATAGTACACAAGGTACATTGCTCCAGCGGCCTCCAAAGCCGCGCGCGAACTTATCACATCTCCTTCAGCCTCAGCGAGGCGGTCTGATAACGCCTCGCCAACCGTGGCAATCACACGATGTTCCTGCTGCAATCGGCTAACCACAATTTGCATGCCGGGGTCCCGCTCAACGAGCCGCGCGTATGCAACATCCTCACGGGGATGGTGAACGCGATCGCCGAAACTTCGCATGTAATAGATGATGGAACTCATCAAGTTGTAGTTCGGCTGCTCTCCGCGATCGAAAAGAATTACCTGCTCTTCCAGAAGGTCTAGCAGTCTGAACCGCCCCGGGTTTAGTGGAGGCTCCAATTCTTGAGAGAATGGAGCCCATGAGCAAGCAAACCAAGTTTTCCCCCGAGGTCCGAGAGAGAGCCGTACGCCTGGTTCAAGAGCAACGCAGCGAGCATCCGTCGCTGTGGGCGGCA